>JABISG010000073.1 GCA_018699955.1 Planctomycetaceae bacterium | reverse complement strand
GCGATGCACTGGCGACACGCCAGTGGCACCCCAGGAGTTGAGAGTGTTCGCGAATCCTAGACGAGTTCGCGGAGCGGTTCGATGCCCTGATCGACCATGTAACGCGGCGTGCCGCCCTGATCGAACTCGCGAACGCTCTTGTAGTCGATGCCGGCACTCTTGTAGAGCGTGGCGAAGACTTCCTGGAACTTCACGGGACGTTCGACGGCGTACTCGCCGTAGCGGTTGGTCTTGCCGATGACTTGACCGGTTTGCATGCCTCCACCGGCCATCATCGCGCAAGAAACTTTCGGCCAGTGATCGCGGCTGTTGTTGCGATTGATTTTCGGTGTGCGACCGAACTCGCCCCAAACGACTACCGCCACATCTTTGTCGAGGCCGCGTTCGTGCAAGTCGGTAATGAGGGCCGACAGACCCTGATCCAGCAGCGGCATTTCCTGCCGCGAACGGGGGAAGTTCAAGCCGTCGCCGCCGTGCCAATCCCAGCGACTGTAATTGAGCGAAACGTATCGCGCTCCGGCTTCAATCAATCGCCGCGCGACGCAGAAGTTCTCGATCATCTTCGGCGCGCCGTCGCGCTGGAATTTTTCGTCGCTTTTTCCGTAGCGAGCAAGAATCGCGGGGTCTTCTTTCGACAGATCAAGCGCGTCGGCCAACTTCGATGTCGTCAAAATACCGATGGCCTGCTGCGTGTAGATGTCCATGCTGTCCATCAAACCGCTGTTGTCAGCTTCGCGGTGAAAGCCATCAAGGGCTTTCATGAGTTTGTTACGGTCACCCAAACGTTCGAGCGAGATTCCCTTGAGAATCATATGTTCGGCCGAACTGCGCGCTTTGCGGCCCACGAGGTTAAACGGGGTGTTGGCAACGCCAAGAAAACCACCGACGCCCGGCTCGCCCCAGGTGCGATTGCCGGTCGGGTACATCAAGGCGACATTCGGCGGCACGGCCGTGTTAACCGGACCTTGTAATTTTGAGACCCACGAACCGGCCGCCGGCCATCCGCCCGGTGGCTTACGTTCGCCAAATTTTCGGCCAGTCATGCACTGATAGCAATCGTGCCGACCGTCGGCATCGCTGATGGAACGAATGGGGACGAACTTGTCCATCATCTGCGCCATCCGCGGAAACATCTCGCAGATTTCCACGCCCGGCACGTTGGTCGCGATGGGACGGAAATCGCCGCGAATCTCTGCCGGCGCATCGGGTTTCAAATCCCACAAGTCGATGTGCGACGGTCCGCCCGGCATGTAAATATTGATGATCCCTTTGTGCGACGAACCGGTGCCAACTTCGGCTTCCGCTTGCAGCACCTGCGGCAGCGACAACCCGCCCATGGCCATGCCACCGATTTTCAGAAAACCGCGGCGCGAAAGTCCATCGCAGAAGTCACGTCGGCCAGAACTGTTCCTGCCAAGAATCGTCAACATAAAAGTTGTCTCCAAACGCTGTTCATCGCGAAACGCGGTGCAGTGGTCATTTAAGTATCAAAATGCACAGATATGATAGGGGTTTTTGGCTTCCAAGTCAAAGCTGTCATTCGTCTCCGTTGTGTCAATGAATACAGTAGAATATCGGGTAGGACTGACCAACTCGTTTACCCTTTTTGAAGTTCCCCGTACGATCGGCCCCGTGGACTGCCGTTCCTTGCGTGGTTACGATGGAAGCCAGTACGCTGCTGCCCGACGAACGTTTGCTTGAGGATGCATGATGTCAATTTGTCTGCATTGTTTGGCGGTCGCGATGGTTGTGGCCGTTACGGTTGTTCCGTCGGCTGCTGCCGATGACGGCGAATCGAAGCAGCGGCCGCACTTTTGAAGAAACCCAAGTGATCGAGAGATGACCAGTTCGTTTTCGCAGCAGCGTGTCGTCGTGACGGGCATTGGTCTCATCACTCCATTCGGATCGACGCGCGAGCAGAGTTGGGACGCGTTGAGACGGGGCGAAAGCGCCACGCGGTGGCTGCGAGCCGACGAGTTGGATCTGGCGGGTTCGTGGCAATTCGCCGGCGCATCGGCACCGCAGACGGTTTCACCGGTGATAGTCGCCGGTGAAACGTTTGATGAACCGGTGGTTGCGATGGCGGTGAAAGCCGCGACCGAGGCGATTCACGATGCGGAACTCAATTTCGACCAGGAAGATCGTACGCGATTTGGTTGTGTTGTTGGCACGAGCAAAGGGGGAATGCAAAGTGTGTCGCGGGCAGTCGCAGCGCACGGTTTGGCCACTCAAGGAGAAGATGGCCTACCGACCAACGTTTGGAATCAATTCCCGCCCAACATGCCGTCGTTGATGGTCGCCGCCCAGAACGGATTGGAAGGCCCCTGCTTGTGTCCGGTTGCTGCCTGTGCCACGGGACTGTTGAGCTTGAATCGCGGTTTTGAATTGGTTCGCGATGGACATTGCGACGTTGTAATCGCTGGAAGCAGTGACGCATCGCTGTGCACTTCGGTGCTGGCTTCATTCCGCCGACTGGGAGTTCTCGCGCGAGGATTCGACGATCCGGCGACCGCCTGTCGCCCGTTTGATCGTCACCGTAGTGGGTTTGTGGTGGGAGAAGGGGCAGGCATGCTTGTGCTGGAACGCCTCGACCGCGCGATTGCACGCGGCGCACATATTTACGCGGAATGGATCACGAGTGGTTATGCAGCCGATGTCAGTGGCCTGACTCAATTGGAAGAGAAACCGCTGGGACTGATTCGTCTCATTCACGACGTCTTGCGGCGCGGGAGCCTGACGGCGTCGGAAATTGATTACGTCAATCTACACGGAACGGCAACGCGGCAAAACGATTTGTGTGAAACCAATGCAGTGAAACAAGCGTTCGGAACAGTGGCCAACTCGCTACGTTGTTCCAGCTTGAAGGGAGGCATTGGCCATCTGTTGGGGGCGGCGGGCAGCGTCGAAGTTGCGGCCACGATACTCGCGATGCGTGACGTCGTGGTCCCGCCGACCGTCAATTTGACCGAACCCGACGCGGACTGCGATCTCGACTACACACCGGGAACTGCGCGGCAGCAGCGGATTGAGAACGCACTGAAACTGTCGTTGGGATTCGGTGGCCATCTGGTTGCCGCCATCGTCCGCGAATTCACCGGCTAGGTCGCGCCATGTGTGTATTCTTGTTTTGAGCACCCACGAGCTGCGCCTACCTACGGCTCAAAATCAATCCTTTTTCATTTGCCCTGCCGGTACGACAAAGCAACTCGACATGGAGTAGGATTCGCAGATGTTGCGAATGTCTTCGCGGGCGGCGAAGTACGAATTGATGACGCGTGCGTCCCATTGCTCGCCGGAGCCTCGCTCGAAAATCTCCTCGATTTTTTCTGTCGGCATTCCCTGGCGATAGGGGCGGTCGCTGCCCATTGCGTCGAAGCTGTCGGCCACAGCCAGAATACGGGCCATCAGCGGGATTTCCTCTCCAGCCAATCCGTCGGGATAACCCTTGCCGTTGTACGACTCGTGGTGATTGCGAACACCGGGCAGGACTTGATGCAGATTGCGGAGTTCCTTCAGGATCTTGTATCCCATCATTGGGTGCTCCTGAATCGCGCGATACTCTTCGTCGGTTAATTTTCCCGGCTTTTGCAGAATCTGGTCATCGACACCAATCTTGCCGATGTCGTGCAGGAGGCCCGAAAGATAAATGTTGTGCAAGTCTTCCTCAGGCAAGTTGAACTCTTCGCCAAGCCGCCGCCCGATCAAGGCAACACGTTCGCTGTGGCCGCGGGTGTAGGGGTCTTTGGCATCGAGCGTCGAAACGAGTGACCGCACAAAACCGATGAGCAATTCCTGGTGCTGTTCATACAGGTCAATGTTGCGAACGTGAGTTCCCAGAATTGTTGCCAACGAGTGCAGCAGATTGGCCTCGACGGTTCCGAATTCCTCTCCGTCTTGCCTGTTACAGCTGAGAATCCAACCCGATCGATTTGATCCTTCCGCAATGGGGACGATCACCAGACTTTCAAGGCCGGGGAAATCTGATCCGAGCAATGTTCCCTGGATGTTGTTCTTGACAACCGGCCGCGACCAGTCGTGCAACTCGAATTCCGATATCAAACGGGCCATGCCCGTCTCGTCGAACGGGAGGTCTCCTTTAACCAGAACCGACCTGCCATCCTCGTCGTCTTGTTCAATCCACACAGCAGTGCCGACGGATGCGATGATTGACTCGATGCGATCGACGCAGATTTCGGCCAGTTCCAAGGGTGTCCGCGAAATCTGCATGTTGTGTGTCAGACTGTGCAACAAGCTGATTTCTTCATAGGTTTGCTGGAGTTGATGAGTCAGCTCTTCGACTTCCAACAGCATCGACGACTCCAACTCCCCGTGATCCAATTCACCGACAGCCAACGTCAGCATTCGTTCAAGCAACGTGCGCGAGATGTGCGGTGTTGACTCCAGCCATGCATCGAAGTCGGCCTGCGACCAATCACTTTCAGCCGCTGCCATGACGACTTCGACCGGTTGGACGTCGGACGATGAGAGCGCGTATCCCATCGCGACGAGGCAGCTTCCGTCAGTCGTCGGTAGACGCAATGCGTATTGCAACACTCCCGATTCAGGCTCGGTCACAGCAAACTGTTCTCCGGACGCAATTGGTGCCTGACCGGCAAGGGGGGGGACCGGCACACGTGTCATTTCTGGATGAGCGAGCACTTCACCGGTGGATGAGTCGCAGCAAAACATCGGCAGCCCGGTCAGCGACGCCAGCGCAGCGAAGTGTTGTCCCGCCGGAGACTCCGCATCAAGCACACGACCGCTATAATCGGACGCGCTTGGATTCGAGGTCTGGGCTGAGGTGTCGGTGCCGACGAATTCTGCGGTTGATACTGACGCCATAACGTGGATCTCCAAGAAAGCGAAACTGCAGATGAAAAATAGTTCAAGAGCAGTCCGATGGCAGGTTTTGGAGATGCGAACGGGCAAGTGTTGCGGTCATCGCAAAAATGATTCGGGATGTGTCAGTTGTTTGGGGCTGCGGAGGAAAAAAAGTGCGGAATATTACTACCTTTTCCCCGTTACAGATCGTGAAACGGTGCGGCAGCGAGAACGATTCCGCATGGCATTCCGCGCCGCGTCGCATCGATCCCCCCCGTTGTTACGGTTGCGAGGATTATGCGTCACGGTTCGCAGTTGACGTAGACGTCGCCTGGTCGATCGGCGCTCATCCATTTGGAGCATGCCCGACGGGCGCCACTCAGGCGAGCGGTGGGCGTAAGCCCACTGATACGGAGCGGTTGATTGATCGTATGCCGAATTTGCCATCGCCCGTCGGCATGAAGCCGACGGCTCGCTTGCGGATTATTCTTGGGGGCCGCGCGATTTGTTGAAATCGGCTAGCGCCTTTTCGATCAATCGGGGGACGTAGCCTTTCATTCGGCCGGTCACCGACGGGACTGTCTTGGGTAACTGTTGCACCGTCTGCCTGAGAGGTGCAGCCTTCGTTCCCAGCGAATCCATCGCGTTCAGAGCCAGCATCGAGACAAAGACACCATGCTTGCCCATGTCGGAAGCATCGGCGATGACTGGCAACACCAACCGAACATCGTCGGTGTTGCCGTAGCGCCCAAGTGCCTCGGCGGCGATGACGCGCACGCTGTACGACTCATCGGCGAGAGCCGCACGCAACGAGTCTCGCGAGTTCGCAACCGTTTCGCTGCCGCGCATTAACAGTCCCATCGCTGCCCAATATCTGACGGCACTGTCGTTGTCTCGCAGTCCGGCGGTTAGCTTCGGTGTCACCTCGCTTTTCAACGACGAGGCGATCTCGGCCATCGCGAGGATGTTTTCCATCGCGTACTTTTTTTCATCGTGTCCCATTTCATAGGGAGTCGATCCTTCGGCGCGGGAATGGATTTCGGCCTCCGGCAAGAAACCGACGTCACGAATCTTCAGGGCCAGAGAACGTTGTGCTTTTCTCAAACGCTGCAGTACGTCGCCGTGTTCGGCCGATCCGGCGAGATTGTTGACTTCATCCGGATCGGATTCGAGATCGTACAACTCTTCCGGCGGCTTCGTCTTCCAGAAGACCGACTGGGCAGCGGTCAACTTGCCTTCATCGTAAAGACGTTTCCACACTTGAGTGGTTGGCGTTTGAAACATGTACGCGATGTACTGCCCGTAAACTTTGTGGGGCATGTAATTGCGAATGTAAATGTACCGCTTGTCGCGCACCACGCGGACCATGTCGAATCGCTCATCCATGCGGCCGCGAAATCCATAAATATACGGCTGCTCGTCCGCCTCGTGGCGGCCCATGAAAGCGTGTCCTTGAAACTGTGCGGGCGGCTTGATTCCCGCCAGACTGAGCAGCGTGGCAGGGAAATCAATGAAACCAACCAAACGGTCGGTGCTGCCGCTCGGTTTGTAATCGGAGGCGGCAAGCGCCTGGAACTTCGGTGGGACGTAAATCACCAACGGAACACGCAGCCCGGAGTTGTACGGCCAGCGCTTGCTGCGGGGCATTCCCGAACCGTGATCGCCGTAGTAGAAGATAATGGTGTCTTTATCCAGGCCGGCCTCTTTCAGTTCTTGCAGGTTCTTGCCGACCTTCGCGTCCATTTCTGTCAGCTTGTCGTAATACTGCGCCCAATCCTGCCGGACTTCGGGTGTGTCGGGATGATAGGCGGGAATTCTCACCTTGGCGGGATCGTGTACCTGCTTGTGCGGCCGCGAGCGAATCCGGCTTTCGTGGCTGATGGTGTGATTGAAGATCGCAAAAAACGGCTGGCCGTCTTTGCGGTTCTTCCAATGCGCCTTGCGGCTCGACTCGTCCCAAACTTTGCCGCGCTTCTGCAGGTTGTAATCTTCCTTGCTGTTGTTGGTGCAATAGTATCCCGCTTCACGAAGATGCTGCGGGTACATGCGAAAGCCGTCCGGCAAACTCGTCATGCTCCGCATGTGTTCGGCACCGGTGCTGGGCGGATACAAGCCGGAGATCAACGTCGTGCGTGCCGGCGCACAAACTGGCGCGGTCGACCAGCAGTTGAGGTAAATGGTGCCGCGCGCCGCCAGCCCATCAATGTTCGGAGTGTCGGCATACTTGTCGCCGTAGCAACCCAAATGCGGACCGTTGTCTTCACTGGTGATCCACAAGATATTGGGACGCTCGGCAGCATCGGCCGCAGAAACCACCAACAGCGCGAACAGGGGGAGAAGGTATTTCATTGTGTTTCTTCCAGGTTGTCCCGAATGGCCTAACACGCAACGCAATTCTGATCCACCGATCATACCGCAACCGGCGACCCGATTCACTGCGCACACGTAGAATCCGCGCGTCGGCAGGGGTTAGCCTGAGCCTTCACGCAGGAACCGATGAAGCGACGCTGTCATTTCTCCAACGGCTGCAGCATTGCGAATGCGGCGCCGGTGGGATCGGCGTGGACGCTGAAACGGCCGACACCTTCAATGTTCTGCGGTTCAACATAGGTTGCACCGCCGTTCTTCGCGGCGCAAGCCGCACTCGCATCGGCATCGCCCACCGTCAAGTAGGGTAGCCAATTCGAGGGAGCCTCCGCGCCGGGCGGCAACGACATTGCACCGGCGACATCCTTCGCGTCCTTCTTGAACAGCGTGTACTTGCCGAGGCCGGGGACTTCTTCGTCGGTCGCTTCCCAACCAAAAAGTTCGGAATACATTGTGCGCGCCGCCTGGATGTCGGACGTCAATAATTCATCCCAGCAGAACTGACCAACCGCCGGGCGTTCGGGCAGTGCCGATGGAATCTCCATCTGAAAGAACTTGAAGTGTGCACCCTGGGCATCGTGGACGATGGCAAACTTTCCGATAGATGCAATCTCCATTGTCGGCAGAACGCACGTGCCGCCGAGTTGTTCCAGCTTGGCAACGGCTGCGTCACAATCTTCGACGGCCACATAACTGATCCAATGCGACGGAAACCCCAACGCCTCGTCCAATTCCAGAATTCCGCACACATTGTCGCCAGCCGTGCCAACCATGTGGTAGTCGAAGCCGCCCTCCATTGGCACCGTGTTGATCCGCCAATCGGGAAACAACGCCGTGTAAAACGCTGTGGCCGCTTCCACGTCGGTCGTCATCAAATCGTGCCAGACAAATCGGCCCAGCGTATCGGCGACGGAACTCATGAAGTCGAATCCTGTTTAGGAGAAAACCGGCAGAAGTTTCATGCCGGGCAGGTGAATTCGTCGGGTGACCGGGGCTGGACCGTAGGGAAGCCCCGGTTTCGATTATGCTGAATGCGATCCGGGGCTTCGTAAAGACTCCAGCCCCGGCCACCCACGCATAACTGGTTCCGTTACCCGTCGGCGGCGCATTGTGCTTCGTATGCTGCGCGGTCCAGCAGTGAGTCGGTTTCTGATGCGTCGTTGATTTTGAGTTTGATCATCCACCCTTGGCCGAACGGGTCTTCCGACAGCGTTGCCAGGTCGTCGGCCAGTGACTCGTTCACCTCGATGATTTCTCCCGAGGCGGGTGCGTAGAGGTCACTGACTGCCTTGACGCTTTCTACTTCGCCAAACCCTTCGCCGGCACTCAACGTGCGGCCGACTTCGGGCAATTCGATGTAGACCAGATCGGTCAGGTGCTTGACGGCGAAGTCGCTGATGCCGACCGTCGCGGTGTCTCCCTCAACGTGAATCCACTCGTGTGTTTTTGCGTATTTCAGTGCTGCCGGGTCCATCAATAAATCTCCCTACCGTCTGTCTTGTCATTGCCGACCGAGACTCACACCGTCATCGGCCGGACTGAGTTATTCTCTGAAGTGTTTGATCTCGGGTTGCGTTCAGGAGTTGGATGGGGTTGCCCGTCATCATCCCTTATTGTTGCTGCAAGAAGCGCGATTCAATTGCTGTGATCTTTTCGACACGGCGTGCGTGTCGTCCCCCCTCGAACTTGGTGTTCAACCAGACTTCAACCATACGATCAACGAGCCGATCGCCCAGCAAATCGCCCGACAGGCAGAGAACGTTGGCATCGTTGTGCAGCCGGCTCATCTGGGTGGTCAACTCGTCGTGACACGACGCAGCACGCACGCCGGGAAACTTGTTGGCCGTAATACACATACCGGTGGCGGTGCCGCAGATGAGAATGCCGCTATCGACTTTACCGCTACTGACAGCTTCGGCGACAACTTCGGCGAAGTCGGGATAATCGACGCTCTCGGAGCTGTCGGGGCCGAGATCCATGCTTTCGTGGCTGAGGTTTTCGAGCAATGAAACGACTTTGGCTTTCATAGGAAAGCCACGATGATCACTGGCGACAGCGATTTTCATAGTGAGCCAACTTTACAATTCAGGACGAAATTTCGACGTGCCACAGAGCGGCAATACAGCATTCTATTGAATCGGCGTCCAATTCGCAGCCCTGCGGTTCTGGGGCTGACTTCGCGAATTCATGGGGATGGGAGTTGATCAACAATTAATCTGACCGATTCTTTGATCTTCTTTTCACAGTTTTTGTATTCATCGAGTCCGAAACCAATCGGATCGGGGACGTCGCCGCCATCGGGCGAGAGGACGCTGACGGTGTCGGCTAAGTCGGGACGAATGGAGAGGATCGAATTTCGATGTCCCCGCGTCATCGTATAGATGTGATCGGCCTGATCGAGCATCTGGTCGGTCAGCGGCCGGCTTTCGTGTGCGTGCAGGTCGATATCGTGTTCCGCAGCCACCGAAACGGATTCCGGACTTGCCGACGACCCAAACGCCGCCGCCAGCCCCGCAGAGGTGACGAGGTAACCGTGATCGACCAGATCGTCCTCGTTGCATTTGAGCCGTTGTGATAACAATTTGCGAAACCAACCTTCGGCCATCGGGCTGCGGCATGTGTTGCCTGTGCAGACAAACAGATACACTTCGCTCGCCAGCCGGCTCAATGTCGTTTCATTGACCACGCCGGGGCGAATACATTTCCACCGTTCGTTTTCGATTTCCACAATCGGAGCGGGCTGATCGTATCGGCTGGGACCGTTATCGACGACCATCGCCACATCGTCGCCATACAAATCGGTGATGTCGCTCGCCTGCCGAACCATCGTCGATTGCGAATCGGACCGGTGTTCGGTCGCCACGACCAGCGGTGCTTGACTCAGCCGCAGCACTTCACGGAAGACGTCGTCGGCGGGTACGCGAAAGCCGCAACGGTCGGCATCGATCAGGGCAGAGCGTGTCTCGGATGAGACGGCCTCGAATAGCCCTTGTGCCTGCTCAACTCGCAGCACAATCGCAACCGGTCCCGGCCAGTACCGCCGCGTCAGCTTTGTTCCCAGTCGCGAAAGATTCTGAACGTAGTCCTGGACTTCCTGCGCACTCTTGATGGCCAACTGGCGGCTGAACGGCTTGGAATCAGGAGAAAGCGAGACAAGTCGCTGAACCGCATCCGCGTTCAGCAGATGGGCGGCCAGCACATATCCCGACTCGGTTGCGAGGGCAACGAGTTCACCGTCGGCCAACAACTGGACCGACCGATGAATCACATCGCGCGGGTCGTCGGCGTTGCGGATATCGACTACCTGTGTCATGACATTCGCATCGCTATGTGCTGAAAGGGAAGTTGACCCGGAAAGGGAAGGTAACCGGCAATGCGGTGATGATGTCTGTGCTTTATTGATTTCGAGTCTGCCGAATGCAGCGGTTCGTCAATTTCCGACGCGCGGACCGAAACCTGATCCCGCACCTGCGTCGGAAGTGCCGTGTAGGAAATGATAATGATCGGCGGGTGGCCGTTCAAGCAGATGAGGATCTCGGAGTCATCGAGTCGAGTTGCATAAGGACCGACGGCAGAGACGATCCCGGCTACCTGCCCGTCTTTCATGGACCAGTTTCCGACCGTTTTTTCACCGATTCGTCCTGCCAAGGCTCACTCAGAGGGGAAATTACCACGTAACTTGCCTATAACGTTATAAGGGAACCATGTTTTTCGCCGAACAGAAACAGGACTCGCCAACCTGAGGCGGCATCAACCGAGATTCACTGACACCGAGCTCCCTCGTTGAACTGCGGTCGATTCGCAGTTTTGTTGGGGAGGCACGCTGATGGAAATCGCCGTTCATGACGAAATTGAAGTCAGCTCAATCGGAATGGAAGGGCCGCCGAAAGAAGGGCATCCGCAATCTGGTGGAGTCATCCGGAATTCGGCGGTTGAGCCTCGATCAATACCGTAGCCACATTCGTCAAATTTACGACGGCCCGGCCGGCGCGGTTTTGGCGATGGGAAGCATCATTTCACTGCACGATCCGCTGATTGGGCGGGTGTTGCGCAAGCGGCAGTTCGATGTCAGCGAATCAAAGAGCATTCTGGATGTCGGGTCGGGCGCCGGCCAGATTCTGCGGCATTTACTGAAGGCCACTCAACCACGGACACAACTGGTCGCGTTCGATCTCTCTCAGCGGATGCTGGTTCGGGCTAGAAATCGGCTGAAAAGTTCCCGTCCGCATTATCTCTCGGGAGATATGCTGCGGATGCCGTTTGTCGATGGTGCCTTCGATTGCGTGACCTGCGGCTGGGTCATCGAGCATCTTCCCGATCCGGTGCCGGGCCTGCGTGAAGTGGGGCGCGTGCTGAAGCCGGGCGGCAGCGCGCTGATTTTGACGACAGAAGATACGTTTTCTGGTGCTCTTGTCAGCCGAACGTGGAAGTGTCGCACGTACAATCGCGATGAATTGCAATCCGCCTGTCTCGAAGCGGGGCTGCCGTGGAAAGAGCAATTGTGGTTTACGCGGATGCACCGCTTCTTCAAAATGGGCGGCATTCTGGTTGAAGCGACGAAGCCGGAGACGGACGAATGCCAGCCGACCGTCCCCGCTGCTCCCGTTCTTCAACCCTCGTCTGCGTAGCGATCCGAACTCCAGCCGGCTGCCACCTCGCAGAGTGTTTCGAGTGTTTCGCGATTGTCGCTACAGGCGACGATTCCGGGAAGACGCAGCATATCGACGCGGTCGTCGTTCCATAATTCTCGGAAGTTCACCGGCTGCCGATTGTGCGTCCAAACGGCATCGCCACCCAGAATTCGAGCGATGTGCATGGTCACGGGGAAATCGTAAATGTTCGGCGAATGAATCAGCGAACCGCCGTATTTCCCGCGTGAAAACAGCTCAAAAATGCTCCCCGGCATGTCATCAACCGTGCGTCCCAGCAGGCCGGCATCGGTAACCAATTGTGCTTTTTGAGGGTCTTCGTCCTGAAACCCGATGAGATAAATCTCCTTGCCGTCGGGTCGCGTTGCCGGATCGACGGGCGGAATTGATCGCAGCACCTCTTCGGCCGGTCGAGTCGGATCGTCCTCGCCGCAAACAATTCTCTCTCCACACGCTTCGACCCAGGTGCCATGCGGCCCGGTTTCGGGAATGTAAACCAACGAGTAAACCACGGTTTCTTCCGTCTGCACGTTCAGCATGACGGCATAGCCGTTGCCCGTCTTGTCGCGGTAATGTTTAGTCCCGTCGATCGGATCCAAGGCGATGGTGTATTCGCTTTCCTTGGCAAAATGCTCCATGTCGCCCGTGTATTCTTCCCCTTCGATGCGGCAGCGACGGAAAATGGGATCGCAGTCTCGCAGTGCCGCGACGAGCAGTTCCTGAACGATCAAGTCCGCCAGCGTTAATGCGTCGGACGTTGGACTGCCCGAAGTTTTTCCCGTCACGGCCACATCAAAGTGTCGCAAGCGTTTGGCGGCAGCCCCACACCAGCGAAGAACCGACGGCATGTGGTTAGATAAGGCGTCGGTAAGCGTTTGCAGGTCGATTGTCACGAACATCTCCACTGGTTTCAGTTCTGGGATTGCGCTTCATCGGTATCTGTCCCCCAAAATAGGCTCTGGAGCTCACTTTGGGGAGCCTCACCGCCTGAATTGTCTCCTTGTCATCGCATGTTGCTGTTCATTTCCGCCCGTACCGATTAAAATCGGGGTCCTGCCGCGAACCACATTTCGGTTTGCCAATCTAGCTTGTTGAACGAAGCCCCTTTTTTTATTTCGATGACATCACCCTCCTCCGGCTGTTGTTGCGGACCTGGCTTCTCCGAGGTCCGTCGATTTCGCAATAGCGCGGATACCGTCCACATTTGGCCAGAATGAGCACGACACTACTTCGCGATGCGCCGCAGGTCCGGCAACAATCGGTTTACAATTCCGTCTTCTGGATGTCCTACGCGGCAAATGTTGCGTTGGTGATGGCTAATGCGCTGACGTTTCGGTTTGCCGAATTGGTTGCGTATCTCGGCGGCAGCGAAAAAATTGCCGGGGTGATTGTCAGCGTCGGCGTTCTCGGTGCGCTGGTGGTCCGCCTGGGGCTGGGGCAAGCGATTGACCGGTTTGGTACGCGCAAACTGTGGATGTTGAGCGGTCTGCTGTTCATTCTCAGTTGTGGCGTATTCATTGTCTGTCGGCAACTCTCGTGGGAGTTGTACGCTGCCCGCGTGGCATTTGCCGCCGCTTTGGCGGGCATGTTTACTTGCTCGATTGTGCACATTCAGAATCAGGTGCCACCGGAGCGGCGGACGGAAGTCATCGGCAGCTTGGGAAGCAGTGGCTTTGTGGGGATGATTATCGGTTCGCAACTCGGCGATGCGATCTTCAATGGGCTGCCTGCGGGTAACCCCCGGTTCGTTGCCCTGTTTGGCGGTGCGGCCGTATTGGGCGCCATCTATCTGGCGTTGGTTGCCCGGTTGACACATCGCGACGTGCATCGTGCGCCGCGAGAAACTCCGCCCGCGCATCGGTTGCTGTTTCGCTATTGGCCGGGATTCTCGGTGCTAGCCGCACTGATGATGGGAGTTGGCTTCACGGTCATCACCGTGTTTCTAACCCGGTTCACAACTCACCTGCAAGCATCCGGGTACGACGTCAGCGGAATTGGCACGTTTTTCACCGGGTACGCGTCGTCGGCGTTCGTCTTTCGGTTGGCGACGCGGCAGTGGAGCCGAACTGTTGGCCGACACCGAATGATCCTGTTCGGGTTGGCCGGCCACTGTGTTGGGCATTGCATGCTGCCCTGGGTGACTGCCGAGTGGCATTTTATTATCCCCTCGATCGCCTGCGGGTGGGGACATGCATTGCTGTTTCCTGCGGTTATCTCGCTGGGGTCTGGGGCGTTTCCCCCGGAATATCGTGGCAGCGGCACCACGCTGGTGCTGGGTTTTACCGAATTGGGGGCGATGATTTCCGCGCCACTGTTGGGCGGCTTCATCGACTATTTCGGAGCACGATTCGGCGCGAAGATGGGCTTCATCGCCATGTTCTACGCATCGGCTGCGACGGCTTTCTGCATTGGCATTGCCTACGCATTGGTCGCGGGCCGGACTGTCGATAACGACGGAACGCATGAAACAGTGCGGCCTGATGGAGCGACCTCCGGGGGCTCCTCAGATGAGGAAGAAACCGCGGGAACCGAGTCAGTCGCCGTGCCATTCCCTCACATCGGACGCAGCGCTTAGTAACCTGTCGTTTCTCAGTCGATGTGTGTGCCACATCAATGGGTGCCACTGGCGTGTCGCCAGCGCAGCGCGGTGGGCACTGGCGACACGCCAGT
>JABISG010000002.1 GCA_018699955.1 Planctomycetaceae bacterium | reverse complement strand
GTAGAGCCGTTCCGCCTCGTCATGATCGCCCCGCACGTCCGTCATAAAGCCCGCAAAATTGCCGGTGTGGAGGGCCTGCTTGGGATCGAGTGCGACGGCTTTGCGGTAGAGCGATTCCGCCTCGTCGTGATCGCCCCGCACGTCCGTCATAAAGCCCGCGAAATTGCCGGTGTGGAGGGCCTGCGTGGGATCGAGTGCGAGGGCTTTGCGGTAGAGCCGTTCCGCCTCGTCGTGATCGCCCCGCACGTTCTTCATAAAGTTCGCGAAATTGCCGGTGTTGATGGCATTCTTGGGATCGAGTGCGAGGGCTTTGCGGTAAAGCGATTCCGCCTCGTCGTGTTCGCCCTGCACGTCCGTCATAAAGATCGCGAAGTTACCGTGTAGCGGTGCGCTGTCTCGACAATGCTCAATCCCCTGCCGATACACTATCTCGCGCCGCTTTGGATCTTCCTCCAACCTGGCCTTCTGCTCCCACGCCCACCAACCGCCTGAGCGCTCCAGCGTCTCTGCCAGCGCCGCTGTCACTTCCGGGTGTCCGACCGTGTCGAAATTTAGGATGCGATCGACGTACCGTGCGGTTCGTACGTCGGCGCGATCGACGTACCGTGCGGTTCGTACGTCGGCGCGATCGCCTATTTCTTTATCCAACAAGGTAATGCCCATCTTCTCGCCCAACAGCACCATTAGCAGGTCGAAATCAGGGACGGGAACGAGAATGCCCTTATGGTAGGCGACGACGTTTTTAATTCGCTTGCTTGGTTTCCCACTCTCATGGTGACACCAGATCATTTGCCCCTTGATGTCACCCGGCTGGAGTGATTCTAGAAGGTCCATCAACGTGTCGTCGTTGCCCCCGTAACCTATGAACAACGGGGTGTAATGCTCGAACAAAGCGCGGAGTGCCGATCCCCAAGGGTCTCTCAATCGCCGCAGACTGCGCCAATCGTTCTGCGGCGCCAGCAGCAGGTCGCGATGAATCTTGCAGACCACCGGACGCCGCATCGCCACTCTGACAAACGGCGTAAGCGATTCGTGTCCGCACACAAACGGAAACGTGTCGGTGTAAATCGCCAGCGCGTCGGCAACCAGATTGTCAAAATTCGTCGTTACCACAGCGTTGTGACGTGGCGCCTGTTCGGACGTCTTTCCCGCCAACGCTGCGGCCAGAATAGAATACCCCGGACTCGGTTCGGCTTTGGCCATTACGTCTTCCAAGTAGGCGTACCCCTCATCCGGGTAGTCCCGAAAGCGCCGTTCGTAAACCTTGGAATAGAAACTGGCGCGTTTCTTGAATTTGAAACCCTTGATGTCCAGATTCTTCGCCGTCGCCCACTTCTTCAACGACGTTTCCCCGTCATGCTCCCGAACGTGCAGTTCAGTCAGCCAGCGATCGACGAGTTTACTACCCAATGGAATTCCCGAAGCAAGCGACGCGCCTGCCCCCAACATCCACACAAACTTGTGATCCAGCATCTTCTTGTGGACCAGCTCGAAGTGATCGACAAATCCCTGCAACGTCCATTCTTTGGGCGCACTGCTCATGGTGTTATTCTCCGGCAACTGATGTGGTATTGCTCCATATTATCATTTGACCATCAGTTGTCATCCGTGACACAAGAATCGCCCGCCAAAACAAACGCAAACGTCCCAGTACTTTCGAACTATTGAACGATCCCTCAAAACTTGAATTCCCTTAACTTGATGCCTATGGGGGCTCCCGTTGGTCGATCCCAAACTCCCGCTGCCGAAGTTGCCCCATTCGTGGGACAATCGGACAAGCAATCGTTAGAATCGATTCCTTGGTTGGCAGTTCTCGCCGGTACGTGCCACTCATCGGTCTTGTGTGAGATTCTGACGCGTGCCACTGTCCGCCTTCAAATCTGGGCGTTTCTCCAACTCAGGAGTGAATCGCAAATATGAAGTCTCAATTGTTGTGCGTTGTATTGGCGACCTTGTGCAGTCACGTCGCGGTTGCCGCGGCGGCTGATGGCGATCGGTTGGACGAGTACTACCGTCCCGATGAAGTCCAGTCGGTTCATTTGGAAATCACCAAGGAGAACCGGCAACTCATGCTGGCGGCTTTGCCGAAGCGGGTCTATGTGCCGGCGTCGTTTCGGTGGCGGGATGTTTCCGTCAAGAAGGTGGCGGTTCGGTTTAAGGGCAATAGTTCGTCCAATCCGAATCAGCAGCACAAGCGAAGCTATCTGGTCAAGTTCGACAAGTACGATGACGATGGCCGGTTCTTCGGCTTGCGGCGGGTTTCCTTCGACAACGGCGTCCAGTTCGGCAGCCTGTTCAGCGAACCGATTATTACCGAGATTCTTCGCGACCAGGGCATCAAGACGCACCGCTGCAACTTTGCGAAGCTCCACTTGAACGGCGAGTACATCGGTGTCTACGGCAACGTCGAACGAATCGATCAGTCGTTCATCGAAAACCATCTGCCCGACGCGAAAGGTCAATTGTTTAAGGTGGATGAAGGGGGACCGGGGGCCAACCTGCAATTTCTCGGCGACGAGCCATCGGCTTACAAGCGGGCGTTCGAGGCCAAGAGCAAGTCGGCCAAGAAGAAACGCGAACGGCTGGTTGACTTGATCCGATTCATCAATGGGGCAGAGCAGAAAGGTTTCGCCGAGAAGCTGGAACCCAGATTTGAAGTGGACGACTTTCTGAAAGTGACGGCCGTCATGTTGCTGTCGGGCGCTTTCGATCAACTGACCGGTTGGAATCCGCACAACTATTATCTGTACCACAATCCGAAGAGTGACCGTTGGCGATATTTGCCTTGGGATCTCGACGTGGGATTCACCGAAACCGCGTTTGGGCAAATCCATGTGTTGGCCGACTGGAATGCCGCCTGGCCGGTTCCGTTGAGCGGCGGGCCGAATCCCCTGTTGGAACGCATCGTGACTGACCCCGCGCTGTTACAAAGATACCGCCGAGCGGCTCGGGTGATTCTCGATAAGTATTTTGAACCGAAACGCCTCTGCGGAACCATCGATGCCAAGTACGCGCTGATCAAAGACGACCTGAAGGCCGATCCATTTCCTCACCGCCGCGTCACCGTGCCTTCCGATCGCAGCTACGACGACGTTGTCGCATCGATGAAAGACTTTGTTCGCAAGCGTCACGCCATCGCCGTCAAGCAGTTGGAGAAACCGGGCGAGCGGCCGAAAGCGGTGCGGCGACCACGGGGTGGCCGTCCGGGAGGTTTCCCGCCGGGGTTTCCGCCGCAACTCGCAGCCAAGATTCGGCGAATTCAGCAGCATGGGGAGCAGATGCAGAAGAACGGCCAGGACATCGCGCCTATCCACAAACTGCTGCGAAACGTCGGCATGTTGCTCCAACAACGCAAATTTGCTGAGGCAGAGAAACATGTTGACGAGGCGTTGAAACTGATCGGCGAGAAGCCGAACGCTCCCAAGAAGAAATCCCCCTAAGATAGGCCGCATCGATGGAGTTTCTTGAGGTCCCGCTATTTGACGACGACATTTTCAAGCTTCTGGTTCGCTTCGCGATCAATGTCTTCTTCCTGACGCTGATCGTCTGGTTCGCAATTTATCCCAGCCAGCGCGAGCGGGAGTTCGCCTTCACCGCTGTGATGATGAACGTGACGGTGTTCTTCATTTGCTTTTCGTTGAAGAAGCTCGAGTTGGGCATGGGAATGGCGCTCGGCCTGTTTGCGATTTTCGGCGTGCTGCGATACCGCACGCGCACGATTCGCGCGAAAGAGATGACCTATTTGTTCGTCGTGATCGGCATCGCTGTCATCAACTCTCTTTCAAACAGGAAGACCAGCTACGTCGAAGTTGCGACAATTAACGTGTTGATCTTCGGGGCCGCGATGCTGAAGGAACAAATCGCCGGACGCACCCAGCCGTCTCAACCAACCAGGAAAGAGAAAAAGGCTACCGAGCCGAAGCAACAAAAGCACACGGTGGAATACGACAAGCTCGAATGGCTCGGCTCTGCGAATCGAGTGGAGTTGCTGGCCGACCTGAGCCAACGCACGGGAATTGATGTGTTGCGAGTTCAGATTCGCAATATCGACCTGCGCAATTCGACGGCGACTCTCACGATATGGTATGACGATCCCGAATCGACTGCGGTGTGACACCGCGTTGACGTGTCCATTCAAGAGTGGCAAAGGACGCCCGGCACGTTTGCACATCCCCAACACATTCTGATAGTTTGATGGTTGGACCAAAGCGCCGGAGGGGTCAGAGAGATTTCCCACCGGGCCGTTACTTCATTCCGATACCCACTCGTTTCGCTTCCTTGGAGACACTTGTGACTACCAATTGCTTTCGCGCGATGCTGACCGGTATTGTTCTGCTTGCGTTCACGCTGTCGGCGCAGGCCGAGAAGAATTGGCCCGGTTGGCGGGGACCTTACAGCAACGGGCATGCGAAGGAAGCGGGACTGCCGACAAAATGGACCAACGATTCGGTGACGTGGAAAGCCGAACTGAAAGGGAAAGGGCAATCTTCGCCGGTCATTTGGGGCGAGCGGATTTTCCTCACCAGCGAACTACAAAATGGACGGCAGCGGTTGGTGATGTGCCTCGACCGCAACAACGGACGCACACTCTGGGAACACACGGCCTGGACCGGCGACCCGGAACCGTCGCATCGGATGAATGGCTGGGCATCGGCCACTTGCGCGACCGACGGCGAACACGTCTACGCATTCTTCGGCCGTGGCGGTGGATTGCACTGCTATACGGTTGAAGGCAAGCCGGTCTGGAAACAGGATCTGGGTCACTTTGAATCGCCGTGGGGAACGGCGGCCTGTCCGCTGCTGGTTCGCGACATGATCATTCAGAATTGCGATTCCGAAAAGAACGCCTACATCGTCGCCCTCAATAAGAAGACCGGCAAGGAACTCTGGCGAACAAAACGCGACGACGCCCGAGGCTGGAGTTCGCCAATTCTGATTGAAGCGGGCGGCCGCGAGGAGTTGGTCGTTAACGGCGATACGGGCGTTCGCGCTTACAATCCCGATACCGGCAGCGAGTATTGGTACTTCAAGAATACTCGCGGACGCGGAACCCCGACCGTCACACCGGCCGGCGACCTGTTAGCCGTTCTCTGCGGCCGACCGGCTCCCATTTACGCGATCCGTCCCGGCGGAAACGGCGAAGTAACCGCAACACATCTGGCTTGGACAACCAAACGCGGCGGCGGACGCGATCTGCCTTCGCCAATTGTGATCGACGGCTACATTCTTGCAGCCAACATGAAGGGCATCGTCGCCTGTTACGATGCAAAAACCGGCAAGGAGTTGTGGCAGGGACGACTCGGTGCTGCAAGAACCATCTTCGCCGCACCCGTGGCATTCGGCGGGTTGGCATTCTTCGTTAACGATGTCGGTGAGACAATCGCCGTACGGCCCGGCGAAAAGATGGAGATTGTGGCGACCAACAAGGTTGCTGCGGCCGATGAAGAAGTCTTCCGCGCATCGCTGACCCCCAGCGATGGCCAACTGTTTCTGCGATCCACGCAGGTTCTGTATTGCATCGGCAAACGAAAATAGCAGGACGACAAACAGAAAGCCGGAATTCGATGCAGCAACTCAACCGACGCGATTTTCTCATGAGTACCGCCGGCGGTCTTGCCGCGGCGGGATTGGGATTTGGCGCTTCGCAATTACCGGCGCAGATTGCCGGTGAGCGCCCGATTCGAGACAAGACGGTCGAGGTGCTGAATCCACGGATGCGGGTACCGCTGTCGTTCATCATCGACGACTCAACCTGTCTGGTGAATCTCAACAAGTTTGCCGTTCCGCAGTTTGCAGCCGCTTGGAATTACGACCGCTACAAAACCCAGCCGTGGCGAAAGTGGCCCGACGAAATTCCCGACGACTTCGTTCGCAAGTTTGGCAACTGGTGCGGCGAGCAGGGAGTGAAGGGAAAGTACAGCATTGTCCCCTACCCCGCCTGTGTCGGGCGGGTTGATCGTGAACTGCCGGGTTGGACATCGCGCGAACTGGCCAACAGCCTCAAGCTGGTCCGCGAGCTGATGATGCCCAACTGGGACATTCACCCGGAGATGATCACTCACACCCGCGTGATCGACACGAAGACCGGACACCCCTACCCGCAGCGCGGTCCAGAGTTCATGGAAAACTGGAGTTGGACCGATGGCAAGTCTGTCGATGAGTTGGCAGACTATTTGGCGTATGCTCTCAAGATTCTGAAGAATGCCGGGTTGCATTGCGATGGCATTACCACGCCGGGCGGGTTCGCCAGCCGGGTTGTGCCACAACTTGCACAAGCAACGCTGGAATCAGTACGCGATGTCTACCGTTCCGAGATTCCGCACTACTTTCGATTTGTGATCGCCGACGGCGAGAAGAGCGTCGCCCCTCGAGTCGAGTATGCTTCGGGCCTCGAAAGCCGCGACCCGAAATGTGTCGTCTCGATAATCGCCTGCACGGGCGATTGGACCGGCGGCTGGGATTGTTCGGAACCCGTCGGCGTCGATCGGTTCATTTCGGCCGACCTGAAATCGGGCCGAATGGTGGACGTGATCGAACGCGGAGAGCCGGCGATCATGCTCTGTCATTGGACCGGAATCTACTTCAACGGTGAAGAGATCGGTTTCAAGATATTCCAGGAAGCAGTCCGCCGCATGCATGCCCGGTACGATCATCTCCGGTGGATGAAACTGACCGACATTGCCCGCTACTGGGCCGCAAAAGAACTGACACGTGTTGTCAGAAACGGCGACCGCGTTACTTTCACGGCACCGTTCGCCTGTCCCGATTTCACAGTGCGCGTGCCAGCAGCCAAAGGCGCACAGCCCGTTCTGACCAGCGCCGGACGGCCTGCCACACTCAGCCCGGTCAAGAAAGTTGGCCAGTTGAAATCGGGCGGCTGGGTCCGTGAGAAATCACATGTCGTTGCCTGTTTTGATCTGCCCAAGGGCAAATCGACACTCACACTCGGCGGTCTCTAATCGGCCAAGTGCAGGTGGATACGGGTTGCGTACCGTAGAGATGCTTCTCCGCGGTCCAAATCAGGCGATGATTTTCTCCGCCACTCGACCGAAGACGTCAGTGAGGCGGAAATCGCGACCGGCGTACCGGTAGGTGAGCCGGGTGTGATCGAGACCCAACAGGTGCAGCGTGGTGGCATGCAGATCGTGGGTGTGGAATTTGTCTTCGACGGCAGCGATGCCGAAGTCATCGGTCGCACCGTATCGAAGGCCGCCTTTAACACCGCCGCCGGCCATCCACATGGTGAAGCCGGCCGAGTTGTGATCGCGACCGTCGTCGTTGCGAACGGCTGGGGTTCGTCCGAATTCACCGCCCCAAATCACCAGCGTGTCTTTGAGCATGTCGCGGCGTTTGAGGTCGGCAAGCAGAGCAGCGATCGGCTGGTCCGTCGCCTTGCAGTTGGAACCCAAACGGGCCTTGAGTGATTTGTGCTGGTCCCAGTTTTCATGCGTCAATTCGACGTACCGCACACCGGCTTCGACAAACCGCCGGGCCAATAAACATTGCCGGCCGAAGTCGTCGGTGGGGCCGTTTCCAATTCCGTAGAGGTTCAGCGATTCTTCCGTTTCGCTCGAAAGATCGAGCAGCTTGGGAACCGCCGACTGCATGCGAAATGCCAATTCATACGATTGAATGACGCCGTCAATCTGTGAGTTGTCCGGTTGTCGGCCGGCCAGATCGCGATTGAGCGACTGCAGCAGATCGATTTGTTGCCGTTGTGCTTTCGCGGTGAGCTGCGGGTTTGCGAGATTCTGTACGCGGGCATCTTTCAATGCCTGCCGCGTCTGCCCAATGGGGGTTCCCTGATAGATGGCCGGGAGAAAGGCGCTGCCGTAGTTTTGCGCACCGCCGAGTCGGGCGGGGGGCTTGATGGTGATGAAACCGGGCAGGTCCTGATTCTCGGTTCCCAATCCATACAGCATCCAGGCACCGACCGACGGGCGGACGAATTGGAAGTTTCCGGTGTGCAGTTCAACCAACGCTTGCGGATGGTTGGGCAGCGTTGTGTGCGAACCGTTGAGCAGACACAAATCGTCGGCGTGCTTCGCGACGTGCGGGAATAATTCTGAAATCGGCAGCCCACTTTCGCCGTGCTGTTTGAACGCCCAGGGAGAGGGCTTGAGCTTGCGGCCCTTCTGATTGTTCAGCCCGCCGCTTGCTTCGCCCGGGCTTTTCCCGGCATATTCTTCCAACATCGGTTTGTAGTCGAAAGTATCGACGTGCGAAGGGCCGCCCCGCATGCAGAGGAAGATGACCCGCTTGGCACGCGCCGCGAAATGCGGTTGCTTCGGTGCGAGAGGGTTCTGGAATTCTTTCTGAGCCGCTTCGGCCGCCATTCCGGCGAAAGCCGTGAATCCGAACCCGCACGAAATCGACTGGAGGACTTCACGACGAGATAGTTGAAGCATTTCTGAATCCCCTTTTAGCGTTCAGCCGTCAGCTATCAGCGTTCAGCCGTGAAATCAGGTGGACTTCGCAAAGTTATGAAGCTGACGGCTGACCGCTGACAGCCGTTTCAATTATTCGATGTAACGGAACTCGGCCGATGCGAGCAGCACCTGACAGAATCCGGACCAGGCTTTCATGTTGTCTTTGGCTTCAGCCGCTTCCGCCTGTGCCGAGGTCTGTTCGATGAAATCGATTGCCCGCTGCATTTCCGCTTCAGCCGGCTCACGGCACAATGCCAGCCGATAGGCCAACTTCACGCGATCTGAGTTATCGGCTGTATTGTCAATAACTCGTTTCGCCATGTGCCGCGACTGCTGAAGGACGAACTCGTTGTTCATCATGAAGAGCGCTTGGGTGGGAACCGTGGTGACATCCCGCTGTCCGGAAATGATGCTTGGCTCGGGAAAATCAAATACTCGGAGCGCTTCGGGAACGGCACTACGGACGATGGGCAGATAGACGCTGCGTTTGACACTATCGATGGCAAACCGAGCCGGTTGAATTGAACGGCCGATGTCGCCGTCGCCGACAGTTGCCACAAGCGACTTTTCGCCGGGTGCCGAGTCGAGTTGACCGCTGGCGGAGAGGATCGCATCGCGGATGGCTTCGGCTTCGAGGCGGCGATGATTGGCCTTCCACAGTAATTGGTTGTCGGGATCGACTTCCTCGGCTTTTGCGTTCGGTCGGCTTCCCAACCGGTACGCATGGCTCAGCACGATCGAGCGGACGAGTTGTTTGACCGACCAATTACTCGCGACGAACCGCGATGCGAGATGATCCAACAATTCTGGATGCGTGGGCCGTTCGCCGTTCGCACCGAAGTTGTTGACCGTCCGCACGATGCCGCGCCCGAAAAGATGCTGCCAGGTACGATTGACGGCGACTCGCGCCGTCAACGGATTGCTTTCTTGTGTCATCCATTGGGCCAGTTCCAGCCGACCGCTGGCTGCATCGCCAATCTTGGCGGCGTCGCCCAAGGTTGCGATTGTGAGGAAACCGCGCGGAACTGTTTCGCCTCGTTCGTCGGCGTTGCCGCGGATGCGAATCTGCGTGTCCTTCGGATTGCTATCGGCAACCCCCATCGCCAGTCCCACGTTCTTGCCAACGGGGGCAGCGGGTTTCTTGCCAGCTTTTTGTGGCTTCGCGAGCCTTTGCAGTCGCTTGATCTGCGCAGTCGTTCGCTTGATGGCAGCGGCCTGTTTTACGTTGGGATTCTCGCCGGCTTGTTTCTTGACCTTTTCCAATCGCTTACGGGCTGCTCGCAATTGGTTGGCCGCTTTCTTACTCGCGGCATTATTCTTCTTACCGCCAGCAGCTTTGGTAGCGACGGGACGGACGCCGTCTGCGGCCAATGCCAACAGTTGTCCCTGCTGACGATTCCCGCGATTCGATCCGGTTCCGTAGTACGTCGCGGTGCTGCGGAAGATTCCCGCCAACGCGTAATAGTCTTTGTTGGGAATCGGATCGAATTTGTGATCGTGGCAGCGAGCGCATGCGCCGGTCAAGCCGAGAAACGCGCGAGTGGTCACATCGATCTGGTCATCGACGATGTCCATTGCAAACTTCTCACGATTTCGTTCATTGAGCGATTTGGTCCCGATTGCCAATAGACCGGTTGCGACGGTCTGTGCGTGGCGCTGCGAGATACTTTCGGCCGGCATCAAGTCGCCTGCCACCTGTTCGGTGAGGAAGCGATTGAACGGCTTGTCGGCGTTGAACGATGCGATGACGTAGTCACGGTATCGCCAGGCATGCGGGTAACTGTAGTTGCGTTCCATGCCGGTCGATTCGCCGTAGCGAACCACATCGAGCCAATGGCGTCCCCATCGTTCACCAAACTGCGGCGATTCAAGCAGACGGTCAACGAGTTTCGCGAACGCAGCGGGTGAGGGATCGGCAACGAATTCATCGACTTGTTCCGGTGTCGGAGGCAGGCCGACGAGATCGAAGTAAGCGCGTCGCACCAACGTTCGCGGATCGGCGTCGGCCACCGGCTTCAGATTCTTCGCTTCGAGACGAGCGAGAACGAAGCGGTCGATATCGCTTTCCGCCCATTTGCCGTCGGCGACCTTGGGGGGCTGCGGATTGCCAATCGGCTGGAACGACCAGAACTTGCGGGCCTCATCAAAATCGATCACGCGCGGGGCCGGGTCGGTCTTCCCGCCACGCGGATCCGGTGCCCCCATCTTCACCCATTTCTCGAACTTGGCAATGACCGCTTCCGGCAATTGCTCCTTCGGGGGCATTTCCAACCCTTCATACCGAAGCGATTCGATCAGCAGGCTGTCTTCGAGGTTACCGGGAACGACCGCATGTCCCGATTCGCCACCCCGGCGGGTCGCTTCACGCGTGTCGAGCAGCAGGCCGCCCTTGAGCTTTTTCGACTTGGCCGAATGGCAACTGTAACATTTGCTCACTAGGACAGGGCGAATATTCTTCTCAAAAAACTCGATACCCGCAGGATCATCGGCAGCCACAGCGGTGGCACCAATTGACAACACAACCACCATCGCAAGCAGCCCGCAAGGCCGTTTCGACATTGCCATCTCCGAAATGCTGGAGTCGATTCGCAAGAATTACCGCAAGATACGGGTACAAGATGAATGTACCAACCGATTTATTTCGTCCGAGCCGCCGAAAAACGTCGCAATTCGGCATATTTATGACGCCGGTGTCTGAACGGCTTCGTCGTCGTGGTCAGAAACCGCGGATTTCGCGGATGGCCGCGGATAAAGTTGAAAGTTTGTTTCTTATCCGCACTTATCTGTGTAAACCGCGGTTAATCCCGGCTGCTAGTGAGTGACATCGCTCACGAAAGTCATAAAACAACATCAAAACTCGGCGTTCTTCGGAGTTCGGGGGAACGGGATCACGTCGCGGATATTTTGCATGCCGGTGACTAACTGCACCAGTCGTTCCAGCCCCAACCCGAAACCGGAATGGGGGACGCTGCCATAACGCCGCAGGTCGAGGTACCACCAGTAATCGTCCGGCTCGACATCGCATTCTTTCATTCGATCGACAAGTACGTCGTATCGCTCTTCGCGCTGGCTGCCGCCGATGATTTCGCCGACCCGTGGGACCAACACGTCCATCGCCCGTACGGTTTTGCCGTCGTCGTTCACACGCATGTAAAACGGCTTAATGGTTCGCGGGTAGTCGAACAGGATGACCGGCTGCTTGAAATGCTCTTCGGTCAAAAACCGCTCGTGTTCCGATTGCAGGTCGCGGCCCCATTCGACGGCATAGTCGAATTTCTTGCCGCTCTTTTCGAGAATCTCAACCGCTTCGGTGTACGGCAGGCGGATGAATTCGTTGTCGGTGATGTTCTTCAGCGTCTCCAACAGTGTCTTGTCGATGCGGAGGTTGAAGAACTCCATGTCTTCGGAGCAGTTGGCCAATACGTCGGTGACGACGCTGCGGATGAATTCCTCGGCGAGCCGCATGTTGTCGTCCAGCTCATAGAACGGCATCTCCGGTTCGATCATCCAGAACTCAGCCAGATGACGGCTGGTGTTGGAATTCTCGGCGCGAAACGTGGGGCCGAATGTGTAGCAGTCGCCCATCGAGGTCGCGTAGATTTCCGCTTCCAACTGCCCGCTGACGGTGAGATAAGAGGGCTTGCCGAAGAAATCCTGCGAATAGTCGATCTCTGTTTTCATTTGCGCGAGTCTTGTCAGGTCGAGCGTGGTGACCTGAAACATCTCGCCGGCGCCTTCACAATCGCTGGCGGTGACGATGGGTGTGTGAACATAAACAAAATCGCGTGACTGAAAGAAGTTGTGAATCGAAGCCGTCACCGCATTGCGAACGCGGGCGACGGCACCGATTGTGTTCGTCCGTGGTCTGAGGTGAGCGATTTCTCGCAGGAATTCAAAGCTGTGCCGTTTTTTCTGTAGCGGATACGTTTCGGCGTCGGCGGTGCCGATCACGCGCAGCGTGGCGGCGTGCATTTCGATGCGTTGCCCCTTGCCCGGCGACTCTTTCAGTGTACCGGTTGCGGCAACACTTGCGCCGGTGCCGATCTGTTTGATCGATTCCTCGTAACCGTCAACGGCGGCATCAACAACAATCTGCAGGTTTTTCAGGCTGCTGCCGTCGTTCAATTCAATAAACGAAAACGCCGGCTTGGCACGGATCGTGCGCACCCAACCGCGAACTTCGACTTCTTCCTCCGGCTGGCAGTCGCGCAGCACACGTGCAACTCTGGTGATATTCATGAGCAATCCTTTAGGAGTGGTTTCGCGAATGGTACGAAACAGAAGCCCGTGAGGAAACCGGAATGACGATGTGAGTCGTGGAAAATACCAGCCCGTTCTTCCTTGCCGCGAGACGTTCCGTTCGCGACAATGCGAGTCGAACGGTGTTCGTTCGTGTGAAGTGTGTTCAAACAACCGAAATTTGAGAGTGACGGCGAATCGTGAATCAACGACCTCATGCTCCGGCCCAGTTGCCCGACCCGACCATCAAGATGACCGAGGGCTGGCATTGTCTGCACTTGTATTACCGCGTCAACCAGGCCGCCGTGAGTCAACTGTCGGCCGACGAACGGTCACGCGGTCGCGATGAATTGGCTGAGATTCTGAATCCCGAACGCGAAGGCGCGCCGGCGCGAATCCAGACTTCGGTCGTGTCCGGTCACCGAGCCGACCTGGGACTGATGATTCTCGATCCCGACCCGTTGGTGATCGATGCGGTGCAGCAGGCGGTTCGCGCATCGACATTAGGTCCGGCGTTGGAGCCGACGTATTCGTTCGTCTCGATTACCGAAGTCTCGGAGTACGTTCCCACGTTGGAGCAGTATGCCGAGCGGCTGAAACAGGAAGGAACCGACCCATCCAGCCCGGCGTTTGATGCGAAGTTGAACGCCTACGGACAACGGCTGCCGATGATGAATCAACAACGATTGTATCCCGATTTTCCAGCGCTGCCGTCGATGACGTTTTACCCGATGAACAAGATCCGCGACCCGCAGGCCAACTGGTACACCCAGCCGTTCAGCAGCCGTAGCGCATTGATGGCCGAGCATGCAACGTCGGGCATCAAGTTCGCCGGCCGCGTGTCACAACTCATCACCGCATCGACGGGATTCGACGATTGGGAATGGGGCGTGACGCTGTGGGCGCGGGCTCCCGAGCACATCAAGGAAATCGTTTACACGATGCGATTCGACCGGGCGAGTGCAGAATACGCGGAATTCGGCCCGTTCTACGTCAGCTACATTCTCCCCCCGGCCGATGCCGTCGCCCATCTGCGTATTTGATTTGTGTGGGCAGTTGAGAAACAAGATTTGACGCAAAGACGCAGAGCTGCAAAGGTCTCGCAAAGAAAAGTAAGAATGGCGGAGTACACGCACTGCCAGATGCTGGTCCCTTCTCACTGATGTTGATGATAAGGAACCCAGGAAGACAGGAGAAAACAGGTTGACGTAAAACTCCTGCCTTCCTGGTTTCCTAATTGAAATCTGGACGCCTGGCACGATGTCTTTGCGAAACTTTGCATCTTCGCAGCTCTGCGTCAGATTTCCTCACCGATTGTGCTAACTCAGCGGCAGGCAATTGTGGAACTCGACGACAAGATTTGCTACTGCTTCCATATTTCGAAGCGGAAGATTCTCAACCACATCCGCATTCACAAACCGCGCGTCGCCAGCCAAATCAGCGAGTGCGGCGGTTCGGGAACCGGTTGTGGTTGGTGCATTCCGTTTCTACGGCAGTATTTCGATGACTCACGAGCAGGCAGCGCCGAGCCGGGTGAGTCGCTGACACCGGAAGAATACGCGCGAAAGCGCGGCGAGTACATCCGCGCAGGAAAAGGAACGCCACCCGCAGGAGCGACACCGCCACCGCCGGGTTGAACGAAATTGTGGCCGAAGAGACAAATCTCTGTTTACCATCTGATTTGAAATGATTCAGATCAACAAATCATTCCGCGACGATGATCTGCCCGATGCGGAACCCAGTTTTCTTCCCGGCGCGATCGTGCGGCATCGGCGATATGGATATCGCGGCGTTGTGGTGTCGGCCGATGGACATTGTGCGGCCGATCCGAAGTGGTATATGTCGAACAAGACACAACCGGATCGCGAGCAGCCGTGGTATCACGTGCTGGTCCACGAAAGCAACGGGGTCACCTATGCCGCCGAGAGCAGTTTGACGAGCGACGAAAGCGAAATGCCGATCGAACATCCGCTGGTAGCGATATTCTTCAACGGCATCGAATCCGGCAGTTACATTCGCAACGACACCGTGTGGCCCGGCTGAATTTCAGCACCCGCCTATCGCAAACGCACTCCCTGTCCAACGAGGTCGAGAAACCGTACGGGTTTGGACGGCAGGTTGAGCGTGTGGGCCAAGTGGTGCAGCCAGACGATGAATCCCGTCGTTGGATGAAAATACAGTTCGTGCATCGCCTTTTGACTTTTGCTGCCGACGGTCATGCAATATTCGTCGGCAGGCAGTTGAAAGAACGTGTGCAGTTGGAAACTACTCGCCCCGCGCAATGCGTATTCCAACGCCATCTTACCCGTTGCGATGTTTCCCGTTGCCGACCAACGCAGCAATGATGCTTTAGTCGCCGCCGCTTCGTCTTGAAATCGACTCATCACGCGCAGGTTGCGGTCGCTGAGATCGGGACCGCCGTAGGCGATTCCCTTGTGTCCGTCGAATTCCCGCAGCGGATCGAACAGGCGGTTGCCGTAAATAAAAAAGTCCGTCGCGTGTTGTTGCGGCCGATGTATCGCGCGGAGCATCTCGAGTTGGAAGTCGTCATCGAACAGGGCGTTGAACATTTTCAGGCCGAGCCGGACGGGACTTTTATCAGCACTGCCGTCAGTCGGCGCGGCGGCTTCGTGAATGAGTTGGGGAACTCTCTGCAACCATTCTAAAACCTTGTGTTGTTGGGCTGAACGGTCACTGCCGGCCAGCGTGGGGCTGAAGTCCTTTTCCAACGGCATCGGCACCGCGGGGTCGGCGGCGTGCTCTCGCCACGCTTCAAGCAACCTTGGCGTGGTGTCGCGGTACTCTTCACTCTTCCAATGATCTTCGTTCGGCGTGGGCAAATGATACTTGCAAGACGGAACAATCAGCGTCCCACTGCCGCGGGCGATTTGTTGCGATTCACGAATCAACTTCAAGTAGTCGTCGAATGAATGCCACCAACCGCGACCTTTCCAACTAATGGTCCAGCCCGGTTCTCCCGATTGTCCGACGATGCGTTCGGCCAACATTCGCGACTCGCGAATTGCCCACGCTTCCATCGCCCGGCTACCGGCAGCGTCCTCGGCAATCACCGTCTTCAATACAACGAAAGCCAATTCCGCGTCCACGTCCTCAGCGACTTGCCGGGCCGTCATCGACAACTGACCGGAAGCTTTTCCCCACGGATTGGCAATCTCAATACCGCCATAGTCGGCCGACAGATCGATCCCATACGTCTCGGAAATATAGTCGGTGAGATCGGATGGCGGTCCAGTCGATGCAAACTGCTCGTAATCCCGTTCAACGGCGCGCAGGATCGCGCTGTCGACATTTGCGACATCAGGCAGCAGGTAGGGATGCGACTTCATTAAACTCAGTCTGAATGAGGAAGGCAGATTTAGAGAATTTGCAAGTGAGTCGTCATTGCATTTGCAGGACGGCAAACGACGCGAAACAACCTGCAACGTTGCCAACCGGAGTTTGCAACAGATATCTCACGGAAAAGCCACGCGAGTCGAGAAACTTATTCGGCTACTGTTCAACGCACGCTGCCTTCTTTCGCCACTAAAAGGGTGATGTCGATCTCACCATCGCCATCGAAATCGGCGCCTGCCCTGATGTCATCGTACACGACTTTCCAAACTAGCCCCTTCGGAAGTTTGGGGAGGTCGAGTTTCTTGAATCGTCCAATCAAGGTGCCAGTTACCGTGATTATTTCAAAACTCTGACCGAACGACGGCTGAAGACCGTCCAACTTGATTTGCAGTGTTCCGTCGAGCGAGGCGTTACCTTTGATATACAGCCATGTTGGGTACGAATCGGCCAATTCTGCGGTGAGAGTCGACTTCTCTGTGTGAGCAAAAGTCGGAGACTCGATTTTCGAGGGGCCGTTGAAGCTGAATTGACCACCTACAAGTACAATGTTGCCTCTGATCGTCCCACGACGACGAATCAGTAGGGGACGTGCGAGTTGCCAATTGATGAGTTTTGCAGTCAGGACCAGAGGACGCCCATCTCTGAGGATTTTCAATGTGACCTCATCTCCTGTCATCCCCTTCGCGATGAGAGCTCGAAGATGCGCGAAATCATCCACTTTCGCGTTGCCGAAGCGGGACACAACGTCGCCCACCTTCAATCCAGCCAATTGTCCCGGACCGCCATCAACAACAGATAGCACTTTGCAGTCGCCATTCGACTGACAGCCAACGCCGAAGAAAGTTCGCTTTGCGTAGGGTGACCGAAATTGAGAATTTCGTTGTGGTGATTCCGCACTCTTCTCTTCTTCGTCCGCAGAGACAACTGCACTAACACAAGCAATCGTCACGACGATCATCTTCATTCGGGTGAAGCTCTTCATAACCATGCGCCCCTTAGAAGCGACCAAGGATATTTGGCTAAACGGCCTCGCTGTTGATTCACGTATGCCACCAAGGTTACCACATCCGTGCAAACAAATGGATACTTGTTTCGACAGGGCCGATCATCTGTTTTTCAATATTTGGAACTGGGACTCCAGAACGCCCCCTACGGCCACGAACTACGCTAATGTCGTCGGCGGATGAAAGTTGTCGCGTGGTCTTCGGTTGTGGCATGGTCTGCGCATGATAGGATGAGAAACATGATTCGCACTTCATTTTCAACACTGGGCTGCCCCGATTGGGGCTGGGATGAACTGCTGACGTTTGGGCCGCAGTTTGGTTATGACGGTGTCGAAATTCGTTTGCTCGAACGCGACACCGATTTGTTGGCGCGACCGGAGTTTCAGCGCAGTGAACTGGCCGCTCGGCGCACGGAATTGGCAGATACCGGCTTTTCCGTTTGCGGCCTCGCTTCGTCGGTCCGTTTCGACGAACCCGGTCAACAGGAACGCGATGTCCAAGTCGATGTCGGCAAGGCTTACCTGGAATTGGCGGCGGAATTGGGTGCGAAGTTTGTGAGAGTCTTCGGTGACGTGTTGCCCGACGATGTTGACGCGACCGGACGAGACCGCGCAATCGATAACATCGCCAATGGTTTGCAGCGTCTCGGGGAATTCGCCGAAACGTTAGATCGCACAGTGATAATTGAAACACATGGCGACTTTTCGGATTCGCAGTTGGTGCAGGAAATGATGCGGCGCGTCGATAGTCCGGCAGTCGGTGTTCTGTGGGATACTCACCATCCGTGGCGATTTTTCGATGAGGCATTGGCGACGACCCTCAATCGCCTGCAGCCGTGGGTCTTGCATACCCATTGGAAGGACTCCATTTCAAACCCGAGTCGGCAACTCGACGAAGCCGCAGGCGAGGCGGCGCAACAGGCTCACTCGCTGATGAGCGGCCACCGCCACGCCGACTACGTCTTGTTCGGCGGCGGGCAATTCCCTGCGCTCGAATGCATGCAACTGTTGAGGCAATCCAGTTATGAAGGATGGTTCAGCTTCGAGTGGGAGAAGATGTGGCATCCGGAAATCGAAACACCCGAGGTCGCATTGCCGCTGTTTCCCAAGAAGATCAAACAGCTTTGGCAGTTGGCTGGCTGCACGACGTGAGGTGGCTATTACCTTTCGCCACTTCGCGGCTAAAAACTGTGCAACTTGAACAACGAACGTTTTCGGTTGCCATCAAAAGTTAGCAAAGATGCTCTTCAATGAAGAAAACATTAGCAATCGATCGGCCGTACGTGGCACAATTGCAGCAACCGGCAATCGTTTGCCGACCGACGTGATCAGGCGTTTTCAATGCGGTTCAAGTCTCGCTTGAGGCATCACACTGCACGTGCAAACGGTCCTGCCGCGTAGGTTTCCTCAACCGCCACGGTCGCAGGAGTCGGCCGCAATCCGCACGTTGTGGCGCAACCTCACCGATGGTGTCGGTCGTGCCGATTGCAACGTTTTGCCGCCGGCTTCAAAAGTTTGACACCCTCAATATGTGGCTTATATTCAACTATGCCGCTTGCGTTTGTTGCGAGAATGCAACGTCGCGATGCGATCGGCTACCTCGCAGCATGCCTGCGACAGCGCCGCACCAGATTCACATCCGAGAGTACAACATGGCCACGCGGCGATCTCAACGTCGTCAGAACCCGAGGGGGGCAAATGCCGTTCTGCAACACGCTGAAGCACACGTTGATCTATTTTCTGTTAGCCGGAGCCTGGACTGCCATTGGGCAGGATCTCGTCGGCAATTCTCACAGCGGCAATTCTCACAGCGGCATCGCAGCAGCCGCCGAAGTCGATGCGCGAACTGCCGTTTTCGATGGAGTGCGGCTGGAACGTTCGCGTCAATGGCTGCAGGCAATCGCCCACTACAAGAAGGCCGTCAAGCAGTGGCCCGAAAACAAGCAACTGACATACGGGCTGCGCCGCTCGCGCATCCATTTCGGAATTGATCGTCGTTACGAAGACGACAGTTTCGGTCGGAAGTTGCGGTCGAAGTCGCTGGACCAAGCACTCATGGTGTTCGACGAGACGCTGTCTCGCGTTCGCACAAATTACGTCGAGTCGATGAGCACCACCTCATTCGTGGCGCACGGAACCGAAAGTTTCTACCTGTCGTTGGGGAATCAGAAATTTCTCGACAAGAATCTTCGCGGTGTCGATCGCGAACAGGTCAACGATTTGCGACGGACCCTGCGAGAGAACTACTGGAATAAACCCATCGCCGACAGTCAGCACGCACGAGCGACGATCATTCAGGTTTGTGAAATCGCACGCCAGAAAACCGGGATGGCTGGTGGACCGGTTGTCATGGAGTACGTCTTCGGCGGTTGCAATGCATTGGACGACTACAGTACCTACCTGACTCCCAACCGGCTCGATGATCTGTACGGAAACATCGACGGCGAGTTTGTCGGACTGGGAATCGAGATGAAGTCGGAAATGGGCAAGGGGTTGCTGTTGATCAATGTTCTTTCCGACAGTCCGGCGGAAGAAGGCGGACTGGAACCCGGCGATTATATCGTCGGCATTGAGAAGGCCGACTGCCGCCACATGACGACCGACGAGGCAGCCCGACTGTTACGAGGACCGACCGGAAGTCGTATCCGGCTGAGTATTTTGGGAGAGAGCGACGCAACGCCACGGCAAGGGCAATTTGCCCGCCGGGCCGTTCGTGTAAAAAGCATCCCCATCGTCAAGATGATCGACCGCAACAACGGAGTCGGATACATTCGCATGAGCGGGTTTCAACGGACATCGGCGACCGAAATGGATCGGGCGCTTGAGGCGTTGAAAGCACAAGGAATGCGTTCGCTCGTTTGGGACGTACGCGGAAACCCGGGTGGGCTTCTGACAGCATCGGTCGAGGTACTCGACAGGTTCATCGACGAAGGCGTGCTGGTTTCGACGAAGGGCCGCACCCGCGATCAGAACTGGAGCTACTCGGCCCATCGTGCCGGCACGTGGAATATTCCGCTGGTATTGCTCATCGATGGAATGAGTGCGAGTGCCAGTGAAATCGTCGCCGGGGCAATCGAAGATCACGATCGCGGCCAGATTGTCGGCCGCACATCCTATGGCAAATGGTCGGTGCAAAGTATTTTCCCGCTGCGGGAATCGACCGGATTGCGGCTGACGACGGCAAAATTCTACTCGCCGCGCGGACGCACATTGGGTAAGATCGGAGTGAAGCCGGACGTCGCCGTCAAGCTATCGTCAACACACCGCGCGAACTATCGAGCCTCGAAGATCAACGCGGAAGACGATGCCGACATCCGCGCAGCACTGCAAATACTTCGTAGGCAGATTACCAGACGATGAGCCGAGTGGAGCCAGATTGGCTGGAAGCGGGACAAGGCGATCGACCGGCATTGGCCTGGTCGATTGCGTTGGATGCCCCGCTTGCCGGTCTGGCGTTTGCGGGGGAGTCTTCGGAACTGCTCGCGGTTGATACCTCGGGCGGATTGTACCTGCTCGACCGCCACGGCCGGGTCAAAACTCTCACCCGGGGTTTCAAGTCGCTGACGGCGTTGGCCTGGAGCGACACCGGACGAAACGGAGCCGTCGCAACCGGTCGCTCGAAACTCTCCTGGTTCGACCACAAACTTTCCGTCAAGTGGTCGGTCGGCATGGAAGCCGAGATTCTGTGTCTGGCCGTCGATCCGCACGGTCATTACATCGCCGTTTCACTGTCCAACAGCGAGACTGTCTTCTTTAACGCCCGCAAACAGGAAGTCGGCCGATTCAAAACGGTTCGGCCGCTGCGCTATCTGCACTTCAACGCGGTTCGCCCGGTCATTCTTGGTGCGGCAGAATACGGTTTGATGTGCTGCCATCGCCTGGACAAGAGAGGCACCGAAGTCTGGAGCGAACGATTGTGGTCGAACGTCGGTGACATGACGGTGACCGGCGATGGTCGCCAGATTTATCTCGCTCGGTTCAATCAGGGAGTGCAGATACTCAATCGCCGTGGGAAGAACAACGGATCGTATCTCGTCGAGGGAACCCCCAGTCACGTCTCGACCAGTTTCGTTCACAACCGCCTGGGCGTCGCGACTGTCGAAAGAGACATCTATTGGCTCGATGCTGAAGGCGAGCTGATCTGGGCCACACATCTTCCCGACGACATTTCGGGCATTCTCGCCGATGCGCAGGGAACCGGCATGGCCTGTGGACTTCGCTCCGGGAGAATCTATCGCTTGGAATGGCCGTCCGCCTGAACGGTGATGCAGTCGGCCGCTCGATTCGGGTCGGGTGCACAGTGCACCTTGTTGTCCGAAGAGAGTGAATCCCGCATCGTGGTCCTTGCTCCAACAACGGTGCCGCATCGCCCCGAGCGATTTGCGGTGGCGACTTGACAAAGTAACCGCCGACTGCCTAAATGCATGAGCAGCAGGAGTGGTTGTCCAGTAGCCGCCTGCATCGGCGGCCCTTTCTGCGTTACGCACGGTTAAGTCTCGCAAAAACGTATTGGCTTCCGCTCGCTCGCATGATCGACGAACTTTGTTGTCATGACAACGGGAGAGACATCTTGAATCGGAGAGCGGCGCGTTCACAGCCGAGTCTACGATGCACCGGTTTTACGCTGATCGAATTGCTGGTGGTGATTGCCATTATCGCAATTCTCATCGCACTACTCTTGCCGGCGGTGCAGCAGGCGCGCGAGGCGGCGCGTCGCAGCTCTTGCAGGAATAATCTGAAACAGATCGGCCTGGCGCTGCACAACTATCACGACACGTTCGGCTCGTTCCCCGCCGGCAACGTCGCACGATTTGACGGCACGCAGTTATGGGGATACGGCTGGACCTGGCACTCGAAGATTCTGCCACAATTGGATCAGGCAAATCTCTACAGCAGCGTGCAGAACCGAATGGGAAACGACAGCGGCAATTACGCCAGCCCCGAACAAAGACGAGCAAGTCGCGACACTGTCCTCTCGGTCTTTCAGTGTCCATCACAGCCGGGCGGTGACCACCAATTCGGCGGTCAGCACAGTAACCAACCAAGCAATTACAATGGCAACATCGGCACCAGCGTTTTTAATAACTGCAAGGGGACCAATCCCGGTTGCATTCGGGCGAACGGAATTTTCTTCATCAACAGCTCGGTTCGCATAAGAGACATTGTTGATGGTGTGTCATCGACGATGCTCGTCATGGAAGTACAAACGCGGTTGTCGTCAAGCATGCCCGGCGGAGACCGTTGGTACAACTTCGCTTACAACGGTGACAGCAATCCGCCGTCGGATCTTTCCGAGTCGTTGATCGGAACCGAAATGAACGATCCGATTAACGGCGGCGACCAGGAAGCCGCCGGCAGCTTTCACACCGGAGGAGCGCACATGCTGTTCGGCGACGGCGCCGTCAAGTTCCTGTCAGAGAACATCAGTATGACAATCTACCGGTCGCTCAGCACACGCGCCGGCGGTGAAATCGTCAGCGAATTCTGAGGTGCTGAAATCGAGTTTCGACTTCTAGTCGATATAAAGAAACTCGTTCGAGCACAGCAGCATATGGACGAAGTTTTCGAATGAACGCTTCGCCGCATCTGCCGGCACGATTTTCGACGCCTCGTAGAGTTGTTGCAAATGCTGCAAGTATTCTCCCGCCGCCTTGATCTCCGTTTCTGACGGATCCCGCGAAAGCGCGAGCCGGTATGCTGCTTTGATCTTCTTCGTCGGCGCAGCGTCGTTCTTGACGCTCGCTTCAATCTGGACTGCAAGGCGACTTGCGCTATCGGTGAGGAACTTGCTGTTGATCATCGTTAACGATTGCAGCGGAGTCGCCGAAGCCGACCGGCGCGTGCAATTCACGTCGATGACGGGAAAATCAAACACACGTAGAAATGTCAGGGGATTCGTCCTGCGAGCCACCAGATAAATACTGCGGCGCTCATCTGCGACGACGGTCTGCAAACCACTGGGCATTGCTTTCATCATGACGGGCGGTCCACCCATCGAATAATTCGCCCGGCCACTCACGGCAATCACCGAATCACGCAGCGATTCGGCATCGAGCCGCCGCAGATTCATTCGCCACAGAAGATGGTTATCTGCGTCGATATCGCTCCCCTTCCCCTCATCTCCCCTTTTCACCCTCTCCGAAGTCTGCCGGTAGACCGTCGAAGTCATCATCATCTTGTGGATTTTTTTGGCGCTCCAACCCTGCCGCATGAATTCCACGGCCAGCCAATCCAGCAACTCCGGATGTGTCGGTTGCGAACCGGTCGCTCCGAAATTGCCCGGAGTCGCAACGATGCCTTTCCCAAAGTGATGCTGCCACAACCGATTGACGATCACCCGTGCGGTTAAAGGATGATCGGGACGTGTCAGCCATTGAGCGAATGCCAGTCGCAGCCCCGTCGTTTCTCCCACTGCTGACGTTGAGGGAATCGCTGCGGACTTCCCCGGTGGACTCAGGATCGAGAGAAACCCGGGGCTTACTTTTGGACCGGCGAAATCGACATCGCCACGGTGTAGCAGGCGGATCGTGGGGACCTCGCCGACATCCCACAGAGCCTGCACTTTGTCGATGCGGAGTGTGGCCAGACGTTGCTTTTCGGTTTGAACTTTCGCGAGCAATTGTTTTTGAGCCGTTTGGCCGGCATCGCTCAGGGCCGCATCGACTTCGGCTGCTGTCACCGCGAGTTTCTTTTCGTACTGGCTCGCAAGTTTCTTCTGGGCCGCATTGCGTTTCTTCGCAGCCGTTTCAATGGCGGCTTTCACAGCCGCGCGGACCGATTCGGGGACCTGCTTCAGTTTTTCGGCACGAAGACGATCTCGGTAAGGCTTTTCGACCGTCGCCACTTGTTGCTGCAGTTTGGTAATGGCCGCGGTGATCGCAGCCCTCTTCTGTTTGATCTCGGCCTGCTCGGTCTCCGAAACGTGGAAAAGATGCCGCTGTTTGGGCGGCAACCATTTGCTGGGGTTGTACGCCGATGTAAACACCGACAGAAAACTGTAGTAGTCGGTTTGTGAGATCGGATCGAACTTATGACTGTGGCAGCGTGCACAGTTCAACGTCATCCCCATCGTACTCGACGAGACTCGTTCCATCAGCATGAACAAGGCTTCGTAACGGTCGAAAGGCAGGTTCGAAATGTCCTCGTTGGTTGCATCGAGGACATTTCGCAGAAAGCCGGTTGCCGTAAGAAGTTCGAGGGTCTCGGGCGTGTACTTTTTTGCGTTTCGCCAATCGACCAATTCGTCGCCCGCAATCTGCTCGATGAGAAACCGGTCCCACGGCGTATCTTTATTCGTGGCGTTAATCACGTAGTCGCGGTATCGCCAATAGCCGTCGGATAATGTGGCCGTTGTGGGGTTGAAGTCTTTACCCGACGTGTCAACATAGCCGACCGCATCGAGCCAATGTCGGCCCCAGCGCTCGCCATAGCGCGGCGAGGCGAGCAGTTGGTCGATGAGTCGTTCGTAAGCGTCCGCCCGGTCGTCATTCATGAATTCACGCGTCTGTGCGGGAGTTGGCGGCAGACCGGTCAAATCGAAATAGGCCCGCCGCAGCAGCGTGCGTTTCGATGCATCGGGTGAGAACGTCAGGCCGCGTGATTCCAGCTTCGACAGAACAAAGCGATCAATCGGCGTGCGGACCCTGTGACTGGCTTTGACATTGGGCGGGGTGAGGGCGACCGGTTTCTGAAATGCCCAAAATCCACGCTGTTCGTCGGTAATTGTCGATGTCTCTGAAGAATCCTCGGGCTGTTTGTTGCGCGGTTTCACATCGACGAAATCGACAAATCGCCCCTTGTCGATCCAACGGGTGATCTTCTCGATTTCGGCTTTGCTCAGCGCTTCGTCCGAGTCGGGTGGCGGCATCGCTTTGCTGACAACTTTCCGAATCAAAACGCTCTTTTCCGAAAATCCTTCGACGATCACCGGGCCGCTTTTGCTACCGCGAACGAGCGACTCCAGACTGCGCAAGTCCAACTCGGATTCGGGATCGTCCTCTCCGTGACATGCGACACAGCGCTCGACAAGAATTGGGCGGATCTCCTTCTCGAATCGTGTGAATTGTTGTTGGACGTCGGCGGGTAACTTGGCTGCCTTGCCGTAGGTTGCGCCGGTTTCGATCCAAAGGCGAATCGTTTTCAACTCTGTATCCGACAGCTTGAACTTGAATTGTGCAGGCGGCATTTCGCGTTTCGAAAGCTTCTGCCACAACAGACTCTTCTCCAAAGAACCAGCGACCACGACCGCCCCGTTCTGGCTGCCGCGCATCGCCAGGCGGGCGGTGCGCAGGTCGAGTCCCAACTGCGGGGAACTCTTTCCGTGGCAGTTGAAGCAGTATCGCGTAAAGATCGGCAGCACGTCTTTTTCGAAGACGGGTTTCTCGGCAGCAGCTGCTGAACCGACCGCTGCAAATGCGAATATGATCGTGGTGAAAACGAATATTAAGGATTTCGTCATTGGGTTTTTCGTCATTCTGTTTCGTTAGGAACCAAAAACCGAATTGTCCAATAAGTCGCCGACGACTTTTGCGCCGCTGACGGTGACATTGGACGGAGTTTCAAGTCGCCCGCCTTGCGGGAACTGAACTCGCCGATGGTCGAGGCCCATCTGATGGCACACCGAAGCAATCATGTCGGGGACGCTGACGCGATTGATGATGCTTTTGTAGCCGAATTCGTCGGTCTCGCCGTAAATCAATCCCGGCTTGAAGCCGCCGCCGGCGAACCACATGGTGAACGCGTTGCGGTTGTGATCGCGGCCGGTTCCGTTTTGTGTCGTCGGCAATCGACCGAACTCGCCAGCCCACATAACAATTGTGCTATCGAGCAGGCCGCGTTTTTTGAGGTCTTTGACCAAGGCTGCGGCTCCCTGATCCGTCTGCGTGGCAATCTTCGACATTCCACCTCGGATATTGCTGTGATGATCCCAAGGTTGTCCCGGACTTGTGGTGACTTGCACGAATCGCACGCCCGATTCGACCAGTCGGCGAGCCATCAAACAACGCGTGCCATATTTTGCAGTGGCCGGATTGTCGAGTCCGTAAAGGTTTTGCGTCGCTTTCGTTTCTTCAGAAAGATTGAGTGCCTTGGGCGCTTCCAATTGCATTCGCGCTGCCAGTTCGAAGTTCTCGATCCGCGCTTCCAACTCCGATTCGCCGGGACGATCACGGAGGTGTCTAGCATTCAGCTTCTGCAGGAAGTCGAGATTGGCACGCTGAGCGCCCGATGGGAGAGGAGTCGGCGGATTCAAGTGGTGGATTGGCGCTCCACGTGTGCTGAACTCAACCCCCTGATACAACGCGGGCAGATAGGCATTGGCCCAGAGTTGCTTCCCGCCAACCGTGTAGCCGTCCGGGTCGCGGAGGACGACGTACGCCGGCAAGTTTTGATTCTCGGTTCCCAATGCATAGCTGATCCAGGACCCCATTACCGGTCTGCCGGGAAAAATCTTGCAGGTCAGCAGCATGTTGAGACCTTCGAGATGATTGTTGTGCTCGGTGTGCATCGAACGCACAAAGCACAGGTCATCGACGATGGAACTCGCGTGGGGTAACGCTTCAGAAACGTCCATACCGCACTCGCCGTATTTCCGGAATTTCAGTGGCGAAGGCAGCAGGCTGTTGGTGTTATTTGGCTGATGAATTTCGACGCCATCGGGATGTGGCTTCCCAGCCATCCGCTTCAGCAACGGCTTCGGATCGAACAGGTCCATCTGGCTAGGACCGCCATTCTGAATCAGTTGGATCACTGCTTTGGCTTTGGCCGGAAAATGTGTCTTGCGGGCCCGAAGATCGCCATAAATTGGCACGCCCGACTGTTCAGCCGTATCTGCACCGAGCAATCCCGCCCCGCCAATCAGGTCGGCAACAGCGAGCTGCCCCAGTCCAAAACCGGAAAGCCCCAGCATCTCTCGACGGCTGAATTGCATCATGTCGTTGTTCGCCAGTTCTGAATTGTTGGTCGGAGGGTGAATCCGGCCGAAACCTGTCGGTTCGTCATCAAGAGTTCCGTCTCTTCATCATACACGAACAGACGGGTCCGCCACAGCGACGGCTCCGACAGATCATCTCGTTTGTGACTGGATCGCTCCAACAACAACGCCCGTGCGGCTTGAATACTCGACGAGATTTTTGGCGGCAGACAAGCTGATATTGCTGTTTTTTCTGTTTCTTGCGAACATCCCCGAGAATTGCCGCACAGATTGGCCTCCCGGCTAAGGGATTTTCTCAATCAATGAAACTGCAAACGAAGATTATCGTCGCGTTGGTGCCACTGTTCCTCGTTGTGTTCGCGGCACACAGCTTGTTTACCTACCAGACGGCAGTTGCTAATGCCCGCTCGAATGTGGAGCGAGAGGCGCACAACATTCGCGCCGTTTTGATGGCGACTCGGCGGGTGTATCATCAACAATTCATCAAAAGTGGATTGCCGGTCAATGACACAACCGTCGGGTTCTTACCGGCGCACGCGTTGAGCCGAATCTCCAAGGATTTTCCGCAATGGACCGGCAGCGGGCTGGTATTTAATAACGTGTCGGACCGGGCCCGCAATCCGGACAATGCTGCCGACGAGACAGAACTGGCTGCGATGAACTTCTATCGCGAGAATCCCGATGTCAAAGAACGATTTGTCCTGGTCGATGCCGAAAACAACGGCGAGTTTTATCACTATACGCAGCCGATCTGGATCGAGGACTATTGCCTGAAATGTCACGGCAAGCAGCCTGATGCGCCGGCCGGCATTGCGGCTCGTTACGACTCGAGCTACGGATATGAACTGGGCGATTTGCGCGGCGTGATGAGCATCAAGATTCCGTCAAAGACAGCACATCAGCAGGCATGGGCCGCCTTTTGGCAAGGCATGTTGGTTGATCTGGGAGGGTACTTCGGCGCGTTTGTTCTCGTTTACGCCATGCTGGTGCGGACAGCGGTGTCGCGGTTGAAAGTGCTGGAACGGGGCGCGGAAGAACTTGCCGGCGGAAATTATGAATGGCGCAGTGGGATCACCGGCAGCGACGAGATCGCCACAGTGGCGACGGGAATCGACGCCATGGCCGGTCGGATTGGTACCAGGGACACTGCGCTGCGCGACAGTGAGCGGCGGTTCCGGGGATTGATTGAGGCAGCGCCCGACGCGATGGTGATCGTCGATCAACGAGGTATGATAATCGTCGTCAACACACAGGCGGAGGGGACGTTTGGTTATTCACGTGAGGAAATGCTCGGGCAGGAAGTCGAGTTCTTGATTCCCACTCGGTTCCACGAGGCGCATCGGACACATCGGCAAGAATACTTTCGGCATCCAGTGGCTCGCCCGATGTCCCTCCAGTCCCTGCTGTTGGGCGTGCGAAAGGATGGCAGTGAGTTTCCTGTCGAGATCAGCCTGAGCGCGACCGAAACCGATAATGGAATTGTTGTGACCAACACGATACGCGATATTTCTCACCGCAAACAGTTAGAGGATGAGTCGCGCGAGAATCGCGATACGCTGGCGCATGTGGCGCGGATGAGTACGATGGGCGAGATGGCCACGGGTATCGCGCACGAACTGAATCAACCGCTGGCGGCAATTGCCACCTATAGTTACACGGCCAGGTGGTCAGCCGAGCAATTCACCGCCTGCCCTCCCGAGTTGATCGATTCGTTGGACAAAATAGAAGAACAATCGATTCGAGCGGGCGATATTGTGCGGCGGCTGCGACAGTTTGTGAAGAAATCGAAATCCGAGGACGTGCCGGTCGATCTGAACTCGCTTATCGGCGATGTGGCCCGCATGGTCGAGCCGGACGTTCGTCAATCGGAAGTGACACTGGATTTGAATTGCCACGGCACCCAGCTTTCAGTGAGGGTCGATGAGATTCAGCTTCAGCAGGTCCTGGTGAATTTGATTCGCAATTCTATCGATGCGATGAAGGACACCCCGGACGAGCAAAAATACGTTGTCGTGTCCGCCCGGCTATACGGGCCTGGTGTTGCAGAGATCGCCGTTAGCGATTTGGGACCGGGGCTTTCCGATCAAGAAACGGAGCAAGTGTTCGAAGCCTTTTATTCTACGAAGAAGGACGGCATGGGCATGGGCTTGGCAATCAGCCGATCGATTGTGGAGTTTTACGGTGGCAAGTTCTTCGTCGAATCGAATGCCGGGCAAGGGGTGACCTTCCGATTTACCCTGCCGTTGATGTGTGACGAAGAAGCGTCCCGGGCTGCAGCTTGACCGCCGTCGAGTATTCTGAGCACGACACGTCGTCGTTCATTTTGATTGTTCGACGGGCAACAATCGCCGATCCGCGAAGGGGCGATCGCCCAACGATAGCGGATGGCCGGAGCGTTCGGCTGTCAGTTTTCCGGCAGCAAGGACGCGGCGACCGGCGACGAACACGTGATGGATTCCGATCGAATGCTGGTGCGGTTTCGTGAACGTGGCACGGTCGGTCACCGTCTCGGCATCGAAGACAATCACATCGGCCCAGCAGCCAACTGCGATGCGGCCACGCTTTTTCCAACCAAGACGATTTGCCGGCAGCACGGTCATCTTGTGAATCGCTTGTTCGAGCGTGAGTAGTTTGCGTTCGCGGACGTAATGTCCCAGCACGCGCGGGAAGCAGCCGTATGACCGCGGGTGCGGATTGCCGCTGCCGAACTCGAACACGCTACCATCGGAGGCAATGCAGGTTTGTGGGTGCTGCATCACGCGGTCCACGTCCCCACCGGGGCGTTCTTCCAGTGTGTGGTTGATGCCGCCGGTGCCTTTGGAAATCAATTCGACAAGAAGTTGGCAACCGTTCGACAATGTGACCGGCTTCTTGCGCTGGTTCAGAATCTGAGTCAACGTCTTGCCTTCCAGTGTTTCATCGTGAGTCGCCCGGGCGACGCGGATTCTTGACAAAGCTTTCGCCGTGTGGTTTGAACTGCCGGGACTTTGGTCGGCTTCATAAACCTTTCGTATCAACAGATCCTCAACGCCGGCCAGAATACGCTCCTTTGTCTTCGGTTCTTTGAGCCGTTTGCGGAATTCGCCCATGCCGCCGGAGAGCGACCATTGCGGCACATACAGATTCATGCTGCCGCTGCCGGCTCCGTAGGGATATTGATCGAGCGTGACGTTCCGACCAGCCGCGCGAACTGCGTCGATACGGGCCAGCGTCTGCCGAGTCAGGCCGAACACCGATGCCGAAGAAATTTTGTGATGCGAGATGTGTACGGGGACGCCGGCTTGCTTGCCGATATTGAGCGCCTCTTCCAACGCTTCGACGATGCGCGTTCCTTCGTCGCGCATGTGGGTTGCGTAAAACCCGTCGTAGGGTGAAATTTCTTTCGTCAGTTGAACGATCTCATCGGTCGTTGCGTAGGTTCCCGGCCCGTAGCGCAGACTGGTCGAGAGGCCGATCGCTCCGTCTTTCATGGCTGTGCGTACGAGCTGCTTCATTTCATCGAGTTCTGCAGGTGTGGGTGGGCGATTGACACGGCCCATGACCTGTTCGCGAATGCTGCCATGCCCGACCAACAGCGCGATGTTCGGTCCGATTCCGGCCTCTCGCACGTTCTCGAAGAACGTTTTCAGATCCGTCGGTGAACTGCCGCAATTGCCACAGACGAGCGTCGTTGCTCCTTGCCGGATGTAATTCTCGGCGGCGCGGTGCTTGAGAATGCCACGGTCGGCGTGGCTGTGCAGATCGATGAAACCCGGGCAGACAATCTTTCCGCTGACATCAATCACCTCGTCTGCCGTCGCCTTCGTCAGATCGCCAACGGCGACGATGCGGCCGTCACGAATGCCGACATCGGCGAGGGCAGGCGGGTTGCCGGTGCCGTCAATCACCGTGCCACCCCGCAACAGAAAATCGAATTGTTTGCGATCGCGTCTCCCCTTTTGGCGCACAGAGGCCAATGGCAGATCGAAATAGAACACGCGTTTCGAGTCTGCAGTCGTCCCCACTTCGTTTGTTGCGATCAGCAGCTTCTCGCCGAGAATGGTTCGCCGCACGATGGAACCATCCGGGCCGGTCACCAGAAACTCGGCCGGATGCACGAAGACGATGTAGCGGCGGTTCTCTCTCGAGCGCGCCTGCACGATGGGATCGTTCCGTTTCGGTCCGAACATGCCCCCGGATGGGCAAATGAGAAAGTCGGCACCACGCTCGCGAAAACGGCCGACAAGATTGGGATACCGGCGATCGGCACAAATCATCATCCCAATCTTCGCACGATCTGTTTTGAAGACCGACGACACCTTGCCGGCGCTGTTGCGAACCGTTTCGTGTCCCAGCCGCTGCTTGCGATAACGTCCAATCAACTGACCCGCGGGGCCAATCATCACGGCCGTGTTGAATCGTTTCTCACCGTCGGCCTCTAACATGCCGGCGACAAGGTGAATGTTGAGTTCGTCGGCCAAACGGCTCAACCGTTTGAAATACGGCCCATCGGGAATCGGCTCGCCCAGTGCGCGGTATTGTTCGAGAGGAATCGATTTGTCGGCAATCGCATAGCCGTCGAGAAAACACTCGGTAGTACAAACGATTTGCGCGCCGTTCTTCGCGGCTTCGCGAATCATCGCTTCCGCGCGTCGATAGTTGGCTTGCTTATCGGTCCGCAGCCACTTGAGTACAATTCCCGCAACCCGGACGGTACCTGCTGCCGGCTTCGGTATTTGCGGCTCCTTCGATTCTGCGGCGAAACCGAATAGAAGCACGGCGAGACAAATGCAGGCTGAAATCTTACCGCTCATCGAATTCACCTTTCACTCACGCGACGAATCATCCGACGGAATGTTGTCATCGGTCGATTCAGCACGTAACCACGGTCGTATTTTGTCGATCGTTTTTGGGCCGATGCCCTTAACGCGTCCAACGTCCTCAACGCTCAGAAACGGTCCATGCGTTTCGCGGTCGGCGACGATGCGGTGGGCCAGCGTCTCACCAATCCCCTCCAATTGCATCCATTCGACCCACGTGGCGCTGTTGATTTCCAATTGAAACTCAAGACTCCGTTCCGGTAACCGGTCGATCTCGATCGGCTGCAATCCCCAGCCGCTCAACCGAACCCAATGAACGGCCATCAGAACAATCACGGCGATGACCATCGTCCCGACAAATAGTTGATCGCCGCGACCAAACCAGATACGAGCATTTTGCTCGGGAACAGTGTCGCTCACCACTTCAACCGGTGCCATCGAAGATAGTGGGGAGTCGGTCGTTGCTTGATCTTCCGTCAAATTGTCACTGGCCGGAGCCGACGGCGCGCTGGATTCAACAGCGGCCGGTTCGGCTGACGAGTGCGGCTCGGGCATGGAAAGATTCCGGTCGGCTGCGGCAATTCAACGGGCGATCATCGGACACAACTCAGTGATCGGTGGTTTCCTTCTTATGTCGTCACCACCAGATGGTCGCGGTGAATTACCTCAGCATACGGCAGAGTGCCCAATAACTCCACAATCTCTTCGGTTCGTTTGCCTGCAATCCGGCGTGCCCCCGGCGAATCGTAATTCGACAGCCCGCGGGCAAACTCCTGGCCGAGTGCATCGGTCAATGCAACGACTTCCCCCTTTGCAAACTCTCCTTCAACGTCTGTGATGCCAATGGCCAACAGCGAACGCCCAGATTTCTCAACGGCCTTTCTCGCACCGTCATCGACGATGTACTTTCCCTTGGGGGGAACCGTGTAGCCGATCCATCGTTTCCAGGCGGGTACGGCGGCTCCTTTCGCCAGAAACAATGTTCCAACTTCCTCACCGTTCAATATGTCATCGAGAACGTTCGGACGGGTTCCATTGGCCAGAATGACGCTTTCGCCGACGGCGGTCGCGGAGCGGATCGCCTCGAGTTTCGTCCGCATCCCGCCGGTTCCGCGACTGCTCTGCTCGCTGGCCACGCAGTTCAACAGCGAATCGTCCCAATGATCCACCTGCCCGATGAGCCGGCTGCCTTCGGCGGTGGGGGCTTTGTCGAACAGTCCATCGACGACCGACAGAATGACCAGCAACGGGGCGTGCAGCAGGTTGGTGACCATCGCCGCCAATTGGTCGTTGTCGCCGAACCGGATTTCATCAATGCTGACGGTGTCGTTCTCGTTAACAATGGGAACGGCACCGTACTCGAACAGCGTGGTCAGTGTGTTACGCACATTGAGATAACGGTCGCGCTGCGTGAAGTCGTCGGCGGTCAGCAGCAGTTGGGCGGCGTGATATCCATGTTGCCGCAGGTGACGGTCGTAAAGATGAATGAGATGGGCCTGGCCGGCTGCGGCGGCGGCCTGCAGGTGAGGCAAATCGTTGGGCCGTTTGCTAAGACCCAGAAGGCCCAACCCCGCACCGACGGCACCGCTGGAGACAAGAACGACACGTCGTCCCGATTCCCGAATCCGATGAATCTGCTCGGCCAACAGCGCAATACGATCAAGGTCGAGGGAATCGTCGTCGCGCGAGAGAACGTTCGTTCCGACTTTGATAACAATGACGCGCGCCGTCTCGACCACTTCGCGTCGGACCAGGTTGACCATAACCGTAATGCCTCGTCCCAACCCGATCACCACACACGCAGCCAGCAAACCGTCTTATTTGTCCCGCTTCAACGTGCCGTGGAACCCGCCCTTATTCAAAGCAGCCACAGCGGCGGTGACGTCAATGTCCTTGCCGATGATGCGTGCCACTTTCAATTTGCGGTCGAACTCGATTGTGGCGGCCCCCTTGACAACCTGTAGCGCCTTCTGCGCACCGGTCACACAGGCTCCACAACAGAGATGAATCCCGGTGAGTGTGATCTTGTTGGCTTTTTCGCCTTTCTTCGCACCGGAGGCAGGAAAGCTGATTTTCTTTTTGCCGTGCGTTGCCGACCCGTGGAAGCCCGCCTTCGCCAAGGCATTGATCGCATTCTGGGCGGCCTTGTCGTCGGTCGCGGTGAATGAAACGGTCTTGGAATTGCGGTCGGCGGCCGGCTTGCTAATACCCTTCACATCGCCCAGAGTCTCTTGCGCCGCAGAGACGCAAGCACCGCAGCACAAGTGAACTCCCTTGACCGTCACACGGCCCGCTTCGCTGACATTGCCACAGAACGCCAAAACCAACGCAGCGAAAACCGTAGTCTGCAAAACTTTCATCGTTATCCTCTCTCGGCATTAAGAGTTGTCTAAGTTCTGGTGAACACCAGCAGATCCGCTCTCGACGCAAATCCGTTCTCAGTCTGGCTTCCATAGTACCACAATAACCGAAACGGCCGACTGGTTGTATCGGCACATGCCGATACTTTAGACTGAAAACGAACGTGAGACAATCAAGTACGACGTGAAGCAATCTGAGGATTTCGCCGGATGCATCGAAAACTTTGCCGGAGTCTTGTATCGACGGTCGGTGTTCTTTTCGCCATGTCCGTCTCGTGTGCATTCTCACAAGAGCCGGCTGCACCGCCGCAAATCCGTTATCTGGAAGGCCACAAGGGAGCGGTGTACGCGGTGGCCGCTTCGCCCGACGGCCACTCGCTACTCAGCGCCGGTGTTGATGGAACGATCCGTATCTGGGACCGCGAAACGGGGTTGCTGGTTCGTTCGATTCCCGCACATTCTGCAACCGTGCTTGCATTGTCGGTTGCGCCGGACGGGCGGCGATTTGCTTCCGCCGGGCTGCAGGGAAAGATCAATGTTTTCGACCTGCCCGGCCGAAATCCGTTGGCCAACATTACGAATGTCCCGGGACTGGCTGCGACAATTGCGGTCTCGCCGAATGGTGGTCTAGTTGCAACAGGCGACAATGCGCCGGCGCTAAGGCTGTGGAACACCGCCAATTCGCAACATCTACGCGACTTCAGCGGGCTGACCGCAGCTGTGACCAGTGCCGCGTTTCTCGGCGACGGCCAGTTGATTGTCGCGGCGGCAGCCGATGGCACCTTGCGCGGCTGGAATGTTGCCAACGGTGCCGCAGCCGGCCTGATTCAGACGTCGCCGATAAGTCGCATGGCGGTTTTTTCGAGCGATGATCCCGCGAACGGCCACTTGCTGGCGACTGCGGGTGCCGATGGTACGCTGCGGCTGTTCCGTTGGCCTCCTGTTCCACCACAAAACCTGGCGGGGCACTCCGATCAGGTCACGGCGGTCGTCATTTCACACGATGGAAAACTCGTGGCAACCGGCGGCATGGATCAACTGGTGAATCTGGACGACGCGGCAACAGGCAGGACGGTGCGCGCACTCGCCGGCCAATCGGGCAAGGTCGCGTCGCTGGCGTTCAGTCCGGATGACTCAATGCTGGCCGCCGGCAGTGACACCGGGATCATCAAGTTCTGGAACACAGCCAACGGAACCGATCGTTTGACGGTGGCCGGCCACACCGGCGCAATCAATGCCATCGACTTCCACCCCAAAGTCAAGCGGATTGCCTCTGCAGGAACCGATGGGACTGTGCGGATTTGGCGTCTCCCCAGCACACCGCGGATATTGAAAGGCCATGCGATGCCGGTGGCCGCGTTGTCACTGACGGCCGACGGAAAACTTGCTGCGTCGGTCGGTTCAGATAAATCGATCCGTCTGTGGTCGATGGCCGATGGCAAACAACAGAAGGTTTTTGCCAATCAACCTCAGCCGCTCTCTGAAACGGCCCTGTCGGCTGACGGCAAACAATTGGCCGCCGGTGATACGCTCGGCGACATTCGAGTTTGGGACCTCGCCGGAAACGCAGCCCCACATTTACTCGGAGCGCACGTCGGTGGGGTCTCGGGATTGGCATTCGACCCACGTGGTTCGCTGCTGTATTCGAGCGGCTTCGACGGCACGGTCAAACTGTGGAAACTGCCGATCGCGGCTCCCACAGTGTTGCCGCCACACAAGGCAGCAGTTCATGCCGTGGCGATTTCACCCAACGGAAAACTCGTCGCATCGGCGGCAACTGACGGCTCGCTGCAGATTATCGACCGGAGCACGGGCAAATTGCTGAAGCAGATCAAAGCCTCGACGACGGCGATCACCGGCGTGGCATTCAGCGCCGACAACTCGACCATCGCCGCGTCGGATGGCACAGGAACCGTCAAATTATGGAACGCCACCGACGGGACAGCGCGTGGCCGCATCGCCGGACATGCGGGTGCCGTCCAGTCGGTCGCTTTTCATCCAACACTCAACGAATTTGCCACCGCCGGTGCAGACGGAACGGTTCGTCGATGGGATACGCCCGAACCATTTCCAATTCTCGCAGGACACACCAAACCGGTTCGTTCGCTGTCGCAAAGTCCTGATGGGCTAAAAATCCTCACCGCCGCCGAGGACGGCTCGGTTCGCTTGTGGAACGCGAACGACGGAAAGCCTGCGGCCACACTTCACGCCGGCAAGATTGCCGTCAGAAGTTCCGCCTGGAGTGCCGATGGCAATCAGGTTGCAACGGGTGACGACACCGGAACGATTCAGCTGCGCAACCCCGCTGACGGCACGGAACTCGGCATTCTCTCTGGCCATCGGGGAGCCGTGACGGGACTCGCATTTCGCGCCCAGAACGACATATTGACATCGACCGGCGCCGACGGCCTGCTGCGAATGTGGAAACTGCCGATCAAACCGCCGCAGCAGTTGGCCAAGTACACAACCGCCGTGAAAGCGATTGCCGTTTCGAACGACGGGACGCTGGCGGTTACGGGCGACGCCAACAAATCGTTGCACGTGATCGATCTGGCAGGAAACAAAGAGACCGCGACGATCACCAACCTGCCCGGCCAAGCAACGTCGGTCGACCTCTCACCGGACAAGGCACTCATCGCCGCCGCGACCAACGTCGGCACGGTTGACGTTCACGGCATTGCCGGCGGCGCCGCGAAGTTTCAAGTTGTGGGGCATACCGGTAGCGCGACCGCGGTCGCGTTTCATCCACAAGGAAAACAGTTGGCGTCGGTCGGTGAAGACGGGACACTGCGTATTTGGAACATTGCGACCGCGCCCAAACTCCTCGCCGGTCACGCGAAGTCGGTCACCGCTGTCTCGGTTAGCCCGACGGGCAAACTGCTCGCCACCGGGTCGGCCGACAACAGTGTGCGACTGTGGAACATGGCGAACGGCGCAGCAGTACGAACGCTGAGCGGACACACCGCGGCAATCACCGGGCTGTCGTGGTCGGCCGATGAAACCCGTCTGGCCAGTAGCAGCGCCGATAAAACGGCGCGACTCTGGAATGTCGCCGACGGCAAGCAACTGGCTCAATTTGCGGGACATGCGGCAGCCGTCAACGATGTCGCTCTCTCACCGAACGGGGCCACCCTCGTCACCGCCGCTGCTGACAAACTAATAAAAGTTTGGAACGTGGCCGAAGTGATCAAGGCTGCGACAGAGAAGAAAGAGGGCAACGCAGACGCGGCGAACACGGTCCGCGACTTCGCCGGACATACGAAGAGGGTCAATTCTGTATTGGTGACCGCTAATGGCGCGACGGCTGTTTCCGGGTCGGGTGATGGAACCATCCGCTTCTGGAATATGGCCGACGGCAAGACGGCTCGCAACATCAACACGGGAACCCCGGTTCACGATGTCGCAATCAGTCCCGATGGCAAGTTGCTGGCATCAGCTGGAGCGGACAAGACGATTCGCATCTACAATTCTGCTGATGGCAAACTTGTCACATCGTTGACCGGTCACGCGCAACCAGTCGCTGGAGTTGCCTTCAGCCGCGATAACAGTCGAATCATCGGCGCGGCGGCAGACGGAATTGTCGGCATCTGGGAAGCCGGTGGCCGATTGCTGGAAATGCGAAAGTTGGCGGGCGTCCAACCGAGTGCTGTCAGTTTTGGCTTGGACAATCAAACGCTCGTCCTCGGGGGAACGGACAACTCGGTCAAGTTGATGCCGATCGCCTTGTCGCAAATGATTGCCGCATCGGAGATGCCGCTGACCGGGGTGGTTTGGACGCCCGACGGTAGCAGCCTGTTGACCGGCGGTGCCGACAAGACCGTCAAACTCTGGAATCCCGCCAACCGGCAAACGATTCGCGCATTTCCGGGCAACACCGCAGCGGTGACAAGCGTCGCCGTCAGTCGTGATGGAGTTCAGGTTCTTTCATCCGGCGCAGATAAGATCGTCCGTGTTTGGACAACCGCCAACGCAGCCGCAGTTGCCACATTAACGCATCCCGCCGTTGTCCATTCGGCGAGTTTCAGTGCAGATCGCAGTCGAATCGTAACAGCTGCCGACGATCAAAGGGTCGGCGTTTGGGACGTTGCCTCCCAACAGATTCTGCAGCAATTCGCCGGACACACCAAACCGGTCCGCGCGGCCGTTTTTGCGGGGAATAGCCTGGACGTTCTTTCCGTCGGCGACGACGCCACCGTTCGACGATCACATATCGCAGCCAGTGCCGTGGTTGCCGCCCATGTGGGCGGCGCATCGAGTGTGGCGTTTCTGCCGCAAGGCGATGGCGTGATTTCCGCCGGAGTTGATAAACGCGTCGTTCAATTCGATCTGACGGGAAAACTCGTCCGCGAGTTCGCCGGCTGCACGCAAGCTGTGCGGCAAGTCGTCGTGCGACCGGATTCCGTGCAAGTGGCCGCCATCTGCGACGACAAACAGGTCTACCAGTGGCAAGTCGCCAATGGACAGCCGATTCGCAAAACTCCCGTTGCCGCCGTCTTGACGGCGGCAGCGTACACACCGAATGGCACCCGTCTGGTGGTGGGATCGGCCGACAAACAACTGCGTGCATTTGACACGGAAACCGGCCAACTGTTGGAACGAGTCGAATTGCCGTCGGCAGTTACGGGGCTTGTCGCCTTGCCCGACAACGTGTCGCTTGGTGTTGGATTGGCGGACAACAGCGCCGTCGTCGCTCATCTTTCTTTCCGCCGCCTGCTCGCCGGACACACCGGAGTCGTCAACACCGTCGCATGGACGGCCGACGGAAAGTCGCTGCTCAGCGGAGGCGCCGACAAAACGATTCGGCACTGGAACGCCGACACCGGCGCGCTCGTTCGCACATTCAGCGGTCATACTCAACCGGTCACTTCTGTCTTGCCAACTGCGGATGCCGCGCAGGTTATTTCGACGTCGGTCGATAAGACCGTTCGTGTTTGGACATTGGCCAACGGCGCGCCGGTAAAATCGATTCCGGTTGCCTCGGTCATTCGTCGGCTCGCGATCAATTCCAAATCGACGCGTCTCACCGGTGTCGGCGATGACGGCGTGGTGCGTGTGTGGGATCCCGTTGCCGGACGCGAATTACAACGTTTTGTCGGTCACGCGGGGGTTGTCCGAGGCGTCTCCATCAGCGGAGACGGAGGCACGATCGCATCCGGCGGAGACGACAAATCGGTGCGGCTGTGGACGGTCTCAGCCCTCGGCGTGGTTGTTGCCGACGCGACGAAAGTTCACGACCTGGAATTGCTGCCCGATGGAACACACTTTGTGACGGCCGGCGAAGACACAGTGGTCAAGTTGTGGGATGCGGCAGGAAAACTGGTGCGGTCATTCGGAGGCAATGCAGCAGCGGTGGCGCACGTTTCCATCAGTGATGATGGAAAACAAATCGCCGCAGGCGGCGACCCATTGTTCGCGCAAAAGAACGTCCTCGTCTGGAACACGGCCGACGCCAAACTCCTGCAGAACATTCCCACCCCCGCCGGAGTGACGGCTCTGCAGTTTTCGGCCGACGGTCATCTTGCCGTTGGTGGTGCCGACAAACATTTGCGAGTCTATTCGGCGGCCGATGCGCGGCTGTTGCAAGATATCACTTCCACTGCCGTTCTTTCCGACGTCCACTTCATACCCGGCGAGCCGACGATTCTTGCGGCTGCCGCCGACAACAACAGCTATCTGTTGGATTATTCGCTGCGGCAACTGCTAACCGGCCACACAGGCGCAGTCACCGGCGTCGCGTTCACTCAGGACGGAGATCAACTGCTGACTGCAGGAGCCGACGGAACCGCGCGGCTGTGGAACCTGGCTGATGGTCAAGTCGTTTCCACGCTTGTGGGAACCGCCGGAGCCGTAAGCAGTCTCGTTGTCACCGCTGACGGCAAACGAGCAATCATCGGCCGTGCCGACAAGAACGTCGAAGTCTTCGATCTCCCCGCGCAGCCAACGCCACAATTGAAGCCGATCGTCACATTAACGCAGCCCGCGCCGGTCACGGCCCTGGCAACCGGCAAGTCGTCAAGCCGCATCGCCATCGGCGGCAGCGACAATTCCATTCGACTCTGGAGTTTGAAGACCGGTACCGAAGTCGAACGGTTGACCGGACACACGGGAGCAGTGTTGGCATTGGCACTTTCGGCTGATGCCACGTCTCTCTTTTCCGGAAGTGCCGACAAGACCGCGCGGCGCTGGACCCCCTCGGTTGTCGATGCCGTCACCGCACACGTCGGCAACCTCAATGCCGTAGAATTCTCCGGCGATGGACGGCAGATATTTACGGCCGGCACGGACAAAGACATCAAGAGTTGGTCAACCATTGGATTGCAGCCGCAGCAGGTCTATACCGGCGCCGCGGCGTCCGTCCATTCGCTCGCGGTGAGTGCCGACGGAAAATTGATGGCGGCAGTTGGGGAAGAACCGCTCGTTCGCCTCTGGGCCACCGGTCAACCACAACCGCTGGCGACTCACATGCTGCCCGCGCCGCAATCCACGGTGTTATTTGGCACTGCGGGACAACAGTTACTGGTGGCAGGAACCGACAAGATCGTCCGTAACTTCGGCATTGTTCGCGCCGACGGAAAACTGCAGTTGGAACTGACGCAGGCAGGACATGGACATACCGAAGCAATCACCGGCCTCGCTGTTGCCGCCGACAAGCAGACACTCTTCAGCGTCGCCGCCGACAAGACGGTTAAACGGTGGTATGCCGCCTCGCACGCGCCTCGACATCAACTGACCGAACCGACGGGCGCCGTTTACGGACTCACCTTCAGCCCCGATGGATCGCTGTTGGCCGCCGGTGGAGCGGACAAAACCGTGAGGATTTGGGACAGCGAGACCGGCGAAGTGAAACATTCGCTTTCCGGCCATTCGCGCGCGATCAGCGCGGTGGCCTTTCACAACACCGGCAAGGAACTGGCCAGTAGCAGTCACGATGGCACGATTCGATTGTGGTCGGTCGTTGATGTGGTGCCGGTTGATCCGAAAGCAGCCAAGGAACCACCGGCAAACGCGACGGCGGCAAAAGATGCAGCAAACGTCGCCGAAGAACCACCCGGTCCGCCCGACCGTTCACCAAAGCCGGGCCTGCTCGCCTACACCATCGGCAACAGCAGTTTCACCGGTGCCGTCTCACACGAGGTCGTTTCGCAGATCGATCTCGATTGGGGTAAGAAGGCAGTCAACCTGTCGCGTGTCTGGGTTGGCGACATCACCCTGCCCGTTAACGGGGAAATCACTCTGCAGGCGGAAACCAACGCGAAACCCAATAACACATTGCGGGTATACGTTGGCGAAACACTCGTCATCGACGGCCTCGATCCGAAGACTTCGGCAACCGGCCGCAAGGGCGTGCTGACTCTCGACGAAGGCGACAAAAAGGAGCAACCAATCCGCATCGAGTTCAGTCACAACGGCCCGGCCGGTTCTCTGCAGTTGTTGTGGAGTTGGGAAGGGAAAGAGCTGGAAGTGATTCCCGCCACCGCATTCAAACACAAACCCGTTTTCGCCGGTGATCTACTGCAGACAATCGAGACCGAAGATCGCCCCCTCACAATGCGATACACCCCCGACGGCAACTGGCTCGTCGCGGCCGGGCAGTCGCGCATTTGGAACCGTTGGAACCGATCAAACCGCCGACCGACTGCCAGCGGCGATGCCGGCCGCGGACACAACCAGACAATCTACGCCCTCGCCTACAACAAAGCCGGCAGCCGCGTGGCCACCATCGATTACTCCGGCAACCTCTTCATCTGGAACGCCTCCAACGCGGCAATGATGTACCACCAGCAACTCCCCGCCTCCGCCGGTTTCTCACTCGCCTACACCCCCGACGGCACCGAAATCATCGTCGGCACCAACACCGCCCGCGTACTCCGCGTGCTGATTCCCGCCCCGGTTCGATAACGCAATGGATGCCAGCGAAAATCGGCAGCGACAATGGCGGCCGTACGGCCGCCGTACTGTTCAGCATGAGCGCCAGTTGCGAGAGACGCGAAATTGATCCACTTTCCTGGCTGCGTGATGTGTTGCGGCGACTGCCGACGGAGGCGACCGATCGGCTGGGAGCAAGATTGCCCGATGTCTGGTTTTTCGATCATTCCTGGGCGAGACGGAAGAGACCGGCCTAGCTGGTATTTTTCCCGGAATCTTTACCCAGTGTTGTTTACAATACGGTTAGGTTTCCATCTAATTACCCAGTATCGCGGACGGAATACCCGACACGAACGTTCTTATGAAAGAGCAAAAAAACACAGTGGTCACTGGGGATGGGTGTGGTGGTTATCGTCATACTCATTGAAGTCGGGACATATGGAGAAGGGATGGCGATTCCATCTCGAACTCATTCATAAAAAGAGGTGTCTCTACTGTGCGAATTACAGAAGCAATGCGGCAACTCAAAGGTTGGAAGGCCGTCGGTGCCGCTGTCGTCATCGTTTCACTGGTCGCGATTCGCGTGTATACTCGCATGGATCGCCAACAGGGCAATGATGTGGGAAACGTCCCAGTCGGTTCTGCGGCGAACTCCGATGAACCGGCGGAAGCCCCGAAGCCTGTGGCGGATCCGAATCGGCGTTCAAAACTGTCCGTCGCGATCACGCCGATTCCCTTAGCGGGTAAACCTGTTTCCGAAGGTGAAGACGCTTGGGTGACCCCCGTTCCTGTCGATGCTACGAAGCTGGTCAGGCGAGTTGCGTGGTCACGGGACGGTGAGCGTCTCCTCACAGTGACTCAGGACGGCCATGTGAAGATGTTCTCACTTCCAGGGATTTCGGAAACCCAAGAGAATCTGTTGGAGGGTCGATGCTCCTTTATCGGTACGACGAAGGATGGACTGGCTGCTGTGCTATCGGATACGGGGCAAGTCGTCCTTGTGGACGATACGTCGCTTGAAGTTCTTCGACGCGTTGATCTGCCAAACGTTTCAAGGATTGCAACCGCCCCAACAATTTCAACGGTCTATGCCTTAACAGGAGACTCGATTGTCTCGGTAGATTTGAACTCAGGAATGGCCGCTGAATTGACTGTTGAGATTCAGCTCTTGGAGCGATCGCAAAAGTCAGCCAATGTCGATTTCAGTCTTCTCACGCTTACGCCAGATGGACGGTTTCTATTGTCAGGATCACGAGCAATCCAGCGCGCGCGGATCGATGGTCCTCGGGCGATCGTCGAGGAATTCGGCCCAGCCATTTCTCGCAATGCTCGGGATCTGCTCGCAAACGACGACTTTGTGGCGATGCCATCTGGTGGCGGAAATGATCCGCCAGACCAACCGCCGATCGGACAAGGTACTTATGTCTATTCTGTTGAGAACCTACAGGATCCGGTATACGGCCATTACACTGGAGCCTCTCCGCGAACCTATGGTTTTGATAGTGTGGCTAGTTGCTCGTATGCTCAATCGAGGGGCACGCAGGTGATTGTTCTGAATTCTGACGGACTGAAACGTAGATATAATCTTGCTGGCAAGCCTGCGGTGAAAGACGCTGCTCACTTCTTTCTCGTCCATCCGAAGGGGAATCGCTTGTGTGTCCTGACGGACTCACAGTTGTATTGGGTTGAGTTGCCTGGAGCAGAAGACAACCCTCTTCACGAGTGACAACTGTTCGCCGAACGATCTTTGCGGCACTCAACTGATCGCGTGCGTGCCACTGGCATGTCACCCTCCCCACCGCGCGGGTGCCACTGGCGTGTCGCCAGTGCGATGCGGCAAACACTGACGACACGTCAGTGGCACCCAGTTCGATGACGGAATTGTGACCCGCACCAGCGGACGGCCGACGATTATTTCGTGGGCTGTCGCGGCCGTGTGCGATCAACGCTTACTCGGCGCACCGCCGGCGGTTCGTGTTGCGTTTTCTTCGATGCAGTAGAGGTGTTTCGCGGTTCGCATGAAGAGGCGGTTGCCGGCGAACGACAGGCTGCTGCTGAATCCGTCGTTCAGTTTGCTGCGGGCGATTTCCTGGTACTGCTTGCCGGGGCGGAACACGACGGTTGCTCCGCGCGTGTTGCTGACGTACAGGCGGTCGCCGGCGAGGGTCACGCTGGGATCGACGCGGCCGCCGTTGAACTCAAGGCGTTTGCGATAGATGCGATCGCCGGTCTTGGCATCGGTCACTTCCAGAATGCCTTTTTCGGTCACGCTGTAGAGCAATCCTTCGTGGTAGATGGGCGAGGCCAGGCGGCTGCTACGCGAGCCGCTGGTTTCCCAAGCGACCTGCGTGACCGCTTCGTCGGCTGTGGCGCCCGAGAGGGTGACCGCTTTGATGATGCCATCCTGCATCGCATAGACGACATCGGCGTGCACAATCGGCGACGAATGATTCAGCCGGAACTGGTCCTTTGCGACGATCTTGCCATCGCCGACCCGAACAACGGCACCTCCCGGCGTGACGACAACCGGCGTGCCATCGATGCGGGCAACAACCGGGCTACCGTGACGTGCGCCGGTCTTGGCCGTCCACAATGTTTTACCGGTGGCCGCATCGAGGGCGATGAGACTGCGCAGATGGACGATCAGTTTGCCATCGACCAGCAACGGCGATGCGCAATGTCCGGAACCGGGTGCCTCGATGAACTTGATCCAATTGCGTTTGCCGGCGAGTGTTTGCGATGAGACGATGCCGGTGCCGAAGACGGCGAAGACGTTCTTGCCGTCACTTGTCGGTGTGCTGCCGGTATTCGCGGAGTCTCCGCCGGGCATCCGCGGAAACAGGGTCAGCTTGTTGATGCGTTTTCGGAGTGCGTTGATCTGTTCTTCGAGTTCTTTTTGTTTATCGGTGTCGTTGGCTTTGCGGGCCGTGTCGCGTTCGCGATGTCGAGCGCCGACTTCCTTGTCGAGTTCGCGAGCCAGCGCCAGATTCTTCTCAATGCGTTCGGCTTTGGCTTTGTCGAAGACGTTGGTGTATTGGTGCGATTGCTGCCAGAGTTTCTTGCCCTCTTTCACCGAAAAGCAAACAAGTTCCGCAGGCTCGGCAGTCACAAAGACCCGGTCTCCAACAACAACCGGCGAAGCCAAACTGCGGCCGGGCATTTCAATTCGCCAGACCACGTTGCGGTCGGCCGACCAGTTGATTGGGGGATTTGCCGCCGGAAATTTCCCTGTGCCATCGTTACGCCAACCGACCGGCGGGGCGGCGGAAACGGCTGCCGCAATTACTAGTGTGAGTAGGGTAGCGTGAACGGCGGTGGAATTTCGCATCGGGCAGCTCCTGAAAGGATCGGATCGGAGCCGGTTTATCGGTTTTCACCGCCAAGTCGTCAATGGCAATTGCCGCGCGGGTGACAGACAGGAAATTGCACGAGTCGTTGCAAGTGGTTTGATGCGTATGAGTCATTGCATTGAATTACGCTCGCCGACGGGAACGTCGCAGTATGGTCATTCCCGCGCAGACGCGAATCCAGCAAACCGGCAAATAACGCAGAACTGCCAGCGACATCCCGACCTCACCCCAACACGCGCAGCATGCCTTCTCGCGCACCGACTAGATTCCCGCCTGCGCGGGAATGACGTGTTGATTCGGCGCAAGCCGGCGGCCGAAATCTATTTCGCCGGTTTCTTCGGCCGACGACGGCCCAAACCAATACGATCGTCGTAGGGGACTTTCGGCAGCTTCAGCGTCTTCGCGTAGGTCAGCAGTTCTTTTACGGTCTCCGGATGCGCGGCGGCCTGGTTCTTTTTCTCGCCGATATCTGCATTCAGTTCGTAGAGTTCCGCTTGTTGTGAGCCTTTGTCTTTGACGTAGCCGTAGAACTTCTTACGGCCCGGCAGGATGACTTTCCAGTTGCCCTTGCGGACGGCGTGCAGTTCGCCCTTGCAGAAGTAGAAGTAATCCTCACGCGCACCGACTTTGCTCTTGCCGAATAACAGGTCCGTTTGATCGACGCCGTCGATGATGCGGTTGCTTGGCACATCGAATCCCGCCAGTTTTCCAAACGTGGGCAGGAAATCAATGGTCGCGAAAATCGCATTGCTGGTGCGGTTGGCGGGGACGTGTCCCGGCCAACGAACGATGCACGGCACCCGCAGCCCCCCTTCATACGTCGAGCCTTTGCCTTCCCGCAGTGGCCCCGATGATCCCCAGGCGATTTGCCCTTTGTGTTTCCGGCGCAGGGCGTCTTTCAAATTGTTCCAGGGGCCGTTATCCGTCGTGAAGATGACCAGCGTATTTTCGCGCAGGCCGAGTTCGTCGATTGCATCCAATAGCCGTCCGGTGTGGAAATCGAGTTCCTCAATCGTGTCGCCATACAGACCGCCCTTCGACTTCCCTTTGAATTCGGCAGACGCATCGATCACCGAATGCACCATCGTGTGCGCCAGATACAGAAAAAACGGCTTCTCCTTGTTCCGCTTCAAGAACTCGATGCCTTTGTCAGTGTAGATCCGGGTGAGGCTCGCCATGTCGGCGGTCTGCCCAACTCGCTTGTTGTTCTCGTGAAACGCGACGCGGCCGTTGTCGTTCGCGCCCAGCGTGCCGTAGTAGTAATCGAAACCCTGCGCGTTGGGCATTCGGTCAATAATTGCGGCCCGGTTCGACACGTCCCACTTGCCGATGCCGCCGGTCGAGTAACCGGCATCGCGCAGCAGTTCGGCAACCGTGATCTCACCCGCCGGCATCGACCACCCCAAACTACGCACCGGGTAACGCCCCGTTAACAACGCCGACCGCGACGGCCCGCAGACGACCTGCGCGTAAAAGCTCGTAAAGCGCGTCCCTTCTTTCGCAAGTCGGTCGATCCGCGGCGTGCGAATCGTTTCTGAACCGTAACACCCAAGATCGCCGTAACCCTGATCGTCAGTAAAGATCACAACAATGTTGGGCCGGGCGGCTGACTCAGCAGCGACTTGACGTACATCGTTTCTATCCTCTGCCACGAGTGCCGAAACGAAGAACTGCAGAAGCAAACAAACAGTGCCAATTCGTCCGATTGATGTCATTGCTGCATCCCGAATGCTGTTGATTGTGATGTGACGAAACGTGCGGTGTCGGCCACCAGGAGAAACTGCAACACCGTCACCAGATTAAATCCCGCGACGTGACGGTTGTCAATTCCCTCTCAGCGGCAGTCTGCTTGCAACACCTCGTTCGCGACGTCACTGAGAGATTCCATGCGTTTCACGTTGTGGGCTGGTATACTCAGTCGTGCTCCTGCCGAGCGCGAAGAAAACAGGGTCGGCGACTTCTCTACCCAATGGATCTCGGATGAATACCAATCCTTCCGGCCAGCCTTTCTCGACGACATTGCGGCGTGTGGCATTCGGCCTGACGTGTATCGCCCTACTCTGTCTTGCCATGCATCGCGAGCCGCGTGCCGATGAACCGTCGGCAGTCGTCATTTCAAAAGCAGATCATGCGGCGATGTTCGCCACCAAGATCAAACCAATATTTGCGAAGTACTGCCTCAGTTGTCACTCGGAGAAAGAGCAGGAAGGCGAGCTTGATCTGGAGCGGTTCACATCGCTCAAAGCGATACGAAAAGACCTGAAGCCGTGGCAGGCGATGATCGAGCAGTTGGAAACTCGCGAGATGCCGCCGAAGGACAATCCGCAACCGACCGACGCCCAACGGAAGATGTTGATCGACTGGACGCGGCGGCTGCTTGACGACGAAGCCCGCGCGCGGGCCGGCGATCCGGGGAAGGTTCCACTACGACGGCTGAGCAACGCGGAGTACAACAATACGATTCGTGATCTGACCGGTGTCGATCTGCAGCCGACGCGCGACTTCCCAGCCGACGGTGCGGCCGGTGAAGGTTTCACCAACGCCGCCGAGGCGCTCTCGATGTCTCCGGCGTTGATGGCGAAGTTTGTGAATGCGAGCAAGGACATTGCATCGCATGCGGTGCTGCTACCCGACGGATTTCGCTTTTCACCGACGAAGACGCGACGCGACTGGACCGACGAAAGTCTGGCGGAACTGCGAAAGTTCTACTGGCAATTCACCCGCGACGGAAGTCTGCCGCTGCAGCCTTACCTGTCAGCTTTGTTGCGGCACCGTGAGGAGTTGTTGGCCGGCAAGGTGAAGCTGAATGCCATCGCGGCAACCGAGAAGCTGAGCCCCAAATATCTGAAGGCTCTCTGGCAGTCATTGACCGACAAGACTGCATCGTATCCCTTAGATCGAATTCGCGCCCGTTTCGCGAAGGCAACGGAAAGTGACGTCGGCGAGATTGTCGCTGAAGTTTCCGCGTGGCGCGACCCGCTGTGGAACACCGTCCCCATCGGCAGCTATCGGTATGGGAATACGGTTCGGGAAGTACCGAGCGACCCAACCGTCAGCGAAACGCAGTCGATCAAGTTCAACGTGAAACCGGCACCCGGTCAAAGTGAAGTCGTGTTGTATCTCATGGCCCGCGAATTGGGGGCAGCCGCCGGTGAAGGCCATGTCGTTTGGCATCGGCCGCGTTTCGAGGGGGCCAATCTGCCAGCGCTGGCATTGCGCAACTATCAACGGTTTGGTCCGCAGTTTGAAATCGATTACGCGGCGCTGTTTTCGCACACGGAAGGATATTTTGCGGCTGCTGTTGAAGCGGCCAATAACCCCAAGCTGTCGGTGAAGGGCCTGACTGCGAAACACCGCCTCGATGAAGTCTGGTTGAAACGTTGGATCGCCGTGTTGGCTGTGAAGCCATTTGCCAAGAACAAAACGCCGACGCCGGAACCGGGGCGAGTTGTCCCGGCAGTTGCTCTGCAACTGCTCGAAGAAAGATCTCCAGTCAACGGTCAGTTGCCAGCGATCAACGGCTGGAAACCCAAGGGTGCGGACCTTCCGATTTTCGTTACAAACTCTTCGGACAAGACAGAAAACATACCCGGCCGTGTTTCGCCGCATGCGGTCACCGTGCATCCGACTCCCACCGAGTTCGTGGCGGCTGTCTGGAAAAGCCCGTTCAAGGGGCAGGTGAGGGTCACCGCCAAAGTCACACACGCCCATCCGAATTGTGGCAACGGCGTTGCCTGGTGGGTTGAAAAACAATCACCCGCCCGTGCGGCAATCCTCGTCGAAGGAGCCGTTGATCTCGGCAAGGGAACGACCATCGCACCTCAAACATTGAACGTGGCACCGGGCGATCTCATCTTCCTGGCAATCGATGCCCGTGACGGAAGTCACGTTTGCGATCTCACCGAAATCTCGTTGACCATTACGGAAGTCGGAAAGCAAGAAGGCCGCGTTTGGGACTTGGCGACCGATGTCGCCGTCAACGTTCTCGCCGGGAACCCGCATGCCGACAGTATTGGCAACAAGGCAATTTGGAGTTTCGTCAAAGGACCGGCCAAAGCAAGACCGACGAAATCGGGTTCATCGATCGATACCAATTCCCTATTGGCCCGTTGGCGAGAAACCGCTTCGAATCCAGAACGGCAAACGGATGCTGCCAAACTCGCGAAACAGATGCAGAGTTTGCTCACCGGAAATCGCCCCGCCGACGCGAATCACCCGGATCGCGCGTTGTACGACAGTCTCGTATCGCCGGACGGCCCTTTGCGAAACGGACTCGACTTGGCGCGGCTGGGGAAAGCCCCCAAGCGGTCGCGTTTCGGACTGAAGCCAGATCGGTTTGGCAAGCACCCGCTCGGACAATCCGCCGACAAAGACAGCCTGATTGTGCCGATTGGCAAAGTGATTGAGGTGCGCTTGCCGGCGGAACTATTCCGTGACCGCCAGTTCGTCGTCGATGGAAAACTCGACTCCGGTTCAAAGCAACGGGTCGTGCAGTTTCAAGTTGTGACTACAGCGGCGAAGCCGAACACAGCATGGGATGCGAAGACGCCCGTCGTCGCGGTACCCAACGGACCGGGTCACAAGAAGCTGCTGGCAGGCTACGCGAAATTCCGGCAACTCTTCCCGCCGAACATTTGTTATCCCCATGTCATCCCACTCGACGAAGTCGTTTGCCTGAAGACCTTCCACCGCGAAGACGAACCGTTAATCCGCTTGTTCCTCAACGAAGAACAGACCAGCCAAATCGACCGGCTCTGGCAGGAACACCGATTCCTAACGCATTTTCCGGTAGTGGAAAACGAATACCTGCCGTTATTCATCGGTTTCGTCACGCAGGACCAGCCGAAACAATTGCTCGACTATTTCGAGGGTCAACGCGGCGCGTTCCAAAAGCGGGCGGAACAGTTTGAGGTGGATTTCGAAGCGGCTGCCCCACAACAAATGGAACAGCTGTTGCGATTCGCCGCGCGGGCTTATCGCCGACCGCTATTGGCCGAGGAGCGGAGCGGCTTGAAATCTCTTTACCAATCGCTGCGGAAGAAAGAGTTCACGCACGAAGATGCGTTTCACAGTGTTCTCTCTCGCGTGCTGATCTCGCCTTCGTTTCTGCTTCATCTGGAGCAGTCGCCGCCGGGCAAGCAGGCTCGCCCAATTGACGATTGGGAATTGGCGAGCCGGTTGAGTTATTTTCTCTGGGCCTCTTCGCCCGATGAAGAGTTAAGGCAACTTGCCGCGACAGGTCGTTTGCATCAGCCGCAGATTCTTGCCGAACAAACCAAACGGATGTTGAAAGACGAACGCGTTCGCGCACTGGCAATCGAATTCGGCACACAATGGATTCACGTGCGCGGGTTCGATGAGATGAAGGAAAAGAACGAGAAGCTTTTCCCCACGTTCGACGAGACTCTTCGCCAAGCCATTTACGAAGAATCGATCCTGTTCTTTCAGGATCTGTTTCAGAATGACCGCTCCATCACACAAATTCTTGATGCGGATTACACATTCCTCAACCAGAGGTTGGCCGAACATTATGCGATTCCCGGTGTGAGTGGAGAACAGTGGCGGCGCGTTGAAGGTGTGAAGAAATATGGCCGCGGTGGAATTCTGGGATTGGCCAGTGTGCAATCGAAACAAGCCGGCGCATCGCGAACCAGTCCGATTTTGCGTGGCAACTGGGTGGTGGAAACGTTGCTGGGTGAAAAACTGCCGCTTCCGCCGCCAAGCGTACCCCAGTTACCCGAAAAGGAAACCGGCAACGGCGGCCTCACCATGCGGCAAATGGTCGAACTGCACGTCGATATCCCCGAGTGCGCAATCTGCCATATTCGGATCGACCCATTCGGTTTTGCGCTGGAGAAATACGACCCCATCGGTAGGTTGCGAGAAAAAGACCTGGGTGGGCTACCGGTTGATTCCCAGGTCAAACTCCGCGACGGGACGGAGTTCGAAGGAATCCAGGGACTGCGTAATTATCTGATGACGAAGAAGAAAGAAACCTTCTTGCGGTTGTTTTATCGCAGGCTGTTGGGCTATTCATTGGGACGTTCGGTCACGCTATCCGATCAACTTCTGATTGACGAATTGATGACAGAAAGAGATAACAATGGTGGTCGTCTCTCGAAGTCGGTTTTGACAATCGTGCAAAGCAAACAGTTCCGCATGATTCGCGGCAGCGAATTCGCCGAGAACCAATAGCAACCTGTCAGGGAGAATGACAATGGCAACGAATTCCTCAACGCAATCTGTCTCGCGGCGAATGTTTCTGCGCGGGATGGGCGTCACGATGGCCTTGCCCTGGCTGGAATCTGTGTCGGTCTGGGGCGATGAGTCATCGAAAAAAGACTCTTCCGATCCCCCCGTGCGACTGGCGTGCCTGTTCACGGGGAATGGGTTTCACAGCGGCGAATGGTGGGCCAAGGGGGAAGGCAAGAACATGGAATTGGGCAAAGTGCTCGAATCCCTGATGCCCTTCCGTGAGAAAATGCTGTTCCTGCGGGGCCTGTATAACGCCGAAGCCCGCATCGGCGGAATTCACAGTTGCCAAACCGGCAACCTGTTAACCGGTGCGCATCTGGCAAACGGCGGCGAGATCCGTTCCGGCATCAGCATGGATCAGGTCGTCGCCCGGCGGTACGCCAACCAGACGAAAGTCGATAGCCTCGTGCTTGGCTGCGAACACTCCATCGCTGCTTTGCACAAAAACTACTCGATGATCTACAGTTCGCACATCTCCTGGAGTTCAGCCACCACGCCGACACCCTTGGAACTGTATCCCGCGCTGGCCTTCGATCGTTTGTTCCGCAATGAAGTCGGGCGGGCCGATTCCAGCGTGTTGGATTCGGTTCTCGCTGAGGCCGGCGGCTTGAGGAACAAGATCAGTCAATCCGATAAACGACGGCTGGAAGAATACCTCGAATCGGTTCGAGAAGTGGAACGGCGAATTGAAAATGCGGGCAAAGCGCGGCGGCTGCAAGGCTGGCGGCCAACACTCGAAAAGCCCGATATCGCACGCCCCGCCGACGGCATTCCGCAGGACATCGACGAGCACATGCGATTGATGTGCGACATTCTGGTGCTCGCTTTCCGCACCGATACGACGCGGGTCTGCACGCTGAAACTGAACAACGATCATTCGTCGCTGCGGTTTCCCAACCTCCCGTCCGACCGCTCGGCGACGCAGGGGATCGATTACATGATCCATCATTTGCTGTCGCACAACAACAATGGCGATTGGTTGAAAGTCAATCAGTTCTTCACCGAGCAACTCGCATACATTGCCAAAAAACTGGACGCGGTTCAGGAAGGCGAACGGACGTTACTCGACAATTCGATGATCCTCTTCCTCTCCAGCATGATGACGGGCGGCCACAACAACGATCAGCTACCGGTGGTCATGCTCGGTCGCGGCGGCGGCAAAATCAAAACGGGCCGCATCCTCGATTACCTCGGCAAACCGAACCGGAAAATGTGCAGCCTGTACCTCTCAATGATGGACAAAATGGGCGTCCACCTCGACCGCTTCGGCGACTCGGACCAGCGGTTGGCGGAGATTTGATACGAGAAAGCGGCCCGCCCAATTCGGGTCGGACCGCTTGGCCGAACCCATGATTATTCGAGGCTGTCTACAAAGTCACGGAATTTCTTGCCGGCGAAGAAGGCGTCGATTGTGTCGCTCCCTTCGATCGAAATTCCGTCGGTCGTTTCTCCCCTGAGGGTGACCTTGATGCTCTGGTGGTTGTCGTCTATCACTCCGTCTTCCAGATCGGCCGCCAGCGCGTCTCGGTAGTCGGCATTGAGTTCCACCATCTCCTGAATGCGGAAGTGTAACACCAGGTCGAGATCGCCGTCACCATCGACATCTTCCAGAGCGAAGTACGAGGCAGAAGCCCCGGCGAACGTCACCGAACTGCCGATGACCGTTGAGGCATCGAAATCGGCCGTCGTGTAGATCACGACCGGCAGCACTCCGTTGGCAGCGAGGTTGGTTGTGTTGGAATCGCTGTCGGGTTTGACGTCGATATTGACGGTTTGCACATCAACGAGACAATCGGGCAAGCTGGTCAGGAACGGGTCGGCATCGACGTTACCGGTGTAGCCGTCGCCGCTGCCCCCCAAGTTACTTGGCCCGTTGGCTGCTCCCCAGTAGTTGTTTTCGGCAAGGACGATGTTAGTACCCTCGTTCTCGATTCCAACGTCATTTCCTTCGATCTGGCTATCGCTGATCGTCACCCCCGACGCGTTGCCCGCGACAAGCAGCCCGGTCCCGTTGTCGGTGATTTCAGCGCAGTGAATTTCCGTGTCAACAGCGCCTCGGAGTTCGATTCCAATATCGCGATTGGTAGTGGTGACATTTTTCACCGTATTGGCATCGGAGTTGACCAGTTTTAGCCCCGTTCCGCTGGTCGAATTGCCGGAGTAGGAAAAATCGAGGCCGTCGATGGTCGAATTCGTGACCCCGACAAGACTGAGGCCGGTTCCGGTGACCGTCGAGACGTCGATGTCGAACGTGGTCGGGGTCAGCGTGATGCCGTCCATCGCTGCCAAGTATATTCCGTTGCCACTGCCGGTGAAGTCATTCCCCGTGGCCACAAATTCGGAATCGCCCAGGACGCTCAGTCCCCAGTCAACCGTGCCGGACAGATCGTTGTCCACAATCTGATTGCCACTCCCGCTGACGAAAACGTTGATGCCGACAAAAGACCCCGAAGCATTGTTCTCTCGGACAACGTTCCTGCTGGATTCCTGGCTGATGCCAATGCCTTTCAAGCCAGCCTGGCTGACGTTGTTCTGCTCGAGACGATTGTCATCGGAAATGCCGAGTCCGATTCCAATCGAGCGATTGGCGGACGTGACATTTTGCACGGTATTGTTATCGGAAAGGAACAATGACAAGCCGGTCCCTTGGGCTGTGTTGCCAACATAGGATAAATCAAGACCATCGATGGTGGAATTCGTGACCGAGACCAAACCGAGGCCGGTTCCGGTGACTTTCGAGACGTCGATATCGAACGTGGTCGATGTCGACAGCGTGATGCCGTCCATCGACTGTAAGCGAACGCCGGCGCCACTGTCGGTGAAATCGTTCCCCGTGGCGACGAATTGGGTATCGCTCTTGATCCTCAGTCCCCAGGAAACCGTGCCGGACAGGTCGTTGTCCACAAACTGGTTATTCAATCCGGTGGAACGAGAGCGGATGCCAGTGTGAGAGCTCGAAGCATCGTTCTGTTGGAACACGTTGGCGTCGGAGTTTCCCAAGATGTAAATGCCATACGAACTGGCCTGGCTGACGTTGTTCTGCTCAAAGAGGTTGTCATCAACGGACTGGAGCTCAATTCCAATCGAGCGATTCGTGGCGGTCACATTGCGCACCATGTTGTTGTCGGAAGCCCCCATACGCAACCCAATCCCGACCGCCCCGCTACCGGCATAGGAAAGATCGAGGTCATCGATTGCCGAGTTTGCTACACCGGTCAATTGCAGCGCAGTGCCTTGTGCGTTGCTGATAGAAAAATCCTGCAGGTTGCTGCCATCGGCGTTGCCTCCAAAAAGAAGAAGCACCGTACCACCGACTCCAGTCGCGTCGATTACAATGCCCGGCTGTGTGCTGCCGTCGATTGTGATTTGGTCGGTGACCGTGGGCAGGGCGTTCGCCAGTGAGATCGTTTGCGGACCAACGCCCCCGCCAATGTTGAAGGAAATCGTATCGTGTCCGACATTCGCGTTGGCTGCGGTGATTGCTTCCCGTAGCGTTGTCTGTCCGTCGTTGGCATCGACTGTATCCAGGTTGGAATCGACAACGAACGCGGTGAGCATCAGCCGGTCTTCCAGCGATTCAATGCCGGCTTGGGTATTCACAGACCCCCGTGAAGACTTGCGGCGGCTGGGAGAAGAGGTGACCGCGTTGCGCAGAGTGCTGAGGATGTTACTGAAAAACATTTGGGGTTCTTTCTTTGGATGCTCATCTTGAAAAGGATTGAAAATTGCACCGATGACGAGTGAAGTCAGAATGAGAAACAGAACCGTCGCGGGGCCTTTGGCTCGTCGCCAGACACGGCGCATCCGTCTTCGTAGCGAATAGGGCCGGGCGTGAATTGGTTCGTCGGCCAGGTACCGCCCGACGTCGGCCGCCAGATCGTTGGCCGACGCGTAGCGGTCATTACGCTTCTTCTCCAACGCCTTCATGACGATCCAGTCCAGCTCGCCGCCGATTTGTCGGCTGAGAGTTTTGGGATCGCTGCCGCGCTGGGTTGAAATTGTGGAGAGATTGGCGGCGTTCAGCGTGCCGATGCGAGCGCTCGGTTTGGGCGGTTCGTCTTCGCGGATGATTCGCAGCCGTTCGACGGGGTTGGCCTGCTTGAGCGTTTCGCGGTCGAAGGGGGTGTTGCCGGCGAGCAGCTCGTACAGCACAACACCGAGCGAATACACATCGCTGCGGGTATCGACATCGACGTCGCTCATCTCCGCCTGCTCGGGAGACATGTACAGCGGCGTGCCGATCATCTCGGCAAAATGCGTATAAACCGTTTCGCCCTCAAGCTGCCCGCTGGTCGCCTTGGCGACGCCGAAGTCGATCACCTTGGGAACCGGCTGACCATCGATTCGCGTGACGAGTACATTGGTCGGCTTGATGTCGCGGTGGATGATTCCTTTCTGATGCGCATGCTGTACGGCCCGGCAGACGGTGATAAACAATTCCAGCCGTTCGCGCGTCGAGAGGCTGTGCTTATTGCAGTATTCGGTGATGGACAGGCCGCGAACGAGTTCCATTACGAAGTACGGGCGGCCGATCAGTTGCGAATTTTGGATTGCGGATTGTGGAGTTTCTGTGTTGGAATCGGCCGCTGTTGTCGCTTGCGTCTCCCGCACTTCCCCCGTCACCCCGGCGTCGAGGATTTTCGCAATGTTCGGATGATCCATCAGTGCCAACGTCTGGCGTTCGGCTTCAAAGCGGGCGATGACCTGTTTGCTGTCCATTCCCGGCTTGATGAGTTTTAGCGCCACCTTGCGGCGGACCGGTTCGCTCTGCTCGGCCACGTAGACCACGCCCATCCCGCCCTCGCCAATTTGTTCGCGGAGCGTGTAGGGGCCAATAGTGGTGCCGATTGGATCCGGGACTTCACACAAGTTCTGGTCGCCGGAAAGTTGCTTGAGGACATTCGGCGGATTGGAGTGTGCTTGCAGCAGCGATTCGATTTCACTTCGCAAGCCATCATTGTCGGCGCACGCCTCGCGCAAAAATGTATCGCGATCCACTTGGCTTTCGATGGCCAGTGCTTCGAGAAACAACGATTTATGGTGTAATGTTGGCTGGGTCACCGACCACCTCCAGATGTCTCATGAAGTGCAATGCGCCATCTGCGCAAAAACCTGGCCACGAATAATAGCCGATTTCGCACAATTGCCCTAAAAACTGCGTCTCTACGGAGGGAAACCCCGGAATCGCAGACGCAATCATTCGCCGTTGTCGTCGTGCGCCCGCAGAACACGGCTCAACCACGCTTGGGCGTAGGACCAATCGCGGGTTGCCGTGCGCGGCGAGATGTCGAGAGCACCGGCGGCTTCGTCGAGCGTCATTCCCGCCAGAAGCCGCAGTTTGGCCAGTTCGGCCGAACGGGGATCGTGATCGGCCAGCTCGGTCAACGCTTCAGCCAGATCGAGCAGTTCGTCAGCTATCGGCTCGACTGTCACGTCGGCCTCGTGCAAACTGCCTTTCTTTCGCTGACCGCCGCGTTTCTGCCGGCCCTTCTTGCGAGCGATTTCGACCAGCACGCGCCGCATTGCTTCGGCTGCGGCGGCGAAAAAATGGCCACGGTTGTCCCAACTTTGGGCTTGGTCAACATCGACAAGCCGGATGTAGGCCTCGTGGACGAGCGCGGTGGCAGCCAACGTGTGATCGGGAGATTCCTGCGCCATTCTGGCCGCTGCGAGTTTGCGCAATTCGTCGTAGATCAACGGCAGTAATCGCTCGGCGGCGCTTGGGTCGCCGTCTTCGATGGCAGTCAGAATTTGGGTCACGTCGGGCATTTTTCCGATCTCTGGATCGAGATTCAATACCCATCGATTGTACCACCAACGCGCAGTCGGCGTTACCTGGCCGTGCGAAACAATGCCCAGGAGGATCAGCGGCTCAAAAGTTGATCCGCAGCCGTGTTCCCAAGGCGGTGAAGTCGCCGCCGGTAAATCCGCCGACCGGTCTGTGGTCTCGAATGTCACCCCAGATGGCGTTAAATTGCAATGACGAATTGGCATTGAAATACCAGACGAGACCCAGCGTGACATTTTCTTCGATGCCGCCCTGTACGTCGTTGTCGGTCAGGTCGAGGTAGGAGTACCGCAGCGCGACCTGCCAGGCTCCCCAGCCCGAGGCGATGCCGTCGTCGCAGCAATCGACCAGGAAGAAATTCTGGAAGGGGGTGACGCGGTCAATTGTTCCCGACTTGCGTTTGAGGGGAACGTGTTCGCCGGTCAGCATGTAGGCGGCATAAATGTATCCGCCGTGAAAATACAAATCGGGTCCGGTGCCTGCGGTGGTGTTGTCTCGTTGCATCCAGTTCGACTGATACTCGCCGACGACCTGCAGCGGACCGACGTTGAGAATGGATTCGAACGCGAGGATTTCGTACCACTGGGCACCGGCAATGCGACCGGTGTCGATCCAGCGGCTTCTCGATCGCAGTTCGGCGCGCGTGCGGAAGCGGCCTTCGTTGGCATTGGTGTCGTTGGGATCAACGTCGCCGTCGGGACGAGCTGCCATGCCGGCAATTGCCCAATGAAAATAGTTGCGACCGCCGCAATACTCGTCGTACCAGGGACTGCTGGCCAGCCGTGCGTTCACGCTCCACTGCCGCGAATCGCCGACGATTTCTCCATCGGTTACCATGTTCTCCAGGGCATAGGCACCGTACCGCCAATTGTAACGTTCGTCGTCGCTGACATTGTATGCTGCAATGCCGAAACGGCGCGCGTCTTCGTTGAAGGCTTCGACAACGAGTGGCCGTTCCATGAAGATGTTAAAGCGGCTGCTGTTGAGGTGATCCAGACCGAGCGGGCGCTTCTGATTGCCGACCAGCAACCGTCCGAGAACCGGCAAGTCATCCCAGCCGATATACATGTCCTTCATTTCGCCGCTGTCGGGCGAGTTGAAGTCGATCTGCATGCGGTAGAGCATGTTGTCGAGGATTTCGCCTTCGAATTTCAAGCGGATGCGACGGAAGAAATAGCGGTCTTCCGGATCGACGCCGGTCGTTGGGTTTTCAAAAAAGTGAATGCCTCGGCTATCGTCGGCGAAGGACCAGTGGTCGGCATGGATTCGGCCGTTGATATTCAAGGTGGGTTTGCCGGGCGTGGGGCCTTTCTTTTTTGCTGCCGCGGCCTTTTGGTCCTGCCACGCTTGCTCAAGGGCTTGCAGTCGTTCTTCATATGTTTGATCCGACGGATTGTCGTCTTCAACTTCAAGTACATTGCTGGTGGGCGTCAGCGCGCCCGACGGCGCGTCGGCAGGGAGATCCCAATACTCCGAATCGTCGTACTCCGTGTGTCCAACCGGAGTCACGTAGTTCCTGCTACGATTCGATCGCCGTTCAGCTTCCCGCGACTCACTCTGCAACGAAATCGGTGGCAACTGCGTGTAGGTCGGCTCATTGTATTGAGCATTCCCCGTGGCAGCCCCCCAAACCAAGACAATCGACCAGGTTGCCGCGTAAACAACGTTTTGAAATCTCGCCGGCATTTCGATCATCTCGCTTCAACCTGCTTGGTGCGTTGGTGAACAGAACTGCCACGATGACGTGCCGCCGCCGGCAGCGATTCAACGAACCATGCACTGACCTTTGTTCTGACAGTATCGGTAATAAGGAATGTTCGGAATTATTAAAATTTGGCGATGATGCGGATGCATCTGGCAACATAGGAAACATGCAGGACCTTTGCGGCCACAAAACGGGGGTCACACCAATTGAAGTCCGCAATTGTTGCGGCGCAGCCAAGGGGAATTGAAACCCCGGTGCCACCGATCAGCGCATAGAGACCCGCAGGATTCACCGATCCGTTGGGCGAGCGAGTGCGAATCGTCTCTTGGGTCACCTCCCTTTGGGGCAATCAGACGCAGATTACGCTGCGGGAGTGACCGCAGTGGAGCGGCGATGCACGAGTGAGTAGACGCATGGCACAAGGACGAGCGTTAACACGGTGGAAACGACCATGCCTCCCAGCAGTGCGCGAGCCAGCGGAATCATCGCTTCGTTGCCCGGTGCGAATTGAATCGACAACGGCAGCATCGAGGCAATCAATGTGAGCGAGGTCATCAGAATCGGCCGCAGTCGAACTTGCGCGGCAGACATTGCTGCATCGCGCGGAGACAAACCGTCCGCCCGGCGACGGTTGGCAAACTCGACAAGCAGAATCGAGTTGTTCACGACAACACCAATCATCATCAGAATACCCATGAGCGACTGAATGTTGATGTTGGTGTTGGTGAAATACAGAACGACCAGCACGCCACCCAAACCGAGCGGCACCGCCAGCATGATGATCAGTGGATCGATGAACGATCGGAATTGCGCCATCAGCACGAGATAAACCAGCGCGCCGGCAACAATCAGTCCCAGCCCGATTTGATCGATACCCGATCGCATCGTTTGCACGGGGCCTCGAATTGTTGGAGTCACTCCGCTTTCAAAGTCCATTTCCGCCAAGGCCCGTTCGACATCCCGCGCGACCGAACCAACGTCTCGTCCCGACACGTTGACGTTCACGTCGTTCACGCGGGAAATGTTATAGTGCGCGATCTCGCCGGGAATGTTTACTCGCTTGATTGTCGCAATGTTAGACAGCGGAATTGTGATAGGCCCGTTGGGCGTGTTCAGCGAGAGAGGAATGTTGCGGATCTCATCGAGCGACTCAAACTCGTTCGACTCGTACTGCACACCCATGAAAAAATCGACGCCTTTTTCGGGATCAATCCAGATCGTCGGAGCGTACCCCACACTGGAGCCGAGCGCCGTCAGCACGGTTTGTGCGACTTCTTCCTGATCGAGGCCAAGGTACTTTGCACGCGTTCGGTCTACCTGCACGTCGAATTGGGGGTAGTCCAGCGACTGCGCGATTTGCACGTCTTCGGTCCCCGGAATCTGTTGCACGACATCGACAATTCTCTCGGCGGCATCGCGGCATTGACCGAGTGTTCCCGCCGAGACTTGAACGCTGATCGGCGTCGGCACGCCTTCGTTCAACGCCATGTTGACAATACCACCGGAGACGAACAGGAATTGCTCCATCGGATAATCGTCGGCCAGCTTCTTTCGTAGCGTCTCGACGTAGGTTTTCGTGCTGGTGGAGCGGCCTGTCTGCGTGAGATTGACGATGAGGTAAGCGGTGTCCGGCCCGGAATTGGAACTGAGCACCGTCGAAAATCCGGCCCCCTTGCCGACCGGCAGGCCGATGTTGGCAATGAGTGTTTCGATCTCGTTCTCGGGAATGACTTCCTTGATCGTATTTTCGATGCGGGCGACGAGTTTCTCTGTCTCGATGAGTTCGGTGCCGGGGACGGTTTTGATGCGAAGTTCAAACGTGCCTGCATCGACCTCGGGAAACAATTCCGTTCCCATCAACGGCAGCAACGAAAACGACGCGCCAACAACGGCGATAATAACCAACGCGGTGAGTGCCGGGACTTTGAGCGCGAGGCTGAGGCAGTTGCCATAAATCCCGCGCGGCTTTGCGTCGTCTGTGGTCGATGGAACATCAGAATCATTGGGGCCGTTCTGGTTTCGCATGCGTTCGCGCACGAATGTGGCGCAGAAGGCCGGCACGATTGTCAGGGCCAAAACGTAGGATGCGCCAATTGTAAACGTGGCTGCCAGCGACAGCGGCGCGAATAGGTATTTGATCATGCCGGTGAGAAACACAGCCGGCAAAAAGACCGCCAGCGTGGTCGCGGTTCCCGCCAGAATCGCGCCGGAGACTTCGTGCGTGCCATCGCGCGCGGCGTCGAGCGGCGACTTGCCCATTCTCTGATGACGAATCACATTCTCGACCACCACAATGCCGGCATCGACAACGGTGCCGATTGCCAACGCAATTCCGCCCAGCGTCATCACGTTGATGGTCTGTCCCGTGTAAGCGAACCCAAGTCCGCCAATCAAAATCGCGAGTGCGATTGTGGAAACGATGATGACTGTCGGCAGGAATCGCCTGAGAAACACCATCACGACTACGGCCACCAGGATGGCACCCAGTCCCACCTGATTGAACAGGTTTTTCATCGCTTTGCGAATATAGCCAGACTGATCGGAGACCAGCGTGACCTCAGTGTTCTCCGGAATGTCGCCCCGTTCTTTCATCTTGGGGATTTCGGTGGCGATGCCATCGTAGATGCGATCAACAACGGCGATCGTGTTTTCGCCCGGCTCGCGCAGCAGCGGGCAATAGACGCTCCGCTTGCCGTTCACCCGCACGATGTTGTACTGCAAGGCGGAATCATCCTCGACGCGTCCGAGATCGCGAATGAAGATGGGGCGATCATTGCGAACGGCAACCGGGATCGCCTCAATGTCTTCTTTTGTCGGCAAAGTATTTCGCGGGTGAATCTGATAATCGGTCCCGCCCAGCCGCGCGGTTCCCGCTGCCAGCACCAGATTGGATTTCCTCAATGCATCGACGACGTCGGTGGCACTCACGTTGTGAGCCTGCAGCTTGGTCGGTTCGACGTACACCATCATCTGGCGAAACTTTCCGCCGAATGGATGAGGGATTTGAACGCCTTGTAAACCGCCCATCTTATTTCGGACGGCGTAGTAGCCAATGCCGTAGAGTTCCGACTCGCTCATCCCTTCGCCTGAAATCGCCGCGAGGACGACAGGCAAATTGGATGGTTCACTTCGCAAGGTGAACGGCCACTCAATTCCCGGCGGCAGGTGAAACATGTCACTCGCTTCGAGGTTGACGATGTCGTTCATGGCCGAACTGGGGTCGGCACCCGGCTGAAAGAAGACCTTGATGATGGCGGCACCGGGAACCGTCCGCGACTCCTGATGTTCAATCTTGCCGGCCAACGTCAGCGCACGTTCGACGCGGGAACTGACCGACTTCTCCATGTCCAGAGTTGGCAACCCCGGATACGAAAAGAAGCTGACAACCACCGGCTTCTTGAAGTCGGGAAGAATGTCGATCGTGATGCCCGGAATCACGGCAGCGCCCAACAGGCACAACGCAATGGAGGCGGCCAGCACGGCGAAACGGTTTCGCAATGAGAAGTTGATCAAACCCATGAAGAGCGCTCTTGATTTATGATGTTGATGGTGGATCAGTCGCTGAGGACTGTCACTTTTTGTTCGGCGGTGAATCGCTTCAGGTGGGCATCCACGACTTGCTGTCCCGCCTGTAAACCAGTGAGGATCTGGATGGAGTGACCGTCATCGATGCCGGTTGTGACTTGAACCACCGACACCGTGTCGTTTTCGTCAACTAGATAGACATAAGCCTCTCCCGTTTCATCGAATCGGACGGCTCGCGCGGGCAGCATGTTGGCGGCAATCTTGCTCGACAGGCTGATGGTTGCCTGCCCGAACATTCCCGGCAAGAGTTTTCGTGTTGCGTTTTCAACCTCGACCTCCACCAGCATGGTCCGTGTGCTGGGATCAAGTTCGCCGGACAGGCGAGTCACCGGTATTTTGATTGGCTCTTCGGCAGAAAAGGAAGGGAAGGTCAACGTGACCGTGTCGCCCTTGCTGACCAGAGCGGCATCCGCTTCGGGGATTGGAATGTGAACCCGCACTGTTGTCATCTGGCTGACAACGAACAGCGGCTCTCCCTTGCCAACTTCACTACTTTCCCGCACCAGATCGCCCGGATCGACCGAACGTTGGGTGACCACGCCGGCGAAGGGAGCCTCGATGGTGGCATAGTCGTTCAACACGGCGAGTTCAGCGAGCTGCTGCCTGACGATTTCAGTTTCCGCCTCGGCAATATCAAGGTCGGCCTCAGCCGCTGATTGCTGTGCCTTCGCCACGGCAACATCCGCGTTGGCAGAAGTGATTGCCGAAGTGACAGCCGCCTGATTGGCCAGTTCCGCATCCCGCTTTTTGCGGACTTCATCCAGCACGCGGCTTTCCAGTGACTTTCGCGCGACGAGATCTTCGGTGCGAGTGAATTCCGCTTCTGCGGCGGTCAGCATTGCCTCGGCCCGCTTCAATTCCGAATTCGCCTGCGCCAGTTTCGCTGTTGCGGAAACGACGTTGGCCTTGGCCAGTTCGACGCCCGATTTGGCGCGGCTTTCCCCCGCGACGTGCCGTGTGATGCGGGCGTTAATAATCTTCTTTCGCTGTTGCAGTTCCGGGACGTCAATAATGGCCAAAGTGTCGCCGGCTTCTACATAATCGCCGATGTCGGCTTCCACAGTTTCGACATAACCGGACGTCTTGGCCCGCACTTCGGCACGGTAAAACGGATGGACGGTGGCCGGCTGTGTGGTGGTTTGTTCAACCTCTTCGGATGTCACAGAAACCGTCTTCACGCGAACCGGTTTTGGTTGCGTTTTGTTCTCTCCCACGGGAGCCGGTCGCGTGCAGCCAACTAAAGCAATCAGGCTCCAGCAGGCCGCTGCAGAGAGCAATTTCGAGGAGGAGCGAGAGCAGATCATCGGTGGAAACTCTTAACGGTTAGGTGGTTTGCGTAAACTTCGATCATAAGCCTGCGACAGACCGAAAGGAAGCAGATTCAACCCGGTGACCTGCATAGCAACCGCGACTTGCTTGCAAAGTCGGCGTAATCGTCACCGTTTATCTCAACTGCGAAACCGATACTACCGGCAGCACCCGCCCCGCAAATCCGATATCAGCGGTAAATTCGGCACATCCGTCACACATCAACCGCCGATGAGCTTTTTGGTGGACTACCGGTATGCGCGACCCAAAGGGGCTTTCGATGCGGCTTTGCTCTTACACAATCTGTTTGCTCGGCGGACTGTTAATTGGGCTGTCCGGCTGCGCTGGCTCTCGAAATGTGACGATGGATCAGCACGATTCGCCGCCGATATCGACCGAACCGGCAGCGGAGCCGAGTTCCAACGTGTTGCTGACAGCCGCAGTCGCCGAATCACCAGCGAACACTCCGCCAGAGTTGCCTCCGGCACCGGATGGCGCGGCAGTTGATGTCCAGACCATTGACGAACAACCACAGCCCGAACCGATCCAACTCAACCTGCCGACGGCGTTGTCGATGGTCGGCGGCGATCATCCTGCCGTTGGCTTTGCCCAGTGGAGAGTTCAGGAAGCCTATGCGACGCTCGATCGCGCCAAAGTGCTATGGCTTCCCTCGATTCAACCCGGCTTCAGCTTTCACAAACACGACGGCAACTACCAGGCCAGCAACGGCGGGATCGTCGATGTGCACCGCAATTCCTTCCAATATGGACTCGGAGCAGGCTCGACCGGTGCGGGAACAACCCCACGGCCCGGGGTCGTCGCGCGGTTTCATCTGGCCGACGCAATCTTCCAACCGAAAATCAGCGAGAAGACGGCATGGGCGCGGTCGCACGGAGCCAACGGTGTCGTCAATCGGCAGTTGCTGAAGGTGGCGAGTGCCTATCTCGATTTGCTGGACGCAAAACAGGATGCACGGATTGTCGAAGAGACACAGACACGCACCGCTGGTCTCGCGAAACTGACGCGGGACTTCGCTGCCACGGGCCAGGGATTGCCGGCCGATGCCGACCGTATCGAAACCGAATCGATGCTTGTCGAAAGCCGATTGGCAATAGCACACGAACGGATCGACGTCGCATCGGCCAAATTGTCCCAGACGCTCAGTATCGATGCAGGACGGCAAATCGTCCCGTTGGATCCGACGGTGTTACCCATCGAATTGGTCTCGCCGGATTTTGACAAGGCGAGCCTCATCAGCACCGGTTTGGAAAATCGGCCGGAACTGATGGAAGCGCAGTCGCTCGTCGCAGCAGCCTGCGAACAGTACCAGCGTCAGAAATACGCCCCGTTTGTTCCCAGCGTGCTATTGGGATTCAGTAACGGCGGGTTCGGCGGCGGTGTGGGAAACAAGCTGAATAACGTGCAAGGCCGTTACGACTTCGATGCGATTCTGACATGGGAGATCCGCAACCTCGGATTCGGCGAAGGAGCAGCCCGCCGCGAAACACGGGCTCGGATTCAGCAAACGAGATACGAGCAGGTGCGCGTTCTCGATCAAGTCGCCCGAGAAATTGTCGAAGCACATTCCCAGGTAACCCACCGGGCCAAACGGATCGACATCACAAAGAACGCGATCCAGTCCGCCACAAACTCATACGAGAGAAATCTCAGTCGCATCCGCGACGCGCAGGGACTGCCGCTGGAAGTGTTGCAGTCGATTCGCGCGTTGGAAGATGCGAGCCGCGCCTATCTCAAAGCGGTCATCGAATACGACCAAGCCCAATTCCAACTCCAATGGGCACTCGGCTGGCCGGTCGCTGTCCCTGTCGAAGCGGCCGAGTAAGGCAATACGCTGAGCGCAGCAACGCAGAATAGAGCCGAATCGAAGCAATCGATCCGCGGCGTAGTCGTTGCGAATTCTCTCGGGCAATTCGCACTTTCCATGTGCGCGTGACAAGGAAGGTGGGAATCGGCTACACTCATGCACACATCGGCATGTGTAAATAACAGCCGAAAGAACCCACCGAACATCCCACCGCAATTTGCCTGCCTCATTATTGAATCGGAGCCGGATTCCATGCAGAAGCCACGATTCCTCGTTGCGAGCCTCGGCATCGCGCTTGCCTTACTGTTGACCACGAACGGCTCGGCCGAAGCAGCCAAGAAGCCGGACGACGCGAAAAAGGCGTCGCCAAAATCGGTCTCCGCAATTCCCATGTCGCAAGTGTCGTCGGCGAGTCGTCAAATCGACAAACTGATCGAAGCGGACTACGCGAAACACAAAATCGATCCCAATCCGCTCACCAGCGACGAATTATTTGTCCGACGGATTTATCTGGACGTCGTCGGCCGTATTCCGTCACACGATGAAACAGTCGCCTTTCTCGATTCGACCGACTCGAAGAAGCGAAGCGCGTTGATCGATGAATTGCTCGACAGCGAAGGCTATGTCAGTCATCAGTTCAATTACTGGGCCGACCTGCTGCGTCTGCAGTCTCGCATGCGATATGCCCCCGCTCAGCCGTACCTTGAATTCGTGAAGACATCGCTCCGCGAGAACAAACCTTACGATCAATTCGTGCGAGAGTTGATTACCGCCGAAGGTTACACCTGGGACAACGGTGCAGCCGGTTACTACTTGCGCGACGTCGGCATGCCGCTCGACAACATGTCGAACACGGCACAGGTCTTTCTGGGGACGCAACTCGTTTGTGCGCAGTGTCACGACCACCCATTCGATTCATGGACGCAGAAGCAATACTACCAGTTGGCCGCGTTCACTTACGGCATCGAAACCCGTGACCGCCGCAACCCGAAGTACATGGAACTTCGCCAGATGCGGCGCGATGAAAAGCTCGACAACAACGTCTTTCGGTCGGCCAATCGCATCCTGCAGCCACTGGCTTATAACGTCAACGAAACCGAGAGGAAACTGAGGTTGCCCGACGACTACCAATACGACGATGCCAAACCAAAGGATCAAATCGATCCGGCCGCGATTTTTGGCGATGAAGTCGTAATCAAGGAAGGCGACAGCCGCAAAGAAGTTTACGCACGCTGGATGACCTCGCCCACAAATCCGCGGTTCACCAACGTGATTGCGAACCGCTTGTGGAAACGGGCGATGGGCATTGGGCTGGTTGAGCCGGTCGATGATTTCAAGGACGGCGTTGATGCCTCGAATCCGGAAGTGCTGAAGAATCTGGTCGCATTGCTCGTCGATTCAAAGTACGACCTGAAACAGTTTCTGCGGGTTCTGTACAACACAAAGACCTATCAACGCGAAGTCACGACTGAGGAAGTTGCTGCTGAAGACACCTATTATTTCCCCGGTCCCGTTCTTCAGCGACTCTCGGCCGAGCAGCTGTGGGACTCGCTGCTGACAATGACAATTCCGTACGTTGATGAACGCAAAGGTCTCGTCCGCAATTACGGCCGTTACGCCGCTGGAGAAGAACTCGTCAACACGGAAATGAAGGAAATCCTGGTAATGGCCGAAGCGGAAGCCAAACGCCGCACCGCCCAGGTGAAATACACGGAGATGACCCGCGACCTGCAAAAGCAGCTTCGGGTCGCCAGCCGAATTCAGGATCGCGACGCGGTCAATAAGCTCCGAGAAGAAATGAACGGGATCCGCAAGCAGGTCTTCGGTGAAGCGGGAGAACGTCGGATGCAACGTGATCGCAACCGCGCCCGTCAGCGACAGCGCGAGACCGACCCCCGCTGGGCCGGCTTCCCCCGCGATTTCGTCCGCGCCTCTGAAGTCGAGTCGCCGGCACGCCCGGGACATTTCCTCCGTCAGTTCGGGCAGTCGGATCGCGAAACGATCGAGAACGCGAATACCGAAGCCACCGTGCCACAAATTCTCACCCTGTTGAATGGTCCGATGTTTTCTCAGTTGACCAGTCGCAATTCGCAGCTGCAAAAGAATCTGGCGGACGTGGAAGATCCGAAAGAGCAGCTCGATGTGATCTTCGTCACCATCCTGAATCGCCGACCGACGCCCGAGGAAACGGAACTCGTGCTGCCACACATGGAAGGCAAAGGCGGTTCCGGCGTCAGAGACGTGATCTGGTCGTTGCTCAACACGCGGCAATTCATGTTCGTTCAATAGACTCTCGGTTGACGACCCAAATCGGAATGACGTTTTCGTCATCCGCTAAGAATTTGTCAAAAACAAAAGAAACACACAAAACATAAATAAGGTTGATCATGAAAGACCTACTCAACAAACTGGACGATGTTTCAAGACGTGATTTCGCAGCCTATGCCGCCAAGGCTTGCTTTGGAGTCAGCCTGCTTCCAGTGGCCGGTGCCGCGACGGCGTTCGCCGCCGAAATCGGAGAAGGAAAGGAACCGCCGGCGAGAAAGAAGCCTGCGAAAAACATCATTTATCTGTACATGAGCGGCGGGATGACACATCTCGACACGTTCGATCCCCACCCGGGAGCGGAGACACAAGGACCGGTCCAGGCGATTGACACAGTTGCCAAGGGCGTGCAGATCAGCGAGTACCTGCCGCAGTTGGCCAAGCAAATGGACAAAGCGGTTCTCGTTCGCTCGCTCAGTTCGACACAGGGCGCTCACGAGCGTGGTCGATACCTGATGCGAACCAGCTACACACAGCGGGGTACGATTCGCCATCCAGCCATGGGTGCCTGGCTGCTCGCGCTTTCCGGTCGCACGAACAAGTCGCTGCCGGGCAATGTCCGGATTGGCAACGACAGCCGGCATCCCGGCGCCGGATTCATGGAAGCGGCCTACTCCCCGCTGCCCATTGGAGATCCGACGGCCGGTTTGCAGAACAGCAAACTTCCCCGCGGCACCGAGCAAACTCAATTCGAGAAACGCCTGAGTCTCTCGGGTCAACTCGACCAGAAATTCCGTGGCCGCTTCAACCAGAAGAAGGTTCGTTCTTACAACGATGCCTACAACGATGCGGTCCGCCTGATGAGCAGCGAAGAGTTGGAAGCGTTCAACATTTATCGCGAAGAAGAAACCGTCAGAATGTCCTACGGCGACAACCCGTTCGGTCAGGGTTGCCTGCTCGCGCGGCGGTTGGTCGAAAACGACGTGCGGTTCGTCGAAGTTTCGCTGGGCGGTTGGGACACCCACCAGAACAACTTCGTCCGCGTTCCCGAACGCACCGAGATCCTCGATCAGGCCCTGGCTTCATTGCTTGCCGACCTGGACGACCGTGGAATTCTCGACGAAACCTTGGTGGTTTGCGTGGGAGAGTTCGGTCGCAGTCCCCAGCTTGGCGTCAGTACCTCGGGTAACGGCAACAGCGCCGATGGACGTGATCACTGGCCCTATTGCTATACTGGTGTCGTCGCCGGCGCAGGAATCAAACGAGGTTACGTTCACGGCAAATCCG
>JABISG010000160.1 GCA_018699955.1 Planctomycetaceae bacterium | reverse complement strand
TGTCGCCAGTGCAAATTGGTAGGCACTGGCGACACGCCAGTGGCACACAAGCCGATACTGGACATTAAGGAATTGCAATCGATGGCGACTGCGACCGCGACAAACGTTTCGGTGACGATCGATGGGCAAGAAGTTTCCGTGCCGACGGGAACGACAGTCTGGGAAGCTGCGCGTCAGGCGGGCATCGAGATTCCTGCATTGTGTCATTCGCCCGACATGGATCCGGTGGGCGTTTGCCGGATGTGCGTCGTCGATGTGGGGGGCCGCGTGCTGGCCGCATCGTGCATGCGCGAATGCGAAGAGGGAATGACGGTCGATGCCTCCTCCGCAAAGATCGAACGCCACCGCCGCATCCTTACCGAACTACTATTAAGCGATCACCCCACCCCCTGCGAAAAAGAACAAACAACGGCCGACTGCGAACTCGAACAACTCGCCCGCCGCTACGATTTGATTCCGAAAGATGAAGGTCAACCGACAACAGGCGATTCACAAATCCGCGCTCCGTACTCGACCGACATTTCATCTTCCGACATTTCATCTCCCGTCATCGCAGTCGATCATGCGGCGTGCATTCTTTGCGACCGCTGTGTGCGGGCGTGCGATGAGATTCAATTGAATGATGTCATCGGTCGCACCGGTAAAGGGTACACCGCACAAATTGGATTCGACCTGAACGCGCCGATGGGCGAAAGTACCTGTGTTTCCTGTGGCGAATGTGTCGCCGCCTGTCCGACCGGTGCGCTGATCAATAAACCGATTACGCTGCCGATTGTCTCTCGGGACGAACTGACGGCGGTCGATAGTGTCTGCCCCTATTGTGGCGTTGGCTGCGCGTTGACGTTTCATACGAAAGAGAATCGTGTCGTCTTTGCCGAAGGTCGCGAGAGTCCCGTCAATCACGGTCGGCTCTGTGTGAAGGGCCGTTACGGTTGGGATTACGCCACACACGATCAACGACTGACGACACCCCTCATTCGCCGCGACGAATTTTACCCCAAACAGGCGTTGTCGTCGTATACCCAAAAATCCAGCGGACACCGTGGCCGCAAGCCGGGTGGAATTGTCGATTACGACGAAGTACTGCCGGCCTTTCGCGAAGCGAGTTGGGATGAGGCGCTCGATCTCGTCGGCCGTCGCTTGGGTGAAATCAAAACGCAGTTCGGCAACCATGCTTTGGCTGGGTTCGGGTCGGCGAAGTGCTCGAACGAGGAAGCGTACTTGTTCCAAAAACTCGTGCGGGCCGGCTTCGGAACCAACAACATCGATCATTGCACGCGACTCTGCCACGCTTCGTCGGTCGCCGCGCTGATGGAGACGATTGGCTCCGGCGCGGTGACCAATGTTTTCGCCGACGTCGCCCGTGCGGACGTTGCGCTGCTCACCGGGACCAACACAGCGTCCAACCACCCGGTGGCGGCGACGTTCATCAAAGAGGCGACCCGTCGCGGCACGAAGCTGATTGTGGTCGATGTCCGCCGACACGAACTCGCCGATTTCGCCACACACTTTGCACAAATCAAACCGGGAACCGATGTCGCCTTTTACAACGGTGTGATGCATGTGCTGATCGCCGAAGACCTCATCGATCACGATTTCATCGACACGCGAAGCACGAACTTTGAGGCTCTGCGCGATCTGTTGCTCAGCGATTACTCGCCCGAGCAGGCAGAGACGATCTGCGGAATCGCGGCCGACGAAATTCGCAGCATCGCCCGCACCATCGGTCAGGCGGGAAGCATGCTCATCTTCTGGGGCATGGGAATCGCCCAACATACGACCGGCACCGACAACGCCCGCTGCCTGATTTCGCTCTGCCTAATGACCGGCAACATGGGCCGCCCCGGAACCGGCCTGCATCCACTGCGTGGTCAAAACAACGTGCAGGGTGCCAGCGATGCCGGCCTGATACCGATCGTTTACCCCGATTACCAATCGGTTGCCGATCCCGAGGTGCGGAAGAAGTTTGAGAAGGCGTGGAATGCCGAGTTGAGTTCCGACCCCGGGCTGACCGTTGTCGAGATTATGCAGGCCGCGCTGAGCAAAGACGTGCGCGGCATGTACATCATGGGCGAGAATCCGTTTATCTCCGATCCCAATTCCAACAAAGTGCGTGCCGCACTTTCCAGCCTCGATTTTCTTGCCGTTCAGGACATCTTTCTGACCGAAACGGCGGAATTTGCCGACGTGATTCTGCCCGCCAGCAGTTACTTCGAAAAGACCGGCACCTATACCAATTCCGACCGCCGCGTGCAGGTGGGCCGCAAAGTTCTCGACTTGCCCGGCGACGCACGTGAAGATTGGAAGGTCATCTGCGAGATCGCGAACCGCATGGGATTACCGATGAAGTACGATTCGCCGGCGGAGGTTTTCGACGAATTCGCATCACTCACGAAGAACTACAACGGCCTGACGCACGAGAATCTGGGCGACGCGGGAAAACTCTGGCCCTGTCGCGATCCCGCAACCGGCGACGGCACGCAGATATTGTTCGGCGATCGATTTCCAACGGCCGACGGTCGCGGGAAGTTTGTCCCCTGTCCCTGGAAGCCGGCCGACGAATTGCCCGACGACGACTATCCGTTTGTGTTGAACACCGGCCGCGTGCTGCAGCATTGGCATACCGGCAGTATGACCCGCCGCAGTTTCGCGCTGTCGAGCATCGAACCGGAAGCATTTTCGGCGATGCACCCACGCGATCTGGAGGAGTTGAAAATCGCGCCCGACTCACGCATCCGCGTCAACAGCCGTCGCGGCGAGATCGAATTGACGGTCCGCGCCGATGATTCAATCGAGCCAGGCTGCATCTTCATCCCGTTCCACTTCCGCGAAGCGGCCGCCAACGTGTTGACGACCGAAGCGCTCGACCCGTACGGGAAGATCCCCGAGTTCAAATTCTGCGCCGTGCGCGTGGAAGCGGCACCAGATTGACCAAAACTCGTTCTGACCGCTTGCGGTTTAGCGATTCTTCAAACACTGCGAAACCGCAAGCGACGTTCGCCACTCAATTCTACTTCAGTTCCTTGATGCGGATGTTGCGGAAGTCGATTTGGTGTCCGTGACCCAGGAAGCCGATGTAGCCGCTCTTGTTGAACAGACCGGGATGCTTGCCGCCGTCGATGGTTCCATCTTTGGCGGCCTCTTTGATGTCGGCATCGACTATCACCTGGCCGTTCACGGTCACGCGAATCTGATTTCCTTTCGCGTAAATCTCTTGAGTGTTCCAGTAACCCAACGGCCGTTGGTAACCGCGTTTGGCCGGCACCACGCCGTAAATGGAACCGTGATACTGGTACTTTTTCAAGTTGCGGTAACTCGAACCGGTATTATCGAGAACCTGAATTTCCATGCCGTGATAGGCGGCGTTCTTGCCCATTTCCGAGCGAATGCCGACGCCGTTGTTTCCGTTGTGTTCCAACTTGAAGTCGAACCGCAGCACGAAATCGCCGAACTCCTTGTTGTAGTACAGATTGCCGCCGCCACCTTTGGGCGATCGCAACACGCCGTGTTCGACGATGTGTCCCTTGGTGGCTCCGACCCAACCGTCGAGGTCTTTGCCGTTGAATAGCGAGACGAAACCTTCTTCAGCAGGTGCTGCCGGAGCGGCCGTCTTGACATCCAGACTTCGCAGGAAGACCTTTGAGACGTTCGCTGTGACCGCACCACTGATTGGGCCGGCGGCGAACGTCTTCAACGTTCCCTTCTTCGGGCCACGCGTGTGGATCGTATCGACAACCTTGGTGCCGTTGAGCCAGGTTTCAAAATGGTCGCCGCGAACGCGCGTGTAGATGTGATTTGGAGCATCGGTCTTGAGTGATTTCTTCGCATTGTCGCCGGTCACTTCCACCAATGTTCCGTCGCCTTTGACATTGACCAAACGAATTGCCGGTTCGGCCGTCAGTTCGAGACGATACGACGCACCCTCTTCGGTTCCACGGAACGTCAGCCCGGCCTTGCTACCGGAACCACCAAGTGCAACCGCCGCGTGCAGGTCGAAGTCAGCAACAGTCGTTTGCTTCGCTAAAGCGGCCTTCTCCGTCTGCCAACCATCACCGACCGGTTGGTTGTCTTTGTCCAACACACCCGCTTCCGGTGGGCGGCGGGCAATCTCTTTGATGTAAATGTTCCGCCAGCGAATTTCGCCGCCGTGTGTTTGCAGTTGAATCGGGCCGACGGGGAAGACGGTTCGCTTACGATCGAAGAAGTTCTCCAGCGGTACCTCGTTGGCCGTCAGTTGATCGTTGAGGCGAATGCTGACATTGTCATCGACCATGCGAATGTGAAAGCGGTTCCACTCGCCGAACGGTTTGTCGGCCAATGCATACGGAAAACGATCGTAAATCTTATTGTTCCAGAGCGCTCCCGAACCTTTGTCGGCTCCGAGTTTCCACTTGCCACCTTCCTCTCGCGTGTCCCAAATCTGCACCTGTGGTGTCGCCCGCAGGTAAATGCCGCTGTCGGCCAAGGGGACGGTTTTGTAGTCGATCATCAACTCGAAATCGCCGTAGTCTTTCGCGGTGGTGGCGTAGACGCCGTGCCCGTCGTTGACCAACTCACCGTTTTCGACAGTCCAATGTTCGGCGAGATCTTTGGCATTCTTCGCCCAGAATTCAGCCTGTTCGGCGGGACTCATCGCCCACAGTTTGCGCGGGTCGAAATGTCCCATGCCCCGCCAACCGCTGAGATCGTTGCCGTTGAGCAACGACACGAAACCGGGCGGCGGTCCGTTGGGTGCGGCGGTCGCATCTTTCGCTTTTTTTGCGTCGTCTGCGCGACTGTCCGACGAGAACGAGAGTACGGGCAGGGCAAGGCACAGCAGCAAAAAACAACGGCGCGACAAGCGTTTCATGACGGACTCCGCAGTGGAAATTGGTGAAATTATGGTTTCGGCCATTATCACGTATGAAAGAGGCACGGGCAAACGTACTCGGGAAAAACAACGAAAATGCTCGATGTCGATCCCCAGCTGCGAGCCAATCACTCGCAGTCACAGCGGTGCGTTGCACCACAGCTAGTCGGCAGGCAGCGAAACCTGCTCATCCAAGGCGAGATACTTCAACAAATCGCGGACTTCATTCGGCTTCATTTTCTGCAACATGCCTTCGGGCATCATCGACACGGGCGATTGTTTGCGGACATCGATTTCGTTCTTGGGGACAATCACCAGATCGTTGGCCGTTTGCAGTGTTAACGTCTGACTGTTTTCCTCGCGCACGATTCCGGTGACGACACGGCCGCCATCGGTCACCACAACCGTCATGCGATAATCGCGACCGATGACTGCGTTCGGATCGAGCAGATTTGACAGCACGTAGTCGAGGTTTCGCCGCTGCGAGCCGGTCAGTTCCGGACCGATGGCTTTGCCGGCATCGAATAATCGGTGACACGACGCGCACGTCTTTTCAAAGACGGCCCGCCCCTCTGACGGGACTCCCTTCTTCAACACTTCGGGCGGTAATCGTTTCTTGAAGTCGGCAATCAACGCAGTCCGATCGGCGGCGGTCGGGCGAACGTTTCCCCACACTTGCGCGAGCCGTTTTTCGATCTTCGCATCGCCAAGTTCCATCATCTGCCGCGCAACGAACGCGGAGATGTCGCGACTGGGAATCTCGCCGTTACCGACAGCATCGAGCAGCGCCAGCGCGAATGCGGGTCGCGCCGCCAGCGTGCTGACTGCGTCGCGTTTCTCAGCTGTTGAGAACGACGGGTAGCGTTTCAGAATGACGGTCGGTGTGTTTGCGTCGTCGAGCGATGCCATCGCCCGCAACGCTGCCGCTCGCATCACGTCGTCGTCAAGCAGCGCTCGCAGGAAAGTTGCCATGCCGGTCACTCGTCCCTGCACCAGTGCTTGCAGCGCGTCGCTGCGAATCTCCTTCGTTGCTTTGGAATCGGCCACTCGTTTTCGCAACGACGCGGCGGCGTTCTTGTCACCAAAAATCAACGACAACAACAGTGCCTTCTCACGCACCGCGGCGCTCTTGCTGCGCGACAGTTTGACCGACACGCCTTTCCAACCGGTTGGCATCGTCACATTGCGGCGACCTTTGACGGCATCGTGAATCCCGCCGAGGACGTCGATTTGGAAGTCAACATCATCGATTGTTCCCAATAGCGCAATCAACGGCGCGAGATCGGCCGGTTTGTCGTCCGCAACCGTGGGCGTCACAAATACGAACGGCAAGATCGCAACCAACACGGTTGAGCGAATCATCCTTTTCATATCACGCACAATTTTATCCATCGGTTTACTTAGCCAGTGACGCAATTCGACGGGCGATGAAGCGGCGGATGAGTGGGATTTTGGCTTTGGCCACCAATTGCACCGCACGCGTTTGATCGGCCACGACTAGCGGCTCAATGCCGTACCAGATCATCAATGGAATGTTGTGATCGGTCGCGTCTTCGCCGTGTGCGACCAATGCTTCGGCAATGTCCCAGCGGTCCTTCAGCGGCAATCGCTGCAGTGTCGAAGCTAATTGCAACCGCACGATGGTTGATGGATCGTCGTCTGCCAGCATTTGTAAGGTTGCCAGCGTTTCTCTTGAAACCTTGCGATCTTCCAATTCCAATCTCACGGCCCAAGCGCGAATGTGTTCGTCCTTGTCGGTCAACAGTTGGCTCAGTCGCCCCTCGTTCAGTCCACCGATCGCATGGAGGGTCCACAACGCACGCAGTCGTTGCTTAGGATCTTTCCAAGTCCGGCAGCCGTCCCACAATGTTGCGGCAACAGTCCCATTTAGCTTTCCGGCAGCGGCTCGTTCCTGCAACAGTCGGCGGGCGTGACGCACGTACCATTCGTTGCGGTGACTATGCAAACTGACGAGTGCGCGGTCGGACATGGCAGCGAGATTCACCGGAGTATGCGACGTTTGTCCGTATGTGATTTTGTAAATGCGGCCGTTCTCGCGGTGGATCTCGTCGTAATCGTGACACTCGCCGGTGTCGCTCCAATCGGTGACGAAGACGCCGCCGTCTGGTCCGTATTTCAATTCCAGGCCGCGAAACCACAAGTCGTTCGCCATCATGAAATCGCTGCCATGTTTGGCGACGTAACCCGAGCCATGACGGTGAAGGATGTCGCGATTCACACGGTTGCCGTGCAGGTTGCAAGTGAAGAGGTTGCCGCGATATTCGTTGGGCCAGTTGTCGCCGAGATAGATCATCGCGCCAACGTGCGCGTGTCCGCCGCCCGGTTTGTCGTGAATGCCATGTCCGCCGCGCGAACTGGTCCACTTGCCGCCGCCCCAATGAATGTGGTCGGCACAGCTTTCCAGCAGTCCATAAGTGTTGGGAGTCAGGTCCTGCCCGAACATCCGCTCGTAATGCGCACCCGGGATGACATGAAACAGATGCTTGATGACGCAGTTGGTAATAAACATCTGACCGTACTGGTCGAAGTCTAACCCCCAGGGATTCGTCGAACCCGAGGCAACCCATTCGACGACGTGCGCGGTGGGGTGATACCGCCAGACGCCGCAATCGATGCCGATGCGTTTGTCGTCGGGCGTACCCGGTTTGCCGATGCGCGAGTTCGAGAGGATGCCGTTCATCCCGTACAGCCAGCCGTCCGGTCCCCAGGTGAGGCCGTTGACAACATTGTGTTTCGACTTGAGATCCCAACCGTCCAGCAGCACCTGTGGTTTGCCGTCGGGTTTGTCGTCGCCGTCACGATCGGGGACGAAGATTAAATTCGGCACGGCCGTTAGCCAGACGCCGCCGAAGCCGAGCGCGATACCGCTGAGGTTGGTTCCCTTGTCCCAGAAAACCTTGCGCGTGTCGTATTTCCCGTCGCCGTCTTCGTCTTCGAGAATGACAATCCGGTCGCTGCCTTCGCTGCCGTCGGTGATCCATTTCGGATAGATCATCGACTCGACAATCCACAACCGCCCGCGATCATCAATGGCAAACGCCATCGGCTGCACAACATCCGGCTCGCCGGCAAACAGCGTCGCCCGAAAGCCCTTCGGCAACGTCATCCGCTTGGCCGATTCGGTCAACGGCAGCGGTGAATCCTGCGCGACGGCATTTGTGACGAAAACAATTGTGATGAAGAGCAACACTACGCAACGAAACATGGAGTTCATCCTCAGAGCGAAATCGCCGATGGCAAAATGATTCATGACGCCGCTTGCGGTCTAGCGGCCCTTCAAGAATCGCGGACGAATCCAGTGTCCGGTGATCGACCTCGGTTGTCAAATGAATGATGAAAGGTCCGCTAAGCGGCAAGCCCGTTCCGCTTGCTAAGCGGACGCGGGGAAAACGAGACAATCTACACTTTGGATTTGTAACTGCTGAAGTCGAGCGAGCTCTGCCTCGTCTTGGCATTGCACGACCACGCAACATGACCCGGTCGATTTTCCGTAGTAATGAGCTCGACGGATTGAATTCGGCGTTCCAAGTGCGTTCCGGATGAAGACGGCACACGGACAATCATACCGGCACTCACATTGCCCTCGACGACTTCTCCTGCAAGTACCCAGAGAAGACGAGAAGGAATGGTGAAAGTCACTTCGCAATGGAATGTCGTAGACAAAAGCTGCACCACATCACTTGGGTTTCAATTGGAGGCGATGCGAGGCGGCCTCTTCGACGGCTTCGCGCGAATACAGTAACGGAAAATACTCGTCGCGCTGCCAGAGTTCTAACAGGTCGTCGTAATGTTCGCTTTCCGGTTGGCCCGATTGACCCGGTGCGCTGGTGGCCAGACCGCTGTCCCAGTCGGCGAGGTCGAACAGATGCCGGTAACTGGCACCGCTGATTTGCCCGAACGGCGTTTCGTATCGGGTCGCGTTGGGACAGAGTCCGTCACCCGCCTGCCCGATGGGTCCGCGATTGAATGTGTCGGCACGTTCGGCATCCCGTGCCGACAACGCGTGATGAAAGGTGACGGTGTGCAGCCGGTCCCAACGCCAGATCGCCATGTCTGCGCCGAGTGCGGTCTTGGTTTCTGCGACCGCTTGCTCGAGTGTCTCTCGCAGAATGCGGTTCCGTTCGGCGGTTGGATCGTCACCGAACCATTCGGCGGTCGGTTCCCGAAGCGCGGGCAACATGACCGGTATGCCGCGCTGTCCGGCGACGAACGGCATCAATTCGGTCGACACATGCCGCGAAAAACATTCCTGCAGCAACGCTTCCAACCAGAAGGCATACAGCGGACCGACACGCGAGTCGCGCGACAATTCACCGTCCCAATCGGCAAACATCTGTCGACAGGTCTCCGAATCATCATCGTCGCACGTAAATTGGCCCGCCAGTTGCGCCAACTCGCGGCCCGCCAGCGAGACGCTATCGTGCTGTATCGACTGCATATCGTCCAACGTGAACTTGCCGGGAGTCTGCAGGCGTTCGAGGATGCGGTGATAGCGATAATTGGGCGCCCATTCGTAGGCGATCGCGTGCGGATAATCGTCCGGCAGAATGTTGTGGTTGGCGGTGGCGATGTGATCGGGGGGATTGAAAATCTGCGGGAGTTCGTCGATATCGAGAAACCGCTGCCATTCGTGATTGCCGTCGGCACCCGGCACCGGAAACAGACCGTCGGAATTGTCTCGCACGGGAGTCATCGCGGCGGCGACCCAGCCGATATTGCCGTCGATGTCGGCGTAGACCATATTCTCCGACGGCATTTTCCACCGCTTCAGAGAGTCGCGGAATTCTTCCCAGTTGTTCGCGCGATCGACTGCCAACGAAGCGAGATACGCCGCGCCACCCGCTTCACCGCCGACCCACCGCAAAGCGAACGCGCGGTTTCGTGATTCATCCTGATGGATCACCGGACCGTGACGCGTGTATCGCAGTTCCAGTTCAACCGGCTGATTGCTGCCGCGAACGGTGATCTGTTCCTGAATGATTTCCATCGGCTCCCAATCATCACCGACGCGGTAACGGGTTGGATCGTCGGGATGCGTTTCTTCAACATACAGGTCAGCCTGATCGGTGCAGATGATGGTGAAGCCCCAGGCGATGCGTTCGTTGTGACCGCAGGCAACACCGGGAAGCGCCGGTTCGCCACTGCCGATGACATTCCAGCCCGGCGCGTTGAGATGGACCAGATACCGCAGCGACGGCAATTCGATCGCTCGATGCGGATCGCTGGCCAACAATGGCTTGCCCGATTCTGATCGCGCGGCATTGATCACCCAGTTGTTGCTGCCGTCGTCGCGCGAGAACGGTCGCGCTGCTGTCGCCGCATTCAAGCCGGCCAGAATCTTCGCTGGATCGATGTCGTCGAGGTTGAGTCCGTCCGGCGGTTCACAATCGAGCGGGGGATCGGCTGGCGCGAGCATCCGTGCCTTTTCGATTCCGACTTCGGCAACGAGTTTGGCTCGCTGCGGTTCCAACTGAAAGTTACGGCTCATCACCACGCCCGACATGCGGCCCAAACAGTCGGCCGGTTCCCATTTTTGTGGTCGATAATTCAACTCCTCAAATTCAATCGGCAATCGATCACCGATGTGATCGATGTAGGCGTTGATGCCGTCGGTAAAGGATGTCGCGATATCCTGCGTATCCGGGCTGTAGCTTTGCCATTCCTCGTCGAGGTCGCCCCGGTACTTGACCAGCCGCGCGAAACGGTCGGCTTCGATGCCGGCCGATCCTTCGATTTCGGCCATCTCACCAACCGCCATCCGCCGCCAGAGATCGATCTGAAACAGCCGGTCTTGCGCGGCGATGAATCCTTGCGCGAAGAACAGGTCGTGCTGATTCTGCGCGTAAATGTGCGGCACGCCCCAGCGGTCGCGAATGACTTCGACCGGTTCGCCGAGTCCGTCGAGTGTGATTTCGCCGTCCAATTGCGCGAGCACCTGGCGGCTGCGTTCTTTCAGTTCATCGTTCGGCATGGCGTTGTTCGCATCACGGGTTCAACAGTCATTTCGACGGCGGCGGCCTGCCACCACTCCCATGACGATGACCGTGATGAACGCCGCTGTCCAGCCGACCGGCGGAATGAGTGAAGCGGCTTTCTGTGATCGAGACCGATTGCTATCTGCGATGTTGCCAAATACTGGCGACGGATGAACGCCGTCGGGCAAGTCGATCGCATCGAGGTTGGCGGTTCGTAGCAACAGGCCGGCTTTTCGCTTTGTTCCTTTGCCGAGATTCGCATCGTAATAGCGCGGGCTGTTTCGCGAGGTTCGCATTTTGAATCGGTAGAACGTGAGGTTATCGCGGGCCAACACCTTTCGGGGGAGATCGCCGTCGATGACCGTGAGCGTCATCCGGTTCAACATATCGAGCGCGTTGCCGGCTTC
>JABISG010000065.1 GCA_018699955.1 Planctomycetaceae bacterium | reverse complement strand
TTCAACCGACCGGAACCCGGTGCGCATGTCTCGGCAGACTCGCAGATTACCGATCCGATTGCGGGACGCGTTGAGTCGGCCTTTGCACCCGGGGAATGGCGACTGCTGGGATGGCTGGAGCGTGAAGGATTCGATTACGACCTGTACAGCGACGTCGAACTGCACTTCGGCGGCTTGGAACTCGACGATTATCAAGTACTCATCCTGAACAATCACCCCGAATACTTCTCGCCGGAAATGTATCATCACGTGAAGCGATGGGTGCAGGAGCGAGGTGGGCGGTTGATGTATCTCGGCGGCTGCGGCATGTACGCCGAAGTCGAATTCGCCGACGAATCAACCATTCTCTGCCGCCGTGAGGGAGAGACAACGTTGCGGGGGGAATCCGAAGCCAACCTGCTGGGGGTCGCCTACACACACGGCGGCTTCCAATCCGGCGCACCGTATCGGGTTATTGACGCGACGCATTGGGCATTCGCCGGAAGCGGTCTGGCGAACGGAGACTTGTTCGGCATGCAGAGTTTGCACGAGCGCTGTCCCGGCGGCGCTTCGGCGCATGAACTCGACAAGATCGGCCCCGATTCACCGCCGAATATCGTTCAACTGGCGCATGGCGATAACCCCGAGAACACCGGAGCCGACTTGACGATTTACGACACCCCCTCAGGCGGATCGGTCTTCGCCGCCGGTTCGTTTTGTTGGACGCTTTCGCTGCCAATCGACGACGGAGTTTCAGTCGTGACACGGAATGTGTTGAAGCGATTTCTGCAGAAGTAGCCCGAAACAAAGGCCCTCGCGATGAAAGACGAACGCATCGACGCGCCTGCGTCCGATTCGGCAGGAGGTGGCTTTGTGCGTTTCGCGGTGTTGATGTTTCTGGGCATGGGCGCGGCCAGCGCTTATCTCACGCGGTATTGCCTTGCCGTGGCCAACACCACGATGCAGAAGGATCTGGACATCAGCGAAGAGCAAATGGGTTGGGTGTTCGCGATATTCTCAGCCGGGTATTTCTTTTTCCAAATTCCCGGCGGATGGCTGGGCAACAGGATCGGCACGCGCACGGCGTATCCACTTATCAGCACACTCTGGTCAGTCTTAACGGTTTGGAGTTCACTGGTATGGTCGTGGGTTCCGCTGCTCGCTTCGCGCGCCGCTTTTGGCGCGGCGCAGGCCGGCATGGTGCCGATCACCGCGAAAGTTATCAACGACTGGTTTTCGGTTCGATTGCGCGGAATTTGCAGTGGGGTCATTGGCGCATCGATGTCAATCGGTAGCGTCATCACGATGAAACTAACGGCGTGGCTGATCGGCAGCGGCGGTCTCGGCATCCACTGGCGCGTCGTGTTTCGCCTCTATTCGGTTGTCGGCATCGTGTGGGCCATCCTCTTTTATTGGTTCTTTCGCACGAAGCCCGAACAGCATCCGTGGATTCCGTCAGACAAACCCGACCCGGTCATTTCTGATTTGTCGGACGAGAAGTCGACGGATGCCATCGACGTGGAAATCGAACGTCACGATGTTGAAAGACCAAGGGAATTGACCACCGGCGATCTGCTGATCCGTATTTTCACCAATCAAACCCTCTGGGGCATTAACTTCCAATCCTTTTGTCGTGCCGCCGGCTACGGCTTGTTCGTCACTTGGTTTCCTGCGTTTCTTGAGTACCGATTCGGGATGTCGATAGGGAAAGCGGGAGAGATGACGATGTACCCGCTGGCGACGGTGATTGTTGGCACGCTGCTGGGAGGTGTACTGATCGATGCCGTCTTGACCGTCACGGGAAGCCGCTGGCTGAGTCGAACCGGAATGTCCTTCCTGTCCTTGGCGTTGTGTGCCGGATTGACATTTGCTGCCTCGCTGACCGACCAGCCCGATCTGTTCATCGTTCTAATGTCGGCCGGAAGTCTGTTTGCGGGGGTGGCCAATCCCCCGGCCTGGGCTGCCACGATGGATGTCGCCGGCAGATACACGGCGGTCATCGTGGGGGCGATGAACATGGCGGGCACGATCGGCGGCTTCGCCATGCCGGTCGTGTTGGGATACATGATCGGCGACATCAAGAAAACCGGCGGCGACTGGAATCTGGTGATCTACTTTGTCGCTGCCATCTACGCTGTCGGCGCGTTAAGCTGGCTGGCCGTCGATCCCAATGACTCGGCCGAGTAACGGCGTCTGCGATGCGTTGCATC
>JABISG010000087.1 GCA_018699955.1 Planctomycetaceae bacterium | reverse complement strand
TGTCGCCAGTGCTTTCCGCGTTGCACTGGCGACACGCCAGTGGCACCCAATCCCAACACCGCCTTACGGCTTGTCGGTACCCGACGGGATGAGTTTGGGGCCGGGTTTCGGTTTCGCCGCCGAATCCCCGTCGCCCGGTTTCGGCGTTGGAGTCTTACTGGGGCCATCTTCGGTCGGTTTGCTGGAACCGGGAACCGGCGCTTTGATCGAGCTGTTGGGATCGCCCTTTTCGGGTGTCGGCGGTGTGATCGGCTCGGCTGCCGTTTCGGGATATTCCAACTTTCCACTGACCGGAATGATGGCTGCCTGCAAGACTTCCTGCGATGCATCATCTTGAACAAAGGCAATCAGGTGAAGCGGCTTCAGTTCCAGTGGACGGACCGGAAACGGACCGTTCGGCATTTGCTGGCGGAGTTGCGGCGGCAGTGCAAACGGCTGGTCATACTGCTTGGCGGTTGTTTCCAGGTAATCGACTAACTCCTGTTTGATATCGCCGAGTTCCAAAGATGACTCGTACGACAGGCCACCCTCGCTCGGGGCGATGCCATCCGGACCGGCGGGCATGTAGCGCACGACCATCTCGTGCCGCTTAATTTCGTTGCGACCATCAAAATGGACTTCGCCTTCGGCCAGCACCAACTTCAAGCGAGCGGATTGAGGCAGGTCTTTTGTGCCATTGACTTTTGCGCTCAGCGACAGCTTGCCATCTTTTGCATTGGCGGAGAGTTCAATTGAAATTTTCGAATCGGAACCGACAACGCGATCGACCTTCTTGCTGAGTTCCTCGTACATCAACTGCGAATAAGCAAACGGGCCGGCAATTTGCTGGACCTGTCGCCCGTTCAGTATGACGGTTGGCGTACCGCTCTGTTCGTAATAGGCCAACCGGGTTTCCGCATCGGCGTTTGCCAGCGGATCAGGCAAGGGGATGTGCTGATGGTATCGTAGCACGATCAGGCTGGAAGTCGGATAGTTCGCTTCCAGCCCAACGGTTGCCATGTCGGCGGCAACGCACGGCGGACAGGCTGCGCCGGTAAACAATTCGCACAGCGACACCCGCTTTCCAGCCGGATTGGCGGGCGGAGTCGCCGACGACGACTTGAACATGCGATGGATGACCGACTCGTAAACCTGATCGTGGAATTCGCCCAAACCTTCCGCTTCGCCTTTGGTCGATTTCCACAACCGCTCGGTCGCATGTTCTGCCGTCTCGGGGGCACTTTCAATATCGTCGCTTAGCGCGGCGAAGTACCTCTCGCCTTCCGGGAGAATGGCCAACTCGGCAAATAATTGCAGTGCTTTGTTCTTGTCGCCATCCTGATCGTGGTGCTTTGCCAACGCGACGCGGAGACGGTGGTCCAACAGATCCGCCTCGTGAAGTTCTGTCAGAGCGGCCGCCCCGGCTGTCTGCGTTTCTTTGTCGGTTGAAATCACCTTCGCCATCGCGCTGGTGTATTTCAGGCGGGAAGTGAACGCCTCGTCTTCTTCGTCGGGTGTTTCCTTCTCCAACGGCAGGAGAGTTTTGACTGCCAGATTGGGCAGGTACTTTTGCTGCGCCAGAATTGCAGCCGAATCGAGCCGGACGTTTCGTTTCATCCGAGCCCCCCACCGACTGCCCGTCTTGACGAAATCCTCGATGATCTGAGCAACGGCTGCTTCGTCGAGTTCTGTCTGTTTGCTTTTTGCCAGCAAGACGATGTACGCCGACAGGGCCGTCGGACTTGTGTTGAACTGCTTGGCAAATTGTTTCAATTGAGCGGTCGAGTCGTCGCCTTGCATTGCGGCTTCAAATTCTTCAGCCCCTTCCGTGGGAACGCCCACAGGTCCTTCGACCTTCTCCTGATCGGTTCGCACCAATCGGACCGGCTGCAGTCCACTATTGGTGGCAGCGTTGCCGTAAATGGTGTCGCCATCGAGCAGGCCATGAACCTCGAGTTGCCCGGCTTCGCCAACCTGAAACTGCAGTTGAATGCTGTTGTTGGAAACAACAGTCTTTTCCAGCGTGGCTTCGGGAAACACGTCATCCGAGCTGTCGAGGACTTTGCCAGCGTATTCGCCGTCCTTGTCTTCGCCGATTTTGACGACGGCGAGGTGGACTTCACTTGGCGCATCCATCCGGCTGGCAATCACCAGCCAGGTTCCAGAGAACGTTTTCTGCGTGACTTCATTCTCCGGACTTTCTGTGTCACTCGTTCCGCCCGGGCCAATTGTTGCGTCCGTCGGCTCAGGTTTTGCACCATCGGAACAGCCGACGACAAACAACGCGACGGCAAAAAGAATCGAAGACGAGTAACGCATGGCATTGTTTCCTGAGGAGATCGGGGCAAACGCAACCGGACGGTTGGTGGGTCGGCGATGGCGGCAAAAATGGCAGGTGGGAGCGACCTGCCGGGATGGTATTGTAACAGGACTTAACTGCGCGAATTGTATCGAATTTCACTCAAACCGAAAGAGGAACACTGATGCGATTGTGTTCAGGTTACCGGTGAAAGTAACGGCTGTTTCTCCTGTTCGCTGCCAACAACGAAAATCGCACAGCCGAATTCCGACCCAGCGCTCTTCCTTCGCTACCTTCTCTACGACAATAAACCGCTTTCAGTTGGCCAATTCTCTGTTCGGTATGTGTTGAACTCAGCCACTGATCGCCGTCGGCCGTGATCTGTTGCCACCATCAACAACAAACGCCGGCTGAGCCGAGTTTCACCGCGGCGCAAGCGACTGCCGCTGGTTTTCGCTACGGCTGTCGAGTACCTTCAAGGGACGATTGCCGGGGGGAACGGCAAGTCTCTGCCGCAGTTGATTCTACGGCGAACCGAATCAGGAAGATTGGAACCGACCGATGCAGAACGCTTGCAAGTTTTCTGAAAAACTCTCGCGGGGCGAGATTTGTCTGGGAACCGCCGTCAGCAGTTCTGACCCCAGCATCACCGAAGCGTTAGGCCCGGAGTGTGATTTCCTGTGGATCGACACCGAGCACACATCCATTTCGCTGGAAAGCCTGAAATGCCACCTGATGGCGCTGAAGGAGACCGAGTGTGCCTCGCTGGTGCGTGTCCCGTGGAACGATCCGGTGCTGATCAAGCCGGTGTTGGACATCGGAGCCGACGGCATCATCGTTCCGATGGTGCGCACCGCGGCCGATGTTGCTGCGGCCGTCGCCGCCTGTCGTTATCCACCGGAAGGCATTCGCGGTTTCGGTCCGCTACGGCCGCTGGATTACGGACGTCTCGATGCCGAACAATTCTGCCGCGATGCCAACGAACACATCATCACGATCGTGCAGATCGAACAAGCCGAAGCGGTTGAGAACATCGATGAGATTCTCGCGGTGCCTGGACTGAACAGCGTTGCCTTCGGGCCGCAGGATCTGGCCGCTTCATTGGGACATCGTACTCAGCCAACTCATCCCGAAGTGTTGGCCGCCATCGAATCGGTCGTTCGGAAATGTCAGGCTGCCAACATTCCGGCCGGCATCTCAGTCGGTGCCGATCCGGATCAGTTGTGTGATTGGGCCGACATGGGCATCCAATGGCTGGCAATGGGAGTCGATGTGACGCTGATGATTCGGGCTGCGAGTGAAGTCGCCGGCAAAGTGAAGGCTCACGTGAGCCGATGACCGCCGCATCGAAAACTGATGCAACGGCAATTGTCACGTTTTTCTCGAATGCCACGACAACAGGAGCAAGAGATGAACTGGCCACACGTTTCTTGGTCTGATGACGATTCGGGAATCATAACCCGTCGCCATTTTCTTACGACTGCAGCCGCTTCGGTCTCTGCCGGAACATTGCTGGCCACTGCAACGAATCCGGCCCGTGCTGCTCAGCAGGAGGCAAACTCGCGACACGGAAGCGTTACCGTCACCCGCATCGAGGCGCACGACATTTCGGTCGATTACAACGACTGGATCGCCTACAAGCTCAATCATTTCTACGGCCCGTCCCGCCGCACCATTTACATTGCCCACACCAGCAACGGCCTGATCGGGCTGGGGGAAAGCAGCAGCCGTGAAAAGGACGAGGTGATTCAAAAATACGTCGGCACCAGCCCCTTCGACTGGATCGGCGACGAAACATCGCTCGGCCTGGGAACGGCCATGTACGACCTGATGGGGAAGTTGGCCGGCGTTCCCGTCTACAAGTTGTTCGGCCAGCGGTTTCGACGATGGGTACCGGTGGGATCGTGGACGGTCTCCGCTGCTCCAAAACTTATGGCCGAGGCCGTTCGGCGGTACGCAGATCGCGGCTACACCTGGATGAAGTATCATCTCTCGCCATTTGAAAACGTGCTGGACCAACTCCAGGCCATGCAGAAGGTCGCCCCCGAAGGGTTCAAGATTCAATTTGATATCACAATGGGCGGCACCGACGACCACATGCCGGACATGCTCCAGCGCATGGCAGACTTCCCCGTCGCGGGCAGTTTTGAAGACCCGCTTATCGAAAAAGACATCGATGGCTACGCCGAACTGAGACAGCGAATTCGCCTGCCAATACTGTTGCACCACAGTCCGTTGGGGGCGACATTTGAAGTGCTCCGCCGCGCAGCAGACGGCTACATTCTAGGACACGCGAAAATCGGCAAGGCCATGCGGCGCGCCGGCCTGTTTGCCGCCGCCAACCTGCCATTTATGCTGCAGAACGTCGGTGGACACATCACGCGGTCGATGACCACACACATGCAGGCGGCGTTCAAAACCGCCAGCTTGCAATTTCATTGCGATGCCGAAACGTGGAAGTCCGACGTCGTCAACGAACGCCCCGAGCCGACCAACGGATTGTTGCGCGTCTCCGAGCGTCCAGGACTCGGCGTGACGCTCAACCGCGACGAACTGGAACGACTGAAAGAACTGAAACTCCCCGAGCAACCAAAGTGGATCATCAAAACCACCTTTAAGAACGGGACCGTGATGTACAACATCGCCGACCCGAAACAGTCCATCTTCATGGTGCGGCCCGACGTCAGACGTTTGCTGCCGCTAAGCTACGCCGCCCCGCTGAAGACCACCTGGTGGGACGATGATGGATCGAAAGAATATCGTGCAATGTTCAAACGAATCGACGCCGAGGGTGTCGTGCTGGTCAAGAAATAATTTGGTCAAGAAATAGTCGAGCGATTCAGCGCAACAAGCAACTGTGAACAACCACAAGGAACCGCAGAAAGGCATTCCGATGACGAATACTCCAGTCAAGAATGAATTGCATTGCCCGTCCCGTTCCGCTCAAAGCTTGAGTCGTTCAACGAGCGGAACACTTTCACGTCGCGACGCACTGCGTGCGGTCGGAACATCGTTCGGAGCAGCGGCTGTTGCATCGGCGACGCCGTTGTGGGCCGCCCCGTCGAAGACTCGTCCCAAAGTGGCGGTCGTCATGACCGTCTGTCATCATCGCTCGCATGCGCATGTTCTGCTGGAGAACTTTCTGCAGCCGTATTTGTTCAACGGCAAACGTACCGATCCGGGAGTCGATATCGTCAGTTTCTATGTCGATCAAACGCCCGCTGGCGATATGTCGCAGGACATTGCTCGCCGATTCAAGATCCCGATATTCAAGACAATCGATGAATCGCTGTGTGTCGGCGGCAAACAGTTGGCCGTCGATGCCGTCCTCGCCATTGGAGAACATGGCAATTATCCGGTGAACGAACTGGGGCAGCGCAAGTATCCGCGCAAACGGTTCTTCGACGAAATCGTCGCCGTCATGCGACGGTCTCGTCGGTCTGTGCCGCTGTTCAACGACAAGCACCTCTCGTACCGCTGGGATTGGGCGAAAGAAATGTACGACACGGCGCAGCAAGCCGACATCCCCTTCATGGCCGGCAGCAGTGTCCCGTTGGCGCAGCGTCGACCGCCACTTGCGTTGCCTGCAGGCGCACAAATTGAAGAAGCGATTTCCATTCACGGCGGTCCGTTGGAGTCGTACGATTTTCACGGACTCGAGGTTCTGCAGTCGATGGTCGAATCGCGCAAAGGGGGCGAAACGGGTGTCGCCAGCATCGAACTGCTCAAAGGTGATGCACTATGGAAGGCAGCCGACGAAGGGCGCTGGTCGCCGGAACTTGCCCATGCAGCGATGGCCGCCGAACTGGGGAATGCACCGGAGTCGCTCCGCCAAGTACCGGGAGAAAAACCTGATCCGACGCATGGGCTGCTGATTACCTACAAGGACGGCCTGAAAGCGACCGTGCTCAAAGTGGGCCGCAGTAGCACGCGTTGGAATTTTGCTTGCCGATTGAAGAGCGACCCGAAAATCCACGCGTCCAGTTTTTATGTCGGCCCGTGGAACAACCGCAATCTCTTCAAGGCGCTCTCGCACGCCATCCAACATCACTTCATCCACAAGCAGGCTCCGTACCCGGTCGAACGGACTCTGCTTGTGACTGGCATGTTGGAAGCCGCCATGCGATCGAACAGGGCCGGCGAGCCGATCCAAACACCGCATCTGGAACTGGCCTACAAGCCGCGCGACTTTACTGCGATGCGGGAAATGGGCGCGTCGTGGAAGATCATCACCGAAGACATTCCAGAACCCAAAGGCATCACGCTGCACGGAATCGATTCGTAATCGCCTACAGTAAATCAACCGTCCTGGAGAATCCCGCTGACAACTTTTCCGGGCTGGCCGTCGAGCAGCGATTGCTCGCGGCCGGTTCGTTTGAATGTGAGCCGTTCGGGATCGAGGCCGAACAAGTTCATCAGCGTGGCGTGGTAGTCGTAATGGTTGACGACGTTCTCGACTGCGTGATGACCGAACTCGTCGGTCGCACCGTAGGTTCCACCGCGACGGAAACCACCGCCGGCCACCCACATGCTGAATCCGTAGGTGTTGTGGTCGCGTCCGACGCTCTTTGGTCCGGCGTCGTTCTGAATGACGGGGAGTCGTCCCATTTCGCCGCCCCAATGCACAACGGTGCTATCGAGTAAACCGCGCTGCTTGAGATCTTTGACGAGGGCGGCGGCTGGCTTGTCCGTCTTTCGGCAGGCCTCGGGAAGGCGGGTGCGGATGGTGCCGTGATGGTCCCAATATTGATTCTTCGTGAAGACCTGCACAAATCGGACGCCCCGTTCGACGAGCCGTCGCGCGATGAGGCAGCGTTTGCCATACTCTTCGCTGTCGGGTTGATCGATACCGTACATCTGCTGGGTCGCATTGGTTTCCTGGCTGATGTCGAGCGCTTCGCGGGCGGCGACTTGCATGCGGGCGGCGAGTTCGTAGTTGGAGATACGGGCCGCAAGGTCGGAGACGCCGGGGTGCTCGTCCTGGTGTTTTTCGTTGAGCCGCCTGAGGTATGCGAGGTACTGTTGCTGTACTTTGCCGCGCAGTTCGGGTGGTGGTTCAAGATTGAGAATCCGTGGCTCGCGGGGTCGGATCACCGTTCCCTGATACAGCGACGGCAGCCAGCCATTGGACCAGTTGAGCACGCCTTCGACCGGAATGCCGCGCGGATCGCTCATGGCGACATAGGCCGGCAGGTTTTGCGTTTCGGCACCGAGGCCGTAGGTTAACCAGGCACCGAGCGACGGTCGCCCGCGTTGAATGCGGCCGGAGTTCAGTGCGTGGATCGATTGGCCGTGATTGTTCACGCCGGTGTGCATCGAACGGATGACGCAAATGTCATCGACAACCTCGGCGAGCCCCGGCAACAGCTCCGAAACCGGGGTGCCGCACTCACCATGCTGTGTAAACTTCCACGGGCTGCCGAGAACGCGTGTGCTGGCCTGGGCGGCGTTGTCGTACTTGATGGAACCGGGAAACTTCTTACCGTCGAGTTTGTTGAGAATTGGCTTGGGATCGAGCAGATCGACCTGACTGGGGCCACCCTGCATGAACAACGAAATCATCGCGGTTGCTCGTGGCTCGAAATGCGCGGGCTGCGGGTCGAGACTGAAATCCTGCGGCAGCAGATTCGGCGCTTTAGCCGGTGCGGCAACAGCTTCGTCTTGCTTCAGCAACCATTGGAGCGCGAGCGGTGCAAGGGCGAACGCACTGGACGACAGAAAACGTCGCCGCGACGAATTGCCGTCCGCGTTCGCTATTGATTTGTCTTCGGATGACATCATTTGTGAGTCTCGATAACGTGGCTCAATCGACATACAGGAAACGGTTGGAACTCAGCAGTACCTGGCAGAACGTAGCCATCGCCCGTTGTTGAATTGTGGCATCATTCGCCTTGGGCGATTGCTCGCGAATCGTCGTCCGCTGCAATTCGACGAATTGCTCGCCGGCCGCAATATCCGCGGCAGCAGGTTCCGTAGAAAATGCCAACTTCCAGGCAAGCTTGATCTGATCGGCAGTTTTCGGCCCCGCTTTGTCAATCAAGCGCTGCGCGAAGTGTTGTGAGTATTCGACGGCGAAGTCGCTGTTCATCAGCATCAGCGATTGCGTGGCGACGTTCGACGAGTTGCGGCGTTCGCAGTTGGGGCTCATGTTGGGCGCGTCGAACGCTTCGAAGATGGACAGCGTGCGGCTGCGGCGAACTTGCACGTACAGGCCGCGGCGGAATTCTTCGCCGTTCAGCGGAATCGGTTTTGTCGGTTTGCGTTCGCCGTCGAGGTTTTCGATGCCCAGAATAATCTGGCCGACTTCGTCTTCCATCACCGGGACCGGCTTGCCGTACAGTTTGAGGTTGAGTTTTCCACTGACAGATAGAACCGCGTCACGGATCACTTCCGCTTCGAGCCGTTGGATGGGGAACCGGGTATAAAGGCGATTATCGGGGTCGGCAACCGTCGATGCCGGGTGACCGGCCGCCGACTGCTGATAGACGGCCGATGACATAATCAAGCGGTGAATACGTTTGACTTTCCAGCCGGAACGGACGAATTCGTCGGCAAGCCAATCGAGCAACTTGGGATGCGTGGGCCGTTCGCCGAGAAAGCCGAAATCGCCGGGCGAATCAACTAGTCCACGCCCGAAATGTCCCAGCCAAAGGCGGTTGACGATCACCCGCGCAACCAGCGGATGCCGGCCGTTGGTTAATTGCTTCGCCCAAGCGAGACGGCGTCCGGTGGTTGGCAGCGCGGTATCGTTCTCTGGAATTTGACCCGGATTGAGAATCGACAGATCGGCCGGTTGCAACTGTTCCTTCGGCTGTTCGTGGTCTCCGCGGTGGAACAGAAAAGTGTCCGGCACTTTTCCCGCGGTTTCGGTGAGGGCGCGAACAAATCCCTCTTCCGGTTTGGCGCCCCGAATCTTGGTCGCCTTGTCCGAGAAGCGTTTCAAATCGACGGCCGCCTTGCTCGCTCGGAGTTTTGCGGCCGCTTGTTTGTCGCGATCCAACTCGGCGGCAGCGGCTGGATTGAACTTCGCTAACGTCGCCAGGGTGACCGAGACACCGGGATACTTTCCTAACAGTGTCGCCTGTTCGGGAGTCCGATTCTTGGCAGCAGTCTTCAACGCCGCTTCAACTTGCTCGCGACTTTCGGAGGCAATCTTTTCGATTTCGCGGCGGGCCGTCTCTGCGACGAACCGCTTCTCCTTTGCCTTTCGGTCAACATCGAGTTTGCGTGCCCGTACGTCGCGACGGCGATCGTACAGATACAGCGAACCGACGCTGATTTTCGCGACAGTGGGATATTCTTTCAACAACGACTTCTGAGCGTCGGTGCGATCCTTGGCTGCCGTGCGGTAGGCGGTGCGCATTGGTTTGCGAATCTCTTCCGGCAGCAGCAGCAATTCTTCTTCGAGCGTTCGTGTGATGTAGACTTCGGCTTTTGTGAGACGCTCCTTATCGACTTTGGCCGCTTCGGCCTCGATTTGCTTTGCAAGTTCGCGGTCGGCATCGGTGTAAAGAGAAATGCGCCGCGAGGGCGGAGCTTTCCAATTCTGCCAGTCGAAAGCGGGGTCGAAGATTGCACGCATCCGGTAGTAATCGGCCTGCGGGATCGGATCGTAACGGTGATCGTGACACTGGGCGCAATTAACGGTGAGGCCCAATAACGAGCTGCCGATGATTTGCATTGTGTCGGCGATGACCTGGTTGCGCGCGACGGGTTGGTCGATGCCGCCAGATGCCGTCCCGTCGGGAGCCATTCGCAGAAACCCGGTGGCTGTCAGTTTCTCGACTGCGTCGGCCGAGAGGTTCTTGTGCGGGTGCGGAACCATTTCGTCGCCGGCCAACTGTTCTTGGATGAATTGGTCGAACGGTTTGTCGGCATTGAAGGCGCGGATGACGTAGTCGCGGTAGCGGTAGGCATTGGGGCGAACCCGATCTTCTTCGCTGTAGCCTTCCGAATCGGCATAGCCGACCACGTCGAGCCAGTGACGTCCCCAGCGCTCGCCGTAATGCGGCGAGTCGAGTAACCGGCCTATCAACTTTCCCCAAGCGTCGGGAGACGTATCAGCATCGAACTTGGCGATCGCTGTCGGTGTCGGGGGCAGGCCGAGCAAATCAAACGACGCGCGGCGGATCAACTTGCGACCGTCGGCAGCCGGCGCGAATTGATAAGCCTGTTTGGCAGCGGGATCGTTCGGTGACGCGGCAACCCGGCGTTCGAGTTCGGCGACGATGAAAGCATCGATGGGTGTGAGGATACGGTTGCGATCCCGCACGTCAGGAACCGTAGGACGCTTGACCGGTTGAAACGCCCAGTAACTGCGTTCGGCACGTGTGAAGATCGGGCCGTCGCCGACATTGTCCGGCTCAGGATTTTCGGTTCGAGCGCCGGCGGCAATCCATGCGGAAATCAGATCGATGTCCTGCTTGGAAAGACGCTTGTCGTCGTCGGGTGGCATTTCACCCGAGCGAATTCGTTCCAACAGCGGGCTGTCTTTGATTTTTCCCGGCGTAATGGCCGCTCCGGATTCGCCGCCCTGCACAATAAATCGCCGCAACCGCAGGTCGAGTCCTCCCTCCTTCTCACCCGTTTCGCCGTGGCACTGAAAGCAATGCGCCTTCAGGATCGGGCGAATGTCGGATTCGTAGGTGGGAGGTTTCTCCTCGGCACGGGCCACGGCAGATTGTGCAGCCAGCAATGCGAGAAGCAGACACCATGCGGATCGATGCATCATGTGATGACCAACGGCAGGAGGACAAGGCGGGAGATCGAAAGGTGTGACAAATCAACCGATATTGATTGTAGACCGCGGCAAGACAGCTCGCAATGTGTGTCAGTCTTCTCACTCAAGTCAGTCGGAAACACAAGCATCCGAATGTTGTGCGAACAAAGAATCTGAATCGTAGCTTCCGCGTTTCTTAAAGCCGTGCTTCGCCGCCTCTACTGGAAGTTTTTCACGCAAAAATCGGGTTCCCGATTTGTCGCGCTTGATCTTGCGAAAAACCGGCACGGTGAACATACTTTGACGGGGACAACCACTACTCTTCACTTTGTTACCTTTGAGAATTCCGGCGGGTACGAGACGCGTCAACTCTAGACGCCGTGCTTATATTGCGAACAGCAATAGCGCAGCTCGTCAGGTTGTTACGGACAGACGGAATCCCCGCTTTGTCCGTCGTCCGTTGCGGCGTTGAATGTCACCTGCGAGGACGATGTCGGCTTCGTTGTTTCCAAGTTCAGATTTGATCGCAGTTATGTCCAACGCAACAAAGGCGAAACTTCAGGAGGAAGTGAACCGTTTGCGCGACCGCATTGCGGAGTTGGAACGGCAACTGCCTCCCGATCCCCGATTCACTCGTCCGGTAGTCGACAACACGACTCATGGACTTTCTGGCGAGTACGACCGGCTCAGGCGGAACTACAGAAAGGAACCGGTAGGTCTCTGCTGTTTCGACACAGAGTTGCGTTACCTCGACATCAATGAATTCCTTGCCACCCTCAACGGACTCTCCGTTGAGGAACATCTTGGGCGTTCAGTCGGCGAATTGTTCCCGGAACTAGCGGCGGAGATCGAGCCACAACTTCGCCAAGTGATTGAGACGGGGGAACCGATCCGGGACGGATCGGTCATTGCAGGGACAGCCGATCAGCCGGGTGAAAAACGGTACTTTCAGCACAACTACGTTGCGCTCAGATCCGATGACGGCAATGTTATAGGAGTAAGCTGCGCAGTAACGGACATCACCGACCGCAAGCGGGCCGAAGAGGAGTTGGCTCGGCGTGAGGAACTTTACAGAAGGGTGATTGATGGGGCGGATTCGTTCGCCTATCAACTCGATTACATCACAGACAGATACGTCTTTCACGATGCGGGAATCGAATCGCTGATCGGCTATAAGTCGGAAGAAATGACCCATGAGCGGTGGACAGAGGTTTGCGTGGAATTACAGGGACGCGGGGAATGCGCAGAGTTATCCTATGATGAAGCATTCCGCCGGTATCTTGCAGGAGAAATTGACGTCTGGAAGGCCGACTGTTTATGTAGGACACGCGACGGAAGTCTCCAGTGGATTTACGACGTGGCCGTACCCGTCTTCAACGACCAAGGGGTTGTCACCGGGTCTTTGGGGATTCTGCATGATTTGACTGAACGCAAACAGGCTGAAGAAGATCTCAGGCGAAGCGAAGAAAAGTTTCGCAGGTTGACTGAGGATATTCCTGTTAGTCTCTCGATTGTTCAGGACGGACAGCGAGTGTTCACCAACAAATCGGCTAAACGAGTCACCGGATACTCGCGCGACGAATTGATGCAAATGACTCCCGGTCAACTCTTGGACCGCGAAGCTCATGAGCGGTACTCGAAAATGGTCCAGGAGTGCCGCGAGCAAGGCGTCACATCGCGGGGTGAGTTCCGCGGCAAGGATAAAGAGGGTAACGAGCGATGGGTCGATTATTCAGTCACGCAGATTGAGTACGAGCAACGACCGGCGCTACTTGGTGCCTCAATCGACATCACCGATCGCAAGCAAGTCGAGAAGGAACTGCGGACAACGACGGACCAGCTACGCATCATCCTGGATGCTCTTCCGGTTATTAGTTACACGTGTCGGCCGGACGGAGACTTCGGCGCAACGTTTGTCGGCGGCAATGTCCTACAGTTGACCGGGTTTTCCGCAGACAAGTTCACGGCGGACCCCTCTTTCTGGGCCGATCGGATTCACCCCGACGACGCCCCGGGGGTCTTCGAGGGGCTTGCCAATCTGTTTGAACGCGGATTTCACGAACACGAGTATCGTTGGAAAATAGAAGACGGCACGTACTTGGTTTTCCACGATAATCTGCGAGTGGTGAAGCACGCCGACGGAAGCCCGAGTCATCTTGTTGGTGCCTGGCAGGACGTTACCGAAGGTAAACTTGTCACGGATGCGTTACAGCGGAATGAAGAGCAATATCGAACGCTCGCTGAGAACTCGAAGGATTACATTCTGCGGTACGACCGTGAGTACCGCCACACTTATGCCAACTCTGCCGCCTTGCAGATCAGCGGCAAGACGGCTGCGGAATACATCGGGAAGACCCACAGAGAAATGGGCTTCCCGGATCATCTGTGTCAACTCTGGGAAAATGCGATTGATCGTGTTTTTGCAACCAACCAACCTCAGGGCGAAATCTTTGATTGGACCAGTTCGGAAGGGACGGCCACCTATGACTGGCGCGTGTTTCCGGAATTGAACGGCGCGGGTGAGGTCGTGTCGGTCCTTGGTGTTTCGCGCGACATCTCCGAGCTCAAACGGGTCGCAGATGAACTGCGAGAAAGCGAAGAGCGATTGAACCTGGCTGTCCGCGGCACATCGGACGGCCTGTGGGACTGGAGTATCGAGACAGGAAAGGAGTACTGGTCGCCTCGATTCAAGGAGTTACTGGGTTACGGAGAGGGCATAGAAACTACGTGCGATCAATGTCTTGCGTTTGTGCATCCCGAGGACAAAGCAGATGTTCTTGAAGCGGTTCGGCTGCACCTGGAAGAGAATCTGCCGTACGATTGCGAGTATCGACTGCGAACAAGATGTGGAGAATACCGCTGGTTTCAGGCCCGCGGCGAGGCAATGCGGGACGAAGACGGCAAGCCGTACCGGATGGCAGGTTCGATTCGAGACATCACCGAGCGCAAGGTAATCGAAGAATCGCTGTTGGAGAGCCAGCGGTTCTTGAGCAAAGCGGAAGCAATGGCCCAGGTTGGGCATTGGCGTTTGGTTCCAGAAAATGGTGAGATCATCGGTTCCGACTCACTCTTTGATATTTTCGGGATCAGTCGAGAAGAAGCTTCGTTGGATTCGTTTCTGAATGCCGTTCATCCGGAAGATCGAGAGTATGATTTATATCACATTCAAAGGGGAATCGATTACGGAGAAGATTGGAATATCGAACATCGATTGCTACTGAAGGATGGGACGATCTCGGTCGTTCAAGCCATTGGAGAAGCCGTCGTCGATGAAACCGGAAAAACGGTATTGTTGGTCGGCACGGTTCAGGACATTACCGCGCGAAAGCAACTCGAGGAAAAAGTGCGGCAGCACCAGGAGCAACTGGCTCACGTCGCGCGCCTCAGCACCATGGGAGAAATGGCGACCGGCATTGCCCACGAACTCAATCAGCCGCTGACCGCAATCGCCACCTACAGCCACATCGTCAAACACATGCTCAATGCTCCAACCACAGACAGGCAAGGCATTCAGAAGACACTCGATAAACTTGAGGGGCAAACATTGCGTGCCGGCGACATTGTCTGGCGGCTGCGGAATTTTGTGCAGAAGTCTCCGTCGAATCGTGTGCCGACCGATCTCAACGCACTCGTCAAAGATGTTGCACGGTTTGTCGATTCGGACATTCGCCAGGCCGATGTCTCTTTGCAATTGTCTCTGGGTGACGCATGTCCCATCGCCAACGTCGATGCAATTCAGATTCAGCAGGTTTTGGTTAACCTGGTGAGAAATGCGATCGATGCGATGGATGAAATGCCGAATGACCGACGGACAGTGACAGTGACGACACAGATTAGTGAAGACAACCTCGTGGACGTGTCGGTCTGTGATGTCGGCAAAGGTCTTCGCGAGGGTGAATTCGAATTAGTGTTCGATGCATTCTACTCGACGAAACGGCAGGGGATGGGTATGGGGTTGGCGATCAGTCGCTCGATCATTGAGGAACATGGTGGTAGACTGTGGGCCGAGTCGAATCGTACAACCGGAACCACGTTCCGATTTACTATTCCACATGGAGATAGCCATGGGGGACAAGAATGAAAAGGCACGCACGGTCTTCATCGTCGATGACGAGCCGGCAATAACGGATGCGCTGAGTTCTTTTGCATCGATGCTGGATCTTACAGCCAAGTCATTTGCATCTGCGGCCGAGTTCCTGCAGTATTCCGAGTCGGAAGGATTGCCCGATTCAGCGTGTCTCATCGTCGATGTGCGGATGCCGAAAATTAACGGCCTCGAATTGATCGAGAGACTAACAGCATTGGGAATAGACATTCCAGCGATCGTGATGACCGGACACGGTGACGAGTCTTTAAGGCAGCGCTCCGCGGAATTGGGGGCAGTGGCGTTTCTCGAAAAGCCATTTCGCCCAGACGAGTTTAAGGAAATCATGCGGCTGGCAATGGGAATGGAAAACGACTCCTGACGACCCCAGCATGCGCTGTCGCCACAACACACGCTGGGGACGCTTCGTAAAGCGCAGCGTCCTGAATCCGCTCGATCCAGCCATCATCAGGGCGCAGGTTTTCCGTTGCGGCGATCAAATTGGAACGGAGTCGTTCCATCATCGGTCACTCTCACTTGCAGCGGCGGGGCAATTCCCCCCTGGTCAACCTGCACGCGCAGAATGTTCTTGGCCGCAAACGGACGGTCGTGAATCCAAACGTGTCCGTCACCCTGCAGGTACAGAATCGGTTTCTTGAACTCGGTCGCAACTTTGCTGAACGGTTCGAAGAAATCGTTGTGTGTCGGATTCGGCTTGGCATGCCCGAAGATCACCAGACTGCTGACGTTAGCACCGAACTTGCGCAGGTTGCGGCGAACCCAATCCAGATTGTCCGCGTGTCGCTGTTTCCATTCGGCTGCATCGTGAACCCGGCCGCCGACAATATTCAGTCCTAAGAACAGCACGTTTCCCTTCACAAACGAGAAGTTCTCCTCGCGTTCCAACTGTCGAAACACCGGCAGGCCATGCTTCCAGCGACGATCAAAGCGCATGAAATATTTGTCCCAATACTTCCACGCCTGATCCGGATTCCCGCAGTCGTTCCATTCGTTGTCGCCGGGAACGACAAACACCGGTGCCGCCGACTGGCTGAGCATGCCGAACACCTTGTTGTAAACCGCTTCGTCACACGCCGTCGCACCCGATTTGATATCGCCGACGTGAATCACAAACTCAGCATCTTTCGGCAACTCGGCAATCTGCTTTGGCAGCAGCAGATTTTCCTTCGGTGCATAGGGAACGTCTCCCATCGCATAGAACGTTACCAGCGTCTTGGCTTGTGGTTTGTCCTGCGCAACTGCGAATGAACAGGCCCCCAACAGCAGTAGCACTCCCAGTTGTACGATCTTCAATCTCATCGATGATAACCCTCTCAAGGCGGTCAGGCCGCCGACCGCGGCTGCAAAGTTTGTGAACAGAACAAATTATAACACGCGGCCCTCCCCCCGCGTCCATCGGCCGGCATTGGGAATGTTCTTGCGATTCCGGTTGGAAATGCGGAGAATCGAGCCGACGCGACAATCAGCGTGGGACTGGTCTTTTTCGTTTCCCCCCTTCGGCTGAATTTTGCCCGCGAGGACGCTGTTCGCCACTCGGAGTAAAATGGCTAATCTCATCACGAACAAGCACAAGAAGCTCGAACACGCGAAGAAGCCAACGGGCTACCAAAAACAATTCTCCGCACGCAAATTGCGACGCAATGCTACAACGGAGATTCGCGGAGAGGCTCCAGAGCCATCGCCGCGGTCATCAAAGCATGCAGCTCGAAAGCGGTCCGGTAGTTGTCCAATCTGCCTTGCTCGTCTTTGCAAGAACTCGCGTGGCACTCGCTACGTGCGGAGCTGTTCGCAGTGCAAAGCGATTTTTCGTCCCGAGATTCGGTGTGGGCGATGCGCTACCTACCGAGTCTGGAAGAACGAAGACGAATCGAGATGCAAAGGATGTGGCCACTCGGTCTAATTGTCCGCGAATGTCTACCAGCAACAGGTACGCTGATATCCGATAATAGGAGATCCCACATGATTTGCCAAAAGTGCGGCGTTGAAGCGCCGACGAAATACGTGGCCTTCTACCAGAACATTGGGGCGTTGGTCATGCGGTTTTCGCAGACGATTGAAGGCAACCTCTGCAAGTCATGCGTCCACGGCACGTTTTGGAAATTCACCCTCATCAACTGCACGCTCGGCTGGTGGGGCATGATCTCGCTGATCGTGACCCCGTTCTTTATTTTGAACAATGTCTTCCGTTATGTTTTCTGCCTCGGCATGGAACCGGTTCCGTTCGATGCGATCGAGCCGGAATTGACCGACCACGATATTGAGAGATTGGATCCGCATACCGATGATCTCATCTCCCAATTGAACGCTGGCGACGACATCGAACTGATTGCAGAGGACATCGCCATGAAAGCGGGCGTCACCGAAGGGCAAGTGGTCTTATACGTCCAGGCATTGATTGCCGCATCGGAGGATGCGGAAGACTGATGCCGTAGTTTCCCGCCCCACATCACCCAACAGAATTGAATGAAATGAACGACGCCCTCGCATCTCTTATCGACTACCTGCGGGAGAATTGGCCCGAGTTATTGTGGATTGTTGCAGCTGCGGGAGTTGCCTCGTACCTCGGCGGTCGCCGTGCGCGATCGCGGTGGCGCAATCACGATTTCCTTGACCGTCTCAATGTCTCGCTGACAAGCATTGAAGAGGGCAAGCTGCGAATTCGCACAATCCTTGAGATGGATTGCCAGGACATCTTTCTCAACGCGTCCGCAGCGAAGACCGTCGTGAAATTAGCACGACAAACCACCGAAGAAGATCCGGTGCTGCCAATTCCCGACGCAGACTGTTGGCAGTACTTGAACGCTGTACTGAATGAGATCAGTGAGCGGTTCGCCATTGGGCAGATCAAGCGCGACCTGGGATTGCCCGTGGAACGCGGCGAGTACGTGTTGTGCCTGACGTGTGAGAAGTCCGGTCTGGTCCGCACACAGAAAATACGTGGCATGCTGCTGCGAAAGACACTGTTGGCCAACCTCCCCAAAGAGGAACCTCAGTACGAAAGTCCATCGCACGAAACACGCTGGAAGACCATCCAGCAACTGGCGGGGCAGTATCAGAAGAACCCGCAGCGGTTCATTGAAATGGACATTTGCCTGTAGACGTTTCAGAAAAGAAATGGAAGGGCGCAGAAGCTGGACATTGTCGCTGGCGGTGACTACGCTGTCGATCCGTCGAAATGAATCAACTTCACCTGCAACTTCACGGGTACCCCGATGAGCGATCGAATTGTGATGCGTACTGGAGAGTCTCTTGTCGCCGGCGGACCTCCGTTTACAGCCGCAGAACCGGAAGTTGTCATTGGTGAATTGGACGGGCCTGTTGGCACGGCGATTGCCACTTTGACGGGTGGCCAGGCGGCCGGCCATTCGAAGGTCTTTGCGATCCTCGACACCGATATTCAGGTTCGGCCGGTGACTCTGATGGTCAGCAAGGTGACGGTGAAGAGCACCGCCTACACGAATATTTTGATGGGGACTGTGCAGGCAGCGATCGCCAACGGAGTCCTCGATGCCGTTCGTGCCGGCGACATTCCCAAGGAAAAAGCCAACGACCTCGGTATTGTCTGCTCGGTTTGGCTGAACCCCGGCGCCGCGACCGATGAGAACCTCGATCACAAGGCTCTGTTTGAAATTCATCGCAAGGCGGCGGCACAGGCCATCCACAAAGCCATGAACAACGAACCGACCATCGACTGGCTGCTGGAGAACCAGGACAGCATCACCCACAAATACTACCAACGAGGTCTCGACGGGACACTCTAGCTGCCAGCGGTGAAATCGGCGTGGTCCTCTGCGGGGGATCAAGCAAAACGCGGAGTACGCCGGAGGCGGTTTGCTACGAGGGCTGCTTACCAACCGGCAACACCTGGATGTCGTCGATCTCTAAACCTTTCTCGCCGCCGTTTTGCATCCATAGCAGTTTTCGCTTGGCTGCATTGAAGCAAGGACGGGTGAGAGACTTTGTCCAAAGACGGCCGTCGAGCGAGATTGAAACGACATCGGCTTTAAAGGTGAGTTTGACCTGATGCCATTTGCTGGTAGACAGATCGACTTTCTCGATGGGGAAAAACTCATTGAGCCGATAAGCCTTACTGACGGGATCTGCCGGCCGGCCTTTTTTCTGCCGCATCGGGTGTTTGGCATCGAGCGAGTGTGAATCGACTTGAAGCCTGACTCCGCTGCGCAGCAATTTGACTCGCAGCATATGATCGACGCTGCCGAAGCGGTCGTCTCCATCCACAAAGAACCACAGCATGCCGCCCGGTTCCAAATGCCGGTAACGGAACGAGACCGTCATATCCTTGCCCTCTACCGGTAGATAAACCATTGGCGGGTATTTGCGGCCGCTGGAACCGTGCGTCCATAAGACGCCATCGCGCACTTCGGTGTTTTTGTTGGGGATGCGCGTGGTGAATCGCTTGGCATCGAATGCCGCATCGAACGTCTCTTCGAAGGCGACCGTCTTGACGTCGTCCGCGTGCAATGATTGCAACGGCAACAACAAGGCTGCAAGAAGAATGAGTCTGTGTCGAACGATCATCGAATTGTCCTAATCAACGTGAATTTGCCTGATGTTCAAGATAACCCGCCCGGGAGTTGTTTTGAAGGAACAATAAGAGGCAGGCTCGCCTGCCCGATCACCGAATCCCAACCACCTCAATCTGATTCCAGCTGTGACTTTTCTTGTTGAATTACCAACTGGCGCGCGACAGGATGGTGGCTGCGCGGTGGGTTGTTCTGTTGCCTGCTGCCTGAAGGTTGATTTCTATGGGTGTTCCGTGTGTCGTGCGAGAACTGTGGCAAGTCATTGAAAGCGCGACCTGAGTTCGTCGGAAAGAGCGCCTGTCCGTCGGTAGAAGAACTGGGGGTCGGTGGTGATGCTTTACCTGGAATCTGATTGCCTCGCCGACAGGAAGAAGGCCACGCCCAATTCCGCGAAAGGATGGACCGGCGGCTTATCGCCGCTGACTCTCCATCAACATCTGCGGCTCGACGGCCGCGACTCCTGGGATGTACTTGAGTTCTTCGAATCGGTTTATCGCATCGACGATTTTACCCGATTTTGGTTCGATCCAGCCAGCATGCGGCGCATAAGAGAGAATCTGATTGACCATAAAGCCGGTCCGTTCAATGTCCTCTTGCCGATCTTCCAATTTTGTTTGTTCCGTGAAGCGCACAAAAACCTTGCCCGTAGGAACCGCTAGCGGGCCATGTTCTCCAAGGCGATAGACCGGTCCGGCGGCTGTCGCGGGCGCAGCCAAACTCGTCTCGCCATGTCGTTTTCGACAAACCGTCAGATCGCCATCCTCGATGTGGAACTCGACGTTGAGATCCGCTTGGTCGGCACCCGCTCCTAAGACCACGTAATAGTCATCCGCCAACGTGTAGTGCGTCGGTTGAGGCGCGGTCTCGACTGAGAATTCTCGCGGAAAGTCTGACATAGATGCTTTTGTTCTCGTGGGGAGCCTGTTAGTCTCTTGTTTGCGGTTTCCCATTTATATAGGCCGCGAGTAATCTACTCTTTGGTGAGATCACCGGGCAGCGAATCTCTTCTAGCCCCAGACAGAAACCTAACGCCGTTTGAGTGGCCATTCAAGTGAAGGATGTTGGTATGCACTACGTACGCTATGGCGGAAAAAAAGGTACGAAGTTATCGCTAGTGGAAAGCAAAGATCTAGTTGTCACAAGAACCAAGGACGCACGATCGTTGGAACAGGTTGTTGCCTCACGCGCGGGCGTCGAAGCGTTGGGCCAGTGTGAATTTGTGGCCAGTTTTCCCGACGCGGGTGTGGATGTCCATCGTGTCAAGGCGACCAAATCGGTCAAGGCGGCTCGCAATGCCGTGAGATCCAGCTGGAAGAGCGAAGGCGGGTTGCGTTTTGCAGGCAGGGTGCTTGTCGATAAGAATTCCAAGCAACCCGTCATATATACCGAGAACTTTTTTGTGGCTTTCGATCATGCGGCATCGTCGCGCAAATGTAAGAGAGTTCTAAAGTCCGCGGGGCTGACCGTCAAGCGCGAGTTGCCGTACGCACCCAACGCATATTTCGTGGGCGCGGCGGAGGGCACGGGAGTCAAAGTCTTCGACATTGCCAAAACGCTGCTGGACGACGATTTGGTCGAGCTTTGCCATCCCGAGCTGATTCGCGAGGTGCGCCGCCGTGCCGCGTTTCCACAGCAGTGGCACTTAAAGAAAACGACCGTCAACGGGACCGTCGTTGACCAGCATTCCAATGTGCAAGCCGGTTGGCCGTTGTCTCAAGGCGAAGATGTGATCATCGCGGTGATTGATGACGGCATGGACCTCAATCACGAAGAGTTTGCCGGCAGTGGCAAGATCGTCTCGCCGCGCGACGTGACGCGGCAAACGAACAATCCGACTCCAGGTTCGGGCGACCATCACGGTACGGCGTGTGCCGGTGTCGCCTGCGGAAACGGGCTTCACGGGGCATCGGGCGTGGCGCCGAAGTCCACGCTGATGCCAATTCGCCTTGTGTCCGGTTTAGGCTCGCAAGCGGAAGCGGACGCTTTCGTTTGGGCGGCAGATCACGGAGCCAGTGTGATATCGTGCAGTTGGGGGCCCACCGACGGTCTTTGGTGGGACCCGAATGATCCGCTCCATAACCAAGTCGTGTCGCTGCCCGATTCGACGCGGTTGGCCATCGATCACGCGATCAACAACGGACGCAACGGCAAAGGCTGTGTCATTTGCTGGGCAGCCGGCAACGGCAACGAAAGCGTCGAGAACGACGGGTATGCCAGCTACGACAAAGTCATTTCAGTGGCGGCGTGCAGCGATCGTGGTGACAAAAGCGTTTACAGCGACTTCGGTCCGTCGAATTGGTGTTGCTTCCCCAGTAGCAACTTTAGCGACAACGGGTCGCCGCCCCCACTGACACCCGGAATCTGGACGACCGACCGTAGCGGAACCCTCGGATACAACCAGTCGCTGTCGCCGGCGGGTGATTACACGGAGGACTTTGGCGGGACTTCCAGCGCTTGTCCCGGTGCGGCAGGCGTCGCGGCACTGGTGCTGGCACGCAACCCAAATTTGAGATGGGACGAGGTCAAGGATGTCATGAAACGATGCTGCGACCAGATCGACCCGACGGGCGGCAACTACGATGCGAATGGTCACAGCGACGCGTACGGTTACGGTCGTTTGAACGGTCGTAGGGCGATTCAGTTGGCCACGCCCACGACTACCGCATACACCGCACTGCATACGGCGGTGCAATCCGTTGCCGTAAAGGATAACAAGACGTCGAAGATCGTGGCCCGGGTTGGCGACACAAAGCCGGTGAAGAGCGTCAAGATCGGTGTCAATATCGAGCACACTTACATCGGAGACCTGGTGGTACGGATCATCCCGCCAAACTCCACGGGTGTCGGGCCGATCGTGTTACACAATCGTAGTGGCGGCTCGATCAACAACCTCAACCGCAGTTACGACGCGACCAGCACTCCTGACTTGGCCCAGTTGGTTGGCACGTCGCCACAGGGCGCATGGACATTGCAGGTCGCCGACAAAGCGAATCAGGACACAGGAAAGATCTTGCGTTTTACCGTCGAGTTGGGTTTATAGATGGAATGACCGTCGGGGATTCAACTCATCCCTCGTTCCAGGCCCCCTTGGAAAACCGT
>JABISG010000095.1 GCA_018699955.1 Planctomycetaceae bacterium | reverse complement strand
TCACCGCGCACGGCACAGTCGCTGGCCCGACACTCCGACATCCGACTTACGATGGGCGTTTACACGCACATCGAGCTTCACGACCAGCGGGCGGCCATAGAGTCCCTTCCGGCACCTCTCAGCCACACCACCGATACACAGCAAGATGCAGCCGTTTTGCGGGCGACCGGGACCGACGACGCCAAGGCGGGCGCACCAATGGTGCCAACAATGGTGCCAAGAGGTGCCGAAAATGGTGCCAACGACGTCGCATCCGAGGGGGACGAAACGGCACCAGATTGCACCGAAGACGAGAAGATGGACGCCGAAAAAAAAGAAAAACCCGTTGCCGTAAAGTCGCGACGGGTTAGAGAGTTACGTCCTAATCTGCACCAAGATGCATCGCCTGTCATCGCGATGCCGACGGCGCAAAAGAAAGTACACCCCAGAGGATTCGAACCTCTAACCTTCGGTTCCGTAGACCGATGCTCTATCCAATTGAGCTAGGGGTGCCTTTTGTCTTGTTCGACTGTCTCGAATATGGCTTCTGACGCCATTGATTATGAATGTGGCCGGGAACTGTCGATTTCCGGACCAAATTTTCAGAAGGCGTATCATGGCAAAATGAAGGTCGGTCCGCAAGAAAGGCGGACACAATTACCAGGGCTGGAGCAGAAGTTGGCTCTTGTGTTTGGGCGTTGAGGGTGGTTCGGTCGGGTTTTCGGTGAACGCTGCCCATGAACGGCGGGGTGGCTGGGTTCGTGGCGAAGCGCAGTCCCCAGTCGAGTGTTTCTCTCATGCCGCCTCTTCCGACTCTCCGCTGAATCGCCGGTTTCGGCGTCGATGCGAGAGGGCAAAAAGATTGCCGGTCACGTTTCGTCAGTGGGCTTCCGTTAGTCGGTGCCGGCTACCCGGTCGAATGAATTGGGATTCGACAAGCAGTCTGGTCTACGTCACTGTTGTACGATTCGGAGACCCAACCGGATAAAAGGCGGCAGAAAAACTGAGAGCAGTGCGCCGACAAATCTGACGTAATCGCTGGCAGATTGTGATCGGCTGCCAACCGAAAGAAGGCGGCCGACCACCAGGAGATATCCGACCACCAGCGTTGTTGAAAGCACAACGACGAGGAAGTTCCATCCGTGTAGGTTGATTGGACCGCGCAGACGTAAGGGGTTCAAGATGGGACCGATGAAATGAAATAGGGTTTTGTCTAACGGGGTGGAGATTCCAAAATGCGAATCGATGGCAAACGCCACTTGATCAAGGACTACTTCGAGCGGATCCATAGCTCGATACTTGAATGCAACCCCACCCCACCAGATTGCCGCGAGCGTAAGCGAAACCAAAATGGCGAACAACTTGGCGCTCCGTGTATTGCGTGACCCGAAACAAGTGAGGATCGCGCATGTGACGCCCGCCCACTGTAGAAACCACGGAATGGCGCCCACCACCATAAGATTGTAAGTGGCAGAAACTTCGTTGCTCGAACCTGCTTTCTGAATGGGTACAAATTGGGCAATCAGCCAACCAAAGAGTACCAGAGCCGCGGCGGCCGAATAGCACAGCCATGTCAGTTTGTGGCGAGGCGGTGGCGTTGAATCGTAGCCAGGGTCACAATCTGACATCGCCCTTGCACCTATTCTTGCGGTCTAGCTACTTATCCATCGAAACTGAATTCCTACGAAATGCTCGTTGTCTGGAACCACATCCAATCACCCACCAACGTCCACCTTCACCCGATGCGGGGCGTTGAACATGTAGCCCTTGAGATTCCAGTTGACCGTTGCCGGTTGGGTGTGGCCGCGGGAGTCGGTTGCTTTGACCATGAGGTCGGTGGTTTGTGGGGTGACGGGGACTTCGGCTTTCCAGAGTTGCCAGCAGAATTGGCGGGCGGCCGATGTGAGGTTGGCTCGCGTCCAGGTTTGACCGCCATTGGTTGAGACACCGACACGGGCGATGGTTGTTTCCGCCTGACCTGGCGGGAGTGCGTAGCCGGTGACGGTTGCTTTTCCCGCCTTCAGTTTCCCGCCGGTTGCCGGCGTGCAGATGACCGAGTTGAGGGGGTAGCGATACAGTGGTCCGCCCTCGGCCCATTCCAGTTTGGTTCCCTCTTCCACCAGCTTGTAGGCGGTGGCGACGTAATGGTTGGGCGAGGGGCGGTCGCTGACCACGATGCGACCCAGCCATTTGACGCTGCGGGCACCAATATACCCCGGCACCACCAGCCGCAACGGTGCTCCGTGGTCGGGCGTGAGCGGCTTCTCGTTCATGTGCGTTGTCAGCAAGGCGCCCGGCATCTCTTTGCTGTCGGCCAACGCTTTTTCGATCGGAATCGAGCTACCGAACGGAATCGTTCCGCCGCGGTAATCGACTTTGTCGAGACCATCGAACCAGATGTGCTTGGCGGAATCGCGGAGGCCCGCCTTCTTCAAGACTTCCGACAGCCGCACGCCGCCCCATCGGGCATTGCCAATTGCTCCTTCGCGCCATTGCACGCCTTTGATCGGTTTGACGGCGCTATGTTCGCTGCGTCGATTGCCGGCGCAGGTCATGGTGGCGATGGCCGACACGTTGGTGAAACCGCTCTTCAAATCGTCGAGCGACAAATCGAGCCGCCGTTCGACCTGCCCGACGACTTGCAACCGAAAGCTTCCTCTATCAATTTCGGGATTCGGCGCGTGACTGCGAATGTAGAACTGATCAACGGGCGTCATCCACGATTCGACCAGCGCGTCGAGTTGCGGCTCGGCATTCCTGGAGATTCTGGTGTGGACGATTAACTTCGAGGCAGCATCGGCTTGTTGCGCGTTCTCGGCGGCCGCCAGGGATGACACGAACAACGAGTTGCCGGACGCAAGCAGTGCAGTGCCGGCCGTCGCCTGCAGGAACGAGCGGCGGTCGAAGTCGTGTTGTGCCTCGGAGTTCATGTGTTGCATCGTCAATTTCAACCTTTCAGGTTTTTGTGGGGGACCCTCTCTTGTCGAAGAGAGATGCCATGTGCGGGATGACGATGCCGGCCATAGGCCCTCACCCCTGCCCTCTCCCAGAGGAAGAAGGAGTTGCGAAATGCGTCTCAAATACTAACCCGGTGGCCAGGTTAATGCGCGGCCGCCGAGCAGGTGAATGTGCAGGTGACCGACCGATTGGCCGCCGTCGCTACCGCAGTTGATAACGGTTCGATAACCGTCGGCCAACCCCAATTCTTCGGCCAGCTTGCGGATGACGGCGAACAGATGCCCGATGAGTGCTGCGTCCTCGTCTTGCACCTCGGCCAGCGATGCGATTTCTTTCCTCGGAATCACCAGCACATGGGTTGGCGCCTGCGGGCTGACATCGTGGAACGCCAAACAGAGGTCGTCCTCGTGAACGATGTCGGCGGGAATTTCCTTGTCGATAATGCGTTTGAAGATCGTCTTCTCGGCCGACATGTTGGGACTCCCGGCAACTTGTTAACACTGCAATCAATTTCCTCGTGTGAAACGAATAGCAAACTAACAGATCGCCGCGCGATTCTCAATTTCTCTGCCGATGCAAGAGTGACCGGCCGGAGGCCGTGGACGAAAACTCCGGATCGGGCTTCTGCGATTTTCGCTGTCGGCACGACTTGGTAGACTGTGCCATCGAGATGGTCGGCACCTCGTCACCCTCAACGGCGCAGTCTACGTGCTGCGGTTGAAGAAATGGTCAGCAAAGTGAGCGAATTCTGATAGGCGTCAGGCTGCCACTCGGAGATCCCAAAACGAGACTCAGATTTGGGAAATCGGGAGCAGGACGGATTCAGTGTAATGTGCCAGCCGCCAGCAGTTGGACAAAGCGAATGTTGGGCCATTAAGCTGCTAGGCACAAGAAGACCAACACGGGCGACGCCGAACACAGCGGCCAGCAGCACAAGCTATTCAGTATCACGGCATCCGGGACACCGACGAACTGTACGACATCGCGAAGGCCCCTCACGCCTTCGAGCAGTTCCCCAGCGGGCCTGGGTTTAATTCGAATTTGTCGCAGTTGCGAAATATCTGAATGCTGGCATCGATCGTGCCCGGCTCAAGGGCATGATGCAGTCGGCAAAGTTGATCGTAAGTTGTCTGTTTCATGCCATCGTTGTGAGCCGGCAACACTTCCAACGAGTTCACGAAGTCTGCCGTTGACGACGATTTCCTGCGAGGAGGCGAAAGCATCTTTTCTGCACTGCCTTCCTCTTGTGCCGGAGGTCTGGGAGTGCGTTGATGCTCCGGATGAGACGATTCAGCGATTGTACTGGCAGAACGCATCCATCCCCTGGGAGATTCGGAAGCAATGTGCAACATTGAGCGTGCAGAGTGGGAACGATAGACAACAATCCGTGATCGACACATCGGATATGCGGTAAAGATTTGAAATCTGGAAATTTATCAACCACGGCAAAGAACACTGCGTCGGTCAAATCGGCCGATGCACTCACCAACTCGCCGATAGTCATCCAATCCTACGTCTGAAATAACCATTCGCGGACGTGACCGACCACACGGTTGAGCCTGTCATCTGAGATGCGTTCACGGTAGTGATCGGAGATGGAATGGTCTGAGTGCCCCATGATTCGCAGAATGGCCGGAAAGTCACACGTCTCGTCGGCAATCGTGCGAAAGGTGTGCCTCAACGCGCCGAAGCTTCGTTTCACTCGTTTGATTTCCAACTTCTTCTGGACGCGTTCAAGTGCGTCGTGAACCGCGTCCGAACGTGTTTCCGACCTGTGATCGCGAACCAATTCGTTACCTTGCCGTGTCACAAAGAAATGATCGACCTCCTCGGGCTGTCGTGGAGTCCAGGGATTGGCCAGCGACTCTTTGAGAGCGTCCACCGTTTCTGGCCAAAGTGGGGCTCGACGCTCAATGGCCGTTTTCCCACGCGGAAAGTCGATAACAGCTTTGTGAAGATCGACGGCCCTGATCGTCAGATCGGACACATCGCGTTGTATGAAAGCACAATTGATGCCCAACAGAATCCAAGCCTTTGTGTGAATGCGGGCGGTTTCCAGCATGGCACGGATTTCCGCAGCTTCGAACATCTTTGGCGGGCTGCTCTGGCGATGCCGCCGGAGGACATCTCTGGACGGTTTGACGAACTCCGAACCATAGCGGGGCATACTCGTCAGTTCTTGCTGATGCCCCCATTTGAAGAGCATGCGGACTTGAGTGATTTCTCGCGATGTCCGAACTGGACCAAACCGCGAGGTAATCACACCACGCAGTCGAGTGAAGTCGGCCGGGCCGATGGTATCGACGACTCGATTGCGGCCAAGTGCGTCAATGATCAAGCCGCACGTTCGCTTGTAATCCTGCCACGTGGCTAACCGAAGTTCGCCACTATCGACTCGATTCTGCTTGGCTGCCAGGAATCGGTTGCATAAGTTCGCCAAGCATGTCTGGTCTGTATCGTCCGGCAGATCGACACCGGCTTGCAAGTAGTCTCGGTTTGCCAGATACTTCTTGAGAGCGGACTCATGGTCAGCCCAGATTCCGAAGTAGAAGAGTCGCCCGCGAATCTTCTTCGCCCATTGTCCTGATGCATGCGGAAACAAGGGGAAGTCTTTGTACGGTTTTGGCGGTTTCTTTTTGGTGCATGCCATTTCCTGCAATCCCGCTCTCGACTGGCCAACGGGTGTAGTTACAGGTGTAGTCGATTGCCTTGAAAATTGCAATAGTGCGGATTATGCTTTAAAAATAGGTATGGCCGAGTGGCGGAATTGGCAGACGCACGGGACTTAAAATCCCGGGTCCGTAAAGGGCGTGCGGGTTCGAGTCCCGCCTCGGCTACTGAGTTACGTCGAATTGGTGAGAGTAACAATTGACTGTTCCTACCCTATTCCTACCCTGGCGCTGCAAATTAGCCGACTTCGACTGAAACGGACGGGACGAACAATTTGTCTGCCGACTGCTTCAGGTGACGGGCCATGCTGATGTATTTCTGCGTCGTGGCGTAACTCTTGTGCCGCATCAGGGCTTGCAGGGCATTGCCTGACAGCGACTCCGCGTTCATGGTGGCAAAAGCACGTCGGCAGTCGTGGAAACCGTAGACGTGACAGGACGGCGTGTGTTCGTGCTGCTCATGGCATGGCAGGTGGATGCCCGCAGTTTGTTGAATCCGCAGCAGTTCGTCATACAGCTGCCGTTTGTGGTGTTCCCACACGAACACACGGTCATCGAATGTCTGGATTGCCCGCAGGTGTTCAATAACAACCGGATGCAACGGGACACGGTCGTCTCGCTTTCCTTTGTTGTCAGCGGCTCGCGTGACGGCCTCTCCCGCATCCAAGTCCAAATCATCTCGCCGCAATGCCAGCGGCTCAGAGATTCTCCAGCCCGTCATGTACGTGAACATCAAGAGCGCCCGCCACCACTCGCATGGTGAATAATGCGTCGCAACCGGTCGCTGTGCAGCATCGCATGCCTGATAAATCTTGGCGAAATCTTCCGGTGTGATGTACCGCACGAGCTTGCCCGGCTCTCGGATGAACTCAATCTCCGGGAGTTCAGCAAGGAACTTCCATTTGCGAGCCTTGCGCACCGCTGCCCGAACCACGCGGAGTTCTTTGTTGACGGTCGCTGGCGACACTGTGTCGCCCTTTCGCAAACCTCGTTCTTTCTGGCGTGCCGCAACAAACTTGTCGATGGTCTGCGTCGTGATGTTCCGCAGCAACTTCGGCTTGGCAATGCGCTCGAAATGATTCAAGGCGTCAACCGTCACACGATACGTTTCCGCTGCATTCCGACTGGCGACCTTCTCCAGATACTCTTCCCGAAACTCCAGCCATGTCTTATCAGCCCGCTTGTCGCTTTCGTAAGTCCCAAGTTTCAACTGCGACTTGATGCGGTCAGCCATCAGTTCCGCCAGTCGCCTACCATCCGGCCCCGGTCCGCAACTCTTAATGCGGCGTGTGCCGTCGGGTTCATTCCATTCGCAGTTCCATGATGCCTTGCGCTTGCCGTGCTTCTTGACTTGCTTTGCCAGTTGCTTCGCCCATGCAGACATGTTTCACTTCCCCTTTCGTTGAGTGAGTTCCAGTCCGAGAACCTCAGCGATTTTCCCTGCCGTGCTGATTCGTATGTCAGCCCCCCTCAGAAACCGCGAGACGACCTCAGGAGTCGTTCCACACTGTTTCGCAATGGCGTAGGGTGTGCGGCCCGATTTGCGAGCAGCAGCCCGCAGGAAGTCGCCCAGTGATTTGTTGCGTTTCGCCATCTCGTTGCCTCCCCGTTGGTCAGTCCTCATCCATTGTCGTCTCATTGTACGATATGTCAATAGTACGATTAAGGGGATTGTTGTGTTTCTGAAATCTCGGCTTGTTCCGGCGACTCAAGAAACGCCACTCAACTTGTTGGCTGTGGACTGCTGTCCTTCTTGCTGTTGTTATTTCGACCAGCCTCGATTGGGGCTGGTAGCTTTGTATCTTTGTGGGATTCGACCACCTTCATAGCCTCATCCGTGCATGGCCAGCATTCCTCACAGTACCGACCGCCGAGCGTGTGCCGCCACGAGGTTGTTGATGTGCAGCCACGCGACTTGTGGTGGATTTGCTCGGCATCGGTGTTGTCGCGTCGTGGCTCCGATGTGTTATCAGCGCTGGTGGGCAAATCGTCCGAATCGTCGAACACTGGCAAATTGCTCTCCACGGCCGGCACGGTTTCGTCAGCAACGGAGTCGGTCCTGCTCTCTTGAGACAACCACACCGGTGGCCATTCAACCGGAGTGGGCCGCGATGGTCCGCGACCCGCTATATTGTCGCTCCTATTTGCGCTACTACTTACATCATTCATGTGTTCTCTCGCGCTACGTGTGCAATAGTAAGGACCGCGGACCACTGAGGCCCACTCATCATGTCAGCTTGATTCCGTTGTAGACTCGGTAGCGTTTTTCATCATATCGTAGTCGGCTGACGGTCACGTGGGATGCAGCCGCAGACAGGTCACGGCCGAATGTCTGTTCGTTCCCCGGCTTGCGGCCCTTCTGGTCGCACCAGTCTTTCCATGCTTTGAACAGGCTTACGATCGGCACCTGGTATCCATCTCTCAGCTCGCAGCAGTCGTTGATAAATGCGGTAACCGGCGACGCGATGTCGACCATACGGTCGATTAGTTCCTGACTCGATTCTGGCTGTTCAAAGTACCCGCGATTCTGCAACCGGTGCCAGCCAATAATCGCCCAATTCAGAATGCCCGACGCTTCCGACAACAACCGGTTGGTCAACGTGCGATCCTCGCAGCCGTAGAAACTTTCCCGCATCCGTAGAAGAGTCACCCGGCTTGGCAGTGTCGCTGAAGCGTCGTAAAGCTTCGGCAGTTCGTTGGAGATGAGTACAAACCGCGTATTCAGTTGCGTAGTCACCTGCGCCATGTGCTTGCGGTTGATGGTCTGCGCGTCCTCACCGGAAATCGACAACAGCGTCTCGACAATCACCTGCGCATCGGCTCTTCCAGAAAGTCTGGCGTCGCCGACAATGGCACACGTCTTGCCCAGCAACGGCTGCATGCCGAATTCCCCCTGTAAACTGCTCAGCCGTGGCGCAGCGACGTTCGCCGGTCCAATCACCTGCCGAATAACTCGCCCGATGGTCCCTTTGCCGCTGCGGCGCGGGCCGATGAACATGAACAGTTTTTGCAGGCTCGTGTCGGGCAACAGCAAGTAGCCCATGATTTCTTGAATGGTGTCGCGACTCTGTTGGTCGTCTGGCCACAGTTGCCCCAGGAACGTCAGCCAGTGCGGACACTTCGCTTTGGGGTCAAATTCGTAATTGACACCATTGGTTGTGAACAGGTCGGGGGTCGGCTCAAGCAGGCTCGGCTTACCGCTTGTGAGACTGTGCAAATGCAAGATCCCGGACTGATTGACCAAGCATTCATCCGCAGGGAATGGCGGATCGACACCAATCCATGCGGGCAAATCAACACTGCCCGGCGTGATGGTTTCCGACTGAATCGCCTGAATCACATTTGCAACCAAGGCCTTTGTGACTTTGGCAGCCTTTGGTGGGTCCGGGTTCTCGTCTGTCGGCGTCCATTTTGCCAATTCTTCAAACGCAAGTCGGTCAAATTCGGCCTTTATGCCTCCAGTGACTTTTGCCTTCAGTTCATCGCCGGGAAAAATGCGATATCCGGTCGGTGATTCCCATAGATACGCTTCTCCACGGTACATTCGCAGTTTCGGCAGCGGCATCAAGCACACCCTGGCCAACCTGTGTGGGTCGTCTTCTTCTTCTGTCGCGTGGCCCACATTCGATGTCGTATTGCCCGCATCAACTCGCGCTGGTGGTCCAGACGCCTTCTTTTGCAATTTCGTGTATTTCTTTTCCCGCGTTCCGTCTTCGGCTTTGCTCCACGTCAGTTCAAAATAGCTCTCGCCGCGTTCGGCAAACTTCCCGACGTCTTGAACGCGAGACCAAAGCTCCTCGCGGGCGATGCCTTTCTCCACAGCGAACGAACAAAGGGAGAAGTCAGCCGCGCTACGGTCCTCAGCGATGACACAGAGTGCGATTAGATCATTGAGTCTGTCTTCGGTCGTGTGTGTCATCTGCTTACGAATAGTAGGCAACGCAACCTTGGCGACTCGCTCGCGCTTCTTCTTGTCCGCTGACTCGGCAGCAAATTGCTCGAATTGCGCGATCGGATATGTTGCACCGGAACACTCAACCAACGTGCATGGCTTTGGCTCTCGACCGTTTCGCTGGTCTTTCCGATTCATGCTGCCGGGCAACCGCAACAGCCTAACCAAGTCGGTGGTGTGGTCGCCGCCGATTTTCGACGCGATGCCTTTTAGAATATCTTGGATGTGGACGGACTTATCGCTCAACTTCGGCACGTTGTGTGCGATGGCCTTGCCGGTCTTGGGGTCGTTCAGGTAGCACTTCTCGCCATCACTATCGACATAGGACTTGATCGGCCGCTTTCGGTCGCCGAGCTCGATCCACTCCGTCTCTACAGCCGGCGGTCTGCCCCCCGCATCGTCGATCACGTATTGATCGGACAACTTCCAATACAGGTGCGTTCCATTACCGCTTGAGACGACGGCGGAAGGTTCGGGCAGTCCAGCCTTGCTACACCGTTCACGAGCCTCGTCGGGCAGACAGTCATCCAGATCGGCCCACAGGCAACGCACAGTGCGAATCTGCCATGCCTGATCGAACTTCCCGTGCCCGCTGAATCTCGGGGAGACACCAAAGAATAAGTTGGCCATTTCCCGTTCTGATACCCGGGAGTGCGTGAGGAAAATCATGCCGTTCTTGATCAAATTCTCCTGGCGATGGTGTCGAGTTTCTCTCCATATCGCCCGCGACATCTTCTTACCATTTTCCGTCCACGCCTCAATCGGACGAATCAGCACGCAGTCGGCCGACTCAAACAGCAACCCGATCAGTTGCCCCGCCTGATCGATCAGGCGTTGTGCTGGTGTGGGTAGCGTTGTCGTCGCCGTCTTTTCCGTCGCACTCATCTCGTGTATAATCCATCAATCGAGTCTTGTTGAAACTCCTTCGCCGGTTCGCCGCCAAGCTTCCCGGGTTGGAGTTTTTTCATGCGCTCAGAAGTAACACTTTGTTACCTTTGCTCAGTTGCGCGGGGTAGCTCCGTGTGACGTATCACCATTTCCAGAATCGGCGAGTTGTTGCCGGAACCGAATCAAACGACTTCCCCCCGCCTACTCCTCCCGTCCTTCGACAAACTCCAGCAGTTGCCGACGTGTGTAGACAATCTTGTTGCCGACCTTGCCGTGACGCACTCGCCCCTTCAGCCGCTCATCGCGCAGAACATGACGTTTGACACCAATGAGTTCTGCGGCTTCGGGTTCGGTGTAGCTGATGCGGTCGTCGTTGCTGAATCGCTCCATGACTTCCGTGACAACTTCGGCGACAACGGGCTTTAGGTCATCACGTTCGATGAGCACTTTCATTGGCCCGCCTCCCACTCTTCCGTCAATTCGATAACCCGTGCGCCTTCGATGCTCTTGAACTGCTCAAGCGGCACGAGCCGAAGAGTCGATGTGCAGTTGTCGCCGCCCACCCCCTCGGTCGCTCTCTTGCGTCGGCGGTCTCTGCGTCGCCTCCGCTGTGCCAGCCGTTCATCGCGATTGGCGGTTGCGGAATTGCGCATCTCGAATTCGTAGATGGCGGAAACCGGAATTCGCCAACGGGGCCGCTTCGACCCCGGACGGCTAACGTCTATGGCTTCCAATTTCCCGGCGTGGATGTGTGCCAGAACCGTATCGACTTTGCATTTCCAACGCTCCGACACGGTGGTTGGTGTGTCGTGCTGGTCGGGGTCAAGCAGTTCGGCGCCTGCCGGGCGGGTGGGGCTTACTGGCATGCGGTCGCCTCCTTGGTTTCGGGGGACGGCAGCCAGCCTTGGCGTGACAACTCAGCAGCGATTGCGCCGAGTGTGCTCCGGTCGATTAGTCGGTATTGTCCGACTCTCGGAATGGTGTCACCGAGAGAATCGGCAACGCGGCGAATCTTCCAGTTGGGGATGCCGTAGAGCTCGGCAACTTCGCCAACGGTGTAATGCGTTTTGATTGACATAGGCTGCTCCCGTTGCAGTGAACTGGGTTACGTTCAACTGCGGGAAAGCCTACGTCAGATTTGAAATCGTGCGAGGGGCTAGTATCCGGTATCCGTATCCGTTATCCCCCTTAGCTTCGTTTCTTTTTGGGTCGGCCATACTTCTTGTCTGGATCCCATTTAATGCGGTGCTGAGTCATCGCCTTTTGAAGCGTGCTGGCCGATTTCTTTATTTTTGGCTTGCCCGCAAACTCTTTGCAGTGATTCTCGCGAGTTACCGTAGCCCCATCATCGCGGGCTTTTATGAACTCGCGGGCGCATCGCCTCACTTCGGAGTCGTATTCATAGAATTTTTTTTCGTATCCATTACCTGTATCCAATAACCCGTCTGGATCGCCGCTTGCAGGGTCAGCTGGCTGCGATTTCATCTTCGTAAGCTCTGCCAGCTCGTCCACTTTCTGCACCAGTTTAACCAGAGTTTGCGTGTGTTCGTTCTCCTCTGCCTGGCTGTCCGGTGCATCGCCCCCGCCGTTCACGGTGTTGTGTCCGGGGTTGTTTATTTCATTCGGTGGAGATTGCGCACTGCCTAACTCTGATAAACGGAGTCGCTTCTCTACATTCAGTTTTTCGTCGCTGGCAATTTGAACAACTTTCTTGCCGCCACCGCCTGTCTGCATTTCAGACGACGCGGTGACTGTGCCAAGCAGCTCGTCCACGAACTCCGAGAGCTGTACGGCCCAGCCTAAAAGCGTCACCCTCCGGTCTGCCACAACCAAATCACTCGGATTCCCTTGGCTGGGGAACGGTCCGTACAATTCAGCCAACTTATCCCGGGATTCCTGTGGTTCGCCATCAGCCATGCTGGCAAACCACTCGTCCATGCAGCGGTTGCGCAATCGGGCGAATCCGCCATGCAGGCGCAGCCCGTCGTACTTCAGGCCCACGTCGTGAAGGTACATCACAGCGCATTCGACATCTTCATCATTTACATGAACGTGCGGCAATTCGCTTCCCGCTGCAGCCTTCCCGAGAGAACCTAACGACCGGTCCAGGCCATCACGAATCCTGCGGAGAAGGGTTGTCAGCCGCGCCGACAGGTCAGAATGACCCGTGTGATTTCGCATCGCCATTTGACGTCACCACCTTGGAAAGTGACAGCCTTGAAGAAGAAGACAGCCCGGCAACCGGCCAAGGTTTCCGGCTTTCGGGAGCTACCCTAGCCGGGCTGGAAACTCAGTCTCGGGATGATCGCAGTGCGACGATGCGAAAGGCAAGAAGCCCCCATCGCGCCAGGGACCGCTTGGCCGCCGCGTTTCGAACCGCGGTGACCGTCCCGATTACATTCAGTCAGTTTACCGCCGAGAAGCTTAATCAAGAAGGCTATTGGATTGGGGAGCCCGCACTACGCACGTGCTGGTGGAAGTACCGGCCATGCGACTCGGCCGCCATCAGCCGCGCAAACTGCTCTCGGTCGATGGAACCGGAGCGAGCTGGGTCACGAATCATGCGTCTTCTCAGCCCTCAAAATGCCAGCACGCTAAACATCTGATTTGACGGGAACCGCGTGTTTTGAATTCGC
>JABISG010000141.1 GCA_018699955.1 Planctomycetaceae bacterium | reverse complement strand
GTCTGGTGTTTGGTGGTGGAAGCGTCGGGTCGATGGGCGTGGTGTCGGACGCCTTCCTCGAAGCGGGCGGCGAGGTGATCGGCGTCATTCCCCAATCGCTCGCCACAAAAGAGCTGTTGCACACCGAGGTGCCGGACATGCGGGTCGTCGCTTCGATGCACGACCGCAAAGCGCTGATGGCGGAACTGTCGGATGCATTCATCGCCCTACCGGGCGGCTTCGGCACTTTCGAGGAATTGTTCGAAGTCATCACCTGGGCACAGCTTGGCATCCACACCAAAAGCGTCGGTTTGCTCAATGTCGGCGGATTCTTCGACCCCCCGCTGCGATTGATCGACCACGCGATTCAGGAGCGATTCATCACGCCGAAACATCGCGAGTTGTTCGTTGTGGAAGAACGGCCCGATGTCCTGCTGGAGCAACTGGACCGCCATCGGTTGCCGGAAGTCCGCAAGTGGCTGGGCCCGGAGGAAGGCTGAGTTGTTCCGGATCACTTTTCGATGTCGGACCAGTGTTTCCCGTCCCACCAATAATTGACTCAGGCCGTTCGCATCACATTGCAAAGCCATCGGGCTGCGCCCCGAGGGATCGCGTGAGACATCAGCGTCACTATCTACCTACTACAATCCAAAAAACGGCGCTGCACCGTTGTCTGTCGGTCATAGCTCGCGCCCCTGCGCAAGTGAACAAAGTTCTTGACAAACTGTGAAAACACCGTAACCTGCAACGAGAACAAACACCGGTGGAGTTGTCTCCCGCCGGGATACCTTGCGCGGCGCGATGTTTGCCTTGTCACCTCGCCCAAGCGAGTTCTAGGAGATGCGGCAGAAACCCACATCACTCACAAATCGGAGGGCTCCAAAGTGATCCGCCACATTACATTTTCGATCACGGTCATGCTTGCGATCACTGCAAATGCCTTAGCCGAAGAAAAGCCGCTCCTCGGAACTCTGCCAGAGGACTTCACCGTATACGCCGTTGGCACCTATCGCGGCACGACTCCCGTCGACATTCAACTCGATGACAGCGCCCACGCGGTCACTCAAGTCGATGTGGTGGTTAACAAGCCGAAACAGTCGGTCGTTCTTGTGTTAACGGCCTATGATCCGGTCGTCTGGCGTGTTGGACGCACGAAAAAGACAAAGATCGTCGGAATCCTGGTTAGTGGCTATCACGGCCAAGCGCTGATCGGCGTGAAAAAGAAGACTCCGCATGCAATTTCAAGTTACGAAGAGAAAGGACCGTTTTCATATTTCTATGCGTCCGACGCATCGGGCAGATTGCTTGAAATGAACGATACCGTGAAACGACTCGTCGGCCGTGACATTGAACATCTTTTCAACAAGCCTACAAGTGGCGTCTTTTACGTCGGCAAACAACCAGCCAAGAAGAAGGCGGTTTTGTACTCCGACGACCTGACAATCAAGGACTACGTGAAGCCAGACCGACCGTTGGCTGGTCAACCCGCCTTGAACGCACTGGTCAAGCACGAGAAACTCCGTCTTGCAACAAAGGCTGACATCGCAGCATGGACTGAGGCGGCCAGCAAGAAATACAAACGCTTCAATTCACAGTTCCGCGTTAGCACAAGAATGCGGGTCGGCCGCACGTATGTCGTCTTGAAGAAACTGACTCTTCCAAATGGTCTGTTTGGTTCGCACTCCCGCGCATTCATCATTCCCGATGATGTGCCATTTCCAGCTGGTCCACGCTGCCACAACACGTTCTACAAAATGGACGGCACGGCCACCGGACCGGGCTCGCGGGACCAATAGCACGGCGATCAAAAAACGCAAAACAAGGCGATCAACCTGCCAACGGCTTCATTGTCGCGGTGACAGCCTCTGGACTCTGCCCGTGATTCCGGCCACGTGACCGCAGTGGCTCTGCGGATTCCCCGGCGATGACGTGGGAGCGGCAACGGCGGATGCTGGTTGCTACAATGTTCCGACAGTAGAAACCGTGATCGACGAGAGTGCGCTGAAAGACTCCGTGTCGGAAGCAGTTTTTTCGCCGTTGGGGCGAACCCCGACACGCCAAGCGCTGTCCGTCCACTGTGTTTCAATCTTGACGAAAGTTGTGCGCGCGGAACCAAGACTGCGTCTTGATCTCTGCCGACATTACGACCAATCGGTCACAACAGTAATTCGAGACGATTTTGTCAGCCGACGGCAAAGAAACACTTTGGAGCCTGACCGCGGGGCAGCGGAGGCGGTACGCCATGGCCATTGCGGCGATGGCCGTCGGCACCGTGTTTTTGCTGCTTGTCCCCTTCATTTTGAAGATCGCACTCGATGCCCTCAGCCGGGGTGATGCCGGACTGTGGGAGACGTTGATTCCCGCCGCGCTCGCCATCGTCGGCTTCAACGCCTTACACGGATTCTTCACCTACATTCGCGGTCGCTGGGCCGCGCAGGCCAGCGAGGGAATTGTCCGTCAACTCCGGCATCGGCTCTACGCCCATCTGGAACGGTTGCCATGCGAGTACCACGATCAGGCGGATACCGGCGACCTGGTGCAGCGCTGTTCGTCCGACGTTGAAACGGTGCGCGTGTTTCTGGCTGCGCAGATTGTGGAAATCGCGCGGGTCTCGCTGTTTCTCGTTGTCGCCATTCCCATCATGTTGTTGCACGACCTGCGAATGAGTCTGCTGTCGCTCTCGCTGGTGCCGTTGATTGTCTTCTTCGCCGTCATGTTTTTTCGCAAGGTCCGTAGTCTGTTCAAACAGGTGGATGAAGCCGAGGGACGGTTGACGACCGTTCTGCAGGAAAACCTGACCGGAATTCGAGTCGTCCGCGCATTCGGCAGGCAGGAGTTCGAGATCGGCAAGTTCCTCGAACGGAACGGGGAATTCCGCGATCTGGAATTTCGGTTATTTGTCGCCCTCAGCAATTACTGGGCGCTGTCCGATTTACTCGTCTTCGGCCAGATGGGGATCGCGCTCATTGGTGGAGGCTACTTTGTCATTCAGGGGCAACTTTCTCTGGGGACGTGGGTGCTCTTCTGGTGGTTGCTGCGGACCATCATCTGGCCGGTCAGGCATTTCGGCCGTGTGCTTGCCGACACCGGAAAAGCAATGGTCGCGATCGGTCGCATACAAGATGTGCTGAGCGTGGAACAAGAAAGTGAAGAGGAAGTGCCACCCGAACCGGTCCGCGGCGAAATTGTCTTGAAGGATGTCAGTTTTTCCTACCACGGCGGACAGCCCGTGCTCGATAATTTGTCACTGACAATCCAAGAGGGCGAAACGGTGGCGCTGCTTGGTCCGCCCGGTTCGGGGAAATCGACGCTGGTCAACCTGCTGGTCCGACTTTACGACTACGGGCAGGGTTCGATTTCGATCGGCGGCCGAGAGTTGGCGTCGATCAACCGCGATGCCGTGCGCGATGCATTTGGCATGGTGCTGCAGGACCCGTTCCTTTATTCGCGAACCGTTCGCGACAACCTTGTGATCGGCCGCCGATCGGCCGCCGATGAAGAGGTTCAGGAATCCACCCGAGCAGCCGACATTCACTCGAACATCGTAGATTTTGGCAGCGGCTACGAAACGATGGTGGGAGAACGCGGCGTAACATTGTCCGGCGGACAGCGACAGCGAATCGCCATCGCCCGAGCGCTGTTGAAGAACCCGGAATTCCTCGTTCTCGACGACAGCCTGAGCGCGGTCGACACCAAAACCGAAGCCCACATTCTGCAATCACTCGCTGCGCGACGCGGACGGCGGACAACGATTCTCATCGCGCACCGTCTGTCATCAACACGGTTGGCCGACCGCATTTTTGTGCTGGATCACGGCCGCCTGACCCAGGTCGGAACGCACGATGAACTGCTGGCCGCAGACGGCCCCTATCGGCGGTTGTGGAAAATCCAGGGGACACTCGAACAAGAGATGGAACGCGACATTTCGGGGGTTTCCCGATCATGAACAGTCCAGACTGGTTCGAGGACGACCACGAAGAAGAAGTCGATTTGCGGCTTTGGCGGAAATTGCTGGCATACACGCTGCACTATAAACGGACGGCAATCGCGTTCACCGTCATCGCCATCGGCATGGCAACCAGTGACCTCTGTTTTCCACTGCTCACGGGAAAACTCATCGCCGACATCGAAGCGAACGGCAGCAATGTCGATCTGGCGTTTTACGGTTGGGCATTCGCCGGTCTCACCGTCT
>JABISG010000044.1 GCA_018699955.1 Planctomycetaceae bacterium | reverse complement strand
GATCAACGGCAATTTCGAGGTCTTCGATAAGGCAACCGGTGCCTCGCTGCTGTCACAGGATTTGAACGACTTCTGGATTAGTTTGGGATTGACGTTGCCGAGCGGCACATTCGACCCACGAATCATCTACGATCCCACAGTCAACCGCTGGTTCGCCACATCCATCGACCGTGGCGACGGTGCCCCCGGTGATCCGAACAACATCTACGTTGCGGTCTCTGATGGAGAGGATGCGACCGGCGGTGCCTGGACCGGCTTCTCGTTTGTGGGCGATACGATCGACGGAAATCGATTCAACGATTTCGACACTCTCGGCATTGATGCTGATGGTCTCTTTATCTCGACCAACAATTTCGGAGTCGGGTTTGACGTTTCGATCTATTCCATTCCCAAGGCCGATCTGCTGCTCGCAACACCCACGATCGCCAATCTGTCGCGATTTGAGAACCTGGATGCGGCGACCTTTGGTAGTGCGATTCAGGGAGCCGTCGATTTCGGCACCTCGGACGGTCGTTCGGTCATGTTGTCGGCTTCGGGCAGCGGCCGAATCACCCGGACGGATGTGTTGGGTGCCGATGCAGCCGGGGCCACGCTGTCCGTTCCAGTCGATATCGTCGTACCCGCTTATGCTGCTGCTCCACAGGCCAGACAACCTGGTCCGGACGACATCATCGAAAACGTCAGCCCGAGAATCAACAGCAACGTTGTCGAAGTCGGTGACAGCCTGTGGGCCGTTCATGCCGTATTGGATCCAACCTTTGGTGGATCGGCTATCCGTTGGTACGAGTTCGATGAGACGGACAATTCGACCAATGCCTTGTTACAGACGGGTCTGATCAACGATCCGAATCTCGACTTCTACGATGCCTCGATCGCCGTCAATGCAGCCGGTGATGTCGTGATTGGTTTCAGTGGCTCCGGTGATACCCAACCCATCAGTGCCTACGCGGTATCTGGTTCGACAACCGCAGGCGTGACCACATTCGTTCTCCCGCAAGTCACCCATCAGGGGACGGGGACATATGACGTGGACTTCGGCAGCGGCCGCGTTCGCTGGGGTGATTACAGCGCAGTCGTCGTCGATCCAGCCGATTCTGATACCTTCTGGTCGTTCCAGCAATTCGTCTCTTCGACGGACATCTGGTCGATCCAAATCAGCGAATTGCAAATCGGTGCCGGTGAAGAGGACCTGGTCGTATCGATTGCCGCACCTGCCATCATCGATGAGTTTGTTGATTCCACCACAGCCACTGTCACACGGACCGGTGATTTGACCGGCGATCTGGTTGTGACGCTCAACAGCAGCGATTTCGGAGAAGCGGCGTTCGATTTCACACTGGCCCCCGTGACAGTGACGATCCCCGACATGCAAGCTTCGGCGACGTTTAATATCTTCGGCATCAACGACCTGATTGCCGACGGAACACAGACGGTATTCATCACGGCATCGGCACCCGGATTCAACAGCGTCTCGGATTCCCTGGATGTTCGAGACAACGAGACGCCGACACTGATTGTGCAAGTCAATCCTGGGTCTGTTTCGGAGACGGCCGGTGCCGCTGCCGCAACAGGCACGGTGTTCCGTAATACTCCACTGGACGTCGACCAGACCGTTTTCTTAACCAGCAATGACTTGAGTGAGGCAACCGTACCAGCGTCGGTCGTCATCTTAGCTAATGAGACTTCCGCCACTTTCGCTATCGACACCATCAACGAACTTGCGGATGACGGTATTCGCAACGTGACAATTTTTGCCACAGCCTCCGGCTTCGAGTTAGGAAGCGACACGTTAACCGTAGAAGCCGATTCATCGACCGCAGGGCGGTTCAATCGACTCGGTGACAGCAATCTCGACCGAGAGCAGGGGATGTTGCTGATCTCGGGGAACATCATCTCGAATGTTTCAAACGCCGGTATTCTCGTGGACTCCAGCCAGAGAGATCCCGGCAGTAACCTGTCTCATCCGGGAGCCGCTCGAAACCTGCCAACGCTGAATAACCAGGCTCTGGCTTACAGCACGGTGCTCGAAAACAACATTGTTTATAACTTTGGCCAAACCGGTATCGTCTTCAGCGGCGATCCGAATACGGGCAACGTCTCCAACGCGATCATGCCGTTCGGAAAGATCGTGAACAACACGGTTTATGGTGGTGAGACGGCAACTGGAGTGGGAATTGACGTTACTGACAACGCCAGCCCGACGATATTGAACAATATCGTTGCCAATACCGACACCGCAATTTCAGTCTCCGGGAATTCAGGAACGACAGTTGTTGGAACCACGGTATTCCAGGGGAATAACGCAACTCCCATAACGGGCACCAACGCCATCCTGCTAAACGTGGCCGACCCGCTGTTTGTTAATCCGGTGGGTGGCAATTTCTACCTGACTGCCGGAAGCCGCGCGATCGACAGTTCACTCAATCGACTCGAAGATCGTCCGGACATCACGTTGGTCAGCGATCGGCTGGGCCTCGATCCGTCCGACATTTTCGCGCCGGAAAGAGATGTCTTCGGTCAGCTTCGTGTTGACGATCCGCTGCAAGCTCCGCCGCCCGGTCTCGGTTTCCGAGTGTTCACAGACCGTGGTGCTGTTGAGCGTGCAGATTTTGTCGGCCCGACTGCTGAGTTGTTTGTCCCGTTGGATAACGGCCCGGATGATCTCAATGGTGCCGATAATGACGCTTTTGTCCTCGCCCCCCTCACGGTCGGCAAGTTCACATTACTTCTTTCGGACATCGGAATTGGTCTCGATGAATTGAATATCCGTTCGAGTCAATTCGAACTTCGACGCGGGAACACCGTGCTCATCGATGGAATCGACTATGTCTTCGGATTCAACGCCAATTTGAGTGAAGTCACATTCAGTTCGATCTCGTCATCGTTCGCTCTCGATGTCTACACGATTAATGTCGAGAATACCGGTGCGGATGCCGTGAGAGATTTAGCCGGCAACGCCATCCAACCGAATCGGAACGATGGCACGACACGGTTCACCATTGGATTAGGGCCGGAAGTCAGTATCGACGATGTTACCGTTCTGGAAGGTGACACCGGCACAACCGCGGCGACCTTCACCGTCACACTTTCAGCACTACCGGACAGCACGATTACGATTGATGTTGCCACGGCGGATGGAACTGCAACCGTTGCCGACAACGACTTCAACCAACTGGTCACCACGGTAACGTTTAACCCGGGCGACCCACTGACTCAGGAAGTGACCGTCCTGATCAACGGTGACACAACGGCGGAAATTGATGAGACGTTTTTCGTCAATCTCATGAATGTGAGTCCCAACGCAAGAATTGCAGACGGTCAAGGACTGGGAACGATCCTGAACGACGACATCCCGTCGTTCAGTGTTAACGACATTGACATCGATCCCGAAGGGGATACCGGAACGATCACTGGCCGATTTGAGGTGTCGATTTCCGGACCTCCGATCACCACGGTCTCGGTTGACGTGTTTACCTCGGACGGCTCCGCAACGATTGTCGGTGGCGATTACGATGCCGTACCCGTCACCACGCTAACCTTCACGCCGGGTGGTCCTTTGGTACAGGATGTCTTTGTGACCGTTAACGGCGACTTGATTCCTGAAGGCCAGGAAACATTCTTCCTGAATCTCACAAATCCCGTCGGCAACGCCACAATCGCCGATAACCAAGGCGTTGCAACCATCTTTGACGACGAACCGTTCTTTATCATCGACGATGTTGTGATCGATCCGGAAGGCGATTCCGGAACGACGACCGCAACCTTTACGGTGACATTGTCAAAGGCTGCCGCATCGGACGTGACTGTCGAAGTGTTGACGGCCGATAACACTGCGACGCTTGCCGACAATGACTACCAACAGTTGCTGCCGACGACGCTGACGTTTGTAAACGGCGATCCGCTCACGCAAGAGGTGACCGTTACAGTTAACGGTGACACTGCCGACGAATTCGATGAAGAGTTCTTCGTCAGGCTGCAGAATGCCAGCGCGAACGCAACGATTCGCGATTCAGAGGGTGTCGGCACGATTGTTAACGACGACAACCCGACAATTTCGATTGACGACGTTGCGATTGCTGAAGGGGATAGCGGAACGACACTTGCCACGTTCACTGTCAGTCTCTCGGTCGTAACCAACGAGGTTGTGACGGTTGATCTCAGCACTGCAGACGATACGGCAACGATTGCTGACAACGATTATGTGGCATTGCCTCCGATGTCACAGGTGAGTATCGGCGTTGGTGAAATCTCACAGACGTTTACCGTCGAAATCGTCGGCGATTTGGTGCAGGAGCTTGACGAAACGTTCTTCGTCAATCTCGTCAATCCGACAAACGCCACAATCGCTGATGCTCAGGGTGTCGGGACAATCGTCGATGACGATAAGCCCGATGTGACAATTGATGATGTGTTCGTACTGGAAGGTGACGGCGGCGGATCGAACTTCGCCGTGTTCACGGTCACTCTGTCCAAAGCGGGCAATCGCGAGATCAGCATCAATTACGAGACGATTGATGGGACGGCAGTCGCTGGTTCCGATTACACCGCGACCTCGGGTACGATGGTCTTCAGCGTTGGCGGACAACTCAGCCAGCAGATTCTCGTTCCCATCATTGGCGATACATTAATCGAGGGCAATGAGGACTTCTTCGTCAGCTTGTTTGGTGCGATCAATGCGGCCTTGGTCGATCCTCTGGGACGAGCGGAGATTGGGAACGACGACTTTGCCGCTCCCGTCATGGCCCCAGACACCGCGGTCGCACCCGCCACGAGTTCGAGTTCGCTCGACGGCTATGCTGTGATCACAGACTCGGAGATCTCAGGCTCGACCATTCTCGTCGATGGTGCAGAACAGACGCAGCAATCTCTTGCTGCAACCGACAGTGCCTCAATTAACACCGGCGGTGAAGTAGTCGTCACCGATTCGTCTGTTGCCATTGATACCAGCCTGAGCGATTTTGCAGAGCCGGTGGTGATTGAGAACGACGACAACACAACCGACGATGATCTCTTCGCCGCGTTCTCTCAGGACACGCTCGAAGAACTGCTACTCGGATTCTGATAGACGCGCGAAGTGATTTGGCTCCAACGATTCTGCGTTCACAGCGATTTCGCATCGCTGTGAACGCCGTGTCACCTTACGGGAAGATCACATTCACGGTGGCCCCGTTAGTGTTCAACGAGTTAACGCCGCCGTCAATCGTCAGGCCGTTGAAGTTGACGGTTCCGGTTGTGTTTGCTCCATCGAAGGCAGCATTCACGCCGTTGGCACCGCCGCTATTCAGGATCGCACTTGGTGGGGTGGTCAAGTAGGTGAAGTTAAAGGTGCTTGCAGCACCGCCACCGTTGATCAGGAAGAACGCACCTTCGGCTGCGCTGTTGTTGGCGGTTGTAGAATTGAATGTGACATTCGTTACAGCACCAACTGCGCCGCCGATAGCACGAATCGCATTGCGACCACTGTTATTGAACGAGCTGGTCGTGACGTTCGCGTTGAAGTTGCCGTTGTCTATGTCAAACAGGAAACCATCCAGGACGTTGCCATTGGCCGTGGTGCCTGTAACAGTCAAATTGGATGTCGTGCCTGCGTCACGCACTTGAGTGCTAATTCCGCTGATTTGATTCGACGAGAAGTTGCTGGAGTCCACCACTGTGGTCACCGTGCTTCCGCCGTCAATAACCTGCCGAAGTCCGTTCTCCTGCGTCGTGTTTCCAAGTGTGTTAACACCGGTGATACTTGTCAGGTTGATCGTTGCATTGGAATTCGACGCGTCGATGTTCACACCGTCCCTCAGCCCGGCATTGAGTTGCTGACCACTATTGCTGACGTCAACCGTCGTAAAGGTCGATGGGGTGAGTGTTGAGTCGGTGATGCTCAGGAAAAGTCCGTGTTCGCCGGAACCTGTACCGGTTGTGTTGGCGACTGTGAGGAAGCCCGTTGAACCGCCTGTGAGAACGGTCCGAATTGCATTACGCGTATTGTTGTTAAACGTGTTGTTGTTCAGGATACCTTGAAAAGAACTCCCCGTGCCGGACACGAACGAGATACCGTCCAGGGTGTTACCCTGCGCGACGACGTTGCTTGCATTCAGGAAGATGTTGGATCCTGCGCCGGCAACATCGGCGGCAAGACCTGTGCCTGTCGAATTGCTGAACGTCGATTGACTAACCGTTGCCGTAATCGATCCGGCATTGGAAGCCGTAAACCGAGCACCATCGCCGGTCGAACTCGCGTTGACGTTTGTCAGATTTGCGGCGATGTTAGAATTGTTAGCAACAACTTGAACGCCGAACAATCCACCTTGGCTGAACGGCACATTGCTCAGGTTGAGAGTGAACGGGGCGGCCCCGGTGTTCTGAACCACAATACCGCCGGCCGATCCGGCTTGCGTGCTGTTGAACCGAACGTTGTCGATCGTTCCAACTCCCGACGCATTCGTCAGCACGATGCCAGCTCCAGCGCCCGAGTTGTTGCCAGGCGCTGCAAGCGCCAAATTGATGTCGTTGTTGATGTTGTTGATGTTGAAGTTGTTGATTCCCGCTCCACCAATGGCGTTGCCATTCAATGGGGAGATCAGATTCAAACCGGAAACCTCGTTGTTGTTACCCAGCGTGACGACCGATCCATTCGCCGCGGTTGCGAACGGCAACGTGCCGGCGGTATCGACGCCCGGAAGCAGGAATGTGCCACGATTGACGGCAATAAATGTGTGCGGCACGCCCTCGCCAAGCAACCGTTGGTTGTTGGCCAGTGCAGTCCCACCGGCGAGTAGCGTTGTCCGTGATGTTGTTCCACGTCTGACGACGATCAAATCTGATCCAGTCGGTCCGGCCGGGGTGAGCGTCGTGAATGGATTCTCGAACGTACCGTCGCCCGGGGCATTGGGATTCGAATTATCGACATGGGTAACGGTGTACGCTAGACCTGTGGCGGGATTGATCGCCGGCGACTCGATCCGTGCGGCAACGAATCTCCGACTCGGAATCCGATTGATTCGCGCGACCTGCTCGAACATGCGTTCGCGCATTGTCTTCTTGCGAAATGGTCGCAACGGTTGCCATTTTGCACCAATTGCATACGACACAGCAACATTCAGAGTTGTCCCGAACAGCGGATCGTTCGAGACCGCAATCTGGCCCGACGCCGCATCGGAGAGGTACGCTTCGACGCGCACTCGAGTTCCGAATTTGTCTTCGCGGTCTTCAGAATCGTACCAATACGGACCTGCATACACTTTGACGCCCGGGAAATTCGGAACGCCGACACCGAATTCGATGTCTGCGCTTGTCAACGCTTGCTCTGCAAGGGCGATGTCGTTGAAGAGTATCTGGTTTGTCTGGAAGAATGGGGTCAGGCCAAAAACCGTTCCCAAACTGTTGCTTCCGTGTGCCGTGGGATTGGCAATGTTTGCTCTCAGATCCCAGTTCTCGCCGAGTAATTCAATTCCAATGCCGAATTGGTCATAACGGTTTCCGGTATCGCTTTTGTCCGTGTCGAACCAGGTTGAAATACCAACAATTCGGTTGATACTTTCGAAAAACCGCCGCCCGCCGATTCCAAAATTCGCCGCCAGTTCGCCGCGGTCGGTGAAGTTCAATCTGGTATTGTTGAATATCAATTCGTCGGTGCCAGCCCCGATGATCGGTGCGAAGAACCCAATCGAGGTGTAGCCATCGTCGTATCCTCGCCCGTCTCCCTGATCGCGCCGAAAGATGAGGTACTCCTCGTCGAATAACCCCGGCGAATTGAATGTCACGGGGTTCGGATCTTCGAAGTAAACCGGTTCATCCACAACCGGCTGGGGCTGGCTGGCAATGCGGACAACACCCAACGCGGGATCACTCCCCTCGATGTAACCCGCTCCGCCCGTCATGGCATCGGCTTGATAAGAAACGCGGACAACACCCTGCGCAGAATTGTCCCGTGCAAAGTCGTCCAGCCCATGCGATTTCGGATTGCTGCGGTCGGAAGCGCGAACGACACCCAATGGCGTTGTCGCACTTTTGTTGAAACGCATTCCGGCTGTTGGCGGAACGGACCGATCGGAAGTGCGGACAACACCTAACGACCTGCCGGAACTTTCGACGGAACCTGGTCCCGCTGAAGGTCGTTCTGGCGTGTCGGAAGCGCGGACAACACCCAAGTCGGCACTCTGAGCCGTTTGGCTGATAATTCCAGCCAGTAGCGCACAAAAAAGACTGATTCGCACCGAGCGCATCTGGGGTCTCCAATCGAAACTAGCTGTCGCCCCTCCACGAAAGGCGGAGGGGGATTGTTCGGATTGTTCAGGTTAGGACGGTTATTATCATTCTGTCGGCTTGTGGTCCGTCGGCAAATGAGTTGATTCTGGTGTTTGGTGTACTTTTCCGACCCGGCAACGCGAAGAACAGCTCGAAACAGCGCACAGGTGTGCGAAGTCACAATCGTAAGCAGCGCAAAACTCGCCTCATGCTCCCGAGTCATCCCAAGGCCCCTGTCTTCCGCAGCTGCTGTCGGCACATGCCTCAACGTGACGGTAGGAGGCCGAATGAGGTCGCTGAGAAATGTCTGCTTAGGGTCACCGAACCTGTTTCGGGACGCCGGAGACATCGAAATCGGGTCAGAATATTCGGGTTGTATCGATTCTGACGCGAAATTCGGTTTTGACTTCAGACAGAACGCCGGCCAACACAATTCGACTTATCCGAAGAATCCCTACACGCCGACTCTCGTTGAACAAGCACTTTTCTATTTCACCCTGAAACGGGCAAAGCATAAGGATCCACAGACATGGTTCAGAATCTTGATTCGCTCGTGCGACGTGCACTTCTGGGCGGTTTCTTTGTGCTCACTTCGTACGCCGCATTCGCTCCAACAAGCGACGCGCTTGCCCAGGACGGGTTCCCCAGAGCCGCATACGCGACCGCCAATCCAACCGTAAGACCGGTGGCCGATATTCGGTACACCACGCCGCAGTATCAGGCTCCACAATACAAAGCCGATTATGTCTGGGGACATCGGCAATACACTCCCCGGTTCGACCGATGGCACTATGTGAAGCAGGCGGTCATCTGTCTGCACAATACGCCACTGTTGGCCGACATGCCCAAGCTGGGACGTTACCATGTCCTTTACCCAGCCTATCCGCGGACTCCCGTTGCCAAAGCCGCCAAGGTTAAGGGGAAAGCCGCACAGGAAAATCCAACACACGGGAATAACGTTCCCGGCGTCGTCTCTCTCCGCTCGTACGGCGCAACTCCGGTGAACTACAGTCCCGGGGAATTCGCAAATCCGAATCCGGTGCAATTCCCGGAGATTTCACGTCCGCAGCGGTAATTGGCATCGGCGGCCAAATCGGCTGTCAGAGAGACTCCCGGCAACTTCGTTGAATTCTCGCAAGTGAATCGCGTCAAAGACGAACATCTTCAACGCAACCTTTCGACGCGCGATTGCTGGGATGGTTACGCGCATCATCGGTCGGTTGTCACTGAGCTGCTTGTTCGCTCAAGCCGTTCCGATGATGGCGCGCTGTGTGTCCTCGGTGCTGGAAACTGCAACGACCTGGATCTGCAGAAACTGCTGCACACCTTTTCAGAGATTCACCTCGTCGATCTGGATGACGAGGCGATTTCTGAAGGTGTGAATCGGCAATTGCCGGGCGAGCAACCGCAGCTCCATCAACACGGCCACTGCGACATCACCGGCGTCACTCATCTGCTGGCAAACTGGTCGGCCGACAGCGTACCAACCAACGACGAGTTGGACGCCTGCTTAGCGGAACTGGCCCAAGTCCCGCAGTTGGGACTTCCCAGCAACTTCGACGTCGTTGCATCGGTCTGCGTGCTGACGCAACTGTTCGATTCCGTGGTGGGAACGCTCGGCGAATCGCATCCCAGGTTCGTCGAGTTCATCACCGCCATCCGCACTCAGCATCTGCAACTGATGCTCAACTTACTCCGCCCCGGCGGAACCGGGGTCCTCATCACCGACATCGTCGCCAGCACAACGCTCCCGCAGCTGCTCACAATTCCCGATGCCGACCTGTTACCAACAATTTCGCGTGCCATCAACGAACGAAACTTCTTCACCGGCACCAACCCCGCCATCCTCGAATCCCTCTTCCGCACCCACCCAGCAATCGCCCCCCAAGTCACCCGCATAAGACACTCCCCCCCCTGGCGCTGGCAACTACTAAACAAAGTCCACGCCGTCTACGCGATTGAAGTGACGCGACGGTAATCTGCTGTGCGAAACGCGAGCGATTCATCCATCGCCAAGTGATCTCTACTGTCTTGGCGCACGACACGACCGGATGTTGTTGGCTGTCATTCGACTGATTGTCGAGTTCGCACTCCACGGTTTGACGGTCAGCGTCTCTTTGATGCGCCGGCGCTGCGAGCATATTGGGATCTCAGCATGCCTCCCGAAGATCTTTGGGACTCCCGAAGTCGTGGCGAGTGATTTGCCTTGCGTTGCGGCTATAATGAATCCTTCACCGCTTCCACTCAGAAAGACATCATCCGAATTCCTGGAGAGCCGCTATGTCTCGCTTTGTTGTTTCAACCATCGCCCTTGTTGTGGGCTGCACTTTGATCTCATCGGTTTCTGCTGCTCAGCCTGGGGGCGTTGAGGCTTTGACTGGCAAGGGCTCGCCGTTGGCTCAGGGCGAGGTGATTGCGTTCTTTGGCGATTCGATCACCCAGGCCGGTGCGCGGCCGGGGGGATACTGCAAACTGATCGCCGGGGCGATTGAAAAGCAACGGCCGGAATTGGGCGTGAAGATTGTCTATGCCGGCATCAGCGGGCATAAGGTGCCGAATCTCCAATCGCGGCTCGATCGTGACGTGCTCTCGAAGAAGCCGACGATTGTGTTCATCTACATTGGCATCAACGATGTTTGGCACAGCATCAACGGTCGCGGGACATCGAAAGAAGATTTCGACAGCGGGCTGCGGGATCTCATCAAGAAGATTACCGCGAAGGGCGCGAAAGTTGTGCTTTGCACTCCCAGCACCATCGGCGAAAAGACCGACGGCTCAAATCCGCTCGATTCGATGCTCGAAGAATACTCGGCGATCAGCCGCAAGGTGGCCGCCGACACCGGCACCACGCTCTGCGATTTGCGCAAGGCGTTCCTCACGCATCTGAAAAAGCACAATCCCGATAATGAACGGCGCGGCATTCTGACCGGCGACGGCGTTCATCTCAACGCGAACGGCAACAAGTTTGTCGCCGCTCAAGCGGCCGAATCGATTGCAAAGGCACTGAAGCGAAAGGCGGCGACGGCCGATGCAAAAACGACAAGTCTATTCAACGGCAAGGATCTCACGGGCTGGCACGTCGATGTGCCGCATCTGGATAAGAACCCCGATGCCAAGCCGACTTTCATTGTGCGCAAGGGACTGCTGGTGAGTCTCGGCCGACCGGGCGGCCATCTCATCACCGATGCGAAGCACGAGAGTTATCGCCTCGAAGTCGAATACCGATTCGCCGCCAAGCCGGGCAACTGCGGTGTGCTGGTGCATGCATCGACGCCGCGAGCGCTCTACAAGATGTTTCCCAAGTCGATCGAAGTGCAGATGAATCACACCCACGCGGGCGATTTCTGGTGCATCGGCGAGGACATCACCGTTCCCGACATGGTCAAGCGACGCGGCCCGAAGAAGAACTGGGGGGTGACCGAAGGGAAGGGCCGGCGGATTCTCAACCTGACCGATGGCTCGGAAAAGCCGGTGGGTGAGTGGAACACGATGGTCATCGAATGCGTCAGCGATGCCGTCAAGGTGTGGGTCAACGGCGACCTGATCAATCACGGCACCAAATGCACTGCAACCAAGGGACAAATTGCACTGCAAGCGGAAGGTTCCGAAGTCGAGTTTCGCAAACTGGCGTTGACGCCAATTACCAAACTGACCAACTGATTCGCCAAGTCATCACGCCAGAATTTCTGCAATGGGGCCGTGTTCTTCGACACCGGTCAACCGGAAGTTCAGTCCGCTGAGGCGAAAACTCAAGCGTCGGTGGTCGATTCCCAGGCAGTGCAGAATTGTTGCCTGCACATCGTGAACGTGAACGGGGTTTTCGACCGGGTGGAAACCGAGTTCGTCGGTTTGGCCGACGGTCACACCGCGTTTGATTCCACCGCCGGCAAACCACATGGTGTAAGCCTGCGGATGGTGGTCGCGCCCCAGGCTGCGACCCAAGGCGGCGCTGGCTTCAACCATTGGCGTCCGCCCGAACTCTCCACCCCAAACGACGAGCGTGTCTTCCAACATGCCACGTTGCTTTAAATCCTGAATGAGTGCGGCACACGATTGGTCGGTCTGTGCACATTGCCCTTTCAGCCCGCCGGCCACGTTGCTGTGGTGATCCCACCCGGAATGGTACACCTGAATGAAGCGAACGCCGCGCTCTGCCAGACGACGCGCCAGCAGGCAATTGTTGGCGAAGGCCGCTTTGGGATCACTCCGATTTGCGCCGTACAGGTTCATCGTCTCTTTGGTTTCCCGCGAAAAGTCCATCAGTTCCGGGGCACGAGTTTGCATACGATACGCCATTTCGTAGGCGTTGATGCGCGTCGCGATTTCGGGGTCACCGGTCACCTCAAGTCGCCGTTCGTTGAGGCTGCGAATCAAATCGAGCGAATCCCGCTGGGCGCGTGCGTCGATTCCTTTGGGATTCGAAATGTGCAGAATGGGATCGCCCTGGCTGCGGAAGGGGACTCCTTGATGGACGGACGGCAGAAAGCCGGAACTCCACATCGACGCGCCGCCACTGAGGCTCCCGCCGCTTTTGAGGACGATGAACGACGGCAGATCGTTCGCCTCGCTGCCGATGCCGTAGCTGAGCCACGAACCCATGCTGGGCCGACCCGGAACACCGCTGCCAGTGTTAACAAACAGCTGTGCCGGCGAGTGATTGAACTTATCGGTATGAACCGACCGTACGATGGCGATGTCGTCAACGACTTTGGCGAGATGCGGCAACATCGTTGAGAGTTCGGCGCCACTCTTTCCGTGACGGCCGAATTCAAATTGCGGCCCCAACACGGCAGCGTCCGGCTGAATGAACGCGTACCGTTGCCCCTTGATGACCGACGGCGGGATCGGCTGCCCTTCCAGTTCTTTCAGCTTCGGTTTGTAGTCGAACAAATCCAACTGGCTGGGAGCGCCGGCCATAAACAGATAAATGACGCGCTTCACCTTCGCGTCGAAGTGTGTCTGCTTCGGCGCAAACGGACTGGTGAGATCGTCCGCTGCTGCTTGCGCCTGCGGCAACGCATCTTCGGCAAGCAGCGAGGAAAGCGCAATGCCGCCAAGGCCGACACCGCACTTTTCAAAAAAGTGGCGGCGTGTTTGCAGTTGCAAATCGGTAGTGGTCATGTTTCGACTCTGTCACTTACGGTTTGGTGATCGCTTCGTCGAGGTTCATCACAGCGCGGGACAGCATGACCCACGCTGCATGTTCTGCTTCGCCCCTCGCTTCGCCGGTGATCGCGGCGGCGTTCAGTTCGCCTTTTTCAAAGCGGCGCTGTTGGGCCTGTTGAAATGCGAGCAGTGACGACAACTCTTCCGGTTGTGGTGGCCGTGTGAGAAACCGTCGAAAAATGAATGTCGCGATGTCCTTGCGGTTTGGCTCCCGCGTCGCCCGTTTTGCCAATGTCCGGGACATTTCGAGATACATATCGGCATTCAGCAATGTCAGCGCCTGCAACGGCGTGTTGCTGCGGTCGCGTCTGGGCGTGCAAAGTTCGCCGGTGGGGGCGTCGAAAACCGTGTAGGCGGCAAACGGTGCCGTCCGTTTGCTGAATGTGTAGAGCGAACGGCGATAGCGATCTTCACCTTTCGAGGGAGTCCAGCGTGTGTTTCCATAGGCCAGCGCTGTGACACTTGCCGGCTGTGGCGGATAGACGCCGGGACCGTGCATCTTCTCCGAGAGCAACGCGCTCGCCTTCAACATCATGTCGCGCACGGTTTCGCCATCGACCCGGTAGCGAGATGCGCGGGTGAGCAACCGGTTCGAGGGATCGCGGCGTAACAGTTCTTTTGTGACATTCGAACTCTGCCGATACGTGGCGCTGGTCACGATCAAACGGTGCAGTTTCTTCAGCGACCAGCCACCGTCGATGAACTCACGCGCCAGCCAGTCCAACAACTGCGGATGAGTTGGCGGCTGCGACTGCGTTCCAAAGTCACCGCTGGTTCGGATCAGACCCGAGCCGAAAAATGTTCGCCAGGCTCGGTTGACGGTCACACGACCAACGAGCGGATTGCCGTCGCTCACCAGCCAGCGCGCGAAAGCGAGGCGATTTGCAGGCTGGCCTTCAGGCAGTTGGCCAAAGACGGCCGGAACTCCCCCGGCGACTATTTCTCTGGGACTCAGAAATTCTCCACGATGGTGTCGGTGTGTCGTTCTGTGATTGTCAGCCGGTCGTTCCAGCATAACCATCGTCGTTGGAAAGGCGGGGAGGGACTTACGAAGTTTATCGATCTGTCCGCGCGCCTTGGCAAGTTCTGGCGTACTGAGCAGGAACTGTCGTTTTAATTGCGACAGCTCATTCTCATTCAGCGGTTTCTCGGCGCGAGCCAACAGTTGCTCAATTTCGACCGGCAACTGTGTCGCCTTGACGAGCTTGTCCGATGACGTGGCAGCGAAGCGAAAGCGGCCCAAACTGGCTGCAAAATGCCGCTCGAATATCATTTCGATTTGTAGCTCTCCCGATGTCTCAATCGGCTTCTGCAGATTCAACACAAGCTGATGCGCTTCGCCCTCGCGGCCGGCGGTTGCCCAGCCGGTTGAGCCTTTCTTGTCGAAGACGTTCGTTGCATTCGCGTTGCCGCTGCCGATGCTGATTTTTCCGAAGCTGTGCGAAGCTGTCGCGAACTTCAACGGCTTCTCGTTCAGTTGTGCTGTCACTTCGCTCAGGAAAAAGTCGCCTTTTCGACCTTCGTAGAAAGCACGTCCGGGTCCACCCGCAGGCAGACGCGCGTCGGGCAGCGCTTCGAGCCGCAATGCCGTCAGCGGCAACGACGATTCGTCCAGGCGAAACTTTAACGTGTAGACGTCGCGTTTGGTGATGTCGCCACTGGAGAAGATCGATCCATCTTCAAGTACTTCGAGTTTGGGAAGATTGGACTCAGTATGAAACGGACGCAGCGTCGCCCACGCCACGGCTTGTTCCTGCTGAGACTCTAGCCAGTCGCGGTACGTCCCCTCGATATTCTTCCGCCGACGTTCTTCGACCTTCCCGTCACCGGGTGCCGGTGGAAACTGATTCGGCAGGTCGGCTTCGAGTTTGGCAATTTGCTCGTTGATCTTGCGGCGACGATCGACAATCGATTGTTGTTGAAACGCCAGGTCCGGTTCGTCGGCGTTGTTCAACAGCGCCATCAGCCGGTAATAGTCGGTTTGCGAAATCGGATCGTACTTGTGCGAATGACATTGGGCGCAGCCGGTGGTTAGGCCCATCCAGACGGTTCCCGTCGTCGCGACGCGATCGACCATCGCATAGAAGCGATATTCGAGCGGGTCAATTCCGCCCTCTTCGTTCAGCATTGTGTTGCGGTGAAATCCGGTGGCGACCTTCTGCGATTCAGTCACCCCCGGTAGCATGTCGCCGGCGAGTTGTTCGATCGTAAACTGATCGAACGGCATGTCGTTGTTCAGCGCGCGGATGACCCAATCGCGATAGGGCCAAATTGATCGTTGGCGATCCTTTTCGTAGCCGTTGGTGTCGGAGTATCGAGCCAGATCGAGCCACTGTCGCGCCCAGCGTTCACCGTAATGTTTCGAGTCGAGCAATTGATCGACCAGTTTCTCGTACGCTTGGGGATCCTTGCTGGTGACAAACTCGTCGGCTTCTTCCTGAGACGGCGGCAGTCCGATCAGATCGAGGTAGACCCGTCGCACGAGCGTGTAGCGGTCTGCTTCCGCTGACGGGGCGAATCCTTCTGTCTCCAGCCGTGCGAGGATGAATCGGTCGATCTCGTTGCGCGACCATTTGGAATTCTTCACCTTGGGCAGCGATGGGCGTTTCGGCGGCACAAATGCCCAATGGGTTTCGTATTTCGCGCCGTCGGCAACCCATCGGCGCAGGAGTTTCTTCTGAGCATCGGTCATTGTCTCCACCGAATCGGACGGCGGCATCTGTTCGTCGGGATCGTTCGAGAAGATGCGGAGAATGAGTTCGCTCTTTTCGACATTGCCCGGCACGATGGCACCGGTGTCGATGGCAGCCTTGCGGACATCGAGTCGCAATTCCGCCTCGCGTTGCCCTTCGTCCGGCCCGTGACAGGCAAAACACTTTGCAGCCAGCAGCGGCCGGATATCGCGGTTAAAAGAAGGCGGAGTCTGTGCACGAACCCCGCACGGTGCAGCGAACAGGCTCGCACCCATACTAATCATTGCCAGAAGAAGTTTCCGTTTCATGCCCCTATTGTAGCAGCGCGCGGGACCGCATGTACTGGACGGACTGCAAGCCACGCTATAAAGAGACGCCCTCGGCGGCACTATCAAATCGAAAGGGATCAATCTGCGGTGCGGTCAGGTCGTACTCTTCCATTGGCCTTGGGAATAACTGCAATACAAAGTCACGCTCTGCCTCATTGCGCGGAATGTAGGCATCCCGAGTTGAAAAGCCGAAGTCGAGCGCTATCGGCGGAGTCGGCAAGTCCAATCTTCTAATTGACAATAATCCAAGTTGCGACTGCAACCCACGAGTGTCTACGCCGATACGCAAATGCAGAGCCTTCCAACACCCATCGGCTGTCACGATCCGCTGAGGACGTGTGGTTGATAGTATTCCCAGCCGAAACTGCCAGTTGCGCGTGTTCTTTCCGAACTGCGATTGCAGTGATTGCAGAGCTTTCCAACGTTCGTCGGGCGTGCGGAATTTCTTCCAGATCTTCTGCGCCGTCTTAACACCGCCATCATCGGAACGATTGTAGTCCAGCCCGCGCAGAATGGTTTCCCAGCCGCGCTGTGACTCACCGGTGTCGGCATAGTGCTGCGCCAGCATGCTCCAGGGAATTCGCAACGACGGCTCGCGGTCGATGGACTGCTCAAGATGATAGACCTTGCGATCCGCCTCGGTGGCATATTTCGCTTGATACCAGTGGTAGCTTCCCAGCCAGAACGGATGCATCAGGAAGTACCCGGCGGGAATCAGCAACAAATGTCCGGCCAGCAGTGTAGTCTTGCAGAGGCCTCCCAATCGGCGAGGCACATAAAATACCTGACCGACAAACCAGCCATAAATCAAACCGGTAACGTGCGCTGCGTTGCCGATGGCAATGACATCGAAGAAGGTTGCCACCATGCACAGAAACAGCCAGATAAATCCGGTTGATACGAACGATGGCGGCAGGCGATCGGCGATCGCCTCTTCGCGTTGCATCAGCACCAGCAGACAGCCGAAAAGCGCATACGCCCCGCCCGAAAGCCCAACGCCGTACTCCGACATGAGGAGTTCCGGAATGGCCGAAACGGTTATTGAGGACAGAAAAAATGCCGCATACCACCAACGCCCCATGCGGGGTTCGAGAATGCTGCCCATGAACGCAATCGCCAGGCAATTCATAACGAGGTGTAACGGATTCGCCGGGTGGCCGATGTTGGCGTGGTGAAAACCGCTGATTGGCACCCGCCACAACTCGCCTTCCCACAGGTCGAACGGGCCGAGCAATTGTGGAATCTGCTCCCGGGGTTGATCGGCAGCTTTCTGCTCGTAAATGGCGAGCGTTGTCACTGCCCCCAGATGACGGCTCGTTTCACGTTCGTCATTCGGACGCACAAACGGATAGACCCAAACGGCGACCTGCACCACCACTGCCGCTGCAATGACGGCGGAAGTGACGGGAAACCGACGAAACAGGAACATCCAGCGGGACGACGACTGCAAGGAGATGGCCTCAAAGGGGAAACGAAGTTTCGGCATGAGGAACCAGGCTTTTTTCAAAAAGCCCAGCTTCTGCGCAGGATAACGAATTTCCACCGTAATTGCCCAGTCGATTCATCGGGGCCGTTCCGTTTTTTTCGGTCAGGGATGTTCACCGCATCGACGACGGTTGATCGGTGTTTCCCCATTCGCCGATTTTCGCTAAATACCGGCATAGAGTTTCACGCTGGGGGCCGCCGCAGCGAAGATTGGATAAATCCGGTTTCCCGGTACGAAGTTCATGCAAGCGACTCGCTGGATTCAACGCGTTCCCTGGATGGTCGTCGCCTTGACCGGTGCGCTGATGACGGCTGGGTTGTTGGGAATCAATCGCGGCGACGAATTGGCCGAGTCGGGCAATTATTTTTCCCGGCAACTCGTGTGGATTGCGCTCGCCTTGCCCGCAATGTTGATCGCGACGCTCATACCGTATCGCAAGCTGCGGCGATTCAGCATGCCGTTATTTGGCCTGAGTATTGTGCTGCTATTGACCGTTTACTTCATGCCGGCCAAGAATGGCGCGCATCGGTGGATACCATTGGGCGTGATGAATTTTCAGCCATCGGAGTTGGCTAAGATTGCGTTCATTATGGCGTTGGCGCATTATCTCATGTATCGACACAACTATCGCCGGCTGCCGGGACTTCTTGTTCCGTTCGTGCTGACGTTGGTTCCGGTCGGGTTGATTCTCCGCGAACCGGATCTGGGAACGTCGCTGATTTTCCTGCCGGTGCTGTTCGCGATGTTGTTTGCGGCCGGTGCGCGGCCGCGTCATTTGCTGTTGATTGTGATGTTGGGCGTGGCGTTGTTGCCGGCGCTTTGGATTGGAATGAGTGCCGAGCAGAAATCGCGGATCGTCACGTTGTTCGTGCAACGGGACAGCGGACCGACTCCGACGGGCGACGGCTATCACCTGCGCCAATCGAAACAGGTACTGGCGTTGGGAGGTCTGTTGGGCAGTAAGGTTCAGGGCGTCGCAATTGACGACCCGGCTGCGTATCGTCTGCCGGCGAGTCGAACGGACTTTGTCTTCTGTCTGGTCGGCGAGCGTTACGGGCTGACGGGCTGCGCGATTTCACTGCTGCTGTATGTGTGTCTGTTTGCGAAAGGTCTGAGAATCGCCGCCGCGACTCGTGAACCGTTTGGCCGACTGTTGGCTGTTGGCGTGGTTGCTCTGATAGCAACGCAGGCGATTATTAATGCCGGCATGACGGTTGGGCTGATGCCCATTACCGGTATGACACTCCCGCTGATGAGCTACGGCGGATCGAGCCTATTGGCAACCTGTTTCGCGCTGGGGCTGTTGATTAACGTCGCCATGCGCCCCGGCTACGAAATAACTCAGCACCCATTTCACTTCGGCGAGAGTTCATAAGCTCGTTCACTTCTCGATCACGTGATCGGGTGCCACTGGCGTGTCGCCAGTGCAACGCGGTAAGCACT
>JABISG010000168.1 GCA_018699955.1 Planctomycetaceae bacterium | reverse complement strand
TCATGGAGTCGGGCTGGTCTCTGAAATGGTTGCATCGCGAGTTGATGCTGTCGTCGACGTATCAGTTGAGTGCCGATCGGAACGCGCACAATGTCGTGGACGATCCGGGCAATTCGCTGTTGTGGCGGTTCTCGCCGCGGCGGCTTGGTGTCGAAGCGTGGCGCGACGCGATTCTGGCGGTCTCAGGTAGGCTGAATCGCACAATCGGTGGACCGGCTGCTGGCCTGAACGACGCGAACCACGTTCGCCGCACGCTGTACGGAATGGTCAGCCGTCGCGATCCGGACAAAATGTTGATCGCCTTTGACTTCCCCGACGCAAATGTCTCGAGCGCACGCCGCGACGTGACGACCGTTCCACAGCAGCAGTTGTTCGTACTCAACAGTGACTTCATGATCCAGTCGGCTACGGCGTTAGCCGCTCGCCTGGAAAAAGCCGCATCCACCGACGAGCAACGCATCGCGTTGGCGTACCAGTGGGCGTTCGCACGCGAGCCAACGGCCGGCGAGGTGCAATTCAATTTGGAGTTCCTGCGAATCGCGGCCGAAAATCGTGGCGAGGACCAACTGTCGGCATGGGCGCAGCTCGCGCAAGCGATTCTGGCGACAAACGAATTTACGTGGATCGACTGACAAAGGCGTTTGCTATGTTCACACGACGGAAAATGTTGGCCAGCATGGGGACCGGCTTGGGAGCCGTCGGCCTGGCCTCCGTACTCGCCGACGAATCGGCCGCCGCGCCAGCTGCCGATCCGCTTGCGCTCAAGGCACCGCATTTTGCGCCCCGCGCGAAGCGGATCATCCATCTCTATATGAATGGTGGGCCGTCGCAAGTCGATACGTTCGATCACAAGCCGGCGCTGGCGACGCACAAGGGGCAGCGACCATCGATCACCAAAGACCTCAAAACGGAGAACGGCACCGGCGGCATGATGCCCTCGCCGTTCAGGTTTGATCGCCGCGGCGAATCGGGATTGCCAATCAGCGAACTCTACCAGGAGACCGGCCGCTTCGCCGACGACATGTGCGTGATCAACGGCATGTACACCGACATCCCCAATCACGAACCGTCGATGTTCATGATGAATAGCGGACACGTGCAGGCGGTTCGTCCCAGCTATGGATCGTGGTTGCTGTACGGACTGGGAACGGAAAGTCAAAATCTGCCCGGCTATGTCGTGCTGTGTCCCGGGTTGCCGGTCAACGGTGCGGCGAATTGGAGCAATCGTTTTCTGCCCGGCGTGTATCAAGGCACGCATATGAATTTGCCGACGAACTTCAATCCCAAACAAGTGATTCCCCACTTGGCCAACAAGCAACTTTCCAACACGTCGCAACGCCGGCAACTCGATCTCATCCAGCAAATGAACAAGCAACATGCCTCCCGCCGCGGCGGCGAGAGTTTGCTGGAAGCGCGGATTGCATCGCTGGAAATGGCTTTCCGCATGCAGACTGCTGCTCCCGAAGCATTCGCCTGGCAGAGCGAAACGGAAACGGTGAAATCGGAATACTACGGCACCGACGGCAAAATGAGCGACTTCGGCATGAACTGCCTGCTGGCTCGCCGGATGGTCGAACGCGGTGTGCGCGTGGTGCAAATCTACTACGGCAACAGCCAGCCCTGGGACACACACAGCAACAACGACGGGGCGCTCCGGCAGCTTTGCGGAAAGACCGATCGTCCCATTGCTGCTCTGTTGGGCGACTTGAAACGAACCGGCCTGTTGGATGAGACGATCGTGCTGTGGGGTGGGGAGTTTGGACGCACGCCCGCTTCACAGGGAAACAACGGACGAGACCACAATCACTGGGGTTTTTCGGTTTGGCTTGCCGGCGGCGGAATCAAAGGCGGTATGACCTATGGTGCCACCGACGAATTCGGATTTCGCGCGGTGGAAAACCGCACCCATCCGCACGACCTTCACGCCACCATGCTGCACCTGATGGGAATCGATCACGAGCGACTAACCCACCGCTACGCGGGCCGCGACTTCCGACTGACCGACGTCTCAGGCAACGTCATCCACGACATCATCGCCTGAATCTCATCGCAGGATGTCATTCGTTTGTGTGCTGGTGTTTGGCGCCGGAGCCTTGAAGTCACGCAAGAATGTCTGTGACATCTTTGCCGTGAACATCGGTGAGACGATAGTCTCGTCCGGCGTGTCTCCGTGACCTACTTCTTGCCAATGCAGTACAAGAACCGGTCGGTGCGCAGAAGCAATTGGCCGTTGCTGACGGCCGGCGAAGCGTTGGTGCGGCTGTCGTCTTCTTCGAAGGTATTATGGGCCAGCAGTTTGAATTTCGGCTGAGCCGCGACCACGAACGTCCCCTTGTGCTGCGACACGTAATAGAGTTTGCTATCTGCCAGCACTGGCGACGACCAGATGCGCCCGGCGCCCGGCCTCAGCCGCTCTTCATACACCATCTCGCCCGTCTTCGGGTTCTGGCAGCAAACAGTGCTGCCGTCACGCGTCCAATAGAGATGGCCCTTGTAATAGATTGGTGAAGAGACGTTGGCCCCCTTTTTCAATCGCCACACGCCATGCGACTTGCTGACGTCCCCGGTACCGCCGGTGCGAACGGCCAACGACGTGTGACCGCCACCAATCGCGTAGACCACGTCGTCGTGGAAAACGACACTGGGGCATACGTACCGATGAACTCCCTCGGCTCGCCAATGCTCTTCACCGGTATCGGGATCGAGGCTGACAACGTGGTTCGCAATGCTGACGACGAGTTCCGTTCTCGACTTGCCGGGGACCAGCAGCGGCGTGTTCCAAGCCGAACCGATTCCTTTGGCCCGCCAGACTTCCTGGCCCGTCATTTTATCCAGCGCCACCAGCGAACCACTTTCGACACTGGCGTTGACGATGACCAGGTTCTTGTACAACAGCGGTGAACTGCCGGAACCCCAACGGTTTGTTCCATCGCCCACGCTCGACTGCCATAACTGCTCGCCGTTCAGGTCGAAACAAAACAGGCCGGATTTGCCGAAAAACACGTACAGCCGCTTGCCGTCGGTCGTCGGTGTGCTGGCGGCGTAGCCATGGTAGGAACCTTCGCCCTGGTACTTGTGTTCGGGCAACTTGGGCTGAAATGTTTTGTGCCAGATCGTCTCGCCGTTCTTGCGATTCAGGCACAACAGATGCCGGACCAGCCCCGCTTGCTCGCCCTGGGCCGGTTCAAGGCCGTACCCGGTGTAACAAGTGATGAAGACGCGATCACCGAGTGTGATCGGCCCCGAGGCTCCAGGCCCCGGCATCTCGACTTTCCAATCGATGTTTTCCGACGACGACCACGAAGTCGGTAGTCCCGTCTCCTCGCTGATCCCCAGTCCTCCCTTGCCGCGGAACTGCGTCCAATCGGCGGCAGAAAGACTGCCGGTTGACAAGACAACAATCATGAGGGCAAGCAGCCGCGTCGCATGGCAGTGCATGGATGGTTCCTTGTGTCGGTCGAGAGAAAGCTGACAAAGTCCGTGTGACTCACGGCACCTTCAACTGAACGCGCCGTGTTTTGAGTGCCTCTTCTGATTGTCGATCGATCGCCGACAGTTTGCAATTCAACCGCCGCGATTGCTCATCGACATAGCACAGCGTGCTGCGTCCTTGCTTCAGTCTCGTAGGGTGTGTCAAGCCGTTAGGCGCGGACGCACCGTGATACGGCGGACAGCACGTCGTCGCGGTGCGTCTGCTGCTTCGCTCTGACGCACCCTACATGACTCCGGCACACGAAGGATCTGGGGGCTACGCTCCGAAAAACTCCGCTCCGACCCCAGCCACCCAGCCGGGCGGAGGAAACTGATTCTACCAAAAACATCGCCCGGCAGCACCGGGTCAAGTTGAGCGCCTTGTTAGCAGTTTCTTGATCAATTATCATCATCATCCATTGACCACTCCGAAACGTCGTCTACTGGACGCGGCAGACGGCCTTCAAGCCACTCAGCACATAAGTCAGGTGTGAAGTCGACGTGCTGTGATTCGATCACCCACGACAAAAACTCCACGCCCCCGTTCATGTATGGCGGCGGAGACACAGGCTTGAACACCGTAGGCAACGGCTCCTCGATGGACACATAGTTTAAGACGTAACCCAGCTCCTGCACATGGCGCCAGGCCAAAGGGTGATCGGTATTAATGGAGAACTTGGCCCACCAGCAACCGTCGTCAGACACGCCATGCCCAATCGATTTTCGGCCAGCAGGAAGATCGATTGCTGGGAGACGCACAAGATAAGAAAGTAAGCGTTCGAAATCTGGCATGTTGTTTACTGCTAACTATTGTTTATCAGGAACGATTCCGAATAACGTGCGACGTTATTTGGAAACGAAATCGTCGAAATCTGCCCGACTGCGGACGTCGTAGCTGGCTTCGCTCGCGCGGTCGATCAGACTGACCGAGCGGGCCGGTTGTTTACCGTCGGCGTGAGTGCGGCTGCGACTACACAAATAGTCACTCGCAGCAGTAGAATGCTTCGGCCGCCTGTTTTCAAGACAACCGGCGTCACTTGGGTTTGGTGACGCGAAAGACGAGGCGGTCGCTGAGGACGTAATTGAAGGTGGTGCCGGCGACGATTCCACAGACTGCGGCGAGCAGTTCCGCGTCGGTGAAGAACTCGACGTAACGGAACAGGCCGGAGGAAACCGACAGATTCACCAACGCTCCCACCAGGCAGGAAAGGCAGAACAGCACGTACTGCCGAAACGGGTTCTCGCCACGGGCATGTGAAAACGTCAGCCGGCGATTGAGGCAGAAGTTCCAACTCATCGCCAACCAGATGGCCACTGCCCGCGCTGGATCAAAACTCAACACGCGCATGAGCAAAGTGAAGAACGCCAGATCGATCACGATGCCGCTACAGCCGACCATCAGGAATTGCAGAGGGCGAGCCAGCACGCCGAGGCGGTATTCGTAAAGTCGATAGAGATGCCGGAGGTAGTTGAGTTGTTCGCGGAGCGTCAGTTTGCTTTCCCCGTGGAGACGATCCTGAAACGTGATCGGAACTTCGGCGACTTTCTTGCAGCCACACTTGACCATCAACTCCAGGCCGATTTTGTAACCGACCGGGTCGAGGAAAGTCGCCGACTCGAATCGCTCGCGACGGATGGCAAAGAAGCCGGCCATTGGGTCTTTGGCGGAGGTCAGCGGCCAGGCCAACAGCGTGCTGACCTTGGAGTTGAGCCAACGGAACAGCCCCCAGTTTTTATCGACCTCGCCACCTTCTACGTAACGGCTGCCGATGACAAAATCGGCATCGGTCGATTTCAGGGCTTCGATGAGTTCCGGAATTTTTTCCGGAGGATGCGATAAATCGGCATCCATAACCAACAGAAGTTCGCCGCCGGCGTGCTGCATTCCGTGAACCACGGCACTGGAAAGCCCGCGTTCCTCGGTGCGAATCAGCAACTCGATTGGGTGTTGCGTTGCCAGTTCGGCGCAGACCTCGTCGGTCCCGTCCCGGCTGTCGTCATCGACAACAAGAATCTGACCTGCCAAGCCCGCCTGTTTCAGAATCGAAACAATTCGCGGCAGCAACTCTCGCAGATTGGGTGCTTCATGGTAGGTCGGGATGATGATCGAAACGTCGATAGCGGACATATTGGGATCTGCCAGGGCTGCGAGCGATGACTGCCAAGTCTCTGTGGCTTAGCGCGCGAGTATCGTCCATCGTCTCGCACGGCACAAGGAGAATCAAGCGGATTGTGGTTGGGCTGCCACGGCATCATCTTCATCGACCCGCTGTGGTGACTGAATCTCGCTGCGGACCATTGCCAACTCACTGGCCGATCGCCGAGGCCGCAATGATTCGTAAAATATCCTGGACAATTAATAAGTAGGTGATAATATAAGTCGCAGCGAACAGGCATATATAGCTAGTGATAACTGTTAACGCCGGAAGCGGTAGTTAACACAACGGATCCGGATGATTACTCCCTTTAGGCGATCTTCATGTGCACGATAGGAAACGTTTTTGTCCCTGCTACTTCGGGCCTGATATCGTTCAAGCAGTGCGAATTGAAAGACAAGACGGACTTCCTTTTGCCAGAGGTTGCACAGGGGGCAGGAGATATTCGTTATTTCCCCTTTCTGCGTGTCGGCTCGAAAGGGCCATGGGCTGGAGTTAATAACTACGGAGTGTCCTTCGTCGCGGCGGACAACTATCTGGCATTCAACGAGACGGTCGGGAATTCGATACGGGCTGTTGATCAGGACATCTTTGCGGCTTGTACGAAGATCATTTCCGACTTCAAGACGGCCGAAGGCGCGAAAGAATATATGGTTGACTTCTACAAAGGTTTCGACAGTCCCGACATCTTGCTGGTTACCGATTCCACTTCGGCGTATTTCATTGAATCTTTCAACGGGAATATTGAATGCATCGAACGCACGGAACAGTTTTTTGCTTCGACCAATCATATGCGGATGCTCTACGGCGGAGTACCCTACGGTCAGAATCACAGCACCTATCTACGCTTGGCGCGTGCCGAAGAGATTCTGCAGAAGAATTCCGACGCGACCGGCGTCCTCAATCTGCTGCGGGACCAGTATTACGGTGACTCCGTATTCTCCATCTGCCGCGTCGACAGATCGCCTCCTCCGCAGGAACAGCCATATTACACGCAAGCAACGGCGATCATGTACGCCAACGAAACGACTGTGAATTGCGTTTATCAGATCAACGGCAATCCCAGGACAAATCCCTATAGTTCGGTTATCGACATCTTCGGCACAGCTCAGATGAAGACTGGTGTTGCGAGTCTTCCGGACCTTGTCCGGCTGCTCACCTTAAAGCCATGAGCACCCTGACCCAGACGGCATTGAGTTTGCTCGCTGCCGATTCTGTTCAGCGATCTGGCACTCACATCTTTGTAAATGGAGGAAGACATGACAACCAGCAGATTAAAGTTCAGCGGGCGAGTTCACCCTGAGAGCAAGTTCCATCAATTGAGGGCAGAGGCAGGTCCCGATCACGTGATTCCGCCGACCTGGGTTCCGATTCCTGGTGTTGGAGAGGTCGCTCAATACTCGCCCACCGTGTTCGGTAAGTCGATCGCCTACGATCCCCCGAATAACTGTGAGGGGAACTTTATGTCGGCCAAATTCCAGCCGAACAACAATTGCTACGCATACGGAACGAATATCGCCAGCAATTCGTTTCCTCAGCCTGGCCGCATCAACGGTTACCTTCTGCCGAGCAATTTCACCGGAGCGGATGTGGTGAAGGGGGCGACAATGGACGGCCTGCGGGTGGCTGGCAACACCATCGACGACATTGGAGAACACGCCGACGCTGCAACCAGCGCCGGACACTACGTGGGATTAATGATTTCGGCACCAGATTCATCTCTCGACTGGCCGGGTGATTACCACTGGTGCCGCTGTGATGTCGGCGCGCCTTACAACTCATGGTCCCAAAAAGACGGATCAGATCAGGTCACCAACTTCGATTTTGCTGGCAACCCGATCATATACCCATCTGAAGCAAACTGGACTGTCAATCAGGGGCCGACACCACAGCTGAATAAGGACGACATGGTCGTCAGCTATATCTTCTACACATACATGTTTGTCCCAAATCAGGGCGTGAACATTATCTGAGCGAGCAGTACGCCACATCAGTAATCCGACGTCTGGCAGATTTGCAACGGTTCCACATATCGACCGATGAATCGCAAGCATCGACTTCGTCATCGGAGTTGGAGATCACATGAATCTTTACATTCTCTACACCGGCGGCACGATCGGCTGCGTCGGATCTCCTCTGACTCCGATGGACGGATCGGACTTTGAATCGGCCTTCAATGCAAATCTGCTGCCAGTCATACAGTCTCAGATGCCGGGCACTACAGTCAAGTTCGACTATTTCAAGGATACGCTCGACAGCACTAACATGCAGCCGTCCGATTGGGTGCTGATGGCGCAGAAGATCTATGACAACTACAAGGATTACGATGGCTTTCTGATACTGCACGGCACGGACACCATGGCATGGACCGCGTCGGCACTGTCGTTCCTACTACCGGGTCTGTCGAAGCCGATCACGGTAACGGGTTCGCAGCTGCCGTTGTTCTACAAGAATGGTTCGGATCCAACGAAGTACCAACTTCTCTCTAACGCGGATGCTGTCAGAAACGTTGAGGGGGCGATCCGTTTTCTTGAGTTCGGAATCCCCGAAGTGGGTCTGTTCTTTGCAGACAAGCTGTTGCGCGGAAATCGGGCGGTCAAAAGTAACGCGAGTGAGTTCATCGCGTTTTCATCGCCGAACTATCATACCCTTGGTGAGTATGGTGTCTTACCGACGTTGTACAATCAGTACGTGCTGCCCCTGTCGCAATCGAATTCGATCGACAACAACTACGCAAAAGTCGGAATGGACCTTCAGACAATCGCTGCACAGATCGCGTCATCTTCTGTGATGCAGTTCCTGCTGTTTCCCGCCTACTACAAAGAACCCGACGGTGATCCATCAATGCTGGTCTCCGTGCTACAAAGCCTTGAGCAGGTCTCTCCTCCACTGAAAGGCATCATCTTCGAGGCGTACGGAGAAGGGAACATTCCCGATTACAAGGAAATGCAGACACAGGTCGCAAACATGCGTGCGGCAGGCATGATCATGATCGACTGTACTCAGGTCTTTGCCGGAGACGTAAATTACAATGCCTATGCAACTGGTGCGTGGCTGAAAGATGCCGGCGTGATCAGCGGTCACGATATGACGCCTATCGCGGCGCTGGCCAAGTTGATCGTGCTGCTGGCACTTGAAGGGACCTCTGCTACGGCCACGATTGAACGTCAGATTGGAACCAGTCTGGCCGGAGAACTTACGCCATACTATACCATTTCGGGAAATCAGAATTCCTTCCTGCTGCCGGGTGAAACTCTGTATTCGATCAATGGCAACTATCAATTCATCAACACGGACGATGGTTCGCTGGTGTTTTATGACGTCAGTGACCCGCAAAATCCGAAACAGCTATGGAGCCAAGTGATCGGCACACCTGGTAGACTGGTGATGCAGTCGGACAACAACCTGGTATTTTACGATAAAGATCACATCCCGAAATGGGCGACGAACACACCGCAGATTGGACACAACTCTTATTTTCTGGTCGGCGATGACGGTTCATTAGCGCTGTGCAATATGAACACCGGGCAGCCGTATCACGTGATCTTCAGTGTCGGCAGCACCGCTGGCGGTGCGATCGCGGCTCTTCCCGAACTCAGCGGCTTTCACACAACTCTGCGGACGCGATGAAGTCTATTCTCAGAAGAATGGTTTCTGATCGCCGACCTGCTTCCCGATCCAATGCCGAATCCGCTCGGTGGGCGGCCGCCGCGTTTGAACCGCGACAGTCTGGAAAAGCTGTCCTACGTTTTGAAGAGCTTTCGAATCGGCTTACCTTCGCCGATGTGTACCGGGCGGCCGTTCAAATCGTGGATTGTTGTGCCTGGGTTCAGGCCGAACTTCCAGAAGAGGGTGGCCGCGAAGTCTCCCGAGGAGACCGGGTCGGACGTCGGGAACGCGCCCTGCTTGTCACTGGATCCATAAACGGTTCCCCCCTTCACACCGCCGCCCGCCAGAACCGCACTGAAGCAGTTGGCCCAGTGGTCGCGACCGGCGCCTCCGATGCGTCCCTCGCTGATGGTCGGGGTTCGGCCGAATTCGCCGACCCAGACAACCAGCGTGGAATCGAGCAAGCCCCGTGTTTGCAGATCTTCGACGAGGGCTGCGAATGCCTGATCGGTTTTCGGCAGCAAATCGTCTTTCAAAACGGGAAAATGTCTGTCGTGTGTATCCCAGTCGTCTCCTCCACCGATTTCCGGATCGCCGATGGAGTTCACAGTGACGAACCTCACGCCGGCCTCCACCAGCCGGCGGGCCAATAGCACGCTTTGACCGTGTTTGTTCCGCCCGTAACGGTCGCGCGTCCGCTTGTCTTCCCGCGAGATATCAAAGCCTCTGCGAACGGCATCGGAGCGGAGCAACGTGAATGCCCGCTCATAGAAGTCGTTGCCGCGACCGCTTTTTCTCTGCGTGTCGATTTGTTGTAGCAGAGACCGGCGCTGTGCCAGCCTCTGCGAGGTCATCCCGCGAGGCATCGCCAATTCCTCGACGCGAAAATCGGAGAGACTGGGATCGCCCGAGACTTGGAACGGGCTGTGGCGGGAACCGAGGAATCCCGGTCCCTGGCCGGGCAACTTGCCGCCGCGGCTGACCACCTGCGGTAACGCCACGTGCATGGGGACATGCCGTTGTGCGGGCAACAGCCGGCTGAGTACCGATCCGTAACAGGGATAACTGTTGGCGTGATCCCAGAAAATAATGTTGCCTTCAGGCGGCGTGTGGCCGCACAACACTTCAACCGCAGCGGCATTGTGGTCGCTCATTCCGTGATGCATGCTGCGGACGACCGCCAGCTTGTCTGCCACTTTTGCGAGACGCGGAAGATGCTCACAAATGCGTAACCCCGGCACGCGCGTCGCAATGCTCTGGAATTCCCCTCGCACTTCGCGCGGCGCATCAGGTTTCATGTCCCACGTCTCCAGGTGACTCGGTCCTCCGGTCTGAAACAACAGAATGCACGCCTTCACCGCAGGCAGAGTTTTCTTTGCAGATCGAATATCGAGCGACGTCTCGGCCTGCAGGGTTCCGGGCAGACTCCACGCTCCGAGACCAACAGATCCAAACCGCAACAGCTCTCGACGGCTGAGACAGGAGTCCTGTACTTTTTCGCATTGGTTTCTACGATTCATGATGATTCCTGTCGCCGGGTATTTTACTGGAGATTCTTGAGCCGGACACGAGTGACGCCGATGTCTTCTTTATTGACGGAGTAGGCAATGTAGAGCCAGTCGCCCCAAGCGAGGGCTGAGGGGTACTGCCAGCCATCGAGCTTGCTTTTCCCCTGGAACCGCATCCGGGTTGGCTCGCCGCGCAAGATGTGTGCACGGTCAAAGATGATGCCGTCGTCGCTCAATGCAATGGTCAGTGGGGTGCGACGACCGATGGAGGGATACGAGGCGCTGGGAGTGGTGCTGGGGTTGCTGATGAGAAAGGCGGTACCATCGGGGAGATTGCCGGCGAAACTGCGCGCGGTGGCATCGGGAAAAGTCGTCTCCAATGGAAGACTCCAGGTTTCGCCGCGATCATTGCTCTCGCTGGCATAGAGCCGTAGATGCCCGCTACGGGTACGGAAGAGCATGACCATTGAGCCGTTGGGACGTTGGAACCACGTCGGCTCGGGAAAGCTGAAAATATCGTTCGGCGGAATGACACCGGGCTTCCATCCCGAGAGGCCGCCTGAGGCATCGGTAAACAGCAATCGCGGTTGTCGGTCCGCCGTCTGACCGTTTAACAGCAGCCGCCCGTCGCGCATGCGGCGCGGGCCGTCGATGTAGAAACCGGTGGCGATTTTCTGGGGCTTACCCCAAGTCTTTCCGTCGCGAGTGGTGATGGCGTACAGCGTGCTGCGCGGATCGATCTGTTTCCCACTGATAATGGATGTGTAAAATGCCGTCAGCGTGTCGGCATGCACATGGAAGCCGGCGGCAACTGCCGCGCGAGGCCCTTTGGGTCCATCGGGGTCCGCGGTAATAACCATCGGCTGCGTCCAGTGGACGCCGTCATCGGTCGAGCAGCCGAGGATGCGCTGCCCGTTAACATCTTCGCCCACCTTGCCATTCGACCACATTGCATAGAGCCGATCCTTAAACACGACGAGGTTCGAGTGGTGGCAAAACTTGTAGCCATCCTTCGTTGCCTTGTAGATAACCGCATGCTCGCCTTTTAGCGTAGACAGGCCCAGCGTGTTTGTTTTGGATTGGTCAAACAGTCCGGGCTTTGCGCGAACTATGGACGCTGTTTCCCGGTCAGCTTTAACGTGTTTTTCATCGGCTTGCGCTGCCGAGCAGGAGGCCACTGCAGCGTAGGTGAGTGTCACGATCAGCAGTACCTTCTTGATGTCCGTCGTCATGTGCGTTTCCTTCGGAGTGGACATTGTTGTCAAGGCAGCTCATTTTGCGGCGACTGAACCTCATTGACTCTAGATATCTGGGCGAGATATTCAAGTGATTCTTTGTCGAAGGTCTTTGCATCATCGCTGAGAATGACGGTCAAATATCGTCGATAAAACGGTTCCGAGCTGCTGATGAGGAAGGCAGTCCCGCCGGGAAGAATTCCGGCGGAAAATCGGGAGCGGCAATATGGAAGACGACCCCACGGATGATTCAGCTCGGATTCAACTTTGGAATTCGCGTCCCGGCCGTTTTGGATGACTCGGCGTGGGCAGCATCGCGCTCAAGCCGCGTGGGATCGGCTATCTGGGAGAAATGAAGAGAACACGAATGTGGTGACCCGGGTTACATCACTTCTTCATCTCAATACACACCATTTCCTTGTCGCTGCGGATGTAGAGTTTGCCGTTGGCGAGTGTGGGGGCGGTGTAGCAGGTGCCTTTTACGACGCGGGCTTTGGCGGTCTCGCTGTAGCCATTGGGACTCGGCTTCGCCAACACGAGTTCGCCGTATTCGGTGATGATAATCATTTGCCCGTCAGCGATGATGAGCTTTCCTTTGCCGGGGGACCGAGAGACCCACTTCTCCTCGCCAGTGGCAAACTCGAGGCACTTGAAGATTCCGGGACGGTCGTGGAAGCCGTAAAGGTGTCCGTTGTAAAGCATGGCTGTGGCGTGGTGTGTGGATAACTTATTGGTTTTATAGACCTGCGTGGCTGTGTCGTCGGCGATTTTCACCAGTTGACCGCCGGCACCGTAGGAGGCTGCGGCGTAGATTTGATTGCCCAGCCCGACGACCGGCGCCACACAGGCTCCGCCTTGTGGATGACGCCAGAGTTCGCGTCCGGATTCCGGATCGAGACCAACCAGGTTACTGCCGGTGAGGGCGACCAGTTGTCTGTGACCGCCAAAGGTGGCGAAAGCTGGAGTGCTGTGACGCATTTTCTCTTCCAACACCTTCCAGATCACCTTTCCATTGGTTTTGTCGAACGCAAAAATATGGATTCCAGCCAACATGATCAGCTTCTTGCCATCGATGAGCGGGGAGCAGGAAACTCCCTCTTCATCGAAGAACCGCCGCATTTCGAATTTGTCGTAGATGTTGAACGACCAGACGGGTTTTCCAGTTGCGGATTCGAGACAATGCAGTTTTCCCGATGCTCCCATTGCATACACATGGTTGCCATCAACACACGGTGTTGATCGAGGGCCGAAACTGCGTCCCTCTGCGAAGTCCGCATCAGAATCGATCTTCCAGATTTCGCGGCCGGTCTTGGCATCGAAACAAATAAGTTTTTCGCGACCCTCTTCTCCGAACATCGTAAACAATCGCCCGCCGGAAACGGTCAGCCCGGAAAAGCCGGTGCCGAGCGTTTTTCGCCAGAGAATCTCCGGTCCGGATTCGGGAAACTCGTGAATCAGCCCGGTCTCGGCGGAAATACCATTCCCGCTTGGCCCGCGCCAATGCGGCCAGTCGAACTTGCCGGCAGCCGGTTTTGCGTCTTGCCCAGTATCGTTGGTTACAAAATTTGTTTCCCGTTGCGAGACGATGTCTGTCTTCACAGATGACTCGGCCTGGATTGTGTTTGGATGATTGTTCGCCGGTGGCGTGTCGTTACGTGGTGCCGCTGAGACGGTGGCCTCCTTAGGTCTTTGCAAGTCGGATTCAGTATTTGTGTCGATGTTTGTCGAGGAATCCGAACAACCAGCGGCCAGCGTGATCAGGCCAAACAATATGGAAGATGTGAATTGAAAACGCATTGCTCGTTTCCTCATTCCTGAAATGTTTTGATGGTCATTCGGTCCAAGACCGAGACGTTTTCGCATCCCGTTCGTTGGTTTCGGCGCTGGATAACCGTATTGAGTTATCGCGGGCGCTTCTCTCGCGGGCCGAATTCTTTTGCCGGGCTGCCCGGTTTCAAACGAAAATCTCCCTCGTCGGCATCGCGGAACGTCGGGTTCCGACCATAGACACCGTTTTTCTCCTTCGACGGTAACTGCGCGGCTCGCTGAGATTTCTCCGGACGATTGAGGCAGTACCAGAAGTTCTCGGAGAACTTGAACGACTTCGGCGATGTTCCCGGACCGATATTGACCGGATACGCGAGTTCGTCGCTGCGGAAGACGACGATGTTGTTGGCGAACCGACCGTTGCGGCACGCAGTGAATTCCGCGTTTTGGTTCTCCTGCAGGATACGAATGACCCAGCGGGTCGGACGGTAGATTGTGTTGTTCTGCACGTTCGCCCCATCGACGCCGACAAACGCAACCGGAGCCATCGAACCGATAAACGTACAATCGGAAACGGTGATGTCTTTCGCTTCGTATCCCTGAGGTTTGGGGCGGAAGTATTCCAAGCCTGTGCTGCCACCGATGTTGATCGCCCGCCCACCGGCGTCTTCAAAGCGGCAATGACTAACAGTGATATCGCGACTGCCGCCTTTCATCTGCACGGCGTTGCCGAAGATCTTGTCGCCTTCACGGAAAGTGCTGCCGGTGACAACGCCTCGGTGACAGCCGACCATGTCGATGCCGGACCCCGTTTTTCCCCAGCGTTCGACGGTGCAGTTTTCGATGCGGAAGTCGTCCACACCGGAGAGTTTGATCCCGTCGTGATTGCGGTTCGAGCCGATGTCGCGGACGAGCAGCCCCTTCAGTACGACGTGGTGGGCGGGCGACGCATACGAACCACCATCGTCGATGTTCAATCCATTAGCCTGCGATCTGGTGATTACGAGGTTATGCAGCTCCACGTATGACGGATCGGTGAGATGCAGGCCGGAAGAACCTCCGGAAATGACCGGCGGTTTCTTCGCATCGGCGGCGGCGAGGATGATCGGTTTCTGCTTTTCACCGTGCAAATTCGCAAACCGCAAGCCGCCATCGTAGGTTCCCGGAGCGATCAGGATTTTCGCTCCCGGTTTGGCGTTTCGCACCGCCTGAATGAGCTCGTTCCGGCTTTTCACCGTGACGGTTAATGTGACGATCGGTTTCGCTGTCGCCTCGTCATCGTTGGGGGCTGCGCGTTCGGCTCGCACATTGGAAACGAACACCACGCCGGCCAGTAACAGCACAAACGTCGCCAGTACTCCGGTTGCGGACAGAGAAAGGCGCGTCTCCGTGTTAATGTCGTCCTGCAACAACCGTCGCACGCGGCCTTCGAGACCGTCGAATTCGTTTTCCAGCAGGCCGATCGCCGCCGGAAAGGCGGGACGCAGTGTCGTTCGTGCAGCCAATTCCACCAGCACGCGCGCATAACTGCGACCGTTTCCTCGTTGACGAACAACAACATTGTCGCAGATGTCTTCCCGCAAATTGGCGAGCTGGCGTTTTATCTGGTGCACGAGCGGATGCCACCAAAGCAACGCCGTCGTTAGCCGAGCCATCAGTCCGATCCAATGATCGCGGTGCACGACGTGGGCTGTTTCGTGCAGCAGGATCGACTCCAGTTGGTCATCGTCCAACTCCCTAGCAATGTCTTCCGGCAGAATAATGGCCGGGTGCATCAGCCCCAACGAAATTGGGACAGGCATGAGCGCCGATTCGTAGACCGGCGGGCTGCGATGCAATCCCAGCGATTCCGCGATCCGGTTTGCCAACCGTTCGATGCGCGAGTCGCCGGGCGAATGAAGCGAGCGCCGCAATCGGCCGACTGCCACCCAACCCCGCGCCAACATCACCAGAGAGACGGCCACGCCGGCGCCCCACACACTAAGAAGAAAACCACCAACGATCTGCCACCACCTTGCGGACGGCGCCGAAGAACCCGCTTCTTTGGGGTTGCCGCGTACTGCCGGCGCCGCTGAAACGGGTGCCTCACGGGATTCGTGGTCGAGATTGGCAGCCGGATCGGAGTGCGAAATTCGTGTCGCTGGGTTCGCCTCTGGACTCTCCGCTCTCGACATTTCATCCCCATTTTGGCGGTCGCTGCCTGTTGCCATGGCGACTGTCGCTTTACTTCCAGACGCCTGACTTTCCGTTAAGTCTGGCTGCTTCGCGGCGAGCGTCCATCGCAACACGCTCGGACCGTTATGACTGACGACCAGCACGACCACCGGCGAGATCAGTGAGAAAATCAAGGCGGTCGTCAGCAATCCATATCGCAACGGGGCGGAATGGTTCCGTAGCAGCCTGGCCGCACCCAATCCCGCGCCACAAACCAGTGTGACGGCGACGATCAAGTTCAATGCAAAAATCAACGTTTCGGCTTGCGGGATCATTGAATCGGATGCATTCATGATGTTTCGTTCTCCCGTGTGGTATGTCGTGCTTCGTCGTTCGCGTCACCTTCTACCAGCCGTCGCAATCGGTCGATCTCTCCGGTGCTCACTTGTTTCGAACCGAGAAGGCTCATCACCAAATCCGTCGCGGAGCCGCCGAAGAAGTCATTCACGAATTCGCCCGCCAGCAACTTCGAGGTGTCTTCCCGATTAACAGCAGCCGTGTAGCGATAGATCCCCCCTCGTTGCCGCCGCTTCAACCAGGCCCGTTTCTCCAAGCGATCAACGAGATTGAGTACCGTCGTTCGCGCGACTTTTCGGTTGAGTGACACGGCCTCCCAGATTTGAGCAACGGTCGAACCTCCACGACCAGACGACCAGACGACTTCCATGATCTCATGCTGTGCGCGAGTGAGTTTGCCTTCAGGGCGTGGCATGTTGATTCTTTCGTACGACCAGTCAAACCGGGGGCAGCGCACGTACAGACGACGATTGTCGTCACTCATGCTAGCGTAGACGACACATGTCGTCAACGGCTCGCAGAATTACTTGTAGAGCGTAGCCAATGCGATTCGATTCCGTAGACCAACGCGGCTTCAATCCGAAATGGTGTCGGCTTCCCGCGCCGCGGCGATTTGATCGCGGATGTGATTCAACACGAATGGCAGATAGATGATGCCCGAGTAGTGGTTGGCGTTCATGTGGATGTGGTGGGACTTACTGAGGTGGGCTGATGCAGCGAGTGCGGTTGCGTTTTTTAGCGGGATTACGCGGTCGTGTCGGCCTGAATAAAGCCAGGTTCGCGATGGATCGACGCGGTGGGCGATCCGCGTCGGTTCGATGACCGACAGCAGCGGCTTCAGTTTCTCATCGGTCACGCCGGCGCGGCGGAGCTGGTTGCGAACTTGGGCGGTGTCCTTCTCACCGTTTTGAATCATGTCGTGCAGTTGACCGCCGGCCAACAGCAGGAACACGCTGTTGTAGCCACGGTCGAGGCCGGCCGTTGTCGCCGAGACGATTCCCCCCAAACTCGTCCCCTGCAGCGCGATGTGCGTCGTATCGACGTGCGGCAGCGCGGCAACGGCGTCGCGGGCGCGACGGACATCGGCGACCGCCTGGCGAATCATGCTCGTCAGGTTGCCGCCAGTTGGGCGTTTGCCATCGGTTCGCCGATCGCCGTAGTGAGGCAATTGAATCATCAGCGCATGCAGCCCGCGTTTTCGCAATCCCTGGGCGAATAACCGGCCAATGGCCATATTGCTGCCCGATTCATGAACGACGACGACAGCCGGTCGTTTGAGCGGCTGTTTGTTTGCATCGCGCGCGACAAACCACTCCATCGCGACGCGATCGTTCACGGGGTCGCCGCTCGCAACCGGCGAGGGGAAGCGGACCAGCAGGTCGTAACGAGAGTGCTTCGGTTCTTCGCAGGTCACCGTGAACTTCGAGTTTTTCCACGCCAATCCTTGCAGGCAGGATTTGGCGTCGGCCGAGGTTTCCCCGGCAACGTCAAGCGAATCGCGGGCCTCGAACTGTTGACCGTTTGCAGGCAGCGGCTGCGCGTTCACAATTTGTGACGTGACCGCAAACGTTGCAACAGCGATGACAACAACTCGTGAAAGCATCGAAGGCCCCCCGTTCAACGAAGGCTGGAACTTATCGAGACCGCACGCCACCGCGTTTCAATCGAATCTATCCGCCCATCTTCTGCTGGTACAACCGTTCGATGTCGGCCGGCGTGCAGGTGATGGTTCGCGTGAAACCCGTGTGCGATCGTTCATAGAGAATCGTCGTGGCATCTTCCGGGCTGCTGTGCAATTCCTGCGACAGCCACGTTTTGTCTTCGTCGGGTAACTCGCCGACGTCAGCATCCCACGCAGTCCGCGTTTCCATGACCAGCGAATCCACCCGCGGGTCGTATTTCTTCAGATTGGCCATCCAGCACGCCTCGTCGATGAAACACCCCCGCCAATCGGCCAGGAGCATGAGTTGAATCGATCAGCCTGTTGAGCAACCTGCCACAACAAGCCAGCGGATTAAGACCGCCGGATTGCCAGTATACTGGACTCCGCGATGAATGGTAGTTCGGCCGGTCTCAACCGAGTTGGTGTGCCAAAATCGAGGGAGGATGACTGGTCGTGTCGCTTCAAACGAATGCCATGTGGCGTCCAGCCCAGACCCATCCGGGGTCGGTCGATTTGCTGTACTGGATCGTATCGGTGTAGACTATTGGGACGTCATATCCGCTGAACTTGAAAGTCCGTGTGAGCAGGAAAACAACATGTTGAAGAGAACTCGTCGGGTTGCGATTGGAACTGGTGCCATCTTGCTGCTCGTCGCGATTGCGTCGTTGGCGTCGGCTGCGGGTGAAGAGTGGCTGCAGTTCAAATACGATGCCCGTCATTCTGGGGACGTTGCTGAGCGAAGTGTTGGACCTTCACTCGGGTTGGTTGGAGCGGTTCCGCTGACCGACGGAATCTACGCGTCGCCGGTGATTGCCGACGGGCGGATTTACGTCGTCGATGGTTCGGGGGTTGCCTTCTGCATTGATGCGAAGAGCCTGGAAGTTGTGTGGAAAGTTGCCACGCAGGGTGGCGCGGAGAACTGCAATAATGTCAGTTCGCCGGCTATCGTCGGACGCTACCTGCACTTCGGCACGATGGCCGGTTTCTATTACGTGCTGGATCGTGCGACGGGAGAAGTTGTCAAGCAGATCGACTGTCGCGATCCGATCTTTAGCGCGCCGGTCGTCGGCGATGACCGGGTTTACTTTGTGACGCTTGGTTCACAAGTCTACGCCGTCGAACCGAACGGCAGCGTTGCCTGGACGTGGGATTTCGTGAAGGAAGTCATCGGCTTTCCCGGCGACCGCTGGAATGGGCAGGCATGGTACGAACACAAGCAGGGCCGCGTGAATTGGAAAGATCACTTCTGCTGCTCCCGCAACCTGTCTCTGTTCGGCAAGACGGTCGTGATTCCCGCGGGAGGCCGCACGGTGTTTCTCGACGACGCGGGTGACAAGGCTGCGCTCCGCGTGGTCGCCGAGATCCCCAGCTTTCACGGACGCGAATATCCGGCCGCGTTTGGTCAAAGTATCGGGGCTGATGGCAAGGTCTACGTGCAGTGGCATCGCCGCGACAACGCCGGCCGTGTGGAAACGCTCAAACTCAATGGAGACAAAGTCGAGACCGGATTCATTGCCGGCACACAAACCTACATCGATACGCCGGGATTGCTCAGTTTCAGTTCGGTCAGTTTGCGGGGTGATGACGTCTATCGCGTCCGTCCAGAGCAGGGTTTCGGATTCTGCCGGCATTCCCCCGGACAAGAACAGCCGGAATATCTCGGCGGCTATCCGTCGATTTGCTCACCGATTCTGTTGAAGAACCAAGCCGTCTACGGCGGTCTCGATGGCAGTTTGTATGTCGTTCCGCTTTCCGGCAACGGGGAAACGTGGTCGTTCAAGACGCCGTTCGGGACTCCCATTTCCGCGCCGGCGGCCGTGTGTGACGGGCAGATTTATTTTGGCGGCGAGGACGGTTACCTGTACGTGCTCGGCCCGAATGGAAAGGCCGCGCCGCCGAAAGAGAACCTGGCGATTCACAAAGTCCGCAGCCCGTTGACGGGCAAGTTCACCGATCCGAAATTCGACTGGTACACCAACTACGGCAACATGGGCTGCACCAACGCCAACGAGCAGGGTGTGAAACCACCGCTGCGAATGCGTTGGATTCGCCGCGTGGAAGGCACGGTCAAACACATTCCCGTTTGCGGCGGCGGCCGCATGTATACGCACACGGCCGAGGGACAAATTATGGCCGTCGAACAGGAAACGGGGCGGCTGTTATGGCGGCGGTATTCGCCCGGCGTTTACCTCTCGTTCACCTCGCCGTTGTATCACAACGAAAAACTACTGGTGCCGCAGGCGGGCATTAAGCAATCGCGACTGCGCTGCCTTGATGCGGCAACCGGCAAGCTGTTGTGGGAAGCCCCGTTTACCGGTTCGCCCAGTTGGAGCCGACAGTTTCCGCCCGTCGTGCATGGCGACCTTGCCATCTACGCATCGGGTTCTGGGGAACATGCCGCAGCCGGTTCGGAAAAGGCGTTTGCATGGCGGGCAACACAGACGGCGGGCGAGAAGGAAGTGATGAGCTTCATCTACAGCCACAACAATCCGTTCTACCCCAAAGACAACCGTCCGCTCATTTGGGCGTGGAATATCGAAACGGGCAAACTGGTTTGGAAGAAGGACTTTTCCAAGTACGGTTCCGGCGGCAACGACTGCGGCATCGCGATGATGGACGGCACGCTGTACTACTCGACGTTCTTTGGCTACCAGGCAAGCAAACGCCGCCGTCGTGGACTGCCCGCAGGCATCAACGGGCTGACCGCTTCACTCGCGCCGGAAACCGGCGACGTCAACTGGCTCTCGACCGAGCATCATGTGACCGCCGGCTGCACGGTGACCGCAAAGGACGGACGACTTTATCTGGGCGGTTACAACCCGGCACGCGAAGGGGTGAAGGACCGTCACATCTGGTGCCTCAATGCGAAAGACGGCGCGATGATTTGGAAGTCCGACCCGGTTCCCTCGGCCGTCAACGTCGTGACGGTGGGCGAACGGTTCGTTTTCTCCAACGCCATCCGCGCCCAATGCCACATCTTCGACAAAGCCACCGGCAAGATCACCTACCGTTTCGACCTTGACTACAACTGCGCGCGGTTCACATTTTCTGAACCGTTCCTGATGGGGCCGAACATGGACATGCTCGACCTCTCCAAAGACCACAAACTCGTCGCCACCGGCCCCGCAGTCGATTCCCGCGAATGCCTCGGCTCGGCCGTTTCCAACGGCCGACTGTTTTATATTTCACAGGCCAGCGGTCTGGAGATGTCAGCCGTGTGCGGGGAAGACGCCGAGCGATTAGTGCCGGTGTGGGAGAAACGGGCGGTAGGGAAGTGAGCAAAAAACGGTAGCGAGAGAGTTTCCGCGTTACATCGGCCGCTCGAATTCGCCTGTTCCAAAGTGGAATTGACGTAACTTTCGGTTTCTGCCTGCCCGGTTGCTTGCCAGAAAGAGAAACTGAAATCTCCTGGGCCAGTTCGAGCGGAGGAACGGAAATGCCGAACGAGTTGCTTGTCCCGTTGCTTGTGGGTTTTGTGGCCGTTCTTTCAGCCGGTGCCGCTGCCGTCTTTGCCCCGCGTTTGTGGGTGGCAATTCGCTATCTGGCTGCGTTGGTATTCGCACTGTTGGCACTATTCTGCGTGTGGGGATTTGCAGCATCGTTTGAGCCGGGTGACTATCATGATGTCTGGCGCGTCGTTTATGGAGTGGCCTTCCTTGCCTGTCTCGTTTCACTTGTTCGCCTTGTTTTCGCCAAACCGGCGTGACTCAAATATCGTAAATATTCATGCTTCTGCAGCATCGTGCCAACTCCCAGGGACATGAAATCTCATGAACAAAAACAGACGGATTGGTTTGGTTGGCTTGGTCGCGACGGCTATCCCCAATCTGATTTTGCGAACTGCCCTCCCCGCAATCTTTCCCGTCTTCACCGGTAGCTGGTGGTACATGTGGTTTCCGCTGTATTGCCTGTGGACCGGGTTTCTGGTGATTGGTCTTGTCAGCCGCGGTAGCGCACGTGACGGTGACGACGGCGCTGGTGAGAAATAGTCGTCGGAGAGTGGCCCGACCACGAGCGCCGGCCCGAGTCCATCACCGGCACGGTTTCGTTCTCGCCACTCATGCACTATCATCCGCCAACGAATTTCACCAACCAGACACGAATCCCAACTGGAGGCGTTTGAAGCATGATAACTGTTGGCATGAATTATCACGTGATTGAGGGCAAGCAGCAGGATTTTGAGGACAAGTTTGCCGCGGTCATCGAGGCGCTCGAAGCGGCCGAAGGCCATAGTAATTCGGTGCTGTGGAAGGATGTGGCCGATGCGGCCTCGTACTTGATCACCAGCGAATGGTCGGAAGAGCAGGCCTTTACCGACTTCATTCAGAGCGACGCATTTCGCGCGGTGACCAACTGGGGAAAAGAGCAGATTCTCTCCGGCCGCCCGCAGCACAAGGTCTACAAGCATTAGGCGAATGCGTTTTGAGCAGAAGGGAACAGAGAAAACAGAGTTCTCTGTTCCCTCTGTTATTTCCTGTTCAAGAAATTTCGGGTGGCTGGGGTCGCAGCGGAGCGAAGCCCCCAGACCGATTGCTCACTCGACGACGATCGTGACCGCCGTTTCGGTGACGATGGTGTTTTTCCCAAGCTCGCCGGTGCCGCGGAAGATGAGCTGTTGCCGCGTGCCGTTGGGTACGGTGTCGCTGATTTTGACCGGCACGATCACGTCGGTTTGACCGGCGGCGATTTGCGATTCATCGACCGTGAAGCCCTGCGGAGTCTTCGGTCCGCGCAATCGCAGACGCATCGGGCCTGGGAAGTTTGTGGTTCGCTGCAGCCGTAAGCGGCAGTTGACGGTTTGACCGGGACGCACGCGGACCTCGTTGGTGACGGATTTCAGTTTGACCACCGTCGGCATGGTACGGAGCATGTTTCGTTTTTCAGACAGTACCAGCATGGCCTGTTGTTGTCCCGCCGCATCGACGAACGTGGCGTATGCCTGCGAATACAATTGCGACTGCGACTGCACGTTGATGTGCATTGTTTCGGGCAGGTAGATGGGAACGATGGTTTCTGTCTGGCCGGTCGCAATGGTGGCATTCAGGATGTTTATGCCGTCCATGTCGCGGTTCTGGCGGTCTCCCTGCTGAATGATGATTTCGCCGTCATACCCGTTGAGCCGCTCGACCTCCATCTGGTAGGGAAAGATCGAGCCGCGGTAGGCGTACAAATACGCCTCGGCACAGAACAGCCGGAACAGCGGCTTGTGCTGAACGGTTATTTGCAAGCTGTCGAGCGTCGTCGATCCGATGCCGACGCCCTCGGCATCAACGCCGAGATGCGCTCCGCGCGCTGTTCGTTGAACTTTCTCATCGACTATTTGTGCGCTGCCCGTCAATTGCACGATGTAGCTGCGGGAGGGGACTTCGGCGGCGGCGCTAAAACTCAGCGACACACTGTTCTTGCCCGCTAGAATCTCAGCCGGCTCGAATGTCACGCCGTCGGGCAATCCTTCAATCTTGAGCTTCACGGCGCCGTTCATGCCGCCAAAGCGATTCAGCGTGACCGACAGTTTGTTCTTTGCTCCCTGCATCAGGTCGAGCGCATCGGACCCCAAGGTGAGGTTGAAGTCGGGCTGTGAGTTTCGCAGGGTCAAGCGGTAAATGAAGTCATCTTCGCCACGAGCGCCGAATTGCATGTCTCGCACACGCAGCAGAAATGATCCGTCGGCGGGGGCAGTCCATTCGAGTCGGCAACCCGGTTCAGTCGTATCGATGCTGCGCACTGTGGCCAACTGCCTGCCATCGGCATTCGCCAATAACAATGTCGGCAGCGCGGATGTTCCGGCGGGAAATGGTTGGCAGCGAATACTGATGGCATCGCCCTTTTGGGCTGTGAATCGGAACCAGTCCTCATCGTCGGCCCGTGGTGTGCGGCCATCGACGGTGACCGGCAGCGTTAACTCGCCGGCGTCGGCCACGGTGTTATTCGGTTCGGTTTCCAAAAGGTTTGTGATGTCGTCCACGGCGAACGCGACCGTCGCTGACGGTTGTCGCTTCTGTGCGGTGGCCGAAGAGGGCAGGGGATAGGACCAATCGGTACGCACTTCTTGTGGAAACTGAATCCGTCGCCGGAGTTTTTGCGGACTCCCGGTTCCTTTCAGAACAAAGAAATCGACGTCGCGCTCTGTCCCCGCTTGACCTCCGGCAGGGAATGCGTAATGCACGAACGGCGTAGTCGAAATGTTGATGCGATAAACATAGCTGGGGCCGCCGAGGACGGTGACGTGGGCGATCCGCAAAACGTACTCGCCCGGACTCTCGATGCGCAGGGCCAGTACCGGATCGACGCCGATGCGGATTTCTTCGGCGGCCATGCGTTGCCCCGTCGAGTCGAGCAGCTCGACAACCGGGTCGAGCCGCGATCCAATCCGGCCGGCGAAGACTTCGCAGACGACGACGTCGCCCGCATTGGCGACAAAGCGAAAATGATCGACATCGCGGTCGCCCGAGATGCGGCCGTTAACCGTTACCGGCAGCTTGATCGGCTCCGCATTGGCCGGAACAGAATTTGATTCGGTTTCGATGAACTCCGGCAGATCGCCGACGATGAACGGCCGCGACGCGGTCCCACCCTGTGCACAACTCACTCGCCAATAGGCTGGTCCGAGTTGGGCGTCGTCTGCGATCGTGACTTTCGAGGCCCATTCTCTGGGGTGGGTGATTGGGATTTCGGTCGGCTTGCGTCGCACCGAAACTTCGGCGGGTGCGCGCAGTTCATCACCCAGAATCGGTGGCGCGGTGACACCCTTGCCTGAAACATAAAAGCGAGTTCCCGGCGGGATGCATTCTGCTCCCACGTTGACTTTGACCTTGGTGCCGCGGCGTCCGCCGGCCGGAAAGATATGCGTGCTCGACGGCGAATAACCCGGCTTGGGCTGCGCGCGTGCGGCGTTAGGCGCAGTCAACATGCCAGCAATGATCGCCGTGATTGCGATTGCCGATGATCGAAGGGTTCTCATGGGTGCGTTCCAGAGCAGCAATTTCGGGACTCAAGCAGCTGTGATCTATCAGATCGCAGTGACTGCGGTGCATTGCACCTCAGCGAATCAGCTTACGCGAACAATTCGGTGACCGGGTTTCCGCCATCGACCAACCGCACGGGGCGGCCCAGTGGGGTGTGCATGATTTTTGTGTGGTCGATGCCCAGCGTGCGCAGTATCGTCGCCGCCATGTCGGCCGGCGTGATGGGGCGGTCGGTGACGAAGCCGGCTTGCTTGTCGGTTGCTCCAACCGTCTGGCCCACCTTCAGGCCGGCCCCGGCCATCAGAATTGAGAACGCATTGGGCCAGTGATCGCGGCCTTTTAACTCGTTGATGCGCGGTGTGCGGCCGAACTCGGTTGTGACGACGACCAGTGTCTTTTCCAGCAGCCCGCGCTGCTCCAAATCGTTCAACAAAGCCGGTACCGCTTGATCGAACGAGGGGCAAAGCAGTTCGCGGAGACTGTAAGTGTTCTTGCGATGTGTATCCCAGTGGCCGTTTTCGATGCTGACAAATCGGCAACCCGCCTCCACCAACCGCCGCGCTAACAGGCAGCATTGACCGGCACTGGTCATGCCGTATTCGTCGCGGACCTTGTCCGATTCGCGGCTGATGTCGAATGCCCGCTTGGCCGCTGCGGAGGTCATCAGGTTGTAGGCTTTTTTGTAAAACACATCGAAGGCGCGTTCCTGTCGGCTGACTTCTTCGACGCGCCGCTCGAACCGGTTGATTTCGCGGAGGGCAGCGCGGCGGCGTTGGCTGCGGTCGCCGGTCACTCCGACCGGCAAAGCGATGTCGCGGACTGCAAATTCGGGGGCAGCCGGATCGGCTTCGATAACAAACGGGCCGTAACTCGGGCCCAGAAACGACGGTCCGCCACTGTTTAAGTAGTTCGGCACAGAGATGTACGGCGGCAGCGCGCCGGTTTCTCCTAAACGCGCCACCATCGAACCGACCGACGGATGCTGGTTGTTGTTCTTCGGTCCGGTATTGAAGTCGCCGGCTCCAGCTTTCCGGCCGGTCATCATGATGTGAAAGCCGCGACCGTGGTCCGAATCGCCGTGCGTCATACTGCGGAGAATCGAGAACTTGTCGGTGACGCGAGAGATTTTGGGCAACACATCGGAGACCTGAATTCCGGGGACCGCTGTGTCAATTGGCCGGAAGTCGCCGCGGATTTCGGCAGGGGCATCGGGTTTCAAGTCCCACATATCCTGTTGGGGCATCCCTCCGAGGACAAACAGAAAAATGCAGTTGATGTCGTTCCGTTTCGACTCTGCCGCACAGAGATGTTCGAACCGCATCGCTTCGGCGAGACTCAAGCCAGCGATTGAGCCGACACGCAGAAAGTTTCGCCGATCAACGCCGTCACAAGATCCGGGAAGCATGGGGTGATCTCCGTTGGAGATGTCAGACGGGAATGTTTCAATGAATGAACAAAAAGTCGTAGGAGTTCAACAACGCCCACAGGAAATCTTCGGCTGCCTGTTGTTCTGATGTCTCGCCTGCAAATAGCCGGGCGGCGATTTTGCGTTCTTTTTCGCCCGGCGGACGTCCCAATGCGGACAGACATAACGCTTCGATGAGTTGTTTGCGAGGCATGTTGGAATCGATGAGCGCGGCAATTCGTCCGCGCGGGTTCACAATCTTTGCTTCGATCTCCGGCGCGTTCATTAAGTGTAGCGCCTGCGCCATGGTTGGCTCATTCGATTTACCGCACTCGCAGGGCGACTGACGCTCGGAGCGTCCGAAGGTGTCGAGAAAGTACGAAGGCAGTCGGTTATCCCACAGCGCGATCGCCCGAGTGCCGCGTGGCATGCCGGGATATGTTTCCGGAACGTCGGTCACCTGACAGACGGCATCGAGCAAAACTTCGGCCGGTAACCGCTTCACTGTGTAATGCGAGTAGTTCTGTTCGTCGTCGAAATTTGTGGCATTCGGTTCGCTGGAAAGCTGGTAAACCCGCGAATTCAAAATGAGCCGCATGACCTGTTTCAGGTCGTACTCGGTGGCGATGACCTTCTGTGTAAGAAACGCGAGCAACGGTTCGTTTGTGGGGGGACTTGTCGAGCGGAGATCATCGACCGGATCGATCAGTCCACGTCCGAGAAAATGCGCCCACAGTCGATTGGCCGCCAGTCGGGCGAACCAGGGGTTGTCGCGCGACGTCATCCAGTTTGCCAGTTGAACGCGCGGGTCGCCGCTGTTGAGATTCTGCGGCTGCTCTCCCTGTGGCGGTCGTGTTGGAACGACTTCGCCGGAGAGTGGCAGTTTTGTTTCGCGATAACCGGAATGAAAAACCAGTTCGCGGTCTTTTCCCAGCGACTTGCGTTGCATGCCGTTGAAGAACCCAACCATTCCGTAGAAATCTCGTTGTCCCCATTGGTCGAAGGGATGATGATGGCATTGGGCGCAGTCGAGTCGAATGCCCAGAAACGCTTGCGAGACTGCCTTGGCCGCATCTTCCGCCTTTGGTAAGGCCCGGTAAAAGTTGACCGGCCCGTAACGTCCTGAACTGCCCGATGCTGTCACCAGTTCCCGGACCCATTGGTCGTAGGGGCGGTCGTCGGCCATCTGTTTTCGCAGCCAACGATGAAACTCCAGTGCGCCGCGTTCGCCCAGTGTTTCGCGATTGACCAGTAGCACGTCGGCCCACCTCAATGCCCAGTAGTCGGCAAACTCGTCCCGGTCGAGAAGCTGATCGACGACGCGTTTGCGTTTTTCGGGATTGTTGTCGGTCAGAAACTTGCGGACTTCCTTTGCTGTCGGCAGTGTGCCGATGGTGTCGAGATAGATCCGCCGCAGAAACGTGGCGTCGTCGGTCAGAGCGGAGGGAACGATGCCCATCTTCTGAAGTTTGGCGGAAACCAGCGTGTCGATGCGATTGTTGGCCGGCATGTTGGGATAGGGATTTGGTGCATTGGGGCGCGGGACAAGCACCAGCGCGGCGGCGACCTGGCCCATGTAGTTAACGGTAATGGCCGCTTCGCCCGGCAGACGTCCCGTGGCAACGCGACCCGATTCATCGACTTCGGCGACCGTGGTGGCGTTGCTGCTGTAGGCGGCGGCATGGGTCACGTCGCGCTGGCTGCCGTCAGAATAGATGGCCGTCGCCAGAATCTGCTGTTTGGCATTGGGCAGCATGACCCGGTCGGTCGGATCGACACGAATGGCGGTCAAGGTCGGCACATTCTGTTGACCCCACGGCATGCCTTGCTGCATCCAGTTGTGTAACAGTTCGTAATCGGTGGAATCGGCAACCAGACGGCGGCCTCCCCCATGCGGTCGTCGGCCGGTCCCTTTTAGCAGCAGCAAACTGGAGTCCGGGTCGGCGGCGAATGTGCGGCGGCCGCGTCCTTCTTTGACCAACGCCGCGTAATCCGACTTGGGGTCGAAGCCGAACACCGACAGATGAAAACCGTTCTTTCCACCCTGCTTGCCGTGACAGCCCCCGCTGTTGCAGCCGAGTTTGGAGAGGATCGGGATAACGTCGTTGGCAAAATGCACCGGCGGGAATGTCTCGTACTGCTCAACGATCACCGGCACGCGAATCGTTGCCGCGTCGCAGCGAATGATCAGTTCGGTTCGGCCGTCCGCAAGGCCGACAACCGTCGCCCCGCGCATCAGCGCCAAGTCGGTGTTGGCGACAGTCACGTCACAGCGATGCGTTACATCGAATGCTTGTCCGGACGGATCGCGGGCGGTGACAAGCAGTTGTTGAATGCGATTCGCACCGCCCAATTGAATTGTTGTGGGCAACACCGAGAGAGATCGAACGACGCGTCGGTTCACCGGCGGTTTTTCAGCCGGTTCGCCGGCATCGGTCACGCTTGTGATGAGAACCATCGAAAGCATCACGGTTAAAACCGCAGCGCGCGTACTCGCAGCCCAACGCAACATCGATTACGGATCCCTTCACAAAAGCGGCAGCAAACTCCGGCAGGAAACACATTTCTGCAGGAATGTGGCCGGCCGGTTCACAAATCAAATTTTACACATGTTTGAATAGCTGCGGCAACCGCAGGGTGTTTGCGCGGGGCGAATTGAGTGATTAGGAGCGAAGCAGGAATGAACAGAAGGAAACAGAGATTACAGAGACCTCTGTTACCGCAGCGTTCTCCTGTTCAATTCAAGACGAGGCGAGAACTTCGTCGCGCCCGGCATGTGGTTTGTTTCATCACTTTCAGTATGATGGTAACACGGTGGATTGATCAGGAACAGAAAACTCAGTGGCAGGGTGAGTAGATATGACGTCGGCATTGGTGCAGGTTGTGGACGGGGTGGATCTCGATGCGGGCCAGATGCAGGCGGCGGTGGCTGAGATTATGGAGGGCCGCAGCGGTGAGGTGGAGATTGCCGCCCTGTTGACGGCGCTGCGGATGAAGGGCGAAACCGTCGCCGAGATTGTGGGAGCGGCACGGGCGATGCGGGCGTGTGCGGCGAAGATTGACGTGCAGCGCGACGGACTGCTCGATACCTGTGGAACCGGTGGTGACGGCTTGCATACGTTCAACGTGAGTACGGCGGTGGCGCTGGTTGCGGCGGCGGCGGGAGTTCCGGTCGCCAAGCACGGCAACCGCGGCGTCTCCAGTTCCAGTGGTTCGTCGGACGTGCTAACGGCGTTGGGCGTTAATGTTTCGCTCGAACCGGAACGGGTTGCGAGGTGTATCGAAGAGGTCGGAATCGGATTCTGTTTCGCACCGTTGTTTCACGGTGCGATGAAGCACGCGGCACCGATCCGCAAGCGTTTGGGGTTTCGCACCATTTTCAATCTGCTCGGGCCGTTGACGAATCCTGCCGGGGCGGAGTACCAGTTGTTGGGGGCGAACCGGGATGAAACGGCCGAAAAACTGGCGAGTGCATTAGCGGAACTCGGTTGCCGTCGCGCTCTGGTGGTATGTGGTGACGATGAGATCGACGAAGTCTGCCTGTGGGGGACGACGGTGGTCAACGTCGTTGCTGACGGAGAAGTGACGCAGGACACCTGGTCGGCGGAGACGTTCGGTTTGCCACAATGTCAGGCGAGCGATCTGCGAGTTGGTTCTCCCGAGGAGAGCGCGGCAGTTGTTCGCGGAGTGTTCGGCGGCGAACCGGGGCCGGCACGGCACATGGTGTTGGCGAATGCAGCCGCGGCACTGATTGCCGCCGAACGCACGGACGATCCGCAATCGGCCGTGGTGACCGCAGCCGACGCGATCGATTCCGGGAAGGTCGCGGCGCTGTGCGAACGGTTGGCCGAGTGGACGACGGCTGGCTAATTGATACGGCGTTTTCTTTGTCGCTGGTTTTGTGGTTCGTTGAACCGCAAGCGTGGTACCATATCTCTTGAAGTGAAATACGGGAATGATTCGAGGCTGTACCATGCGAAATGAGAGATTCAACCGGCGGCTCTTTGTTCTGTGCCTGATGTTGGCCGCGACGGCGATGTTGCTGGCACCGGGGGATTCGCGCAGTCAGAACAAGTCGGACGACAAACAAACAGAGACGGCGGCGAAGAAACTGTTTCTCGACAAGGTCCAACCCCTGCTCAACAAGCGGTGTCTGGGTTGTCACGGATCGGGAAAGGAAATCGAGGGTGGACTCGACTTGCGCTCGCAAAAAGCCATGTTGCGCGGGGGGGATAGCGGACCGGTTGTCGTTCCCGGTAAGCCGGAGAAGAGCGAACTACTGCAGGCCGTACAGCGGACGGGCGATGTGGTGATGCCGCCAAAAGAACGGAATCGGTTAACGCCCACAGAAATTGCGACACTGCGTGCCTGGATCACCGCCGGTGCACCGTGGGCCGTCGCAGATGCAGGAAAACCGACCGACCGGAAGAATGCGGCCGGTGCAACCGCCGTTGCCATGTCAACCAGTGGCGGTCTGTCGGCTGATTGGACGAATCGCAATTATGAGTCGGCCGATGTTTGGGCATTTCGGCCGGTGCAGCGATATCCCGTGCCGTGGAATGCACTCGGTGACAACGGCGATTCATCCACTGTTAATCCGATTGACGCTTTTGTTCGCAAGCGGCTGAACGAGCAGAAACTCCAATCGGCAACACCGGCCGGCAAGCTGACTTTGATCCGCCGACTGACTCTCGATTTGACGGGACTTCCGCCGGCGTCTGCCGAGATCGAGGATTTTGTTTCCGACGATTCGCCGACGGCATACGGCAAACTTGTCACCCGGTTGTTGCAGAGTCCACGATACGGCGAACAAATGGCGCGGCATTGGCTGGATGTGGTTCGCTACGCCGACACGGCAGGATTTTCCAACGACTACGAACGCCCCAACGCTTGGCGGTATCGCGATTACGTCATCCGTTCGTTCAACAACGACAAACCTTACGACCGGTTTGTCGTCGAGCAGTTGGCCGGCGATGAACTCGATCCGTACAACCCGGAACTGTTGATCGCCTCCGGCTTTTTGCGGATGGGGCCGTGGGAACACACCGGCATGAGCGTGGCGGCGGTCACCCGGCAGCAGTTTCTCGACGACGTCACCAACGCGGTCGGCGTCACGTTTCTGGGGCAGGCTTTGCGGTGTGCGAAGTGTCACGATCACAAGTTCGATCCGCTGCCGACCCGCGACTATTACAGAATTCAAGCAGTGTTTGCGCCGGTGCAATTTGTCGATCGGCAGGTCGCGTATCGGCCGTGGGAAAACACGTCCCATCTGGACGAGTTGAAAGTTCGGACCGAACACCTTTTGGCCGACGCGCAGACAATTCTGAACAACCTGACCAAAAAGAAGAAGTTGGCACGGGCCGCTTACCTCAAGCAACGTGGCGTGAAGAACGTTAACGAACTGCCCAAGGACGAGCAGCCACCCAGTCGTCTGGGACTGTCGAAAATCGAGTTGAGTCTTTTTAAGATTTACAACAAGCGACGCGCCTATTTTGAGCGAGAGATGAAGCGATACCGGGCACTTTGCTTCAGCGTCTACAACGGCCCCCCCAACGGATACGTGTCGAACAAGCCGCAGTTGTTAATGCCCCCAAAGGCGAAACGCCGTGGAAAGGCCGATGACGTATTCATTCTTGCCGGTGGATCGCTGGCGACGCGGCTCGACGAAGTCTCGCCCGGTGTGCTGTCGGCGATGGCCGGCGCGAACGACACGGTGACGCCGACGGCGTGGAACACGATTCCCCAAACGAGCGATGGTCGACGACTGGCATTCGCCCGCTGGGTTGCCAGCGCCAATAACACGCTCACCGCTCGCGTTATCGTCAACCGCGTCTGGCAGCATCACTTCGGCGGAAACGGTCTCGTTGCCACGCCGAACAGTTTTGGGAAAATGGGATCGAAGCCATCGCATCCGGAATTGCTCGACTGGCTTGCCACCTGGTTCGTCGAACACGATTGGTCGATCAAGAGGCTGCATCGGCTCATCGTGACGTCGGCAACCTATCGGCAAAGTGGCCGGCATCCGCAGCGCCCGGTGGTCGATGAAGTCGATCCCAACAACCGGCTGCTGGCGTATTACCCGCCACGACGGTTGGCGGCTGAAGAGATGCGGGACGGGTTATTGGCAATTACCGGCGAGTTGAACCGCGAAATGGGCGGCCCCGGCATCTATCCCGAAATCAACTGGGAAGTAGCCATGCAGCCGCGTCACATCATGGGATCGGTCGCCCCCGCGTATCAGCCGTCGCCAACGCCGGAGCAGCGAAATCGGCGGACGATTTACGCGTTCCGCTACCGCACGCTGCCCGATCCGCTGCTCGAAGTGTTCAACCGGCCCGGTACCGATACATCCTGTGCGCGACGCGATGAGACAACCGTCACGCCACAAGTCTTTTCCCAATTCAACGGGCAGTTTGTGAACGACCGAGCGTTGGCGTTGGCGAGTCGAATTGAGAAGATGACGGCCGACGGCGACAAACGCATCGACCTTGCGTTCCGTCTGGTTTACGGTCGCTCGCCAACGGCTGACGAACGTCGCTTGAGCGCAGCGCACGTCGCCAAGCTGACGTTGCATCACCGCAATCAAAAACCGGTACCAGAAAAGTTGCCGACATCGGTGACGCGGGAAATGGTCGAAGAATTGACGGGCGAGAAATTTCGCTGGGATGAGGATTTGGACGTAATGAAGGACTACCAGCCCGATCTGAAACCGTGGGACGTCGGCCCGGCAACGCGCGGTCTGGCGGAACTCTGTCTGGTGCTGATGAACTCCAACGAGTTCATGTACGTGTATTGAGCGAATTTAGCTGCGATGCAACGCACCGCAGCTGGGGGAAACGCATTCCATGCAACACGAATCAATCGCCGACCGGCGCAGTTTTTTGTACGGCTTGGGCGCAACACTCGGCACCGTCGCCTTCAATGCGATGCTGCAGGCCGAAGAACCGCAGCAGGCCAAGGGGCCGTTATCGCCGAAACAGCCACATCATCAGCCGAAGGCAACGGCGTGCATCTTTCTGTTTATGGAGGGGGGGCCGAGCCATATCGACACCTTCGATCCCAAGCCGAAGCTGCACGACTTACATATGCAGGAGTTTGTGAGGAAGGACCGATTCGCTTCGGCGATGGCTAGCGGCAAACGGTATTTTGTAGAAAGCCCTTTCAAATTTCATAAGGCGGGAGAATCCGGTATTCCGCTCTGCGAACATTACGAACATCTGGCCGGCGTCGCCGACGAGATGTGCGTCTATCACGGCTGTGTCGGAGAGTCGATCAATCACCCGACCGCCTGCTATCACCTCAATACAGGCAACCGCTTCGGCGGCGATCCGGCGGTCGGTGCGTGGACGACTTACGGTTTGGGAACGGAGAACCAGAACCTGCCCTCATTTGTCGTCCTTCCCGAAGCCGCCTATCCGCAAGGCGGAGCCGCCAACTGGTCGAACGGATTTCTGCCGGCGCATTATCAGGGAACCGCGCTGCGACCGACCGGTTCGCCGATTCTCGATTTGAGACCGCCCAGCGGCGTCACACCAACGGTGCAGCGAAACAATCTCGATTTGCTCGCCCAAATCAACGGCGAACATGCCCAGCGGCATCCCAATCATGCCGCGCTGGCTGCTCGCATGGAAAGCTACGAACTCGCCTTCCGCATGCAGGCCGAAGTACCCGGCGTGATCGACATCGATCGTGAGTCGGCGGCGACGAAGGCGATGTACGGCATTGGCGAAAAAGAGACCAACGGTTACGGACGGCGTCTGCTGTTGGCACGGCGGTTGATTGAAAACGGTGTGCGGTTTGTGCAGGTTTATGCTGGCGGGTGGGATTCGCACGATTATATCAAACGGTCGCACACCGCCCGAATGCGCACCGTCGATAAACCGATCGCCGCGTTGCTCCGGGATCTGAAGAGTCGCGGAATGCTGGAGCAGACCTTGGTGATTTCCGCCGGCGAATTCGGTCGCTCGCCCGATAACGGTTTGCGCGGCGGCGTTCACACGGCCGGCCGCGATCACAATTCCGCCGCGATGGCGGTCTGGATGGCCGGCGGCGGTG
>JABISG010000054.1 GCA_018699955.1 Planctomycetaceae bacterium | reverse complement strand
CTCGCGTGGCGGCCTGGTTCAAATCGACTCGCGCGAGAGCGACTGTCGCTGCCATTCGTACCGGTGGCTTCTGTGGCTTGCCGGTCAGTTTCAACAACAGTTTGCGGCTTTCTGCACCGCCCAAATTGGCGATTGCCCCAAGCGCCGCGGATCGTGCGCCCGGTTTCGTGTCGGCCGATTGAGCCAAACGGACGAGTTTGCCTCGGAGTGATTCGATCTTCCACAAACCAACAGCTTCCGCGGCAACCGCCTGCAATTCGGCACTCTCCGCATTCAGCAGCGGCTCTATTGCGGACAGATTGCCACTCGGGCGAATCTTGCGTTGTCGGGTGACGGCCGTCAATCCGCGTAACAATGCCACCTGTTGGGTGGCGATTTGTTTCTCGGCGGTCGCCTCATCGAAGACATATTGCAATTCTCCCGGTCCGCCCAACTCGGTGACGACTGCCAGCACACTGCTGCGTTTTTCGGCGGCAACTTTGCCCGCCTTCAGCAAACCGACCAGCGGCGCGATCGCGTTGGTGTTGCCCACCGACCGCAGCGCGAAGACCAGCTTGGAAACGTCATCGCCAAATGTCAGTTCTCCCGCCTGCACGCGCGGCAACCATACTCCTTGAAGGTCACGGCACGTTTGCCACAACGCATAATCGATAAAGCGGTCCATCGGAAACTCCAAGACCGTCAAGGCGCTTTCGATGGCGCGCGGATCGCGAACTGCGCTTAATGCCCGCACCGCTTCCAGTCGCACTCGCGGGTTTTCATCGGCGACTTGTCGACTGAGGACGCCAACAACATCGCCGACGACATCGAGATTCCGTGCCAATACTCGTGTTGCCCCCGCGCGCACCCGAGAATCGTCCGATCTCAGCAACTGTGCTAACAAATCGGCATCGGTGTCCAGCAATGCTTCGTGCATCCACAACGCTTCGAGCCGATGTCGTTCGATCAGCGGGTCGTTCTGTTTGAGCGAGGCGACCCATTTGGGGAGTTCCGGCAGAACCTCTTTGGCACCGCGTTCTTTGAGCACGCGTTTGGCCTGTTGCCGCGTCCAGCCTTCGGGCGATTCCAATTGCTTGAGCAATTGCGGAGTCGGCGCTTTGACCAGTTGCGGCCGTTTCACCAACGGGCGGCCTTTGTAGGTCACCCGCCAGATCCGACCGTGCGTGTGGTCGCGGCGCGGATCGCGGAAATCGACTTCGCCATGCTGGATGATGGGGTTGTACCAGTCGGCAATGTAGATGGCTCCGTCCGGTCCCATCTTGATGTCGATCGGCCGAAACGCGACGTGCTTTGTTTTGATCAGCTCTGACATTTCCCGCGACGCAAAACCCGATCCGTCGTCACTGACGACATAGCGGCAAACGCGGTGTCCACGGAAATCGTTGGCGATGAGGTTTCCCTGCCAGTCGTCGGGGAGATGCCGACCATCGACGATTTCCAGGCCGCAAAGTTTTGGACTGCCGGGATTCAAACCGTGTAAAATTCGCGGTGCATTGACCGCGGTGAAATACGCTGCACCGGGAACGGCGTAGTTGATGCCCTCTCCGCCGGCACCATCGGTCACAAACGACTGCCCGTATGCATCGAAGTGATGACCCCACGTGTTCACCCAACCGCGAGCAAACACATCCAGTTGCAGCGTCTCGGGGAGGAAACGCCAGATGCCGCCGCCGTTCAAACGCTTCACACCGTAGGGCGTTTCGATGTGGCTGTGAATGTAAATCGATTGATTGAAATAGAGATGCCCGGCTGGTCCCCACCGAAGCGTGTGCAGAATGTGGTGCGTGTCTTCGGTGCCAAAACCGGAAAGCACAGTCCGCCGCACGTCCGCTTTGCCGTCGCCGTCGGTATCTTTCAAATGCAACAACTCGGTGCTGTTGGCAACGTAGGCACCGCCATCTCCCGGCGCGATGCCGGTGGGAATCAGCAATCCGCCAGCGAAGACGGTTGTCTTGTCGCTTTTTCCGTCGCCGTTGATGTCTTCCAACATCAACACCTTGTCGTTTGCCTTCTGTCCCGGCTTGATATGCGGATAAACCTCACTGGAAACGATCCACAGCCGCCCCTGCGGGTCGAAGTTCATTTGAATCGGCTTGGCAATCTTCGGATCGGCCGCAAACAGATTCACCTCGAACCCGTCGGCGACAATGAACGACTTGCGCTCCAACTCCGGATCGGTTGGCGGAATGTCTTTGAGGTCACGCTGCGCGAAGCCTGCCGTTGGCAGGAAGGCAAAAGCCAAAAGGGAAAAGTAAAAAACACAAAACGCCCGCAGGTTCACCTTGCGCGACGGTCGTGTCTTTTCGATTCTTAATTTGCAATTTTCAATTTGCATTGTTTGCTCGTTTCCAAACTCTAGATTAACTCGTTCTCAAGCAGGAGCATTAGGACGAGATTGTCAAGTTCACTTTCCTGCAGCCACATCCGCTTTCAACACTCGGACATTCGTCGAGAGATAAAACGGTACACCGTCGTTTTCAAACACGGCTTCACCAAACAGTGCCGCCGAACCGCTTGCCGGTTTCGCAAGTTCAATAGAATATCCGTTCCCATTTGGTTCAATTTCTTTGGACGTCCACGTCGATTTACGGAAGTCCTGCTTCTCGGCGGTTGCCGACCAGACATAGACGCGTTTCGGCTTGATGTCGGATTGGAACGCCAACTTTGTCTTGGTGCCGTTCGGTGTGTATTTCCACGTAAGGTTCGGCATCTTAAAACCGTTGTGCGCTTGTTGGTGCAGCGCGTTCAGCGTACCCAGCACGCGGGTGTAATCTTTCAGCCCGTGTCGATTGTTGGGGACGTACAGCACGTACTTTGGGCCGACCAGATCGTTCCAGTACAGGTTCAGCGAATCGAGCGGCCAGTAGTCATCATTGGTGCCGATGATCATCAGCTTGGGCTGTTTGATGCGGCCACGATATGTGTAAGGATCGACAATCGCCCGCAGTGATTTGCCTGCTTTGGATGCGAGGTGATTCTGAATCCCCCGTTCGGTGTAGTCGTTAATTTCGGTCGAAAAGCCGCCCCACACGCGCTTCTGGTGTTCCAGATGTTTTTGCATGTTCAACACGTCGATCACCATCGGGGCAATCGCGGTTGCCCGCTTGTCGGTCGCGCCGGTTAACCAAGTGGTCCAGCCACGTTTCGATGCCCCGGTGACCGTGAACGTCTCGACGTCCAGTTCCCACTCTTTCTTGCCGAAATCCTGCATCACATCCATCGCCCGCACGGCACTCTTGACCATCGGCAACAGCAGCGGCCATTCCTCGTCCTTTTCCTTGAGGTACTTCTCGAACGTCAGCGCGATGATCTGGTCTTCGTATTTGCCGTCGAAGATGGGTTGCTGCGGCACGTGCAGCAGAATCGCGACCGGCGTTTTCATCTGTTCGGCGATGGTCGCAAACAGGGCCGCTTCGCGCGGCAGCCGCGTTTTGTTCTCCGGGTCGGCCAGTTCGTCTTTCCAACGTCCGCCGGCAATGAACAGCAACGCGTGCTTTGTATCGGGTTTGACCGACGAGGGTTTGATGACGAACAGTTGATGCTTCCAGACAATGTCGCGCCACGTCTGTGAGGTGAGAATCAACTCGGCATAATCGACGCCCAGAATCTTGCCGGTCGATTTCTCGGTCCACTTGTAAGACGTATCGGGTTTCGCCAGATAGCGATCGAGCGCGGTCTTGACGACGGGCATCGGTGCCGCCGGTTTCGCGGCATGCGCCGTGATGGCGCTCAACAGCACCAAAAGGGCCGGCAGTCCCCGTTTAGCCGCGTGGCCAACGGCCCGCGCGATTGTGCGTGACGTGTTCGATAACGACAGTGATTGCGTGCGAAGTTGCATTATTTGTCCTTTTTCACGCGGGTATTTGCATTCGTTTGTGCCGTCGGTTGCTTCAATCTGTTGATTTCCTTTTCCTTCGCGACAATCAGTTTGTCGAACTCCGCGATCTCCTTCGCATTCTGCCCCTGTTCGTGTTTTCGGAACCCGAACAAATAGGTGATGTTTTGCGGCCGCCAGCTGTAAAAGTAAAGGCGGTTCTTGGCGATGATGACTTGGCGGAGCTGTGAAAGACGTTCAGTATCGGCTTCGGAATGTCTTGATTTCTCATACCTCAAGCCGGCGCGAAGCAGATGCGTCAACTTGTGGTAACCCTCCTGGTCAAGATGGAGGCCGTTGTAAGTCAGATTGGCATCGACTTCATACCACCGCTTCTGAAGGCTGAGGAGATCCAGGTAACGACAATCACTTCTGCTCGCAATTTCCTTCACCGCAGTTGCATACACTTCAGTCTTTGCATTGATGGTTTTCACTTTGTGAAAGTTCGGGCCAATGGACTCGTGAAGCATTGGGGAGACCAGCACAAACCGCACGCCCTTCGCGCTCACCCGAGTCAAATCATCCAACAACGTGTTGTACTGTTTGATAAACGCCGGCAGTCCGGCCTTCCCGGCGAAGGCTTCGTTGTTCCCGTACCCCACGAAGATCACCGTGGGTTTCAAACGGCCGACGTGTTCGATCATTCGCTTGTAACCGACGGCCGGCGGGTCGAAGATGCCGCGGCTTTCGGCCCAGACGGTGTCGCCGCTCCAGCCGAGATTGCGGAAGGTGATGTTCTTGTTGGGATACCGAGCGGTGAGCATCGTTTCCCAGTAGCCGTACTTCTGCGCCCGCTCGATGAGCGTGTTGCCGAGAAAGACCACACGGTCGCCGTCGTGAAGTTCAAACTTCGGTTGATTGGCGGTGGGTCGTTTTGCGTCATCGGCATGCACGCAGTGAAATGCGCCGCCGACAAGTGTCACGAAAACAAGCAAACGAAAACAATGCACAGGTCACCTCCATACTCGCGCAAGAAACAGGCGAGCGGGGGGCGTAAGCCCCCTGATTCGTGTTACGCAATTGTGGGCTCAATTTACCGCGGAAAATCAGCCGGCTTACGCCAGCCGCTCGCCGAGATTTTCACGCTCCGCATCATATCACACATGCCGGCGCAATTCGCTACTTCGTTACGTTGCGAATGTGCAGGTCGCGTAATTGGCGGGAATCGACTTCCGACGGGGCGCCGCTTAACAGGTCGGCTGCCTTCTGTGTTTTCGGGAAGGCGATGACGTCGCGGATGTTGTCGTAGCCGCAGAACAGCATGACCCAGCGGTCCAATCCCAACGCGATCCCCCCGTGCGGCGGCGCACCGTATCGCAGCGCTTCCAGCAGGAAACCGAACCGCGCTTCCGCTTCTTCGGCCGGCATGCCGAGCAAATCGAACACGGCCTGTTGCGTGTCGGAATCGTGAATACGAATGCTGCCGCTGGCCGCTTCGTTGCCGTTGACCACCAAGTCGTACGACAGTGCACGGACCTTGCCGGGATCGGTCTTGATCAACTCGACGTCTTCGGCCACCACCGAACAGAACGGGTGATGCTCGGCGTCCCAGCGGTTCTCGTCTTCGTTCCAGGTGACCAGCGGAAAGTCGATGATCCAGGCGCAGTTGATTTCTTTGGGATCGTACAACTCCAACTCGCGACCGAGCCGAAACCTGAGCGCTCCCAATGCGGCCGACGTGACGGCGGGCTTGTCGGCGACGAAGAACAGCAGGTCGCCCGCTTCGCCTTTCAGTTTGCCAATAATCGCCTGCTGATGTTCGTCGCTGAAGAATTTGGCGATGGGAGAGTCGAGGCAAAGATCGCCGCCCTCGTTCGCTTTGACGCGAAAGAACGCCAACCCTTTCGCACCGTATTCGCCGACGAATGCGGTCAGCCCGTCGATGTTTTTGCGGCTGTATTTCTCGGCGGCGCCCTTGGCATTCATTCCGCGCACACGACCGCCGCCGGCGATGACGTTTTTGAAGACGCCGAACTCACAGTCGGCCACGGTCTCGCCGACATCCACGAGTTCCATCCCGAATCGCAGGTCGGGCTTGTCGCTGCCGAACCGTTCCATCGCGTCGTGATACGAGATTCGCGGCAGAGGCAGTGGTGTCGATGTGCCGCGAACTCCCTCGATGAGCGCGGCGACGAGGCCGTCGATGGTGGAGAAAATGTCTTCGCGATCGACGAACGCCATTTCGACGTCGATTTGTGTGAACTCCGGCTGACGGTCTGCCCGCAGGTCTTCATCGCGAAAGCACCGGGCCAGTTGATAGTAGCGGTCGTAACCGGCCACCATCAGAATTTGCTTGTAGATTTGCGGCGACTGCGGCAGCGCGTAGAACGCACCGGGATGCACGCGACTGGGAACGAGGTAATCGCGTGCGCCTTCCGGCGTGCTGCGGCCGAGCATGGGGGTTTCGATTTCCAGAAAACCCTGCGTATCGAAATAGTCGCGCGTGATTTTGCTGACGCGATGCCGGATTGCCAATGCGTCGTGCAGCTCCTGACGGCGTAGGTCGAGGAAACGGTACTGTAGTCGCAATTCTTCGTTTGGCAGCTCCTGCGTACCCGGCTCGAACGGGGGCGTCTTGCTTTTGCTGTAGACCTCAAGTTCACTGGCGTGAATTTCGATCTTGCCGGTGTCGAGTTTCGGGTTCACGTTCTCGCCGCGGTCGATGACCGTCCCCGTTGCCCGCAACACATCTTCGTTGCGAAGCTTGCGTGCCTGCTCCTGAATCTCCGGTGCGAGATCGAGTTTGAAGGCGACCTGGGTGATGCCGTACCGGTCGCGGAGATCGATGAACACAACTCCGTTGTGGTCGCGGTAGCCGTCCACCCAACCGCAGAGCGTCACCTCTTCGCCGATGTTCTCGCTGCGTAACTCTCCACAGGTCTTGGTGCGTAACACGCGTCTTCTTCCTTCACCACAACGGTTTGAAACTGGTCAACGGACATGAGTCTCGACTCGCGTCTCTCAACTGCGAATCAACGATCATAGACAGCGGATGCGGCCCCCGCAACGGCATCGGTTGGCCCGCCGTACAGCAGATGGTGCTTTCGATTTCTCGGGTTTTGGGTTATATTGGTGATTGTTGATGGTTCGTGATGATTCCTGCCGCTGCGCTTCTCGTGCGGCTTCCGCTGGACCGAAAGACCCGCCGATGTTGATTCGCACTGGTTGGATTTCACTGCTGCTTGCGTTTGCCTGGGTTGCGATGGTTGGCGACGCAGCCGCGGCGGAGCCGTTACATACGCGCATCGATCGCCTGGTTGCGGAGAAGTCGCCGGTCCCTGTTGGATCTCGCAGCGACGATCCCGAGTTCTTGCGGCGGATTTCTCTCGACCTGAACGGCCGCATTCCCTCGGCCGACGAAACCCGCGAGTTTCTCGCCGACAATTCTCCCGATAAACGTGAAAGACTGATCGACCGTTTATTAAGCAGCGATGACTACGCCCCCCGCATGGCCGACCTGTTCCATGTGATGCTGATGGAACGTCGCGGCGACGATCCGCATTGGCGTCAGTTTCTGCAGAAATCGTTCGCCGAGAACAAACCGTGGGACCGCATGGTCGCCGAGATTCTGAAACCCGATCCCGATGTCGAACATCTGCGCGGATCGGCGTTCTTCCAGACCAAACGGCTGGAAAAGTACGGACAGAACGCGACCGACTACCCCGGATTGACGCGCGACGTCGGCCGGCTGTTTCTGGGCGTCGATTTGCAATGTGCTCAATGTCACGATCATCCCAGCGTCGATGACTACCAGCAGGTCGATTTTCAGGGGATGTATATCGTCTTTCTGAATAGTTACATCCGCCGCGACACCGATTTTCCGGCGATTGGCGAAAAGCTGTTGAGCAAGAAAATTGAATTCGTCTCGGTGTTCGTGCAGGAACAAAAGACAACCGGCCCGCGGCCGCCGTTTGGCATGGAAGTGATGATTCCCATGCTGTCGAAGGAAATGCAGTTTCTGATTCCGCCCGATCGCAAAACGCGATTTGCCGGCGTTCCGCGATTCAGCCCGATGCAGGTGCTGGCCGACACGTTGCCGACGGCTGCCAACGTGCAGTTCAAACAAAACGCAGCCAACCGATTGTGGTTCGCGATGATGGGCCGTGGCATCGTGCATCCGCTCGACTTGCAGCACAGCGAGAATCCACCGTCACACCCCAAACTGTTGACGGTATTGGCCGACGAATTTGCCGCCCGCAACTTCGACATCAAATGGATGCTGCGCGAATTCGCATTGACCGAAACCTATCAACGTTCAAGTCTGTTGCCAGCCGATGCCAAAGAACCGCCGCCCGAATCGTTCGCCGTCGCGTTCGAACGCGCGCTTTCGGCCGAGCAGTTAATGGACGGCATGCTGGCCGCCACCGGCGAACGTGCGGTTCTTCAAAACCAAATCGACGAGGAACTACGCGAAGCCGATCCGAAATTCTTCGACATTCTACGAGCCAACCCCGAGATGCTAGCGGGCCAGCGCAACGAGCGGCTGGCCGAAATCCGGCAGTCGTTCGTCACCGCCTTCGGCAACGTCCCCCGCGATCCGGAAGTCGAATTCAGCCCGACAGTCAAAGCATCGCTGTTTCTCATGAATGAGCAAACCGTCCTCGGCTGGCTCGACCGCAAACCGGGAAATCTGGTCGATCGCTTGGCAAAAATGACGGATTACAGCAAGCTGGCCAACGAGTTGTATTTAAGCGTGATGTCGCGGTTACCGAGCGACGAGGAACGAATTGAAGTGGCCAAGTTCCTGACCAAACGCAAAGACAACCGCGACAAGGCGATTGGCCATCTCGCGTGGGCGCTGTTGGCATCAACGGAATTCAGGTTGAATCATTAAGGAAAGTCGAGAGTCAAGAGCAAAAAACAGGCGAGCGGCTGGCGTAAGCCGGCTGATGAATCTGCTCTAGACTCTAGACCAAAACACGCTTCGCGACGGAGAGAAACATGAATCACTCAAATCTCTGCAAACCGTGGGAACACGATCTCTCTCGGCGACAATGGCTCGGCACAACCGCCGGGGCGGCTGCGGGTGCGGTGGGTTTGGGCGCGTTGCTCGATCCGGCGATTGCACAACAGGTCAAAGAGAAGCAGAAACAGGTGCTGTTTGTTTGGCTCGATGGCGGCATGAGCCAGTTGGAGAGTTGGGACCCCAAACCAGGGACGCGATTTGGCGGGCCGTTCCGGTCAATTCCGACATCGCTGCCGGGGGTTCACATCAGCGAGTTATTGCCCCGTTCTGCGACGATCCTGCATCATCTGTCGTTGGTCCGCAGCATGCGCACACAGGACAACTCCCATTCGGCCGGCGTTCCCCGCATGCAACGGGGCGACCCGAAAAACCGCGGCGTCATCTATCCCTACTTCGGCTCAGCCGTCGCAAAACTGATGGGGCCGGGCGACAGCGGATTGCCGCCCTACGTTTGGATCAAACCGGGCAGCGGCGGGTTCATGCATAAGGATGCCGGATTCCTCGGCCCGAAATATGGCGCGCTCGCCTTCGGCGACGGCAAACCGCCGGCCAACATGCAACTGCCCGAAACGATTTCCGAAAAAGACGACGACGATCGCAACGCGTTGCGGGTCGCATTGAATGGTCGCTTTGCGGCCCGCCGCCGAAAACAGTCGACCGAAGCCGACACCTACGTTTACGATGTCGCTCGCACGCTAATGAAGCGGCAGGATCTGTTCGACGAATCGAAGTTTTCGCCGGCCGACGTCGAGCGATACGGGCAACATGAAATTGGCCGCCACATGCTGCAGGGCCGCAAAATGCTCGAAGCAGGTGTGCGATTCGTCAAAGTGAACAGCTACGGTTGGGACTCGCACGGCGACCATTTTAACGGGGCGTTCAGTCAGCACGCGAAGTTCGATCAGGCATTTGCTGCCATCATTGAAGACTTGCACGAGCGAGGCATGATGGAGCATGTGCTAGTGGTCTGTATGTCGGAGTTTGGTCGCACGCCGCGCATCAACGGACACATCGGCCGCGATCACTGGCCCGAAGCCTGGACCGTCGCACTCGGCGGCTGCGGCATCACCGCCGGCAATGTCGTCGGCAAAACGAACGATGAAGGCACGTTTGTTGATACCGACGAGTACGACATCGGCCACATGTTCCACACCTGGTTCAAGGCGCTCGGCATCAACCCCGACATTGTCGAATACGACAACGCCGGCCAACCGCTACCCATTGCCCACGACGATATGCACGCGATCAAGGAGGTGCTTTCATGAGCGATTCCGAAACCCTCCTCGCGGAATACCAACCCGCACACATCGCCGCTTTTTCGGCCGAGCCGCAGGTGTTTGGGGCGCGGTTCAGTCCGTGCGGGAAATTTCTCGTCGCCGGCAGCTTTCTTGGGCAGGTTCGCCGTTGGGACGCAAACATCGAAATTCCGCCGGTCGATCCGAAGGCGAAGAAGAAGAAACCGAAGCCAGTCACCGAAGTCAAAGAACTGCCCGAACTCAAAGCGCACGGCGGATGGGTACAGGCGATCGCTTTCAGTCCGCAGGCCGACCGGCTGTTGACCGGCGACTCGTGGGGCAAGCTCTGCTGTTGGAATTATGCCGAAGAGAACCCGCAGCCGACGTGGACCGTTGATGAAGCCCATGACGGCTGGATTCAGGCGCTCGATGTCAGCCCCGGCGGCACACTCGTCGCCACTGTTGGTATCGATAAGAAAGTCCGCATCTGGCAAACAGCCGACGGCAAGAAACTCCACGAACTCGACGGCCACATCGATGCCGTCCTGTGCGCTAAGTTTCATCCGGGCGGAAAGTTTCTGCTCACCGGCGATTTGCGCGGCATCGTAAAACAGTGGGACGTCACCACCGGCGAACACATTCGCGACATCGACGCCACGCAACTTTACACCTACCGGCGGTTACAGAACACCGGCGGCGTCCGCGTCATCGCCTTCGACCGCGATGGCAAAACTCTCGCCTGTGGTGGCACCGAACCGAAGACGCAAGGCAACGTCACCGGCACCCCCACGCTGCTGCTGTTCGATTTCGAGACCGGCAAAGTGACCGAGACGATGACCTTCGGCGGCACGACCGATGTTTTCGTCAGCGATGTCCAACTGCACGAAGAAGGTTTCGTGATGGTCTCGACCTCCGGCACACCGGGCGTTGGTAAGTTCGTTTTCCAACGACGTGGCGAGACGAAGCCGTTCTACACCGGCACCACCATGCGCAACGTGCATGCCCTCAGCCTCAGCCCCGACGGCAAACGCATCGCCATCACCGGCACCAACAACGGCAGCAACGGCAACGGCCGCCGCCTGAACAAAGACGGCACGTATCCCGGCAACAATTCCCCCGTCCATGTGTTTGAACTGCGGGGAACGACCGAAGCATAGCGCGACGATTCGTCCAGCGAGCGCTGGGGTTTATCCCCGTCGTCCATTCCGTGGGGACAAACCCCACGGCTCGCTTGGGGAGTGATTCTGGTCACGTCAATCACCTCGCCAGCGGAATGCCCCGATTGGTGTCATCGCGCCAGCCGGAATAACCGATACAGATTATGGTGAGGTAACGATTACGCTACCGGTACGAACTCCGTTCGGTTCATTGTCGAAGGCGGAACCATAAGTGCTGTTCCGATGGGCTGTTGCGTTCTCTTTGCTGCTGATTTTAGCGGCCGGTGGCTGTCGCTCTGCGCTGCCGGTGATGACGGAACAGTGGCAGGATGACGCGGGCAACTCGCAGGTTGAGCCAGCAACGGATGATGAAACGGAACTCGTCCATTTCGAAGAGCCGAATTCTCAAGCCGTGCTGACATTGGAAGACGACAACCCGTCCGAAGAAATGACGCTTGCCGACCTCGAAGGAATTGCCTTCGAGCATAATCCCACATTGTCGGCGGCGGCGGCGCGAATGGAAATCGCATCCGGACGGCAGTTTCAAGCCGGCCGATCTCCCAATCCGGTAGTGGGATATCACGCCACCGAAGTCGGCAACCTGGGAACGGCCGGGCAACAGGGCGGCTTCATCAGCCAACGGTTCATCACGGCCGGTAAGCTGCAACTTGATCAGCAAATCGCAGGCAAGGAAATCGATGCGGCGCACTATCAGTTTCACGCGCAGGAACAACGCGTGCTAAGCGATGTCCGCGTGCGATTTTACGATGTGCTGGTGGCGCAACGACGCGTCGAGTTGACGAAAGAACTGGTTGATATTGGCGACAACCTCGTCGAGGCAGCCGAGACTCTGCTCGACGGTCGGCAGGGAACGCCGAACGATTTGCTACAGGCGCAAATCCGGGCCGACGAAGCACACATTCTCTACGACAACGCTCGCAACGAACTCGCAGAATCGTGGCGGCGTTTGGCGGCGACAATTGGACAGCCGACGATGTCGATGAAACCACTGGTTGGTCAACTCGATATCGACGTGCCGAACTATGAATGGGATGACTGTCACACGATTGTGTTGGGCAGCAATCCTCAACTGAATGCCGCGCGGGCGCGAGTCGATCGCGCGGGCCTCTCCATTCAACGGGCGCAGAAGGAACCGATACCAAACATCGATGCATCGGTGAGCGTGCGGCATATCTACCCAACCAAAAGTGACGTCGCCAACATACAGATTGGAATTCCAATTCCCATCTTCGACAAGAATCAGGGCAACATCCGCTCCGCCGAGGCCGAATGGATTGCCGCAAACAATGAGGTCGAACGAATCGAACTCGATTTGCAGGACCGACTTGCCGTTGTGTATCGGCAGTTCGCCAACTCTCGGCAGCAGGTGGATCGATACAGTCAGAAAATGGTACCCCGTGCAAAGCAGTCGCTGGAACTGGTGACCGACGGATACGACAAAGGGCAGGTGAATTATTTGACGATGCTCACCGCCCAACAAACCTACGTGCAGGTGAGTCTGTCGTATCTCGCTTCGTTGCGAGAGCTTAGAACATCTACAGCGGTCATCGAGGGACAGCTTCTGACCGGCAGCCTGTCGGGACGCAAGTAGTCGGCGAGAGAATTAAGATTGCCCGCTCCTTGGAAGCCGCGTATGATAGAAGCCGAAGGAACTCCTGTTTGATGTATGCAAAAGCCATTTCCATTGTGATGACTGCGGCGATCATTGCGTGTCCCATATGGTGCGGCAACGGTCTGTGCCACGATGAGGAAGGCTGCGCGGCTGGAGAGTCGGCTGAGCATTGTTGCCCGACTCATGATTCTGCCCCTTGTTGCGGCGGTAAAAGTTTGCCCGACGAGAACAGCAATTGCCCGCCGACCGCTCCCTGCGAGTTATCGTGTCAGGGCGTTTGCGGTGGCGCGGTCTTCGAGAAACCGTGCGAGTTGACCGGAGAAATGGAGTCATCGGTGCTGCCTCTCATCGCCGACAAAACACCGGTTACATGCCAGACGGCGGAGCGCCAAACGCGAGACCACGATGGTTTCTTGCGACGTGGCGGCAATCACGGTCGCGCGCTGCGCACGCTGCACATGTCGTTTTTGTGCTGAACGCTTCAAGGTTCTCCCAATCGGTTCTCAGCGACCAAGGTTTGTCTTGCGCTGAGTTGCTTCTGCCCGTTGGTCCCTCGACCGTGAAGTCAGCAACGCCATGTTCTTTCGCCTGCTCCCGTGGGAGTACGCCATCCGAAATCTCTTCCGTCGCCCGTTGCGAACGTTCTTAACGTTTGCGGGCCTGACGACGGTGATTGTGTTGGTGTTGGTTGTCGTCGGTTTCATTCGCGGGTTGGAGCAGTCGCTGGCCGTTAGTGGCGATCCGCAGACGGCGATTGTCTTTTCCAAGGGGATGGGCGAAAACCTCGAATACTCGTCGATTGCCATGCGGACCAGCGATCTGGTTCCCGCCAGCGTTGCCGGCATTCAGGAGCGTTTCGGCCAGAAGTACGTCTCGCCGGAATTGTATCTCGGCACCGAAGTCACCGTCGGAGATCGAGAACCGTCGATGGGATTGGTTCGCGGTGTCACGCGATCAATACTGCTCGTTCGGCGTCAGGTCGAGATTGAAGAGGGCAACTGGCCCGAGCCGGGCGAAGTGATGGTCGGGCGGATGGTCGCGACGAAAACCGAAGCGACCAAAGCAGAAATGGGTGTCGGGCAATCGATCACATTCGAGGGCCGTTCGTGGCGAATCAGCGGGATATTCTCGGCAGGGGGATCGGCGTTTGAATCGGAAGCCTGGTGCCGGCTCGATGAATTGCAACAGGCCATGAAGCGGCAAGATTTGAGTATTGTTGCCACAACACTGGCACCGAGCGCAGATTTCGTCGATCTCGACTTGTTCTGCAAAGAGCGGCTCGACCTCGAACTGCAGGCGATGCAGGAAACCGAATATTATGCCACGCTCCAACAGGACTACGTCACCGTGCGCTGGCTGGCGTGGCTGGTTGTGTTGCTGGTTTCCGGCGCGGGTGTCTTCGCCGGGCTGAACACGATGTACGGATCGGTCGTCGGCCGCATCCCGGAACTTTCAACATTGCAGACAATCGGCTTCGCTCGTCGAGCCATTGTTACGAGTCTGATTCAGGAAGGCCTGTTGTTGGCGGCGGCGGCAAGTTTGTCGGCGGCGCTGCTGGCGTTGGTTTTTGTGAATGGTGCAGCGGTTCGATTCACAATGGGAGCATTCTCGCTCCGCATCGACAGCATGGCCATACTCATCGGCTGCGCTGTCGGTTTGTCACTCGGATTCTTCGGAGCCATTCCCCCGGCAATCCGAGCCTTACGAATGCCCATCGTCGATGGGCTGAAAGCGGTTTGATTTCGTCGAGCGACGAGAGTCCAGAGACAAGAGCTTTTGGACTTTTGATATAACACTTTTCAAGGAGTGAACATGAAGTTTTGCAATCCACGTATTTTGCTTTTGTCTCTTGTCACTGGGCTGATGGCCCTCTCCGGTTGCGGACAGGAATCTGTGACGACAACCGCGCTGCCAACGTCCAATTCGGTGGTCGCCATTGATGGCTCGAAGTACCTGCTGAGCGGCGAGCCGGAAGACGCAGCGCAGGTGATCAAAGCGCGGGAAGTGACCAAGGACGAAGACGAAATTGTCATTGTTGGTCGCATTGGCGGAAGCAAGAGTCCGTGGACCGATGGCCGGGCCGCATTTCTGATCGTTGATACGTCTCTCAAGTCGTGTGCAGAGATTGGATCGGATAACTGTCCAACCCCGTGGGACTATTGTTGAAGCGAATCCGAAAAGCTGTCGAGTTCGACAGCACTGATCAAAGTCGTCGATGCAGACGGAAACCTGGTGAAGAAGGATGCTCGCGAACTGCTGAAGGTCAAGGAACTTTCGACCGTCGTCATCAAAGGGAAAGCCAAACGAGACGCAGACGGAAATCTCACGGTTCTCGCCAACGGCGTGTACGTGAAGAAATGAATTGACCATGAGTAATAGCGTGGATCTACGAGAGCTGGCGATTGACCGTGGCGCGACGGGCCAGGCAAATCTGCGCGCTCGGCGAAATGTGTTGACGCGGTACGTGTTGCCGTTGGTGCTGATTGCCGGATTCCTGTCGCTAGTGGCATGGGCGTCGCGGGACTTTCTGTTTCCTCCGAAAGCCGTGGCGGTCATGCCGGTGTTTTCCACCACCGCCGAAGTTCGGCAGGAAGGAACGCCGTTGTTTCAGGCGGCCGGCTGGATCGAACCACGGCCAACGCCCGTGCGAGTTGCCGCACTTGCGCCGGGCGTTGTTGAGAAGTTGCTGGTGGTTGAAGATCAGCCGGTCAAGGCAGGTGAGCCGGTCGCTGAACTTGTGAAGGATGATGCAAAACTCACCCTCGATGCGGCATCGGCCGACTTGAAACTCCGAGATGCTGAGTTGGACGAAGCCCGATCACTGCTCACTGCCGCCGAAACGCGGCTCAAACAACCGGTACATCTGGAAGCGGCACTGGGCGAAGCAGACGCATCGTTAGCGAAGGTTCAAACGCAATTGAAGAGCCTGCCGTTTGAAATACGCGGAGCTGTGGCCGATCAAGAGGCCGCGCAACAGGACTATGAAGGCAAAGTGGCGGCGAAGGGTGTGGTTGCGGGAGTGGCGATTGACATTGCAAAAGGCAAAGCGGAAGCGGCAACGGCTCGCGTTGACGAGTTACGAGATCGCGAGGGGTCGCTCAAAAAAGAACAGGCCGCGCTGACAGGGCGGCGCGATGCGTTGAAGACACAACTCATACTGCTGGCCGACGAACTCAAGGAGCGGGATGGAGCACTTGCGAAAGTGAAAGCGGCGACCGCGCGCGTCGAACAGACGCAGGTTGTTGTCGCCGAGGCCCAACTGCGGCTCGATCGGATGACAGTCGTCTCGCCGATTGACGGTCGCGTCTTCCGGTTGATTGCTCACCAAGGCGCACGCATCGGCGGCGGCATGACGCAAATGACCGGTCACGACGGCAGCACGGTCGTCACCATGTATCGCCCCAGCATGTTACAAGTCCGCGTCGATGTCCGCTTCGAGGACATTCCCAAAGTCAGCCTGCATCAACCGGTCGAAATCGACAACCCGGCGCTTTCTTCTCCGCTCACCGGTAAGGTCCTCTTCATCAGTTCCGAAGCCGACATTCAGAAAAATACGCTACAAGTCAAAGTGGCAATTCCTGATCCGCCACCGGTTTTCAAACCGGAAATGCTGGTTGATGTGACGTTCCTTGCGCCCAAGCAATCGAATCGAACAACCGAGCCGTCACAAGAGTTGAAGCTCTATGTACTCGGGCAACTCATCCATCAGGGCGAGGGCGGTTCGTTCGTCTGGCTGGCCGATCAGTCTGAGGGAGTTGCACGCAAGACGACGATCCAAACCGGAGCAGTCGGATCGAATGGCCTCGTAGAAATCACCAGCGGCCTCACCGTGTCCAGCCGAATCATCAGTAGCGGAATCGATGGTTTGCAAGATGGCGACCGCATCACTGTCACTGAAGAAGGCCAGGAGCCGACAGCCCAGAGTCAAGAAAATGGCGAAGCAGACTCTCAAGACTCCAAAGCCGAACAATTGAAACGTCGATCCGGCTCGTAACCTGTCCGCTCTTGTCTCTCGATTCTAGACTCTGGACTCACAATGGCTCTCATCGAAATCAAGAACGTCACGAAGCGATTCCACAAAGGCGACGAGACCATCACGCCGTTGGATGGGGTGTCGCTGAATATCGAACGCGGCGAATTTATTTCGCTGATGGGGGCCAGCGGCACCGGCAAGTCCACACTGCTGAATCTGATCGCCAGCATCGATCGCCCCGATAGCGGCAGTATCGTTGTCGATGGCGTGGAGATCACGCGGCTGTCGCGCACGAAACTCGCCAATTGGCGAGCCGCCAACATGGGTTACATCTTTCAAACGCACAATCTCGTCCCCGTGTTAACGGCTTACGAGAACATCGAATTGCCACTGTTGTTGTTACCGATGTCGCGCAGCGAACGCCGCAAGCGCGTGCAAATTGCCCTTGAGGCCGTTGATCTGCTCGACCGGGCCGACCACTATCCGCGTCAACTGTCCGGTGGACAGGAACAACGCGTCGGTGTCGCGCGGGCGATTGTCACTCACCCCACGGTGGTCGTGGCAGACGAACCCACGGGCGATCTTGATCCCGATACGTCAGAGCAAATTCTGGCGTTGCTCAAACAGTTAAACGTGCAGTTGAACGTGACATTACTGATGGTGACTCACGATGCCGACGCCGCCGAAGTCGCCGGACGACAGTTCCGATTGGATCGTGGAAAGTTGATTCAGACAGGTGGCGAAGAATTCCAACCTGCCGTCTTTTCCGAAGCACGGGAGACAGCCGGCTAAATCCCGCTGAAACAACCATGTTCAAATTCATTCCCTACACACTCAAAACACTGTGGCGACACCGTTCGCGGACGTTTCTTACCGTCAGCGGTTCGGCCGTCGCGCTGTTCGTGTTTTGTTTCGTTGGCGCCGTTCAGGAAGGTATGGACGATTTACAGCGACAGCAAGCGGCCAAAGGATCGCTTGTCTCCTTCCAGGCGAACAAGTTTTGTCCGGCGACCAGCCATCTCCCACAAGACTACGACGACCAGATTGCGCGACTGGACGGCGTGCGGGAAGTCTTCCCGGTGCAGGTCTTTACCAACAACTGCAGGGCCAGCCTCGATGTTGTTGTGTTCTACGGTGTGCCGCCGGAGAAGATCCGCAAGGCCCGCGACTTTGAACTCGAATCGGGCAGTTGGTCGGAATTTGAGAAACATCAAGACGCTGCCGTCGTTGGTCGGGCAGTTGCTAATCGGCGCGGCATCAAGGTCGGCGACAAATTTTCTATCGGTGAACTCAGTGTGAACGTGGCAGGCATCTACACTAGCGACGATCCGGCCGAGGAAAACTACATCTATTCACATCTCGAATTTCTGCAGCGCGGCAAAGGCATGGACCTCGTTGGCACGGTGACGCAAATTGAAGTGCTGTTGAACGACGGCATCGATCCGATCGCCAAAAGCAGAGAGATCGACGACATGTTTCGCGGCGGCCCCATTGAAACCGATACCCGCCCCAAGGGCGTTTTCCAGGCCAAGAGTCTGGGCGACCTCACGCAACTCATCGGCACGGCCCACTACTTGGGCTACGCCTGTGTCGGCCTCGTGCTTTCGCTGGTCGCCACCACCACGGTCATGTCGGTGCAAGATCGCATCAAAGAGCACGCCGTCCTGCAGACCCTCGGCTTTTCCGGCCCGCGCGTCTTTCGGCTGGTGATGCTCGAAAGCATGCTGCTCAGCATCGCCGGCGGAATCATCGGCGTCGCCGCCGCCATGCTGATGTTGAAATTCAAAAGTCTGGCAGTAGGGGCCGAAGCGGTCACCATCGCCTTCACCCCTTCGGCCCGTCTGGCGATCACCGGCCTGATCGTCTCAATCATCGCCGGAACCCTCGCCGGCATCGCCCCCGCACTCCATGCCGCCCGCACAGAAATCGTGCCGGCACTGCGGCAGACGTGAGGCAGACATTTGTGTGGAGCAGAAGCGGGACTCGCACCCGCTACATCAACCCGGAGATTGGATTGGCGCGGTAGATCTGGTGGGGGCGGCGGTCGAAGTCGGTCCAGCCGCTTTCGCGGGGGACCCCCAGCGTTTCGAAAATTGTCGCTGCGAGATTCTCCGGCGTCTGCTTGTCGGCAATCGGATAGCCGGCGATTTTGTCTGATGCGCCGATGACGTTGCCGCCGCGGACACCACCGCCGGCGAAGAATGACGTATTCAGCGGACCCCAGTGATCACGGCCGGCGTCCTTGTTGATCTTCGGTGTGCGGCCGAATTCCCCCGTCACAATCACCAGCGTCTCATCGAGCAACCCGCTCTCCTTCAGGTCGTCCAACAGTGCAGAAATCGAACGGTCGAAATAGGGGAACAGGTTACGTTTGAGGTTAACGAAATTGCGACGGTGCGTGTCCCAGGATGAGTTTTTGCCGAGGTTGACCTGAACCATGTTGACGCCCGCCTTCGAGAGCCGATAGGCCATCAACAGCGACAGTCCGAACTTGTTCTTGCCGTACCGTTCCAACAGTTTCGGGTCGGCATTCTCCACGTTGAATGCTTCGCTGGTTTTGGGATCTGTCAACACGGCCAACGCGGCCTGGCGATGGCGATCGAGCCGTCGTCCGTCGGTCGCTTGCTCCAACTCCTGCCGTTGCCGTTCAATAGTTTCCAGCAGGCCCACGCGTCCCTGCAAGCGAAGCCGGCCGCCTTCGGGAAGTGTGAGAGTGGGCGTGTCGAAGATCGAATTGGGAACGTGGTCGAATGTGTCGTCGTCGAAGCGGAAACAGTTCGGGCAGGCCCCATTGCCCAGCGGGCATTTCGAGGCAATATCAACGTGCCAGGCTTCGTAGCGGGAACCAAGTTTGCCGGCATATTGTCCGGGGCGAACGCGATTGATTTCGTTGACGCTGGGCTGCGGCAGGACGACCGCCGGCGGCAGGTTGTTGCGGCCTGCCGTGCTGTAAGTGACCATTGAAGGCAGCGAAGGCCATTCGTTCGGACTGGGAACGACGCGCTGATTGAAACCGGGCGGCAAATCGAGCCGGCCGGTCAACATCATGTGGCAGGCAATGCCGTGGCCGCTGTTTTCGGTCGCCATCGAGCGAACCAGCGCGTACCTGTCGCTACGTTGTGCGAGCATCGGCAGATGCTCGCAGACTTCGATACCGGGCGTGCGCGTGGCAATTGGATTGAATTCGCCGCGCACGGTGGCGGGCGCATCGGGCTTCATATCGAAGCTATCCTGATGCGACAAACCACCGGTTAGAAAGACAAAAATAACCGACTTCGCCGGTGGCAACCGACCAGGACCCGCCATCGCCCGCAGTGCCGACACGTCGGACATGCCCAAGCCCATCAGTCCAATCGAGCCGGCCTGCAATATGCTGCGCCGCGTTAACGTGGGGTGAGAAACAGACGTCGGGCCAGCCTTGGACATCAATCAACTCCCGGTAAAACAGCCGAGCGACCGTCGCACGGCCAAACGGAGCAATACATATCGATTCGTTGCTGCGACTAAGGGGGATGGTAAACTTGCGGCCTACGCGGCGTCAATCCGACTAATCTGTAGAACTCTTCAACATCCCTGATGCAGTCTGATAAATGAGGAAAGCAGGAGAAAAACGCATTATTGAACTCCTGCTTTCCTGCATTCCTAATCAATCCCTGCCTCAAAGCTCTTTGGGCGGCATGGTAATTACGATGATGCCATCAACTGCCCCGAACACGAAACCGGGCCATCAGGGGTTCGATGACCGGCTCGGGGACGAATGCTTTGAGGTGGTCGGCGGCGGTTTCCTGTCCCAATTGGGCAATCTGTTTGATCAGAGTGCTCGAAATGTGCGTGTAGCGCTCGCTGGACATGAGGAACACCGATTCGATGTCGGGGGCCAGCGCGCGGTTTGCCAACGACATGGTGAATTCCGATTCGATGTCGGTCAGCGTGCGCACGCCGCGGAGCATCACACCCGATCCGCATGATCGCACGAAATCGACCGCCAATCCTTCAAACGTCAGCACTTCGACATTATCCAGCGACGAAACGACCGCGCGAATGAGGTCCATCCGTTCCTCGGAAGTGAACAGCGTCTTCTTATCCGGATTGACGCCGACGCCGATCGTCACCCGGTCGAACAGTTTTGCGCCGCGGCGGATGATGTCTTCGTGACCCAACGTCAGCGGATCGAAGCTGCCGACGTAAACGGCATGACGCGGATCGAGGTGTTTACTGTTCACAGGGGCGTTTTCCCAAGGCCATCGCGACGAATGAGAATTCGGTTTGTTGTTCGTGAGAATCAATGAACCGCTGAATCGTGATCACAGTACCGATTCTAGCGCAAATCGAGGAGAATAGCTGCTCCGAACTGCCAATTCCCTTCCCGCAACGATTCTGCCACAATGGCAGTTGCTGACGAAAGGAGATTGTGCATTGTGCCACGACGGACTTTTTTAACCGATTAAGATCGGATGCCCGCGACAGAAATCGATGTGGTCGAATATACTGAAACAAAGCGACAGAAAGATGTTAGGGGCAGCGACAGCGGGCTCGCAGCGTACACTTCGGCGTGTTGCACAAGTGGTACGGGGTTTGCCCATGTTGTAACGGTTGCATTGAGCGTCAGCGCAAGAGGTCCGCTCAACCGGCTGAGTGCCGATGCCTGACAGCTGATCGCTTATTGGAGAATCCATCATGCCGATTTTTCGCTGGGGACAAAGCTGGAGACTGTTCCACGATTTGGAGCGGGAAGTTGATCGGCTGTTGCATGGCGTCGATATGACGTTCCACGGCGTTCGCTTCGGTCGGCAGTATCCGGCGATCAATCTGTATCAGCTTGAAGACGAATACCTGCTGACTGCGGAATTGCCGGGCATGCGTGCCGACGAACTTGACGTCTCAATCGCAGGGGGTATCTTGACTCTCAAGGGAACCCGCGCCAAACCGGAGAACGTGCCGGACGATCAGTTCCGTCGGCACGAGCGATTTCACGGCGCGTGGCAACGTTCGTTCTCGCTTCCCGAGCGCGTCCAGGAAGAACGTCTCTCGGCCGAGTTCAACGACGGCGTTCTCAAAATCCACCTTCCCAAAGCCGACGAAATTCAACCGCGTCAGATTCCCGTTAACGAGGGGACCGATTGATGTCTGAAGAGAATCGTTCCCAACCCGATCACGAATCGGAACGCGAAATTGCATCGCCACAACGCAATTTTCCGGTAGACATTCAGACTGGCGGGCAGCCAGAACCTGCCGAGGTCCCGCAGCGCGCCGTCTTCACGCCGCCCATCGACATTTACGAAGACGAAAACGGGCTGGTGCTTTACGCCGACTTGCCAGGCGTGACGTCCGATTCGCTCAATCTGCAGGTGCAAGACAACAAGCTCACACTGTTTGGACGCGTCACGCAAACCGAGGATGTCGATGCAGAGGTGTTGCATCGCGAATATGAGACCGGAGATTTTCTGCGGTCCTTCATCCTCAGCGACGAAGTCGATCACGAACGAATCACCGCCGGTTTGAACAACGGCGTTTTGAAAGTGGTGCTGCCGAGAATCGAACGTGGTCCCGCGCGGCAAATTCCGATTCAAACCGGCTGATCTTCGCTTTTCTTAATCCTAATTCTACTCTCAATCATAATCTGTTCTGCGTCGAGTGGCCGGTTCGTCCCGGCTGTTGAAAAACTCGACGTCCTCAAGAAAAAAGAATTAAGATTAAGAGTAGGATTACGATTAAGATAGGGGGAGCGACGTTGTCCCAATATTTTCACCCTTCAACTGAGGGCGCATCACCATGTCTGACAATGAACAGGAAGAACAAAGCCGGCTGAACGCTTCCGTTGAACGGCTCCGAGGCGAGTTCGACCACTGGTTGGAAGCGGTGGTATCGCAGGGAGGCAAGACGCTTGACCGTTTCGGACTTCGCGGAGTGGGGCAGTCGTTTGTTCCCGCTGTCGATGTGATCGAATCGGCAGAGACAATTGAAGTCTTAATCGATTTGCCCGGCGTCGATCCGCAATCGGTCAACCTTTCGCTGGTGGGCAACATGCTGACGATTGAAGCCGAGAAACCGGAGTTTGAAGCGAACGATTCGCAAACGGTCCACACGCGCGAACGGCTCGGCGGGACGTTCTCCCGTTCGATTCCGATGCCCGCCGCCGTCGATCCCGAAAAGGTGACCGCCGAAGCAATCGATGCTCACGGCACGCTGCGCGTTGAATTGACCAAGGCCGAACGAGCGATTCGCCGACAGATACAAGTCCGCACGCCGTCGTCGTAAGCTCAGGCAAAGGTCGGAAAACTGGCTCGTAGTGACCGCATTCATGCGGTTCGAGCGCTTTCAAACGCGCCGAATTGTGGTGCGGCGAGACATTCACCGACAAAGCGTCCAGCGGAGTTGTTCGACGGTCGCGGAACCAATGGCCTGCTGTAGATCGTCGCAATCATATTGTCGCGCCGACATGCGTCGGGTATCGACCGTCAATTCGAGAGCGGCGACGTTGAGTGGGTACGGCTCGATGGCGATGCTGCCGTCTTTCCGGGGGATCAGCTGAAACGAATCGCCGCCGGGCAATTTCATGTCAACGGCTTCGGTTCGTTCCGCACAACAAAGCCAGAGGCTGATGCGGTCGAAAAACTGAACGTACCGAAACCCGGTTTCGATCAGCCGCTGTAATTCATCGCCGGCGAAATCTCGTACGCTGTCGTCCGTCCATTCACGTTGCAATTCCGCCTGCTCTTCGAGGAACTGTTCGATGGCGGCTACGTCGTCGATGTTATCGCTGCGGCTCTCTCGTGCTTTCTCGGCGAGATAGCAAAAGTGCCGACTCACCCAAATGCCGCCCAACGGAGATGTCCCCAGATGCGGTAAGTCGAGAACATAGTAGTCGCCCACGAAATCCTGTCCGACATGGCGAACGATGCCAGCCTGTATCAGCTCATCGAAGTACGAGTCGAACGGGTCTTGTAAGAGTTCTGCCTGCATAGCACGACGTTGCATTTCATCGCGGCGAAACGAAGCGCGAAATTCAATCAAAATTTCCAGAACTGCCGCTCTGTGACCGTCCAACGCTTCGTTTCTCTCAGCCAGAAAGTCTTGGTATCGCTTGAACGCTTCTGCCAGAGCAGGCGTTCCCCGCGTTGCAGCGGTGACGCTTTCGGTCCAGAGTTTCGTCGCCACCGACATAGGCATTTCGGTGAAGTCGCGGGGGTCTCCGGAATCCGGATTGAGTTCGGGCGAGCGTTCCCACTCGCGCCAGCCTTCGTCGTGATCGCGAATTGCGGGGATCAAGAGATGGGGCAAGGGGATCGCCGGCACAGTGTCATTGCCCCACACCTCTGCGAGTTCTGCTGCGAGGTGCGCGTGGTCGACCTGTGAAAACAGTAGCCAGTCGTTTCCGTCGTCGCGGCGTATCATGGCGATCGTGCTTCCGTTCACGTTTTAGGTTCGGTCCCACGGGGCGCGGCCCGTGGGCTTTGGGGAAATGTTGTTGCGATTGTTACTCACTGTTTTTTAAGCGGGTTTCGCCAGTTCGTTGAAAGAGTGCGTGCTTTGGAAAGCAGCTGAGAATCGAGCCGATGATTTTGCGCAGACAGGCCGTCCGCCACGGGCTGGATGCGGGACACGTTGGAAACGTGATTCTGGCACCGGAAAGAATGAGATGCCAGGCGGTCTCTCGAATGTCTTCGTCACGGTACGACAGATGACTCTCGCCGAACTCGCGGGACTGCGATTCGTCGAACGCGAAGTCGCCCACGTCCCACTGACACACCAACCTCCCCAGCAGTAAATCGGTCCACCGCTCGGCACTGTGACGAAGCGTGTTGAGCCGGTGGATGCGCGGTTGCGATAACAGCGATTGATCGACGAGAACCTGTAACGCCAAATATCGGGCCTGCAGGTGATCGACCAGCACATGCCGGGCAATCGGTTCGGCCCAGTTCGTTGCCCGCCGCTCATCGACGGCCGCCAAGATAGCCGACCATAGACGGGTCAACACGTCCGAGACCAGCAACTCGGAAATGAGCGATTCCAGTTCAAGTGATCGCTCCAGTCGGTTGCGATTACTCGATTCGGCCAGTCGCCGATTGCAGCGATTCAGGCACAACTTCCAGTCGGTGATTCTGCGGCGGGAAAACTTCCAGAAATCGCGTAGGGAATTCTCTGGCAAAGCCGCCGAGCTTTCGATCATCAGGTCACTGTGACGAGAAACCTGCACCGCCAATTCGACGGAACGTGCAATATCCATGGACTTCAACCCTTCACCTGACTACGGCGTGACTTGTTCGCGAATCGAACAACACGAGGAGACATCGCAAACGCGATGCCGAAGCGCAGCCAGAGGGCGATAGTGGTTCACAACCCGTGCGTTTGCCGTGGTTTACAGTCGCCAGACGGAATGAGTCACCTGGAATTCATCGATCCGACACAAAATCAACGTGGCAAAAAGGCAACACCGTCGTTTCCAGCGGGCATCGACGTCGGCGTTTCTATTCAGTTTCTAGTTCTGCGGGTGTCGATTTGGCGGCGGCGATTTCTTTCTCCGTCAATTCGCGAACGCGAATCTTTCGCAGCGCCGCTTTTGTCTCAAAGGTGGCGAAACCGAACGGCATCGACAATTCGACTTCAATGCGAACAGAAATCTCCCGGTCGGTGATGTCCTGATCGACGATTTCCTTGCCATCGATCCAAGCCGTAATGCGATCATCGAGAACACGCAATCGGATGTGATACCACTGGCCGTTCTTGAATTCCATATAATTGGTGGTCTCATTTTCTGACGCATCCTGGCCGTTCAGGCTGGAGAGACCCATCACGCCTCCGCCCCAACCGCCGATAATCAGCGAGCAGGGATCTTTCTTCACCGGAAAGGTCAGGCCGCAGAAGAAGTCGGTGCCGGTGACGCGCATTGCATCGAGTTCGACTTCGTAGTTGATTTTGGGAATCTTGCCGGTGTAATTCACGCCGGAAAGCGGGGTTCCCATGTCGAGAATCAATTGCTCTTTCTCGACGGTGATTTCCCCTTCACCACCGAATTCGGTGTTCTTCCAGCCATCGAGATTCTTGCCGTTGAACAGCGACGTCCATTTCACGTCGTCCTTTTCCAATTCCGGCTTTTCGGTCCCGGTTGTCTCGTCGGCGGTTGTCTCGTCGTCGGTCGATGTGGGTAGCGGAGTCGGTGACGGCACCTCGGTTGTTTGCGTCGGCTCCGTTTCGCCATCGCTCACCGACGTATCGGATGCGGTCTGCGGCGAGCCGACATCGGCATCTTGCGAGCAGGCAACAAGTGTCAGCAGGAACGAGAATGCAGCGACAGTTCTCATTGAGGATGCAGCGAGACGTGCATGAAACAACTTGTTGTGCATGGCTGGTTCTCGAAGTTTCTGGTGTGTCAGATTGATCGGGACGGTCCAGCAGGGGCTGTTCCATCGTCCGTCTCCGTTCTCGAATTCGTCGTTTGACGATTGTAACAATTATGAAGCGATTTGACCCGTTGCATGCGGGACTTTCCTCAACAGATTTGTCCGCACACGCACTGCAATTCAAATGATGAGCTAATGTTGTAGTGAGGCCTCCCGTTCAAACAACGCGTTTCACATCGCAACCGAGGAAGAAATCTTGTCCTGGATTGTATCGCAATTCGATCGCATGCTCGCCTTCGCTGATGAAGCGGTGGCCGGCGGCTACGTGTTGGCGATCGGTTTGGTTTGCGTGCTTCAGTATCTGTTGCATTTCTATAAACTTTCGGTGGCAGGCCGAGAGGCAAGTCGCCAGCGAAATGAAATGAATGCGTTGCAGGATGACTTGCAGTCGGTTCAGCGCGATCGCACGATGTCGCGGTTGGAAAACGGCATTCTCCGCGAGTTCGTTGCACAAACGGAGATCAAGACGGCACTCGAGTTGATGATGCGCCGTTTCGTCCCCCACACCAGCAAAGGTTTTTCGGCGTTCCTGAAATGGAATCCAGACGCGCAGCCAGAGTACGAAATCTACCAGAGTCGCGGATTGTCTGAAGAGTCGTGTCGGGAACTGTACATCGATGACGAGTTGAGGCAGCGAATTATCCGCGAACGGGTCGTGGTGCTGGATGGCTCCGATGCAGGTTTTGTGATGCTGTGGCAGAGCCTCACTCCGACCGATCGGAGAAAGATTCGACAATTGAATCTGGCGGCTTTGGGTGACGCCGACGATCTGGCCGGAATTCTGATCACGACGGCACTCTATCCGCCCGGCGCGCCACAGGAGCAACAAGTTGAGTTGACGCGGCGATTGATGCAAAGCGTTTCAACCGACTTCAAGCGCTTTCAGACGCTCGAACAGAAGACGCACGAGCTACGTTTCACCAACGAAATGCTTGCACTGCGGTCGATTGCCGACCGAAAATTCAATTCTCCGCTGGCGATGATTCAGGAATTTCTGAACCAGTGGATGAAGAAGATCGACGCCGATCGGGTCGTACTGTATTTGAAAAACAAGGCCGGTGAGGGTTTAGGGAAGCCGCTGATACGATGCGGCATCGAAAACGACGGCAGTATCGAAATCAACTGGAAGAAGTTGGAAGATCGGCTGACAGAACAACATTTGGCCGATGGCCAACTGAAGGCTTACAGCTCCCACGATCTCGACGAGTTGTGTGTCGAAAGAACGGCCAGCGGGGCGATTGTGGCACCGCTGGTGCAACAGCAACAGTCGATTGGCCTCGCCTGCTTTACCCGATGTGACAACTTTCCGTTCGACGACACTCAAATTTCTCTGGCGACATGGGCTGCCGAGTATTTGGGTGAGGTGATTTTACGTGTGCTGAATCAGGCGATTGTCGAAAAGGAAGCGCGAGAGGATTCATTGACGGAACTGGCGAACCGCCGTGCATTCGATCAGCAGATCAAACGAGAGATTCAACTAGCGCGCGAAAAGAAGCGAGAAGTCTCGCTGTTACTGTTCGACCTGGATCGATTCAAGTCGATCAACGACACGTACGGTCATCAGGCGGGCGACTTGGTTCTGCGGCGGACGGCTCAGATGCTCAAAGACGAGGCGCGCGAGGCAGTTCGCACGGGTGACCGCGTACTGGTTGCGCGTTACGGCGGCGAGGAAATGGCCGTGCTTTTGCCCAACGTGGGTCTCGTTGGCGCACACCGGATTGGAGAATCAATTCGCCGCGCGGTGGATGCGGAAACCTTCTCGTTCGAGGGCCGGGACATCCACGTGACGCTCAGCGTGGGAATTGCCACGTGTCCCGGACATGCCGACAAAGTCCACGAACTGATTTCTGCCGCCGATGCCGCGCTGTACGAAGCCAAAGAAACGGGTCGGAATCAGGTGGTGACCGCCGACAGTCTTCCGCAGGAGCAGCCCGTCTGAGACGGGAGTTGTGGCTCAGTTTGAATCGGCCGATTGCTTGCGCAGGTCGCCAGACATCTCGACGACGGAGTTAACGATGGCGGCTTCCAATCCGCTCTTCCAAGGCGAGGGAAGCTGATAGTACAGCATCGAACTGCCGCCTTCATATCCCCCCTCCTTCAGCACGCGTTCCGAAGGAATGTAGGCCATCACGTCGTTCGCGTAACCGGTGACCCAGGTGCGGTTGTTGCCCAATTCGCGTTTGAGCCGCAGTGCATAATCGATGACGACTTCGCCACCTATCGCAACCCAGGTTACGTTTTCGCCCAATTCCCAAACTTGCACCGGACACGGATACGTCTTCGATAGTTTGCCGTCGCGCGCATACTGTTCGAGCAACACGCCGGCCCGTGCACGCTCGTAGCGGCTTGAACCTTTCAGTGTCTTTTCCAAGTCGGACTTGCTCGGAAGAGAGGCAAATTCCAAGTCGACGTGGCGAAAATCGGTCCGCAACGTTCCGCCGACCGATTTCATCCGTGTCTCCAGCACACGTTCGACGCCGAACGCCAACATTCGGCCGTATTTCTGTGAGAGTTCAACCTTGCGTCGCGGCAAGGGATTCTGATCTCCCCCGCAACCCGCAAAAAACAGCGCCGTTGCGCCGGGATGCTGCTCTTCCAGAAAATCCATCGCAAACCCGCCATAGTCGCTGCACCAGTTGTAAAAGCTCAAAACCGTGCTGTGACAGGCGTAACCGAAAATGACGCCCCGCAGCGTTTTTCCGTCAGCGGAGGAAATTCGCAATACGGGAACGGCATGGTCGTACGGACCCAGCCCCTTCGGATCGCGGCGATTGGCAGCGAAGCGGCTGACTCCACTTCCGGTTGCAAGTTTCGCCGGCGACAAATCGGCCATCGCACGGTCAATCAGCGCCATCAGTTTCGCGTTCAATATCTGCTGGTAACGTCGAACCTGTTCCCAATCCTCTTCTTTCATGTCGAGCATGTAGCTCAACTTGTCGTCGAGCGCAGGACCGCAATGCGTGTGCGAGCAGGTAATCATGACGTCGGCCCGTTTCAGGCCATGTTTGCGCTCGGCGTGATCGCAGAGCACTTTGGCCATTTTGACAGGCACGCCGATGAGATCTGTCGAAAGGAACACGACCGTTTTTCCTGACGGGTCACGCAGCGCGGCCGCCCGGCCGTGCAATTCGTTCACCTGACCGGCCGAAGGTTTGTTCCGACCACCATAGCCCGACGCAAACATTGGCTGTTCCGGCGTGATGACCACTTTGGAAAAACCGGCCTGCCAATCGGCCGCTGAGGCAAGTTCTGGATGCAGCACTGCAACGACGAAAACTACTGCCCAATATGCCAACAGACGCATGATGTGTGCTCCTTGAGTTATTGCCGTCAATTGCTGTTTGCGTTTCTGCGACCTTAGAATCCACCACTGCTGTTCGAGAATCGGGTTGTGTCAAGTTCCGGTGGTCGCGACAATGGAGCCAACGACAACGAACGCAGTGACACCCCGCCCAAATCTTCCTGCAAATCAAACTCCGGCCAGCATGACGAATGCCGACGCGCTAATCCAGTCTCGGACCGAAAACGGTGCAATCGACGAATCGACTCGCCTGCCCGGACGGACCATCGCCGTGATGCCGGCCTACAATGCGGCAGCGACGCTCGAAGCGACGCTGCGCGATGTTCCCGACGGCGCGGTGGACGAGGTCATTCTTGTCGATGATTGCAGCAGCGACGACACCGTCGCTGTGGCAGAGCGGCTGGGGCTGACCGTCATCCAACACGAACAGAATCTCGGTTACGGCGGAAACCAGAAGACCTGCTATCGACACGCACTGGATCGCGGTGCCGACTACATTGTGATGATCCACCCCGATTATCAGTATGATTCCCGCGTGATTCCGGCAGCCGTTGAGTTTCTGAGGCTGGGCATTTGCGACGTGGTCCTTGGCTCGCGAATTCGCACGCGGGCCGAAGCGCTGGCCGGCGGAATGCCCCGCTACAAATATCTGGCCAACCGCGGTCTGACGATTGTTGAGAATGTGGTCCTCGGCCAGAATCTCGGCGACTTTCACAGCGGATTTCGCGCTTACCGCCGCGAAGTTCTGGAGACGATTCCCTTCGATCGCAATTCCGACGATTTCGTTTTCGACAGCCAGTTTCTTGCGCAGGCCGTGTCGTTTGGCTTCAAACTGGGCGATATTCCCGTCCCCGTGCGCTATTTCGATGAGGCGTCCAGCATCAACTTCGGCCGCAGCACGAAGTACGGACTTTCGACGCTGGGCGTGTTGGCACGCTACTGCCTGCACCACACGCGACTGTGGCGCAGCCGTCTTTTTGAACCCGACGAACCGACAGAATCCTGATGGCAACGGCGGGGGAGCGATTCACGCTAACCGTCGCGTTTCTCTTCCGCCGCACTTCGGCGCAGATAGAGCGGTTCCAGACTCCACAGATCGGCCGTTTCTTCCACACAAATCTGTTGCTCTCCAAAACGGGCGACGATGGATGCCGACGGCAGCCGCTGTTCCGATTCCAACAACCGCACCGAACTCGCAAAGCCGTCGGCGTATTTTTCGAGGCCCGGTCCCGTCACCACGCAATCGGGTGTTCGCTGATCACACCATTTTGCAGCAGCGGAAATCTCAATCTCGCCGACGCGCACAAACAGACCGTCTTCCCCACGCACGTACCGTCCGACAAACAACTCGCCCCGCTGGGCATCGCTGATCACATGAATGTTATCGACGTCATCGGGCGCACGTTGAGCGATCACCCGCAAGGTGTCGACGGCGGCGACATGGCAGCCGGTTGCCCAGGCGAGCGTCTTGGCGCAGGTGACGCCGACGCGCAGACCGGTGAAGCTGCCGGGACCAATGCTGACCGCCACACCATCCAGATCGGTGAAGTCGAGACCGGATTCGCGAACCAGACTGTCGATCTCGGCCACCAATGTCTGGGCATGACGCCGCCCGGTTTTCGCCAATGCTCGCTCATCCGTACATCGTCCGTCGCATCGCAATGCCAGCGATCCTTCACGTCCCGACGTGTCGATTCCCAAAATGTTCATTGAACTATCTGTTTGCCGGTGGTAGCAGCTTGTAAGTGAGGATTGATTGATGTTAGATGGGTTGAGACGCGTGAAAAGCCCCGCCCGCCCCCATTTGCCCTGCCGTTCAAACATACCGAGCCCGCGTTCCAGTGAAAACTCTCATCAGGCTGTTCGAGCAATTTGAACTCAGATCGACAGGCAAGTGGTTTTTTCTCTCGGCGGTTGTCGGCATGGTCGCCGGACTGGCTGCCATCGTGTTTCAGTATGCCGGGCAGGCGGTCGCGCATTTTTCGATGTCCACGGTCGCGGGATACACTCCGCTGGAAGCTGCGGGCGAGCATTCGCTGTTTCATGAGACGGCCGGTGTCATTTCGCCCTGGTTGATCGTCGCCGTGCTGGCGGTGGGCGGCTTGATCTCCGGCTGGTTGGTCTACAAATTTGCCCCCGAAGCCGAAGGCCACGGCACCGACGGTGCCATTAACGCCTATCATCATCAGGGCGGACGCATCAAGACTCGCGTTCCCTTTATTAAGACGTTGGCCTCGGCCATCACGCTTGGCACCGGCGGCAGTTGTGGACGTGAAGGCCCAATCGCTCAAATCGGTGCAGGCTTCGGTTCCTTCTTTGCAGACCGGCTGAAACTCTCGGCACGCGACCGTCGCATTCTGATGGCCGCCGGCATGGGAGCCGGCGTCGGTGCGATCTTTCGCGCTCCGCTGGCCGGCGCACTATTTGCCGGCGAAATTCTGTATCGCGATGCCGATCTGGAATCCGACGTCATCATTCCGTCGGCCATCTCTTCCATCATCGGCTACAGCGTCTTCAGTCTGTCGCTGCCCGAGGACAAACGATTTGCCCCCCTGTTTGATATTGAAGGGGCGGCCGACTTTCTACCCGGATCGCCATTGGAACTGGTTCCGTTGGCGTTGTTGTCGATTGTGTTGGTGCTGGCAGGCATCGGCTATATCAAAGTCTTTTACGGCATTCACAAGCTGTTCAAGAAACTGCCCGGCCCGCCGCATGTTCGACCGGCGATCGGTGCTGCGCTCGCCGGATTGATCGCCGTCGGCTTGTACTTTCTGCTCGGCGAGAACCCACACGCTCTCGCGACACTCGGCACGGGGTACGGAGCATTGCAGACGGCGTTTGAACCGGGCGGCGCAGAGAAACTTGGTGTGAAACTCCTGCTGATTATTGCCGTCTTCAAGGTTCTGACGACGTCGTTGACCATCAGTTCGGGCGGATCGGGTGGTGTGTTCGGCCCGTCGATGGTTATCGGCGGATGCCTGGGAGCGGCCGTCGGGGAGTTTTGTCACAAACATCTCGACGGATATCTGTTCGCGCCGACACTTCAGCCACAGGCGTATGCGGTGGTGGGGATGGCCGGCTTCTTCGCCGGCTGCGCACACGCTCCGTTTTCGACGATCATTATGGTCTCGGAAATGACCGGAAGCTACAACCTGCTGTTGCCGACGATGTGGGTCTCGACGCTCTGCTTTTTGCTCTGCCGCCGCTGGTCGCTGTACGAGCAGCAGGTGGCCAACCGATTGGAATCGCCCGCACATCGCGGCGACTTCATTGTCGATGTGCTGGAGGGAATCAAAGTCGAAGAGGTTTACGAGCGCGATCGGAAGATTGTTTTCATTCCCGAATCGATGCCTCTGGAAGACATCGTGCATACAATTGCCGAAACACACCAGCACTATTTCCCCGTCGTCGATACCGACGAACGAGTCGTCGGTATTTTCTCGGCCGACGACGTTCGCAATTACCTGTACGACGAAACGATCTGGCATCTCGCGTTTGCCGGCGACGTGATGGTGACCAACATTTTAGGCGTGACGCCGGAAGACGATTTGAACACGGCGCTACAGCGTTTCACCGCCCTCAACGTCGATGAACTCCCGGTCTTCGCCCCCAACACCCCCGGCAAACTCCTGGGCATGCTGCGCCAAAAAGAAGCCATCGCCCGCTACAACCGCCGACTGATGGAACACAAACAGGCGGCCGCTGAGTAAAGGCGACACGGCCTTTCGCATGACGCGATTTCTGGGAAAGCGTTTGACGGAGTCGGTCGAGACACTGTTGCAAACTGCGTTGACTCGATCACCTGGATGCCCCTTGGGGCCGAGTGCAAGAGTGTTTTCCTGCTAATGTTCGACACTACTTGGCGATGGGCTTGAGAACCAAATCCTGTGACGTGCCGGTGTAACGGTGCCTCCCTTTGTTGTCGTAACTCCAACCCTGAAATTCGCGGCTCTCATATTCCACCAGATGCGTAGCTCGACATTCTGGGCAGACCACCACGCTGCCAACCGGAGCGCGGCCTCTTAGCGTGTTCCTCCTATTTCCGCCTCCATACATGCCGCCAGTGCCACGTGTCTTGTACACTAAACCTTTCTGTTTACAGGTGAGACAGCAGAGCCTGAGATACAAATCCACAAAATGGACGGCATAATCATGATTGGAGAACGACTTCTTGAACTTCATCCCATTCTTTTTTGCTAAGAACAGGTTGAATCGACCGTCTTTTTCCCTGATGTCGTAAAACATGGCGGTCTCACTTTCGCCAACGTGGAGAAGTGCCTTCTCGCTTGACTTAGGCGGATGTACTCCGCAACGCTGGAATTACGTTAACACATGCTGTCAGCCTTTGCGCGTTGCCCCGTCGATGCGCGGGCAGAGTCACAACGACTCAGCAATCAACCAATCCAGTAGCGGTTTGTGGGGTGCGTTTGGCGAGTCTTTCGAAGCTTTCCGACGGGGCGACGCTGCGCTCACACCCCGCCACCCGACATATTTACTTGGCAAACGGCAACAACGCTTGGCGCATTGCGCGGGCGTTGGGGAAGCGTTTTTCCGGGTTGCGGGCCAGGCTACGGTGGATGACGGTTGCCAGTCCGGGGCGGATGTTGGGATCACGTTCGGTGATGGGGATCGGCTTGTCCTGCAGAATCATCAGCACGCGTTCACTGATGACTTTGGGGAAATTGTAGACGTGCTTGCCGGTGAGCAGGTTGTATAGCGTCGCGGCTGCCGAGTACAAATCGCCCGACGGCTTCGCTTCGCGGTAGTGGGTGATGTGTTCCGGTGGAAGGAAGGCAACCGACCCGCCCATTTCCCCTTGGAGCGTCAGTCCGCTAAACCGCGTGCAATGATAAGCGCGAGCCAAACCGAAATCGGCGAGTTTCACGTTGTCCTTGCCGTTCTGAACACTCACCATAATATTCTGCGGCTTGATATCGCGGTGCACGAATTGCTTGCCGTGAGCGTAATCGAGTGCTTGGAGTAGCTGGCAGGTGATTCCCACCGCCCGGTTCACCGGTAGTGGACCGTCCTTCTTGACCAATTCCCCGGCATTGTGTCCCGGTACAAATTCCATGGCAAAATAGAGTTGCCCAGCGGATGCACCCGACTCGAAAAAACGAACGATGTGCGGGTGGTTGAGGTCGCGGAGAATGGACGCTTCGCGCAGGAACTGCTTGGCATCTCGCTCCGAAACCGGGACGCCCGGTTTGATGGTCTTCAGTGCGATTGTCTGCCCGTCGGAATCTCGCAAAGCCTGATACACGATTCCCATCCCGCCGCTGCCCAGCTTGCGGACAAGCTGATAGCCGGCGAATTGCCCCGCTTTATCGGAACCAGTATCGGCACTCTCCAGCGAAAACTCCCCGACAACTGTCGGCTCGACTGCGGCGTCTGCCGTCATTGAGATTTCGTCGCCAGTGATAAACTCGGATGACTTCGGTTCGTCTGCCAGTGGCTCGTCTGTCGGCGGTTCGTCTGCAGGCAGTTCATCGGCCATCGAATCGCCGACCATTCGGTTTGTCGATCTGGCGCCTGCTCCTTCGAGCCGCACGCGAATGACGGTGTCGCCCCCCTGGATGAGGTCGTTGTGTTTGAGGTCGGCCTGGCTCACCTTTTCATCGTTTACGAACGTGCCGTTCGTACTGGCCATATCCATCAGCCGACACAACGGGGGGTTCACTTCGAGCAGAAAATGCGCACGGGAAAAGTACTGGTCTTTTTGCGGCAGATGAAAGTGCGCATACCGCGCGCGGCCGACGATAAATGTGTCGTGCTCGGCGAAAGCAAACGTGCGGCCCTGATGCGGCCCTTCGACAACGTCGAGAGTGACCTTCATTCCCTCTGGTACTTTTCGGTTTGCGGTTTGAGCGCTTCGTCGTCGTCGGCCACGTTGGCGTACAGGTCACGCATCATGGCGAAGACGAAATGGTAGGAATTCTCACCGCCTGGTTTGGATGGCGCGAAGTCGAGACCGTTTCGAGACATGAATTTGAGCAAAGCCACCAGATTGTTGCCGTCGCGGTCGGTATCGAATTGTAGTTCACCGTCCAGGAAACTGATGTCGCCGACCGATTGCAGCCTGCCGATTTCGCCCCACATGCTTTTCAAGAACGAGTCGGCCTGCTTGTACTGCTCCCACGATCGAAAACCGTCGCTATGCCGTTGAGATTTCTTATTCTGTTTGCGAAATTCATCGCTGAGACTCATAAACGACTCATTGAGTTCCTGCAGACTCTTGTTGCTGATTTTCCCCACACGGGCCTCTTTGACGACCTTTTCTCGCTGTTTTGCAAAGTCAGCCCGATGCGTCTCCAATTCATCTGCACGCAGCGTATGCGGCCACCAATCCACCTTGAGCGGAGCAGGATCGTCGGCTGTGAAGATCAAGCTTTTTCCATTCGGGAGATGCTGCCGAAGTTGCAGCCCGGCCATCTTGTCGGGCGGCAGAGTGAGTTGCTGGGCAACGCGGTCGCCGTCGCCGCTGTATTCGCGCGAATACTCGTACGCCAAAATACTGGCAGAAAGGCGATGCAACAGAAAATTCAGTGCGCGGCCGTTGGCGATGGCCGGACCATTCACATCTGGATGATTCTTCAGTCGATCCCACGTCTTGCTGTTTTGACGCCGTTTGCTGTCGAGCAAATTGGTCCGCCGTTTGAAACGTTCGGCTTCACCAATCGCTTTTCGCTCCCAATACGCTTCAATGCGCAAGACGGAGTTTTCGATTTCCAACCGGACGGCCTGCGCGCGAATCTTGCGGGCAGTTGCATAGTTGACCGACGCCTCGCCGCTGGCGCGAAGAAATTCGGCTTGCGCAAACACGCGTGACGCCAATGCATCGACGGCACCGTAGTAATTGCCGTAGCTGCGGCGGTAGGGGGCGCCGGCATATCCTCGCTGTGCGATAATTGCTTGCGATAATTCGATCACCTGTGCGCCGGCCGGCGCAGCGGTCTCGAACAGGCATGTGGCGACAATGGCAAGTCCAACGAGTCCTCTGAATTGCAGCGGCAATTGTGTCATCGTCATGTCCTCGTTATTTCTTCGCTTCGAGAAATTCGATAGGCAACTGCTGCAATCGATCGACCAATACGGCGTCGAACGATTCCCCGGTCACCGGCTTTTCCGGATCGATTGGTTGAAACGGTCTGACGTAGATGCCGACGACGAATCCTTTGTCATCGAGAACGGGGCTGCCGCGCCATTGCTGGGCGTGATGATCGGCAGTTGAACTGACCAATAGTCGTCTGAGCGGACTGCCGGTTTCATCGAATGGCCGAACGACGCGCATTAACCGGCCGTCGAGTTTCGTTGGTTCTTGCGGCCCCATTGTGGCCATCGATTCCGGGTTGAAGGGGACGCCGTACAAAGTCGTTTTGGTTTGGACGGTGAGTTTTTGCGATTGAGGCTTGACCTGCAGAACGAAGGGGAGGCTTTCTTCGACCGTCAGCAGGCCGACATCTGAAAACACCATCCTCTCACCTGCGAGAAACACTTTCTCTTCGGCATCGATCAACTCGTTCACCAGCTTGTCCAAATCTTCTTTGCTTGGAGGCTCTTCGGCCTTTTGCACGTCCTCTAGCTGCTGACGTTTTTGTTGCGCCGCCTCAGCCGGTGCTTTGATTGCGGCTTCCCCCTTCTTGAAATCGGGATGCACGATCGACTCGACAACTTCCACGTCGTTTTCCTGTGAAGCTGATCGAACCCGAATCGAGGCTATGTCGTCGGTGTACTTGTCCAGATATCGCGCGACGATGCCGGACGTTACCAGCTGATGTTCGCCGACGGCCCAAGCCGTGCCAACCTGCAGCAACTGTTCGGTTCCCTGGTTCTGCACCAGCACCGAGTAAACCGCATCGACCGGATCTTTGGCAACTTCCGTCGCAGGTGGCTCGGGGGCGGCCACTTCATCGGTTACGACCGAATCGGCTGCTGCGGTGTCGGACGAGGGCGGCTCGGTTGCCTCACCGTTCCCTTTCAGCAACCACACACCCAAAACTGCCAACACCGCCAACGAAAGCACTCCCACGGCAATCGATCGTGGCGACTGCATCAGACTGGCGGAAGACGATTCTTGCCCGGCGGCCAAATTGATTGGCGCAAGCTGTTGTCCGGGATGAAGCAAATTGGCCGCCGGAATTGCCATCGAACCGAAGTAAACGGTGTCCGATTCGCGCAGCGGTGAGGACTGAATCAGATTGTCGGGTTTGCCGATTGCGACGCCGTTCGTCGAACCCAGATCCTCAATCGTTGCCTGCCCGTTTTCGACGATGATCCGCGCGTGATTGCTTGAAACATTGGGATAGTCGAGAACGACGTCGTTGTCGGCCGTGCGGCCAATGCGGATGATTTGTCGGCCCGGTGACGATGGCTCGATGGACTCCCATGGCAGTGGCGTTTCCGGACCCAACTTGATTTCGTCAGTCGATGTGACTGACAGCGGCGATGAAAGTCGCGTGCCGTTGACGAACGTGCCGTTGGTTGAATTGAGGTCTTCCAACAGGAACCCATCGGCAGTGCGCGTAACGCGGCAATGTCGGCCGGAAACGGTCGGATGCTCGACGATAATGTCGCATTCGGGCGCGGCACCAATAGTCCACGCCTGCTCTTCTGCCATCACTTATGCTTTCACGGAATTCGGAATCGAAAACGTTGTCCGCCCAGTTGAAACTCGCTTGCCCGATCGAGAGTGACACGTTCGACGCGAACCCACAAGCCGTTCAGGGAATCACGGTCTTCAACGACCCAGCGACCTCGATTGTCTTGATAGAACCTCGCGTGTTCGGGATCGAGAAACGGGTCACCCGAGACTGCCTGCAGGCAACTCGATGAATCGGAGCCGAACAGCGATGATTCGTTACCCAGCAGGAATTCGCGGCCATCGCCTTCGGTGGTTAATTCCACCAGCCGGGCAGTCAACTGTTGGGCGACGTTCGATGGCGGTGGTTGATACGGCTGAGTCACACGGGCATCGCGACCGCCATATGCGGCCGCAGCGTCGGCAATCACACCGGGATGTCGGAACTGATACCGACGACCGCCCAGCAACAGTTCCTTGCCATTCCGCAACACAAAGCGTTGCGCGCGAAGAAACGTGCCGTTGGTACTTTTCAGATCCTTCAATTGCCACTCATAGCCGCCGTCCTTTTCGTTGCGGCTGATTTCCGCATGCTCGCCCGACATGTCGATATCGTGCGGGATGACAATGTCGCCCTCTGTCCGACCGATGATGACTCGTGACCGGCGGATTCGCCACTCTTCGCCGCGATCAGAAGAGGCGTCGTCGAGTGCGATCAGTAACCCCGTTGGCGGTCGATTCACCGAGCGAAACGGAATCGCATCTGCTGCGGACCGTCTTTCGACCATCGTCTGTCGCGCGCCCGATGGTCGCTCGGCCATCGTCTGCCGGGCTCCCGACTGTGGAGTTGCCACCGTTTGCCGGGGGGATGGCCGAGCCGATGGAATCGCGACATCGGGGCTGTCTTTCAGCGTCATCTCGAAGTCGTCGCCGTCGATTTCGCCAGAGGCCGATTCGATTTCGGAAATGGGGATCGGCTCGTCGGTCGATTGCAGTATTGTTTTTCGCTTATTCACAGCCGCCTCGCGTGATTGTGCAGTGAAACTAGTTGCAAGAGTACACCAGATAAGAGATCACCGGCAAGCCGGTTTTCCGGACATTTATTTTTTGCCACCTTTGCCACCGCCTGTTCCGCCACCTCCGCCGCCCTTCACGCCACCTTTGCCACCGCCGACACCCTTCACCCGACCACCTCCGCCCCCGCCACCTCCGCCGCGTCTTTTGCCTCCACCCTGGTTGCTGTTACGCATCGGACTCTTCAGAGCCTCGGCCGAGGGCTGTCCGTTGATCGTGTAGGGCTTGCCGGCTTCTTCCAATTCCTTAATCTTGAGTTGCACTGCCGCTCCTGCTTTGACCACGTCGGTAAACTCATCGTGCTGATTGCCAAACGCCATCGTCATTTTGAAGGTCTTGACGGCGATCATGTCCTTGGCCTTTGGCTGGCTCAAGATGCCCAGACCAACACGCATATGGAAGAAGGAGGGCATGTTACGTGGCTTTCCTTCCTTGTACACGACGATTTTCAAGTCGGGTACACTGGTCGTCGTGTCGGCTACGGGGTCTTCCACCGTCACCAACACGTGATCCTTTTCGACAACCATCACCATGCCATCGTGTTTGTCGATGATTGCCTGCAGGACTTCGCCGGCCGGCTTGTTGTTCAGTGTCAGATTTTGTGACTTGTTGAGCGTGTAGCCTTTTGACCTCAGCCCGCTGGCATCAATGCGGATATCGATGCCGGCCTTCTTGCCGATTTCCTTGAAGGCGTCTCTGAGCGGCGTCCGCTTGAAGTCGACGCTAATCGACGTTGCCAGAGCCGCTGCCGGTGGTAGTTTATTGAGTTCAATCCGCCACACATTGACTGCCATGCCCGATCCGGCTGCCGCAATGAACCGCCCGTCATGTGAGATGATGAAACGCGTTACATACGGTTCGGCATACTTGGATTTTCCCGTCGGCGGAGCGGCAGCGATGAGGTCGGCGGCTAGAATAGTGCCTGTTGCAACATCGCGCACGACAAGCTCGCCAGACACAGAAGGCCCATTGACACCGGTGGTGTACGTGGCGGCAAACCACCGGCCGTCCGCCGACAATAATCCGCGCGACGCGTACATTTCGGTTGGTAATTGGGGAGGCTGCACTTGAGTCGATCGCACCAGCAGCGGCAGAATCCGCTTCCCTGTGATTGCATTCGATACGCGTATTTTGCGGTCATATCCCCATGTCATCAACCGCTGGCCGTTCGGCGACAGCGAAACACCCCACGACCAGTCATATTTCTCGCTCGGTAGTTTGCGGTGCGCTTCGAAACTTGTCGGCAAAGGCTCTTCGCTATCCAGGTCATACAGCACTGGGCGATTCACCCTCACGACCGCCACCCGATTTCCGTCTGGTGCAAACGAAACCGAACAAGGGTTATAGATCATGCGCTGGGGAATCACGACGACCTTCGATACTTTCTGCGTTTTCACATCGAACCGTTGCACGGCCCCGTCGACGGTATATGACTCACCGTTGCTAAATGCGAGTACTCGCCCTTCCGTGTCGAAGGCGACCTTCCGCACTTCCGGGAAGCCCGTCACCAATTCGACGGCCCGTTTACCTCTCGCCAACGGCTGCACATAGACGCGCCCCTTCGAAGTGCCGATAAGCAGCGTATCGCCGTCGGCGGAAAAAGCGGCCGCCGTTACGTTCTCGGGCGAGCGAAACGGCAATAGCGTCACTCGCCCGGTGGCGACATTCCGTGTCCGCAGGATGCCGTTTGGTGTCATCGAATCGAGAACGACACTTCCGTCCGGGGAAATTGCGAAGGCGTACTTGGCATACGGAGAGACAGCCGTCCCTTCGAGCAGCGCGACGCGCGTTAGTTTGGCGGTCGTTTTGAAAGTGGGCAAATCCTTCGGTGGTTGTGTCGCCGGACCGGGAATGGTCGGTGCCGACGGCTTGCCGTTCTTGCCGAGTTCCCGAATGCGAACGTTGCGGAAGGTTGCCGCCATGACCCGACCACCGTGCAGTTGCCAACCGAGCAATCCTTCCTCCGGTAGGCTCGGGAATTCCTGGTCGATGACCGTGGTGCCGTTGATCGTGATGCTCACGCGCTTTCCTTGGCAGGTGACATAGAAAGCGTTGAAATCGCCGGGCCGGAGTACTCGCTTGACCACTGCTCCGTCCGCTCTCTTCATCATGCCACCGACATTCTCGCCCCACAGACTGCCCCACGACGAGAGTCCGCTCCTGCCAATGTCCACCTGAGCGCCGCTCATGATGAATTTGTCGGGGTCGATGAGTCTACTGCGAATCTGCAAGCCGCTGTTGGCCGGTTTCCTGGCCTGCGTCCCCGTCAGTTTGACCTCAAACTGAATCTCGAAGTCTTGGTACCTGCGATCACTGACGAGGCAAGTGTTGAACTTGAGACCATTCCTTTTCGATGCCCCGACGAGTTCCCCGTTCTCGACTTTCCACAAGCCGTTCAGCCCCTTCCAACCGGATAGGCTCTTGTCGTTGAAGAGTTCGGTCCAAGTATCATCGACAGGGGCAACGGCAGTCACTGGGGCATCCGCAGGAATCTGGTTTGGAGCAGTCGTATCGGTCGGATTGTTCGGCTGTCGAATATTGCCTTTGGAAGGCGTAGCCGCCCCCGGCTTGACGGCGTTCGAAGTAGGATTGAGTGGGGTAGGGCCGGCTATGCCGGTCGGAACACCAGCCACCTTTGGAGAACGTTCGGGGCCACCAGAATTGACGGCGTCGCCATCCGACGATTTGGCATCGCGGGTGACGATGCGAATCGGTGTGCGGTCGCCCTTATTGATGGTTAACGAGCCATTGCCGGAAATCGTCTGGCCATCCCGTTCGACTTCCCACTCGTAACCGTATTTGCCCGGCTTGGCGGTCACTTTCCCGAAGCCCTCGTCCCCTTTGCTGACGATCTCGATCATTCTTCCATCAACGGTGATCTCGGCGCTCGGGTCGTCGATGACAATCTCGACAACCTGATCACCCGCGCGGAATATCAATGTGATTGCCAACACAAGCGCCAGCGTGCCGAACGCCCCGGCGCTGCCCCACGCCCAGCCGGGGATGTTGCCGAGGCGATCGATGGCCGAGAGACGCTTGGGACTACCGGGGGACTTACGCCCTTCGCTTGCCTGGTTGATCGTTGGGAAGGTTTCGACGGGATGATCTTCCCTCGGGCGGCGGGCAACGGTGCGGCGGCCTTTGGTTGATTTTCGTGATGCGATGGCGGTTTCCCGCGCGACACTTTTTTGCTCGACCGGCTCGAAGGACTCGAGTTTTTCGACGGGACGCGGTCCGTCGGTTTTGCCTTCGTTCTTCAGAAACTCGGTGAGTGCTTGCACGACCTCTTTCATTGTCGTGTGACGATCGTCGATCTGCTTGGCCATCATCTTTGTGCAAATCGATTCCAGCCGCGGGTCGAGATTCGCACGGTGTGCCGACGGCTTTTCCGGGTCCTTCATCAGAATTTGGCCGATGACGGCGGCAATACTGCCTTCGTAGGGCAAACGCCCGGTGAGCAGTTCATACAAGATCACGCCGAGACTGTAGATATCACTCGCCGGGCCGATACGGTCGATGTCGGCGTTGACCTGTTCGGGCGACATGTAGGCGGGCGATCCCATGACCGTGCCGGTCTGCGTCAGCCGTTCGTCTTCCTGCTTATTAATTTGCCGGGCGAGGCCGAAGTCCATAATGACCGGCTCGGTTTTCTTATCGACCATAATGTTGGCCGGCTTCAGATCGCGGTGAATGACCCCTTCGCGATGGGCCGTTTCGAGTGCTTGTGCGAGCTTGCGGACGATGACGGCGATGTTGCGTTCGGACGGTGGCTTGTCGGGGTTGACGTAATCTGAGAGCGGCCGACCTTCGATGTAGGCCATCGAAATGTAACGCGTGCCATCAATCTCGCCGATGTCGTGCACGGCGCAGATGTTTCGATGGCGAAGCTTCGCCGCCGAACGGGCCTCGCGATAGAACCGCTCCATCATTTCCTGATCATCGTCGCCAAACTTGGGAACTTTCAAAGCGACGCGGCGGTCGAGTTCGGTGTCACGGGCGAGGTAAACGGTCCCCATCGCGCCTTCGCCCAGCGTCTTCTCAACTTGGTAACGGCCGAACTTTCCGGACTTGAGGCTGCCGACAGCGATGCCCGTTTTCTCCGGGACGGAATCGCCGCTTTGAGTTCCCGCGACCGTTTCTCGCCGCGCCTGTTCCGTCGGGCCGACGTCGCCCGGCGACTGCGGTTGTTCGCCCAGGGCGGGGCCGGCCATCTGTTCCACCAACGCAACATTGTCGAGAAAACGATCCAACTCCTTCGCAACATCAGGATGCTGCCGGAGGAATTGCTCGCGATCGACCTTCTCGCCGGCATCCACGCGCCGCATGTATTCGGCAATGATCTGCGTCGCGTGGTCCTGATTGTCGGCGGCTGTCGTTCGTGGCGTGTTCATGTTCTGTAATTCCCGTTGAGTACGGGGGATCCCGCGGGCTTTGCGCGATGACAAGATGATAGGTGGGTCAATGACGCAAACGTTTTCTCAGGTTTTCGAGTCCGCGTTTCAACAGGGCGGCGACGGCGTCTTCTGAACGTTCAAACTTTTGTGCCAGTTCCGCCAGCGTGCAGCCTTCCAAATGCCGCAGGCGAACCGCCTCGCGTTGATCGTCGGACAGTGTGGCAAGGGCTGCTGCCAATATGACTGCCTGCTCGTCGCGCATAGCGCGTTGACTGGGACTACTGACGACCGCGTCGGCGACGGCTGCCATGCGGCTGTCGTCGAGCGATTGCTCGTTGCCGACAGCCCGCTTTTGCGTATGAGCGTGCCGACGGATCGTGTCGCTGATTTTGTGTTCGTGAATTTTCCGCAGCCAGGCGGCGAACTGTGCTTCATCGTCGCCATCGAAGCTCTGGAAATTTTTGAAAGCCGACAGGCAGGTCTGTTGTACGAGGTCGGACGAATCGACGCGTGCTTCGAGACGCCCGCCGACCGCACGCTGAGCGAGCAGCTTGAGGTAGGCGCGATGTCCATCGAGCAATTGGCCCAACGCCTTTTCATCACCCTGCCTGGCACGGCGAATCAACTCCAGATGTTTTGAAACAGCACGATTCATTCGAGCCCTTGAAATGCCTGTACTGTTACAATCGCGGTACCCGCAGGAAGTGGGCGGATAAATTGTGAAAACTTGGCGCGATTTCTAAGATTGGACTTGGACCCTGGCAGGGTGAACCGCATTGAGTCTAACGAAAGTCGTTCTCAATTCAAAACTTAGGGTCGCCCGACGTCTGTGAATTGCTCACGTGCTTGATCGTCTTGCAGGTGGTAGCATGTGTGACGTCGGTCGAGTTTATTGACCAAGATGCCCTAAATCCTTGCTTGCGCTGCGGGCTGGTATTGCGATCCAATTGAATTGGGAGTCGATTCGGTGAAGATTACGAACGTGCGGGCGATGCAGCCGATTGCGGACGACTCGCCTCCGGATTGGCGGACCAGCCTGGGGCAAATTCTGGTGGCCATCGACACCGATGCCGGTCTGACCGGTTACGGAGTCGGCGGCGGGGGCGCAGCCGGTATTCACGTCATTCAAACGGTTCTTCGCGACTTACTTCTGGGGAAACAGCCGGAGGCGGTCGAAGACTTGTGGCAGCAAATGTATTCGGCCACCCTCGCATTCGGTCGCAAAGGATTGGCGATCATGGCGATCAGCGGCGTCGATTTGGCGCTGTGGGATTTGCGGGGGAAAGTTGCAGAGCAACCGATCGCTGAATTGCTCGGCGGCAAAGTGGGCGAGGCGATTCCCACCTATATCACCGTATGGGACGAAGTCAGCCCCGAACAGGCGGCGGCGCATCGTGCGTTCAAGCTGCACGTGGAGTCGGCCGACGATGTGGCTGCACTTGTGAATCGCACTCGCGAAGCAGTCGGACCCGACCGGGAAGTGATGATCGATGCCTGGATGCGGTGGGATATCGAAACCACGTTGAATGTTGCTGCACAACTTGACGGGTTAGACGTCGGTTGGATCGAAGAGCCGCTGCCGGCCGACGATTTTGATGGCTACGCGGAACTTGTCGAGCGCTGTCCGATTCCCATCGCCGGCGGCGAGCACGAATTCACGGCGGCTGGATTTCGTGACATTGTCGAACGGAAATTGCATCAGGTGTTGCAGCCCGACGTCTGTTGGGTTGGCGGGCTGACGGAGTTGCTGAAGATCTACAAGATGGCAGCGACGGCGGGACTGCGTGTCTGTCCGCATCGCGGTGCGGAACTCTGGAGCCTGCACGCGATTGCCGCCGTCGATCCTCATCCACTGGCTGAATCGGGGCGCCCCTGGATGACGTGGGTCGGCGGTCAGCCGCCGATTGTGAACGGAGAAATCCGGCTGACCGACGCGCCTGGTTTCGGCGTGCAAATTGACGAAGCCAATCTGCCCGGCTGTAGCTGAAGTCGCAAGACTTCAGGTTTTCCGAATGCAAAATGGCCTGAATTATTGCGAATCCAGCTACCCAACAAATGGGATGTGCATTCACTCGGGCGCCACAACACCTTTCTTTAGAATTACGTTTGCGTAAATCGCTGTTTCACCGGTGGCGACAATTGCGTAGGCATTGCGAGCGCGTTCGTAGAATTCGAAACGCTCGACGCAATCGAATTCGATTGATCGGCCTGCGGCGGCAGTTGTCAATCGGCGAAAATCACTCCAAATCGGTGGTTCGGCCACATCGTCACCCACCGGTTGCATCACCGCCACTGGTGCCTCGACGAACGTATCGAGCGGCAGAAACTTCAGCACGGCTTCCAACAGCGCGACAACCCCGTGTCCGTCGGCACGCACGATTCGTTGTGCGTTGGCATCGGCCGGAAAGTTGCCATCGGCAAGCACCAACTCGTCACCGTGTCCCATCTTCATCATGGCATACATCAACTCGGGTGAAAGAATCGGCGGCACACCGTTGAGCATTGTTGTCACTCCGGCAGGATTCCAAGAAATTCGGTCGATCGCAAATTGGATTGCGCCGACGGGTGAGTTGTCAACGCGGTGATCGCGGTTTTGTAATGCCCGAACAACGGATGAAACTGAAGTCGTCCGGCTGTGGGGGTGGTGTTTTGACGACATTGTGGTTTGCGTGCTCATGGTCGTTTCCACAAGACAACGTCGACGTTGCCGATTTTGTTGACCGAGTGCAACCTGTGGCGTATGTTTGCGTACCCTCTTGACTCGATTATCCCAGCTTTTGTTGATTCCTACCGAATTCTGACCGCGACGACCACTGGAAGTGGATTGTTGCATTTCGGAACGAGGCGACGCATGGCGGCGCAACTGTGTTGATTGCCAGAGGATTTACAAACCAATCGTCCGTCAAATTCGTCTCAATCGATAGTAAGACGAAGCCGACGGACGCGCATGCCGCTGGAAGAGAAGAGAGACTCGATGAAGAAACAGAATCAGGGTTCGCTGCTGGTTGTCGATGACGACGTGCATATTCTGGCGGCGATGGCCGACTTTCTCCGCGAGCGCGGACATCAAACCGAGACCGCTGCGACTTGCGGCGAAGCGCTCGACATGATGCAGAAGACTTCGTTTGATGTGGTCGTCTGCGATGTCAACCTGCCCGATCAGGACGGGTTCCAGTTGCTCGAATGGGCCACCGAAAACGCGACCGATACTTCGGTCATCATGCTCACCGGTTATGGCACGATCGAAAGTGCGGTCGAAGCGATCCGGATTGGCGCGTTCGATTATCTCACCAAGCCAGTGATCGACGAAGAACTGAATCTGTCGATTCAGCGCGCGCTCGGCCAGCGAGAGATCGTCGAAGAAAACAAGAATCTCAAGAAACAGCTCGACGTGCGATTCGGGATGGGGAACATTATTGGGCAGGATTACAAGATGCTCAAGATGTTCGACCTCATCGAAAGCGTGGCCGACACCCGCACCACGGTATTGGTGCTGGGCGAAAGCGGCACCGGCAAGACGATGACGGCCCGCGCGATTCATCAGATCAGTGAACGTCGCGACAAACCGTTTGTCGAAGTCGCCTGTGGTGCGCTTCCGGAAAACCTGCTCGAAAGCGAACTCTTCGGACACGTTGCCGGCGCATTCACCGGTGCAGTGGGTGACAAGGCCGGAAAGTTTCTGCAGGCGGACGGCGGCACGATCTTCCTCGATGAAATCGCCACCGCCTCGCAAAGTTTACAGGTAAAATTGCTGCGTGTTCTGCAGGACCGCGAGTTTGAAGCGGTCGGCGGGACGAAGACGCACAACGTCGATCTTCGCCTCATTTTGGCAACCAACGGCAACCTCGAAGAGATGGTCCGCAACGGCGAATTCCGCGAAGACCTCTACTACCGCATCAACGTCATCTCCGTTACGCAACCGCCGTTACGCGATCGCATCAGCGACATTCCGCTATTGGTGGAACATCTGCTGGCGAAGTTCAACGATCAGAACGGCAAACAAGTTGAATGCTTCGACGAAGAATCGTTGCGAATGTTGCAGCGGTATTCGTGGCCGGGCAATGTCCGCGAGTTGGTCAACGTTGTTGAACGGGCCGTCGTCCTCAGTAAGCAGCCGACCATCACCTCGGCCGACTTGCCCGACGCCATTCGCCAGGAGCAAAGCACAGCGATGATTCTGGAAGCGGTTGCCGGTGATGGTCGCTCGCTGAAATCGGCGATGGCCGTTCCCGAACGGCAGATCATCATCGACGCCCTCGATGCCCACGGTTGGAACCGCCAGGAGACCGCCCGCGCACTGGGCATCAACCGAACAACGCTTTACAAAAAGATGAAGCGTTTCGGCATCGACAGCCAAAAGCAACTTGCCCACTGATTTGCGATGACCCCATTGATCAGCGATGACAGGGTGGCCTAAAAACCGCCGACCTGTTTCATTGCGCCGGTCAATAGCCGCTTCGCATCGTCGGCCGATTTCGGTAGTTGCTCGCTCTTGAGCGGCTTCTTCTCGAACTCATCGTTCTGCATGTCGAACCAGCGGCCGTCGTTGTAGAGCTTCCAGCGCTGTGTGCGGACCCAGTAGCGATTGCGTGGCGCTTCGGCATACGCCCACGTTCGCAATGCCGGTTTGTCGCCGGTCAAACGGCTGGCGAAACTCTTGCCATCCAATGTGACACCGGCCGGCAGTTTCGCAGCGGTCAACTCGGCCAACGTTGGCAGGTAGTCGCTGAAATCGACCAGGTCATCGACTACGCCGCCCGGTTCGATTGTTCCCGGCCAACTGGCGATCAACGGCACGTTGGTACCGCCGTTGGTCAGTTTGGTTTTGCCGCCTTGAACCCGCTTGCCTTTGTAAACGGAGAAGACGGGATCGCGGATGTACTTCTTCCCTTCGACGCGAATGGTCGAGCGGAAGGGCGTGCCGTTGTCGCCGGTGAACAGGATGACCGTCTTCTTGCGAAGACCCAAATCATCGACCGCGCCAACAAGCTTTCCGACGATCCGATCCATGTCGGCTGCCATTTCTGCGAACGAATCGTAGCGGCCGCGCGGTCCGTAGGGGACCGGTTTGTCGAGGTCATCGGTCACGTCGTGGCAGAGGGCCATCGGGAAGTATGCAAAGAATGGCCGCTGCCGGTTCGTCTTCATAAAGTCAATCAGAAACTCGCAGTAGACATCGGGGCCGAAGTGTTCGGCGACGTCATCGCGGCGTTTGCCGTTCTGCCAGATCAACGGCTGATAGTACCGTGCTCCTTCGTGCCAACCGAACAACGAGTACTGCTCGAATCCCATGCGATTGGGTTGCTTGAGGTCTGTTCCCAATAAAGACAGTTGCCATTTGCCCGCGACCGCCGTCGCATAGCCGGCCCGCTGCAAGACGCGGCCAAAGGTGTTCTTTTCCACGTCACGCGGGAATGAACCCCACTTGGGATTCTTCAGCCGACGCGGATACTGCCCCGTCATCAAACAGATGCGCGTCGGGTGACACGCCGGCATACTGTAACAGTGATTGAACCGCAGACCGCCGGCAGCCAGCCGGTCAATGTTCGGCGTCGGATACGACTCGCCGCCGTAACAGCCAATCGCATCGCAACCGACATCGTCGGCCATAATCAACACGATATTCGGTCGCTCGGTTTCCGCAGCGCCGACAACCGAAAGGGAGCCACCGAACACGAGCAACGCTGTCACAAATCGCATCATGGTGGTCAATCCTTAGTTGAGGAACCGCCAGGAAGACGGATGATTCAGGCGAGCGGCGGGTGTCAACCCACTGATGGCATCGATTCAGCCTACGGCGCACAGAGACCCGAATGCAACCGCCGGCTTAAAGCCGGCGGCTCGCTTGCGGAAGCCTACTTGCGGATGTCGTAGCACATCAGCACGTCCTGGTCGCGGAGATACAACCGTCCGCCGGCGATGACTGGATGCGGCCAACTTTGGCCTCTGACCGATGCCAGCTTGAACGAACTCTTCAAGCGGTACTCTTTGGGAGTCGCTTCGATGAGTGCCATGATGCCGTCCTGATAGCGGAAGTAGAGTTGACCGTCGGCGTACACAATCGCCGCCGACCCTCCGCCTGGACCGCGTTGTTTGTCGCCCCAAATAATCTCACCGGTTTTCAGTTCAACGCAGGTGGGGAAACCCTTGTTGTGGCCGCGCCCCATGTAGACGTGATCGCCGATGAGAATCATTCCGCCGTGATGGTTTTGCAGTTCGCGCGACGAACGGTAATAGACTTCTTCGACATCAACTTTCCCGGCCCCAGCCGAGCTCAGTTTCAACAAGGCCGCTCCGCCGCCGCCATAACCGGACGAACAGAAGACGTAGTCGTCCTTAACGATGGGGGTGGGAATGTTGGCGGTGGGGTTGGCGATTTTGTTGTAGGTCCACAATGTGCGGCCGGTTTTGGCATCGACGGAAATCATTCCGCGACCGGTCAACTGCAGGTACTGTTTCACACCGGCAGCCTTGCTGACGACGATGGAAGAATAGGCGGCTCCGTCCTTTCCGCGATTGCCAACGTCTTTGGGTTGTTCCGCCTTCCAGATGACCTTGCCCGTCTTCTTATCGAGGGCGGCAATCATCGCGTCGTTCGCGCCCGGCGTGCAGATCACGCGGTCGCCGTCAATCAGCGGCGATTCGCTGTATCCCCAGCCCGACATCATCTTGCCGTCGAAGTCCTTCCCGTAAACGGTTCGCCAAACCTCTTTGCCCGTAGCCGCCTCGACACAAACCAGATCGCCACTGCGTCCCAGCGCGTAGACGAGATCGCCATCGACGGTCGGCGTGCAATTCGGATTACCGCCACCGACGGGTGATGCCCACAGGATTGCGCCGTCTTCGAGGTTCATTGCGATCAGTGCTGTGCCGCCCCGTAGTTTGCCCATCGTGAAGATACGGCCGCCGGAAATCGCCACGCTCGACATGCCTCGACCCAAGCCGGAAGCCTGCCAGGAGAGCGTCGGTCCGTCTTCGGGCCACTTCTGCAGCAACCCCTTTTCGGTCGAAATTCCATCGCGATTGGGACCGCGCCAACTGGGCCATTCGGCCGTCGGAGCCTTCAACTCGGCAGCATCGCCCAACAACGACGACAGGACTACGGCAAACAACATGACAACGGGCAGGCAAAAACGGACCATGGATTCTCTCCAGGGGATTGCGGAAGATTTCGGCGGGACATTCAGCACACGGGCAGGATGCCGACAATTCAGCACTGATATCGAATGTAACGTTTGCCGTCGACCGCGACAACGTGGACTGCCGAGTTCCGCTGCCGTATAATCGGTGGCGGTCACCCCGAATCACCGGAGTCAGTTCGATGAAATCGAAACAACGCAGCGACGAGGTTGCCGAGCTGCGTGCGCTGATTCGCGATGCCGGTTTGCGTTGCACGGCTTCGCGATTGGCGGTGATGGGGCAACTGCGACGTGCGACGTCGCCGATTTCTCACGCCGAACTGGCCTGCGATTTGGCCCCACTCGGTTTCGACAAGGCGACGGTCTTCCGCAATCTGGTCGATCTGACCGATGCCAATTTGCTCAGCCGTACCGAACTGGGCGATCACGTCTGGCGGTTCGAGTTGAAAAGCCCCGGCGACCCCCACGACGGCGGTCATCCGCATTTCGTCTGCGTCGATTGCGGTGGCGTGACTTGTTTGGGTGACGTGGAATTCAACACCGCCAGCAAACGCCGCGCCGGCCGCATCGGCCGTGTGACTGAAATTCTGCTCAAAGGTTACTGTCGCTCGTGCCGTTGAAGTGAGAAGTGTTCTCGCTCGTCTGCGGCGAATGCAGATGGCTCGGTTCAAGGAAGCGGATGCCCCACGCCAACGCGATGCCGGCAATTAACGCAAGCGATAACGGCAGCCGGTTGTGCGAGTGAAACTCCATTTCCGGAAGTAAATCGCCCAGCGAAATACAAAGAAATGCACCGGCCGCAAATGCCAAAGCGCATCCCACAATGACCGCCTGACTGCCGGAAAACCGTTCGATTCCCAACACGAATAGAAATGCGCCGAGCGGACACATCAGCGCAAAGCCTCCGTTGACGGCGTGTCGCCAACCGGCCGTCCACCCCCCTTTGAGCATCAGCGACGTGATCGAAACGGCATCGAGTGGTTTGTGCAACGCGATTGCCAAAAAGGTTCCCAGTCCCAGCAGCTGCCACTCGGTGCTGTGACTCGTCGCCGCCGTCACGCTCGCCCCCAATGCGATGCCGTCGATCAACGTATGCAGTGAAAGTCCCAACGTGATCCCGATCCAGCCCAGATTTTGTGAGCCGTGGTGATGATGGCCGTGACCGCAGTCGTGATCATGATCGTGGTCGTGTGCAGCGTCGCTCGCTACTTGCGTCAGATCCACCGGCTCGTGCTGATGAAAATGGAACGTGCGAATGAGGAAGAACATCGTCAACATGCCGACCATCATCCACCACACAGCCCGGTCGAGCGGTATCTCGTGGGCCGCATGCGGCAACATGTGAAACACGCCAATGCCGAGCATCAACCCGCCAACCAGACTGAGCATCAGCTGCATGCGGTTATGCGTCAGGCTCATCATCATCGGCAGCCAACCGCCCCCCAACGATGCCAACACAATCAAGAAACAGTAGACGCCCAGCAGGGCAATCGGCCACCAGCCGGTATTGCTGATGGTTGCTGTCACTGCATTGGAGTTGGGAGACGCCTGCTGCGCAACAATTGGCGACACGTCAGCCGTTTCGGCCGAGGCCGATTCCCCTGCAAAAACCGTCAGCAACAACAGCAATGCGCTGCCCGCAATCCCACGAATACCTGTCATTTCAGCTGCCCTTGTGATTCAAACAAGATGCAATTGCATATCAATTGCAATAAGAGAGTGTCCAAGAAACAGGGGTGGACAACAAGAGTCAGCGGGGTTGAATGAACGAAATTCTTGATTGCCGTCGCCGAGCGACGAAAAAACGCCCGGACCATCGCGGTGTTCCGGGCGTTTTGTTCACTTGGTTCGTTTTCTATTCGTTAACTCTACATCCACTCGCGAATCGGCTTGCCTTCGATCAACCGAACCGGGCGGCCATCGGGGGCGCGGGCGATTAAGTCGTGGGGGATGCCGAGTTTTTCGTAAACCGTTGTGGCGATGTCGTCGGAGTAATATTCGTCGCGGATCGGTCGGCCGCCTTCTTCGTCGGTTTGTCCGAGGACTGCACCGCCGGGAATGCCGGCCCCTGCCATAATCGCAAAGCCGGCCGATGCCCAGTGATCGCGACCGCTGGCCGAGTTGATCTTCGGCGTGCGGCCGAAGTCGGTTAGCCAACAGACGAGCGTCGAGTCGAGCATGCCGCGCTCTTCCAGGTCGGCCAACAACGCGGGAATCGCCTGATCCATTTTCGGAATCAGTCGGCTCTTCAGTGAAGTGAAGTTGTTCTGGTGCGTGTCCCAACTGCCGTCGGTCACGGTGACGAAGCGAACGCCCGACTGAATCAAACGGCGAGCCAACAGACAACTTTGCCCGAACCGGTTGCGGCCGTAACCGTCCCGCAGTTTGGCGTCTTCCTTTTCAATCTCGAAAGCCTTCTTCGTCTCCGGCGCGGTGATCATCGCCAGTGCTGCTTTGTAATGTTCATCCAACGCGTCGAAGGCAGCCGGTTGCAGGTCGCCCTCGCGTTGCAGGGCATCGATCTTCGCCAGAATCGTGCGTCGCCGATTCACGCGATCCATGCCCACACCCTGCGGCGGTGTGATGTCACGGACGTCGAACTTCTTGGCGTTCGGGTCGGCCAGCATTTCGAACGGGTTGTGTTCCAGTCCCAGAATGCCCGACGTTCCGCCGCCGAAGCGGTGATCGACCTGACTGCCCAACTGCACAAACGGCGGCATCGCCGACTTGAAACCCTTGTGGTAACTCACCACCGAACCGTAAGTGGGATAACCGACGGCCGGGTTGAAACGGCGGCCCGACATCACCCATTGATCGGCGGTGCCGTGACTGCCATTGCGTGGGTTCCAGCCGCGAAGGACGGCGAACCGTTTCAGTTCCTTCGCCATGTTGGGAAGAATTTCGGTGAACTGCACGCCGGGAATCGCCGTGTCGATCACGCCGTATTCGCCCTTCACACTCACCGGGGCTTCCGGCTTGGGATCGAACGTGTCGTGATGGCTGGTTCCGCCGCGGGTCCAAATGAGAATGCAGTTGGTCTCGCCGCCCGCACCGGTTTTGGCCTGCGCCTGTTTGGCCGCCAACCAATTCGGCAGCGAAAGCCCCAATCCACCCAACGCCCCAACCTGCAGGAAGCTACGGCGGGATGTGCCTTCACAATTACGGTTTGCGCTCGACAGCAAATTCAGCATCGGCGGATCTCCATCGTGATGTTCTGCGAAGCAAGTCGGTTTGAAGCGGTGGGAACCGGACGGCCACAATACAGCCACCGATCAGCCTCAACCGGGAAGGTCTCTGTGAACAAATTCGTCGCATAACATCATACCACATCGGCACTAAAGATCAACCGCTTTGCATATGTTTGGGATTGAGCGCGTGGGGGAGATGGGGGCAGGGGGGAAGACGAACCATTCAGATATGCTCCTGTCTAATGGGGACCAGCCACCCTGATTGATTCGATACCAAAAGAGGCTCCATTCCGAAAAAGACAAGAATCGCCCGTATAGTATAATAGAACAGCGAATCCTCGACTAAACTTTCTGCGGTCATGTAGGGGCTGCAAGTCGCGAACTAGGAATCCGAGCGTAGCACGGCACGGCCGGATGCCGTTCAGTGGGGTGATCAGTCTTGCCAAAGACCGGTCGCCTTCGTTTGACAACGAATAATTTGGAATTCCACCGAAATCTCATGATTATTATCCCCCCAACAATTACACCGCTAACTCGCCCGGAACTCTCTTCCTTCGTCATCGCCACGATTGAAGCTGCTGGTGTCCCGGTACCACCATCATCGCGGCTTAGACGAATGTTCGACCTCTACCACTCAGGAATCGGCACGATCGAACCCGATCATCCTGACTATGAGATCGCCCTTGAAGGCGAACGCGATATGCAACTCCTCGCATTTGCGTTTGATCAGCTTGCCACAACTGAAACGTCCGGCGTGTTTGGGGATCTCCTCAAAAAGCTAGTGCACGATTCTGTGCTACCACAGCGCGACCGCACTCACTCGCCTGGGCGCGATGCAAGTTTCGAAATATATGTTGGAGCAGTATGCACCGCGGCTCAACTTCTTCCGGTGGAATGGGAAGAACCAGATGTCTCGTGTGTCTTGGACAACGCCAAGTTTGTCTTTGCCGCGAAGCGACTCAAGAGCATACGATCTCTCCAGAAACGGGTTAGCAAGGCTGTCAAGCAGATCGCGCGTTCCGGCTTCCCCGGTGTGATTGTCTTGGATGTTGGATTGGCCTTCAATCCGGACAACCATCGCATCCGTCGGATGCACGAAACGGTCTTTTTCTCCGAGTACGAGGCGAATTTTAATGCCACTTGGAGCGAGTATCAGTCCAAGGTCCAGAAGGCTATGGCTCAATCTAACGTCCTTGGCGTCATTGTCCATGACTATCATGTCCGCCAGCAAAGCGACGGATGGCAGCTCGCCGGCATGACCATCCGGGTCGCCGCCGAGGCGCGATCCGCAGAAGAACAGCGCCAATTCAAGAGACTCTCGACGTTGTACACATACGGCTTACCGAATCAGAGCGCCGCCACGAGTCCATCCCTTGTATTGCCTTGAATTCAGAAAGGGCAGAAAAGGCGTCCGGAATCATTTCTGAATTCATTCGGGCGAAGTCGCTGCATCCGGTGGTGCAGGCAACGTTTCGACTTCCGGCACAGCGGGCGAAGGCAACTTCGGCGCTGGCGCTGCATCGGGTTTCGGGGCCTCGATCAGCGGCGGTGGCAGTTCCGTGGATCGGGCCAGGGGGACGAGGCGTAATATTGTCTCGCCGATCTCGATGTGGGAGATGAGAAACCGGTAGGAGGAGCGGGCGTTCGGGTCGGTGGTGGTGTCGTGCAGGTGGACGCGGATGTTTTGGCCGTCGGGGTAGTTGAGAACCAACAGCAGCGGCGGTGTTTCGGTCGAGGGTTTCAGAGGGCTGCCCAGTTCCAGCACGCGGCGGAAACGGACTTCGCGGCGATCGCGGACGTTGGATTGTGTGGGCCGTGTGAAGGTTTGTCGGCCGGCGATGACGGAGATGCGTGCCGAGGAAAGTTGCCAGTTTTGGATTGCGGAAAACAGTAAATCATCGCGCCCGAAATTCAGGCCGATCTTTCCGCCCAACGAACCGCGCAGATGCGAGATGAACGGTGCAGGAAGCCGGTCGTTCGCCAGCAGTTGGGCTGCGTGCAATAACGCAGGCATTGGGGCATCGCGGAGAACTTCGAGGCTGGCCAACCGGGCGGCCAGTTTTTCTTTGTTCTTCCAGTCGTAATACACCATCAACAAAGCGGCGAGACTTTGCGGGCGTTCCAGTTCGACGTCGAGGTTGCGCAGAATCGCGTCTTCGGCCTTTTCAAATTGGCCGTTGCGGCGCAGCACGTCGGCCCCCATCAGGTTGACTTCCCAACCGTCCATCGAGAACTTGAGCGCATCGAGGGCAGTCTTTTCGGCGGCCGGCTGTTTGAGGTACTGCTGAATGACGGCCCGGTTGACCGTGCCGGCGGCCAGCATTTCATCCTTGCGAAAATGCCCGCGACCCAATTCGGTCAGCTCGCGATAGGTTTCGGCGGCGGCAAAGAGTTGCCCCAATTGCTGCTCGGTTCGCCCGACGTAATACCAGTAGGGCGGATAACATTCCATGAAGTTTTCCATCCGCTTGAGCACGCGCAATCGCACGGCCAGATCGGGTTCGCGAACCGCTTCTTCCAGCCGGTCGAGATCGGTCGAACGGACGAGCCAACGGTCAGGAATGTTGCGTTTGCGGGCGAGCTTCCAGAAGGTGTCGAGAAACAACGCCGACTTGTCGGTCAACGCAAGCAGTTGTTGCTTTTCCAATTTCCAGGTGTCGAGTTCGGTCTGCCAACCCATCGCCCGGAAGTCCCACCAACTGGCTGCACCGGTGCGAACGGCCGAGGCATAATGGGCCGTCGCCAATTGGGCCGACAACTCGAGTGCCGTCAGCGAAAGCTGCCGATAGAACACACGACGGTGGCGGTCCTTGATGACTTTTCGCTCGCGTTCGGCGATTTGAACCTGGGAAATTTCCTGCAGCACGGCCGTGTAGAGCCGAACCACTTCTTCGTCGGCGATGCCGTTGAGATCGAGGTTGTTGAGAATCTGCTGCTGCTCTTCGATCAGCACCCGCTTGGAAGGATAGCGGCGGATGCGATGAAACGACGTGCGGCAGTAGTTCAACGCAACGGCGGTCGCCCGCGCTTGCTCCCGTTCGGCAATCGCCCGCGCATCGGCCTCGCTTACCGCGTTTTCTTCGTCGCGATCATCAGCGATGGCGCAGTCGGCGACTGCGACGCATGCCAATAGCAACGCAAACACCCGGACAGCGCGAGAACCAACGGCTGGTGGATTGGTTGATGCCATCGACTGCAATCCTCTGGCGTTCATGGTGTTTGTAATGAAGGCAGTTCCCGCAGGTCGTCACGCGCCGAGTTCATTCCGCAATTGATGGACTGCTGCACTGGCGACACGCCTGTGGCACCCATCAACTGAGATTTGAGATAAGCGATCGCGGCGTTCGCCGGGATTACTTTCCGTCGATCCGATCGGAATGCAATCTTACACGTCGTGGTGCGTGGCGGATGTGAATTGAGTCGGTGGGAATGGAAGTTTCGGCAACATGCCGGGCATTGCGACGATCGGGTAAACTCTACCGACATCCAAGAGGGCGGAAAACTCGTTTCAAGCCGACCATCAAAGCCTGAAGCGCAAGCGAAGGATGATGCCAGACGACTCCTTCGCTTGCGCTTCAGGCTTTGATTAAACAATTGATAACCTGGAATTACCTAACTCAGGCAGCCCGTTTTTTCTTTTCGGCGGTAAGAAACTTCGGGGCCGGAATATGGGAGTGATCGTTGTCGGATGTGAGGCGACCGAGTGCCGTTGCGATGCCGCGAACGACTGTTTCCTGTTGTTCTGCGGTCAATTCCGGGAAAATGGGCAACGCGAGCACTTCGTCGGCCGCCGCTTCGGACTCAGGGAAGTCGCCCTGTTGGTAGCCGAGGAACGCAAAACATTCCTGCAGATGCAGCGGCGTGGGGTAATAGATGGCTGCCCCGATTTTGTCTTCTCGCAGCGATGCCAGCACCTCGTCGCGACGGCCCGCTTTGACGCGTAAACAATATTGGTTGTAGACGTGGCGACGATCGGGCAGAACAAAGGGTGGCTCGACCGCGTCGAGCAGTTCGTAGTGCCTTAGCAGTTCACCGTAGCGGCGAGCGTTTTGCTGCCGCGCTTCGGTCCACTGCTCGAGATGGCGGAATTTGACACCGAGAACGGCTGCCTGCAGTGCATCGAGCCGGCTGTTGGTGCCGACTTCGACGTGGCGGTATCCGCCGACATCGCCGTGCATTCGCAATCGACGCAACCGCGCCGACAGTTCGGCATCGTCGGTTGTAATCAATCCGCCATCGCCCGCACCGCCGAGATTCTTGGTGGGAAAGAAGCTGAAGCAGCCCATTGTCCCGAGAACGCCGGCGCGACGTCCGCGATATTCGCCGCCAATTGCCTGGCAGGCATCTTCAATGATCGATAGTCCGTTGCGGACGGCGATCCGCCACAGCGGTTCCATTTCCGCACATTGACCAAACAGATGCACCGGCATGACGGCACGGGTGCGCTCGGTCATGGCGGTTTCGACCTGCTCGGTATCGAGGTTGAAACTATGCGGTTCGATGTCGACAAACACCGGTTTGGCGCCAACCTGATGGATCGCACCGCCGGTCGCGAAGAACGTGAACGGACTGGTGATGACTTCATCGCCCGGCCCGACGTCGGCCGCTCTCAGCGAAAGAATCAGCGCGTCGGTTCCCGAGGCAACACCAATCGCGTCGCGCGAGTCACAGTACTCGGCCAGATCGCATTCAAATTCGGCAACTTCATCGCCCAATACGAACGCCTGTGAGGCAAAGACACGCTGGACCGCCTCCTGGATTTCTGTTTCGATGGTGGCATGCTGGGCCACGAGGTCAATAAATGGAACCGGCTCGACTTCGGGCTGGTGCCTATGTGCAGACGGAACGCCCTCGACCATTGTTGCGACTCCATTCGCTGCTGAGAAAGCTTCGGGGAAGGTCAATTTGTTTGGGGTGAGAGAGGGGGCGAAGGTTATTTTGGATCGGCAAATGTGTCAATAGGGACTGCCGGCCGACCGAACTGCAAATCGCACCACGCGTCTTGTCAGCGCCCGCTTTCGACTTTGCGTCAAAATCCGATGAATCGGGTTACTACGAACCTTATGCAGCCCGTTTCAGCGGTTCATCGAGCGATTCATCGTGCAGCAGTTCCTGGATCCACGCCTCTTCAAATAACTCCTGGACCTTGCGCTCGACCTTCTTTTGTGCCTGCTTGTGATTGAGCGTTTTCTCGCTCCTCACAGCGGCCGTGCCGTGTGCGACGTGAAAGATGTTGTCGGCCATTTCGCGGACAGAGATCATGCCGGCGGAATAGCCGATATCCCAAAACTGCTTGGTGATTGAATAGCCGCCGCCCTGACCGTGAATGCGGCGAAATGTGAAGTCATTTTCGACAATGGGAGCGGTGCGGTACATTGCGCAAAAGTCGCGGGGGTAGTGGCCCTGCTTCCAATGAATGTCTTTCTTGCGGCCCAAAAGCGACTTGACACGGGCATTGAGATAGCCGAAGACGCGTTTCTGCCACAGATAGAGTGGGTTCTCAAGTTCGAGTTTCCACGCTCCCGACGCGCCGCATTTGGGATCGCGGTCGAATGCTGCGATCATTTCATCGAGCCAACCGTCCCGTTTCACGAAGACGTCGGAATGCATGGTGACGAAGAACTCTCCGGTCGCTTCGCGCGCTCCCAGGTCCCACGCCGTCAACACGTTGGTGGGCCAGTTGGTGTGAACTTCTTCCGGACGTTCGATGAGCCGAATCCAGTCGAGCGAACGCAGATAATCGAGACTGGCATCTGTCGAGCCGTTATCGACAACCATCACTTCCAGGTCGTACTTTGGGGAGTGTTTGCGGATCGATCGCAGACAGACGGCCATGTAATCCTGGACCTGCCAATGCGGAATGCAAACGGTGATTCGCGACGTTGTTCGACCCATCAAATGGCCTCAAAAATGCGGTAACAGTGGAGTGGCAGGAGGGACAACGGTTCCCCTGTTTTCGGGCGGGAAGTCTAGGGAAACGGGCAAATCGGGTCAATCTGGCTTCGGTCGCGCGGCGAGTGGCCGGCGTCGGCCGGCTGGTCTTGAGAAAGCCCCGGGGTTTACACCCCCGACTCGCCTTGATGGACCAGCACTGCTGCGGGGTCTCTGTTGCCCATCAAAGCTGCAACATGCCTGTAAAATATGCGATGCGACAGTCGCTGTCGGCCGTAATTGTCACGGTTGCCGTTTCCGCAACGTGTGTGTCAGCAGGGGGTTCTGATCACAAAGTTGATTGCGCACGGGGTTGGCACGTCGTTTGCATTTTGAATTGGGCAGTCACAGCCCACCTTTACCGCATTTCATAAACTAAAGGATTGACACAGTGACACAACTACTTGCCCCCGCCCCCGCCCCTGTCGCAACTCCGTCCGATTTCACTGACGTCGCCGAATTTCCGATTCAATTCGACAAAGAGTCGGTCGCCGAATTATCGCTCTGCGAAATCGAAACGATGTCGCGCGGCGATTTGGTGAATGCAATTCGCGCAGTGGTTGTACCGTTTGTCGAGGACGACCGGCTCGAGTTCCAGGAACGTGAGACGTTGCTGCGATTGCTGTATCTTGCACGGCAGTGTTGCCGTAATCAGGGGTATTGAGCGATCTCACTCTGCAACAGGACGCGCCACACGTATCGGGGCGGCTAAACGCAGGTGAGCGCTCGTTCGAATCGGGCGATCAGGTCGGACGGTTCTTCGAGACCGATCGACACGCGAATCAGATAACGCGAGACGCCGCAGGACTCCGCGAAATCCAGTTCGCGATAATGCGCGAGAATTGTGTACGGGCAGGCTAGCGTGTAGTTCGTTCCCAAGTTTGGGCCTTTACAAACTTCCAGTGCATCGTAGAATTTCGGCGCTCGGGACTCCGCATCGACAAGGTTGATCGACAATAGTCCGCCATAGCCACCCTCGGATCTGCGAAACGCATCGTAGGGTTCCGTCGGCGACAAGCCGGGGTAGTAGACGCGATCAACGTGCGGATGATCGGATAGAAACCGGGCCAATTGCAAACCGTTGTCGTTAATGCGTTGGACCCGCTCGGTGAAGTCCTGGGAGTTGCGTTCGAGGACAACCGCATCGGCCCCCCACAAACTGGCCGACACATCGCGTTTCAAACGAGAACGCAATTCGTCATGAAACGGACTTTGCGGGTTCAACACCAGTGACCCGGCGGCCACGTCGCCGGCGCCGGAGAAGAATTTGGTGAGACTGGAACAAATGACGTCGGCCGCCGACAGCACATCGACATTCACAAAACTGGCGACCGTGTCATCGACAATCAACGGGAATTCGTGCTCGCGTGCCAAATCTGATAGCCGCCGTAGATCGGGACTTTCCAGCAGCGGATTCGACGGGAACTCTGTATACAGGCCACAAATCGACTCATTGCCCAAAAGCGTCTCCAACTGCCCACAGTCGGCGGTGTTGCCGAGTGAGAAAAACTCAACACCGCTGCCAAACTTCTCCTGGATCTTCAACGTATCGACGTAGGGAAAACCAAATTGCACGCTGCGTCGATCCGGCAGGACGTCTGCCAATGCACGATACAGGGTATAAATCGCGTTCATGCCACACGAGAACAGGAACACGTCGTCGCTGGAAACCTGGTTCAATTGGGCGATTCGTTGTCGCATTGAAGTCTCTGCCGACCGACCATCGACGGCGGGTTGATCGATCAGGCACGCCTCGGCCTGCCGAGACGAAACTCCCGCGCCGGTGTGTTGCCAGAAGTCCATCGCCGTCCGCCAATCGTCGGCGGGAAAGCAAACGACGTGAACGCCATGCTTTCCCAACGGTGAGATCCGCGGCTTCGCTGACGTCGTGCTGGACAGAAACTGCGAACAACGCTGGGCAGCGGCAGCCGACGGATATGCTTGGCAGAGTTCCCCATCGCGGGCAAATTGCCGTCGGCATTCTTCAAACAACCGCTGGCAGAAGCCGTTGTAAACAAATCGTGGGTAGCCGGTTTGAAGTTGGTCGAGAACGCGCGGTTCCTGCTCTTCGTAACCAATGTTGTCCCGCCAGGTCGGTAGGCAAACCGACACCGCGTGCGGAGAGTCGGGAATCGGTGCTCCCAATTCATCCGATCGATGCAGGGGTTCCTTCAGCAAATCACGCATACCGACCAATCCAACCGAGCTTTCCAAAAACACCGAGTGGGCGACATTTCCAGCGAACCGCCGCAACGATGCTTCCAGAATATCGGGCTGTGTCCGGTGACGCCACCCGCGCAATTGGTTGGCCAGAGCAGGTTCGCCGCCGCATAGGGTGAAATACCCGACCTCGTCGCAAGTTCGATGAAAATAAGTGGTTGCGACGACGGTAAATGCTAACAACTGCTTTTGCGTCATTCTGACTGTCATTTTGGCAACAAATCCGTCTGGGCCAAAATCGCCGTTTTTATGTATAATACTGGACGCGCCTTCTTCGGAACGGAGTTTCGATTTCGATAAGGACCGTTTTTATGCGATCCCGGTCGTCTCAAATTCGACTGAAAAAACGAGCTGACGGTCAGCGTCTACGCCGACCCTGGCCGATTCTTGCGATCACCGTCTTGGCTGTGATGCTCCCGATTGCTGTCATCGCCGCCGCCCCTCACGGTTTCACCGGGGTGACTCGCAATGTCCTGACACTCTTCGCACAAACTTTGTCCGCAAATAACGCACCGGCTGCAGAAGAAAAGTCGGCCGACGATTCGAAGACCGACGAGCAGGCGGAAGCTCAGCGGCGTGTGTTCGGACATTTGCTCTATCGCAGTCGGCGGCAGCAATTGCTGCTCAGCCGTGCCATGCGGCATCTCGACGAGGGCAAGACCACCGATGCCCTGTTGTATCTGCAAACAATATTCGACCTGCCTGAAGATAGTTTCACCTGGCTGGGTGACGAATCGCGACTGGTGAGCATTCGCGCTGAATCGATGCGGGTGCTTGGCTCGCAGCCGTCGGCCGTGTTGCGCAGTTACGAGCGTCTGCATCGGGCCGAGGCCGACATCATGCTGGTCGATGCCCGCAGTTCCGGCGACCCCGTTCAATTTCGGAACCTGGGACAACGGTACTACTTCACCGCAGCAGGATTCGCGGCGATCGATTGGCAGGCCAGCCGTTGGTTTGATCTGGGGAAAATGGGACAGGCCGCTCGGGCGTGGCAACGGTTGGTTTCCGAACCGGCCCATAGCCGGCGAGTCACGCGGCCCATGCTGCTGAAAACGGCCATCGCCCTGCAACTTGCCGGTCGCACGTCCGATGCGAAAACCGTCATGCAACGACTTGGCGATGGCGGAATGATTCTGGGTGACGGAACGGTCGCCGATATCGCATGGCTGCAGCAACACGTTGCCCAGCCTTCGCTGTTGGCTCAATTGTCGAAACGCAGCATCAGACCGGGTCGCAACGATGCTCAAACGGTTCTGCAGGCAACAACGCCATTTCTGTCACCGCTTTGGAGTCAATCCTATACGGCCGGTCCCGATGAAGTGCTCACATCACTGGTGGCCGACTGGGAACAGCGGCAGCGCGAAAACCTGAAACCGATTGCCGTTGCCAACTCAGCGATTGTTGCCGATCGATCGATCATTCTTCGCGACTTCGGCAGCATTCGAGCATTCAACGCCGTCACCGGTGAACCGCATTGGAGCTACCAGTGCGCCACATCGCTGAAGTCGGTTTCCCGTGACTCGCTGAACCGAACCGCCAGCCGATCGGGTTCCGTCCGTTCAACGTCGATCGACGTCCCCAGCGCGTTTGCAACTAATGCCACAACGGGCATGCTTTCGACCGACGGGCAACGCGTGTATGCCGTCGATTACGTCGATCTGGCCAGACAGCCACGATCGCCAAGCCGCTTCACCCGAGCCGCCGAGAGTCCGCCGGACGAAGCACCGAAACTGATCTCGCGAAATGCGAACCGCCTGATTGCGTTGCAAGTGAATCCTGAGGCAACCGACTCCGACAGCCGCGATGGACACCAAAGACGCCCCATCTGGTCCATTGGCGGGGCAGTGGGGACACCGGAATGGTTCGTCCGCATGGATGCTGATGCAGATGGTCGCGTGACCAAAGAGGAATTCAACGATCCGGTCAGGCTGTTCAGCAAGATCGACACAAACGACGACAATTCAATCGGCCTGCGCGAAGCGGCCGCATCGGCGGGCCTGTCGGAGCGCGGCAATCCGCTGTGGGGACACTTCTTCCTGGGAGCGCCGCTTGCCGTCGATGGCCGATTGTACGTTGTGACCGAAGCCGACCGACAACTGAACCTTGTTGCCTTGAGGCCGGAAACGGGCGAACTGTTGTGGTCGCAGGCAATGGGTTTCGTCGAAGTACCCATCGAACGCGATGCGAACCGCTATCCGCTGCAGTGTACTCCGTCGTTCGCCGACGGTGTTCTCGTCTGCTCGACACAACTCGGATTTCTGGTCGGCATCGATTCCTCAACCGGCTCGCTGATGTGGGCTTACTATTATGGCGACGACCAGTCGTTGTCGCGGCTAGGCCGTTGGCCTCACCGCCCACAAAGCAGCTTCGGCCATGCCGGATTTCCGTCGGTGGTACATATTGCCGACGACCGTGTGGTGGTGCTTCCACGTCAATCCAATTCCATTCACTGCCTCGATCTCAAAACCGGCAAACGGGTTTGGACCGGTCCCCGCCAGGATGCCGAATACATTGGGACGTTACACGGCGACCACGTGTTGACGGTCGGGTCACGGTTCTGCCGAAGTCTTTCGATAAAGACCGGGCAGGAATTGTGGGCGACGCGATTGGGAATGCCATCGGGCTGCGGTGTGCAGGCGGGCGAAAACTATCTGGTGCCGTTGGAAGAGGGCCGCATCGCGACGCTCGATATTTCATCGGGCCGCGAGATCGGATTCACAATTGCACGGCAAGACCGCGACGAGGAGCGAACGTCGGACATTGATCGAGACAACGAAAGAGTTTTTGCCAAGACCGATGAATTGCAGCAATGGACGGGGGACTGGCATCCGGGCAATCTTGTTGCCGTCGGCGAGTTGGTGCTGTCGGCCGGTGCGAATCGGTTGGTTGCGTTTCCTCAAGCAGGGCCGCTGCTCTCGTCCATCGAACGCGATTTCCAGAATCAACCGTTGTCCGGACAAGCGAAAGTGCGGGCGGCTGAGTTGAATCTGGCGTTGGGTGACATGAACAGCGCCCGAACTCAATTAACCGAAGTTCTCGCCGAAACGATGCCGCCGAGCGAAGTGGAGTGGGCCGAGACACTTTTGCGAGAATTGCTGTATTTGCAACTCCGCCACCAATCGGGCAACAACGGGTTGTTCGCACAATTGGCGCAATTGTCGAAGACGCCGGTTCGCCGCGGCCGCTATCTCATGCAGCGGGCTGAAGCTCAACTCAAACGCGGCGACTTCTCCGGCGTGCTGCAATCGACGCGTGATTTTTCAGCGCTGAATCTGAATCAACCATTGCCAACGGTGGGCGATCCTTCGTTACGGGTAACCGCCGCCAGTTGGGTGCGGAGTATCGTCGGCCGCGTACAAAGTCAGTTCGGCGACACCCAACTGGCTGAAATCGTTGCACACATCGATCAAGAGCAGCAGCTCTCATTGGCGGCTGACGGCACGGGCCGGCTCGAACGTTTTCTCACCGTTTATTCCCAATGGCCACAGGCCGACCGGATCCGAAACGATTTGGCACGGCGGTACATTGCGGCCGGTCGTTTTCAACAGGCCGAACTCTTGCTGCTGATCAATCGCCGCAGCCCCGACCACGAAGTTGCCTTACAATCGACGGCTATGCTGGCTGGGCTGTGGGATCGGTTGGGTTTGTGGCACGAAGCGGCCGGCCTGTTGAAGGAAATTGAAGAACAGTCGGCCGACGTTAACGTCTCAGATGGGACATCCACTCGCGAATTGTTGCCGGAGTTTTCACCGTCAGGATTGACGGCATACGCCCTCAAACAACGCGTTCTTCCCGAGTGGGAAATCTCACGCGTCGATATTTTCCAGCGACCGTGGACTGAAATCGATCCGCATCTGGCCGAAACCTACGGCCGCTACCGTCGGCGATTCCCGACAAAAGGCAATTCAACATTTCAACTCCTGGTGAAAGGTAGCAGCGGGACTGAAAAGTTGGCGGTCATTGATCGGCACACCGGTCGCATCGTCTCCAACATCCCCATTCCGCAGGGCGTTTCCTATCCCACGACACAGCACATGGCCGATGTGGGACATTTCGTGCCGCTGGGTGGACAGGCCGCAGTGAATGGGATTTCATTGCTGCGTGGCGATGCGAAGCAGCCGTTGTGGACAACCAAACCGCAGGGACTGGCGTCGCCACAAGAGGTGCTGCGGGTTGGTCCGGCCGGGCCATCGTTCTGCAGTTTTCAGGCCCGCCGACATCTGGTGGTGACCGATCCGGGCAGCGGTCGCATCTTATGGCAACGCACCGATCTCGATCCGCGCGGCGGACTGCTGAACGATCCCTACGCCGGCCTGTTCGGCGACGATAACGTTCTCGTGCTGTTTGCAGCCGACCGTTCGTCCTACACCGTTTACAAATCGGCCACAGGCGAAATCCTGCGCACGGGGCGGCTGGATATCGAAGTGAACCAGCAGCGGCGCGTGTTCGGCCGCAAGCTGTGTTACGTTGCCCGGACAGAAAAGGGATTGCGGATACGCATTTGGGACCCGCTGCACGATCGCATTGAATTCGACGAGCCGTTCGAGGGCCGTTTGTATTCGGCCGTCACGCCCAATCAGGAATTGGCCGTCATCCTTCCGCCCGGTCGCTTGGTCATTCTCGACGTGGCCGCCAACCAGAAACGGCTCGACTTCCAATTGGACCCGGCCGATCTGGCCAACCTGAATTACATGCGAATCTTCAACGGCAACGGTCGCTACTTCGTCAACCTGCAGCGGGCCATCCGCGTGCCGCCCTCGCGAACTTATAGTTACTACGCCAGCGACACATTTCTCGATGCGGTTCACGTGCAGGGCGAACTGCTCGCCATCAATCGCGAGCATTCAAAACTCGAATGGAAGCGGACACTGCCACAACGTTCGGTCATGCGGACGCCGCAATACCGATTGCCGTTCCTCATCACCATGAGCGGAGTCCGCGACCGCTGGAACGGAAACCGACAGTCGCTGCTGGTCGAAGTGATCGACGAAGCAACCGGCGAAACAATCGGCCTGAAAACCAATCTCCGCCCCGACCGCATCGTGCAATGCACCTATCAGCCCGAACACAGCCGCATTCGCTTCTACGGCTTGAAAACGCTGTTCGATCTCAAATTCGACCGCGCCCGGCAACGGATCTCAACCGAAGACCGGCCGTTGTAATGCGTCGGTCATTTCTCGTATCCCGCTATCATCCGTCGGCGGGTGCCGGCTAGTGGGTTTGTAGTGACCGTATTCATGCGGTTCGATCAGTTGCACCGCGACCGAAACCCGATGAATCGCCCCTCGATCATTCGAACAAGGGCTACGAACCCCAACTGGCGGCATGCCAGCGGCACCTATTTCCCAACCGCAATATCACCGCTGTTCCAGTGGCACGAAGTTGCGTTCGGTGGGGCCGGTGTAAATTTGGCGTGGGCGATTGATGCGGCCGGCCGGGTTGTCGCGTTGCTCTTTCCAGTGTGCGATCCAGCCCGGTAAACGGCCGAGCGCGAACATCACGGTGAACATGTTGGTCGGAATGCCCATGGCCCGGTACAGAATGCCGCTGTAGAAATCGACGTTGGGATACAGCTTCCGCTCGACGAAGTACTCGTCGCTCAACGCGACTTGTTCCAAATGTTTGGCGATGTCCAACAACGGATCGTTCGTTCCCATTTGCGCCAACACCTTATCGACGGTATTCCGCAAAATGGTTGCCCGCGGGTCGAAGTTTTTGTAAACGCGGTGACCGAAGCCCATTAAACGGAAGTCGGAGTTCTTGTCCTTCGCCATGTCCACGTACTTCTTGTAATCGCCGCCGTCCTGCCGAATCATCTCCAGCATTTCGAGAACTTTCTGATTCGCACCGCCGTGCAACGGTCCCCACAGCGCACAAATTCCAGCCGCCAACGAGGCGAACAGGTTGGCCTGACTGCTGCCCACCGTACGGACGGTTAATGTGCTGCAGTTCTGCTCGTGGTCGGCGTGCAGAATCAACAGCGTGTTCAACGCGTCTTCCATCACGTCCGAGACGACGTATTCCTCGGTAGGAACGGCGAACATCATGTGCAGGAAGTTGGAGCAGTACGAGAGATCGTTGCTGGGATACATGAACGGCTGGCCGATCGACTTCTTGTAGGCGTAGGCCGCAATTGTCTTGGCTTTTGCCAGCAGCCGTACGATATTCAAATCGTTTTCGTCTTCCGACAGTTCCGGGTAATACGTTGCCAACGACGCCACCATCGACGAGAGAATCGCCATCGGATGTGCGGTCGGCGGGTATCCTTCGAAGAACTTTTTCATGTCCTCGTGGATCAATGTGTGGTAGGTCAATTCCTGTCGAAACTTGTCCAACTCGTCCTTGTTGGGTAGCTCGCCATATATCAGCAGATAGCACACATCGACAAAACGAGCATTCTGAGCCAGTTGTTCGATTGGATATCCGCGATAACGCAGAATTCCTTTTTCGCCGTCGATGAAGGTGATCGCGCTCTGGCCGGAACCGGTGTTGCCAAACCCCGGGTCGAGCGTCACCGCCTTCGAGGCGGCTCGGAACCGCGAAATATCGACGCCGACTTCACCTTCGCTGCCGACGACCACCGGCAGCTCGTATTCCTGTCCGTCAACGTTCAGTTTGGCAGTACTCATGCTGTTTGCTATCTTCCGTCAAGGCCAGGGGGGAATGGACTCGTGTGCCAGCGGCCGTGCTGAAACTGTATTCTTGGGTTGCACGAAGAATTTCGCAAGGATCATTTTGTTACAAAGCCATTTCGCCACGAACCAATAGATCAGATACGACAGAAGGGATTCTGTGAAGACAGACCAAAATCAACTGCTGCTGGTGACCGGGGCAACCGGATTGGTGGGCAGCCATGTTGTCGAGCGGGCAACTCAACGGGGACTTAGTACGCGAGTAATTGTGCGCCCCGGCAGCGATTCTCAACTGCTCGACGAGTCGAACGTCGAGCGGGTCACCGGCGATGTGACCGATCCCGAGTCGCTTCGCCGTGCGGCTGATGGCGTAACGTGCATCATTCACTGCGCTGCGAAAGTGGGCGACTGGGGGCCAGTGGACGCTTATCGCGAAGTCAACGTCCGCGGACTCGAAGCGTTGCTCGCAGCGGCCGAGCAATCGGGTACACTCAAGCGATTCATCCACGTCAGCTCGCTCGGTGTATACGCAGCCCGAGATCATTATGGAACGGATGAATCCGAGCTGCCCGCAACAGCGGGGATCGACGGATACACGTTGACCAAGGTGGAATCAGAACAACTTGTCGTCAAGCACATTCACGAGAAACAGCTTCCCGCGACGATCCTGCGGCCCGGTTTCATTTACGGGCCGCGCGACCGCACCGTGCTGCCCCGTATTCTCGAACGCCTCAAGAGCGGAAAGTTTGCATTCCTCGGATCGGGCGAAAAGCTGATGAACAACACGTTCGTCGGTAATCTGGTTGACGCGATTTTCGCTGCCTGCGATCGCGATGAGACCATCGGACAAATCTACAACATCGCCGACCCTCGGCTGGTCTCGAAACTCGAGTTCATCACAACGATTGCCGAAGCAGCCGGTTACACCGTGCCGACAAAGAAGGTGCCGCTTCCAGTCGCGCGATTCCTGGCGACGGTGATGGAGGGGACTTGGAAACTCCTCGGCAAGACCGAAGCGCCGTTGTTATCTGGTGCGCGGATCAAGTTCCTGGGGCTGAATTTGGATTTCTGTATCGACAAGGCCCGCCGCGAATTGGGATATGATCCGGCCGTTGATTTCACCGCAGGAATGCAGACGACAATCGATTGGTTTCGCGAACAAGAGATTGTTTGACGTGACGCGAACCGCTATGCTGACCGTATGGACGAACCCTCGCCCACTCCCAGTCGTCGTCACATCGTGCTGCAACTCTTGCTGCGGGCGGCGGTGTATTTGTTCCTCACGCTGACGATGTACGTGTTGTCGATCGGGCCGATGTATTGGCGGTGGTATGAATCGTACGCGATGCACCACTCGCACGAAGAGGCGCTTGCCTACGCCGACAGAGTTTCGCTGTTTTATCTGCCGCTGCTTGAGGCGTGCAACAGAAGCGAACACATTAGCGCCTACGTCAACTGGTACATCGATTTCTGGGTTTGATTGTTTCACTCGCCCGTCGCTTGTTGTCCCTCTTCGGTCACATCGTCGTCTTCGCCGTTGCTCTCGACCGACATCAGCACTTCCTTGCCGTAGAACGAACGGCGGAACTCGCGGGAGAATTGCCGAAACTCAAGTTCTTCCAGATAGATGTACGCCAGCATTTTGACCAACGTCAACAGCCCGATGATGGCAATCATCAACAGCAGCAGGTGCGCGACCTTACGTTCTAAAACAATAAACGCCATCGCGCTGCCGACTGCCGCCGGGTGCATCGCATCGCACAATCGCATGACTGAAATTGACAACGTCACCGCGAGAAAACACTGCAGCGGCATTGGGAAAAACGATGCGTCCCGAACCGGATACAGCACCACGCAGACCAGCGAGGCGACAATGTAGGCGATGATGATTGTCCGCAGGCTGTTCGATTTGGCCATCGGCGCGAAGACGATGGATGCCGACGAAGAACCCAGACACGCGAATACAAGCAGGTTGCCCTCCTGCTGTTCTCCCGATGCCGTCGCCGTCACCAGCCAGGCCACCAACCCAACCGCAGCGCCCGCGATCAATCCGTTGATGGTGCACGCGGCCCAACTGTTTTCGCGTTCGATGCGGAAGAACTCCTGCTCGACGTTTTCGGCCAGCTTTGAGAGTTCCTTGGTGAAAATGTGCATGCCTGCGATCACTCCTGCACGTTTACAATGAAGAATAGGGCGTCGTTTCAGCACAATTCCTGCGCCGCCATTTCACGCGGCGAGTATAAGTCACGCCCCGTATCCACAACAGCCCCGAGTTGCAACCGTCCTCAGCGACGGTTCATAATCACGATAGTCGCTTGCGGTCTAGCGTTCCCCACTTCTCCTGATTGGAATCCCCCAAATGACACGGTTTGCAATAATCGCTCTCGCGTTACTTTCATTGACACTCTCGGCTTCCATCCTCAGCGCCGGAGAGCCGACACCGTCACCGCGTCCGCTCATCGTCGCTCATCGCGGCCTGTTGAAACACGCGCCGGAAAACACGCTTGCGAATTTTCGCGCCTGCCTGGAACTACGTCTCGGTTTTGAAATCGACGTGGAACGCTCCAGCGACGGCCATCTCGTCTGCATTCATGATTCAACCGTCAACCGCACCACCAATGGACAAGGGCGAGTGGGCGAGATGACGTTGGCCGCGATCAAGAAACTCGATGCCGGTTCGTGGTTCGATCCAGCGTTCGCCGGCGAACGCATTCCAACCATCGACGAAGTCTTCGCGCTCATCGCCGAGTATCCCAAGGTTCCTGTGTTGATCGCAGTTGATCTGAAGACGGACGATGACAACGTCGAACGCGACACGGTGAAACTGGCGGAGAAACACAGAATCCTCGACCGCCTGTTATTCATTGGCCGCACGATCAGCAACGCCGATGTCCGGCAGCGATTGCGCGCAGCCGACAACAAATCGCAGATAGCCCGCGTTGCAAACAACGCGAAAGAATTCCCCGCGTCGCTGGAAGACAAGACCGCCAACTGGGTTTACGTGCGATACATTCCCACTCCCGACGAAGTCCAGCGCGTACACGCCGCAGGTAAGCGCGTCTTCATCGCCGGCGCTACCGTCGCCGGCCAGCAGCCGGACAACTGGAGAAAAGTGACGGCCGCGAAAGTCGATGCCGTTCTGACGGATTACCCGCTTGACTTGCGGCTGACGGTGAAGGGGCGAGAGTCGAGTGACTAGAGTCCAGAGCGTCAAATCGGTGGGTGTAAGCCCACCGATTGCCTTGTTTTCTTCGCAGCAACTTGGCTGCTGCTTGCCTCGGCTCTCGGTTCCGGTGACAATGACGCGTATATCCACATCGCCGTACCAGACTGTATTGACCAACCCATGAGGAGCGAATGACGATGAGCGACAGACACGAACGACAACTTGTGACCACATTCGCGCTGGCGGCGCTTTTGCTTACACCGCAGGTTGGCGAGGCGGCCGACAAGTCCGGCAAGAAACAGGCGGCCGGCAAACTGCACGTCTACGTCGGCACGTACACGCGTGGGGAAAGTGAAGGCGTTTACGTCAGCCAACTCGACCTGAAAACCGGAAAACTTTCCGAAGCGAAGTTGGCTGCCAAGTTGGTCAATCCGTCGTTTGTTTCAATTCATCCCAGCCGCAAGTTCGTGTATGCCGTCGGTGAAATCAACGACTTCCAGGGCAAGAAGACCGGCGGCGTGAGCGCGTTCGCGGTTAACCCCAAGACCGGTCAACTGAAACTGATCAACCAGCAATCGTCCGAAGGGACCGGCCCGTGTCATCTGGTCGTCGATGCCACCGGCAAGAACGTTCTGGTTGCCAACTACGGTGGCGGCAGCGTTGCCTGTCTGCCCGTAAAAGCAGACGGCAGTCTCGCCAAAGCTTCGTCGTTCCATCAACACGAAGGTTCGAGCGTTAATCCGCAACGGCAGAAAGGCCCACACGCCCACTCGATCAACGTCGATGCCGGAAACCGTTTCGCGATGGCGGCCGATCTCGGTTTGGACAAAGTGCTCGTCTACCGCTTCGATGCAAAAAAGGGAACACTGACCCCGAACGATCCGCCGTCGGTTTCGGTGAAGCCGGGTGGTGGACCGAGGCATTTCGCCTTTCACCCCAACGGCAAGTTTGCATTCACAAATAATGAAATTACGTTGGCGCTCACCGCCTTCCGTTACGATGCCCAAGCCGGCACATTGAAGGAACTGCAGACGCTTTCGACGCTGCCCAAGGGGACCGACACCAAGGGGCTTAGCACCGCCGAAGTTCGTGTGCATCCCAATGGCAAGTTCGTCTATGTCTCCAATCGCGGACACGACACTATTGCCATCTTCAAGTTCAACCAGAAGAACGGCAAGCTGAAAGCGATCGGCCACGTCTCAACCGGCGGCAAGACCCCACGCAACTTCAACCTCGATCCGAGCGGCCGATTCGCGTTGGCGGCCAACCAGGACACGCACAACGTCGTCGTGTTCCGCGTGAACCAAAAGACCGGCCAACTGACACCCACCGGCTCGGAAATCAAGGTGTTCAACCCGGTCTGCATTCGGTTCATGGAAACCGAAGACGACAGTTAGTTTTGTTTCACGTCAGATTTTGAATGCCGACTTGGGGTGCCACCGGCGTGTCGCCAGTGCAGCGCGGTGGGTACTGGCGACACGCCAGTGGCACCCTTCGTCCATTGCAACCAACGTCGTGCAGGAGACATCCATGCCCAAAGTCAAGTACGGTCAAATCGGTGTTGGGCATGCTCATGCCAGTAAGATGTCGGTGTATCGTGAATCGGATGACTTCGAGGTCGTTGGTGTGGTCGAACCCGATCCGGCCTTGCGGGCGAAAGCCGAGAAGAGTGCCGCGTACAAAGACTTGAAATGGATGACACAGGAGCAGTTGCTCAATATGCCGGGACTGCAGGTTGTGGGGGTTGAAACCCGTGTTCGCGACCTGCTCGATACGGCCGAGACCTGCGTCGATGCGGGCCTCCACGTTCATATCGACAAGCCGGCGGGGGAATCGTTGCCGCAATTCAAACGGATTCTCGATGCCGCCGCGCGGAAGCATCTGCTCGTGCAAATGGGCTACATGTACCGCTACAATCCGGCCGTCGTCATGCTCCGCGACTTTCTCCAGAAGGGCTACCTTGGCGAACCGTTTGAAGTGCACACGGTTATGAGCAAGGTGATTGCGGCCGGCACTCGGCAAAGTCTGGCCGAATACCGTGGCGGGACGATCTTTGAATTGGGCTGCCACATTATCGATTTGGTCATCGGCGTGCTGGGCAAACCGGAGTTGGTCACCCCGTACAATCAGCATGCCTCTCCGCTGGGCGACAAGCTGCTCGACAACATGCTGGCGGTGTTTACCTATCCGCGGGCATTGGCGACGGTCAAATCGAGCGCGATGGAAGTCGAGGGGTTCGCCCGCCGTCACTTTGTTGTTTGCGGAAGTGAAGGAACGTTCCATATCGAGCCGCTCGATCGGCCCGACGTTCGCTTTGCGTTGTCCAAACCACGTAGCAAATACGTCAAGGGTTATCAGGACGTCAAGATCGGCGAGTACCGGCGTTATGTTGGTGACGCCGCCGACATGGCCCGCATTGTTCGTGGCGAGAAGCAAGCGGACTTTTCCTACGAACACGATCTGGCCGTGCAAACTGCCGTGTTGCAGGCAAGCGGGTTGCCGTTGACGTAGGAACGCCGAACAGACGCGAAGGGCGTTGCCCCGCCGCTAAACGGTGAACCTGTTTGCTGTTCGTCGTGTCGATAAAGCACCGTGTCGATGCAGCAGCGTGGCCGTTGTCCCGCGAGTTGGTATAACGTGGGCTATGTACGAGACCTTCGAACACACTGCCGATCTTGGGTTGCTGGTTGAGGCGGCCGATCTCAATTCGTTGTTCGCCGAAGCGGGACGCGGACTGCTTTCGATCTTGGTTGAAGACGTCGATGCCGTCCTGCCCCGCCATGAAGTGACAATCGAGGTTTCAGGTACCGAGCGCGATTATCTGCTGTTCGATTGGCTGAGCGAGTTGCTGTATCGATACGAAACCGAGCAGCTGCTGTTTTCGCAATTCGATGTCACCACCGGGCCAAACGGACTGACGGCCATAGCACGCGGAGAGTCGCTCGATGCCGAACGTCACGAGCCGACACATGAAGTCAAAGCGATCACGTATCACGATTTCGTCGTAGAGCCAACGGCGAATGGCTGGCAAGCGAAACTGATCGTCGATATCTGATTCGACCAGTTAGCTGGATTCGCAAGAATTCAGATTTGTTGACCGCACAGCAGTCTGAATTCTTGCTAATTCAGCTACATATTCGTGCAACGGAATATTCGTGTAACGGACGATTGATTAGGACAAGACGGAGTTGACCGATGAACAATCCGGGATTCAGCGGGCCGCTTGAGCGGGTCAATGACTGCTGCTGGCGGATTCCCAGCAGTTACAAAACCGGTATGCGCGTCGATGGGCTGATCTACGCCAGCGACGAATTGATAGAGCATGTCCGCAGCGATCAGGCGGCCGAGCAGGTTGCCAACGTCGCTTTTCTTCCGGGAATCCAGGTCGCCAGTCTCGCGATGCCCGACATCCACTGGGGTTACGGATTCACCATCGGCGGGGTTTGTGCGACCGATCCGAACGAGGGCGGCGTGATTTCGCCCGGCGGTGTCGGCTACGATATCAACTGCGGCGTGCGATTAGTCCGCTCGAAACTGTTCCACAAAGATGTCGGTCCGCACATCGAAACGCTCATTGAAGAAATGTTTCGCAACGTGCCGTGCGGTGTCGGTCGGGCCGGCAAGTACCATTTCAATCACAAGGAACTTCGGCAACTCATGCAGGAAGGGCCGACGTGGCTAAAACAGCGCGGCTTGGCGACCGATGCCGACATTGAACACACCGAATCGCGCGGCCGGCTGGATGGCGCACGTCCCGACTTTGTGAGCGAGCGTGCGCTGACGCGTGGCATGAAACAGTGCGGCACACTTGGCTCGGGCAACCATTTTATGGAAGTGCAGGTGGTCGATGAAGTCTTCGACGAGGAAGCAGCGGAGGTGATGGGCCTGGAACAAGATATGGTCTGCGTGATGATCCATTCCGGTTCGCGGGGACTGGGATATCAGGTTTGCGACGATGCACTGAAAACACTGCGCGGCGTGCCGGAGAAATACGGCATCGATCTGCCCGACCGACAGCTGGCCTGCGCGCCGGTTGCCAGCCCCGAAGGCGAGCAATATGTGGGGGCAATGCGGGCGGCGGCCAACTATGCCTGGTGCAACCGACAACTGTTGATGTGGCAGGCCCGCGAAGTCTTCGAGACGGTTTTCGGCCAGTCCTGGCAGGAACTGGGAATGAGCCTCATTTACGATGTTGCGCACAACATTGCGAAGTTCGAGGAGCATGCAATCGATGGCGGCCGCAAGAAAGTTTGGGTGCATCGCAAGGGGGCAACGCGGGCGTTTCCGCCGGGTCATCCGGAAGTCCCCGAGCAGTACCGGCAGATCGGTCAACCGGTGATGATTCCCGGCGACATGGGCCGCGCGAGTTGGGTGCTGGTTGGTCAGGAAGGCAGCATGCAGCAGACGTTTGGCACGACCTGTCACGGTGCCGGCCGACAGATGAGTCGCACCAAGGCAGTCCGCAATGCCAAGGGCCGCCGCATCGATCAGGAATTGCGGGCGCGCGGCGTGATTGCGCGGTCCCGCAGTTGGAAGGGTCTCGCCGAAGAGCAGCCCGACGCTTACAAGGACGTCAATCTGGTGGTCGATGTCGTGCACCGGGCCGGCCTGTCGAAGAAGGTCGCTCGCATGCGCCCGATTGGTGTGATCAAGGGTTGAAAAACCGCTTACGTCGTTTTGCCCCCAGAGGCAGGCGAAACCGCCGAATGCCAGTTTGCGCATTCAGCCGCGCGGCCGAGGTATTCGATACCAACCCGTTTCGCTGGAACTTGACCACTCCCTTGGATGTAAGTGTAAATACTGAGTGCGATAACTGATAACTCCCCGATAATAGTGTTCAGTATGATCCGGCCAACAATTCATTGATCACAACTTATCGTGTAACTCCTGTCATGAAAATGGCTTAACCACCAGGAACGTTGCGCTCTCGTGGGCGGTCCGAGTACGTCATCCGGGTGGAGTACGTGGTTTGGGGATTGCGGGTGGGTTGACATAGTTGGGCCAACTCAGGAATGTGTGTCACTTCTCGACGGGACAACGGGTGGATTCTCGCTGACGTGTTGTCAGCAGAGCGGTTGCTGGGATCGTTCAAAATCACAGAGAAACCCCGCGAGAAGAGTTGGAGAGCCGTAGCGGCAAACAAAGGACGCACAATTTCGTGCGTGTTCGGTTCGGTCTCTCCATACGGACGACATGGATGAAATGAAGGGAAGTCTGATGAACCTGGGATTGAGTCTCCTACTTTTGGCAGGAATGGCAGCTTCTGAAGGATCTCAACAGAAGCAATTCGACAACTACGGCGACGCCTATCGCGCTGCTCAGCAGACCGGTCGCCCGTTGCTGGTGATCTTGAATCCGGGTGCGGATTCGGTTTCCGAAGTGTTGCCCATCGCAATGGAAGCGGTGCAGAAGTCGAAGAAGCGTCGAGAGTTGCTCAACAATTACGTCGTTGCGGTTGTCGATACGGGAACCGAAAAAGGCAAAGCAACCCACCAGCTGTTTAAGTCGCCGGAGTTGCCGCGCGTGGTGGTAATCGACAAACAGCAGAAAAAGCAACTTTTCCAGTCGAGCGAGGAGTTGTACGGCCAACTCTGGACAACCATTCTGGAAACGTATCGCAAAGGCGAGCGACCTGCCGGGACGCCGATTGTGCCTGATGGCAGTAAGTCGTCGAAAAGCCGACCGGCCTATCGGCTGCTCCAGTCTAAAGCCGTGTGCCACACCTGACCATAATTTCAACCACGCTCGCCGGTACGGCGAGCACGATTTGAGTTGTGAGATGATCGAATGTGTTTTTCAGGAGCCTTGCCAGAGACGGCAAGGCTCCTGCCTTTGACTCTTCGCTTAAGCCATGTCCACTCACCTTGGCTACGCCGGGTCGTAGAAGTAAACGGTCACAACCGTCCCCGGTGCATGGCCTTCGGATTCGGCTGGGATGACGACAAACCCGTCGGCACGCGTTGTCGATGAGAGAATCGATGCACCACTTAAAGCAAGCGGCTCCGCACGGCCTTCGTTCAGTTTTACGCGGCAGTAATCGACGCGACCCACCGCCGAAACAACCTTGCGGCCGACTTCAACCTGACGCTGCGGGTACGGCCATACGGCACTGCGGCCTCCCAAGCGGCGAATCGCACGACCGGCGAAGAAATCGTACGCACACAAGCACGACACTGGATTGCCCGGCAGCAGAAAGACCAGCGTTTGTTGAATGGCCCCCATGCCGGTCGGACTCGACGGCCGCATCGCGATTCCATGAATCGCCAAATCTCCTTCAGCGGCGAGAATCGACGGGGCATGATCTTCTTTCCCCACGCTCGATCCGCCTGAGACCAGCACGACGTCCGCGCCCGCTTTGCACATCGCCTGCGAAATCGCTTCTCGATCGTCTTCAACACGCATCAGCGATTCCAACTCGGCGCCGTCGCGATGGACGAGTGCAGCCAGCACGCTGGAATTTGATTCGTAAATCTGAAACTCGCCGCGTTCGTTGCCTGGAACGACCAGTTCGTTGCCGGTGATGAGTAACCGCACCCGCGGACGGCGAACGGCTTCGACGGCCGTCACCCCCACCGATGCCAACAACCCGACATCCTGTGGTCGCAGTCGTCGGCCGGCGGCAAATAATTGGCTGCCCGCCGAGACATCTTCTCCACGCCGACCGACGTGCTTGCCCGGTGAGACGGTCGAGGTAATTTCGACTGTCGCGCCCGTTTCGGTTGCGTATTCCGCTGGAATAACGGCATCGGCACCAGTGGGAACCGGTGCGCCGGTCATAATTCGCACTGCCGATCCCGGTGGCATCGTGTCGGGAAACGGTTGCCCCGGCATCGATTCGCCGACAATCGGAAAGCTGAGCGGATTGTAATCGCTCGCCCCTTCGGTCTCGATTCCCCGCACCGCGTAACCGTCCATCGCCGAGCGATCAAATGACGGGACATTGATGGGCGAGGAAACATCCGCCGCCAGAATGCGACCATGTGCGACATCGAAGGCAATCGTTTCACCCGGTAGTGATTTGGAATGCTCATCAACCCAGCGCAGCGCATCGTCCACCAACGTGCGGCCGGTGAAACCACGCATTCGCACGTCTCGGTTTGTGTTTATTTCGTCTGACATGATTATCCCTGTCCGATCGCGCTCCGCTGCGCGTCGCGGCTAACCGGTTAATTCTGTAATCCTGCGTCTCGCAGTGCCGCTTCGTAATCTTCCGGTGTATTCAAGTTTCGCAGCGAGTCCAATTCCGGATCGACCTGCCGCAGCGTTTCGACATCGACTGTGCAGGAATCGCATTCTTCGATGAGAAACACCGGCCGCAACCGCCGCTGTTCCACCATGGCTGCAACCTGCTCCGCCAATTCGGTTTTGTAGACGGCTGCCAGCGGATGATAGTACTTTTCCTCGCGGGGAATCACCATCTGCTTCTCCCCGAGTGCATCGAGCAGAAACCGTACAAACTTTGGTTTCAACAACGGCACATCACACGCCGACGCATACGCGGCCTCGACGCCGGCTGGCAATGCCGCTAACCCCGCTGCCAACCCCGCCAGCGGACCAAGCCCTTCCTCTTCGTCGCGTGCGATAATCACATCGGACGGCAACGCCGGCGGTTCAACATCGGGCGCTGCGACGACAACAATCGGCGAGACCACTTCGGAGAGAATCCGCACAACGCGCGGCAGCATCAACTCGTCACCAAACGGCAGCGACATTTTCGGTTGCCCCATCCGGCTGCTCTTGCCGCCGCACAGCACAATGCCACCGAACTGCCCCGCTTTCACCGCCATTCGATTGCCCTGTAATTCAATCTATTGTGAAGAATCTGGTTTCAAAATCCGCCGCCCGCTGCACAGCGATCATACCCCTTCGGCGACAATCGTGCGTACCGCTTGCAGGCATCCTTCTGTCACCTTTGTCAGAAACTCCATGTCCAATGTTTCCGGCGTGTCGCTGGGCAGGTGATAGTGCGGGTTTCGCAGGAAGCTGGTGTCGGTCACCATCAACGCGGCGTAACCTGCGTCCCAGAACGGGCTGTGATCGCTCAGCCGCGTTGGTAGCAAGGGGAGCCCATTATCGGGAACGGCGAGACTTTCCACTGGCAAACCGGGAACCTGTTTCAAACCGCTCACAAACCGATCGATCAACGGCTGCGAGATTTGATTGCCGACAACCGCAATGAAATCGGCCGTGTCCGAATACATTCCAGCCAACTGTGGCAGCAGTTGTTGACTGCCCGGTTGATGGTCGCAATACCCGAGCATTTCCAGTGAGACCATGCCGCACAGATCCACCTGCTGTTCCCGCATCAAACGAGCGTGTTCGGCTCCGCCCAGCATGCCGTTTTCTTCCAGATCGAATGCCACCAGTTCCAGTTCGACGGACATGTCATCCGGCCGGCAACTGGGAAGCAGTCGGGCGATTTCGAGCAACGCCGCAACGGCGCTGGCGTTGTCGTCGGCACCGGGAGTCTCGGTGCAGGAATCGAGATGGGCACCGACACAGAACCGTGGTCGATTCTCGGCGCGAAAGTCGGCGTGCCGCGCGACCAGATTCACCCCGGCCAGTTGTTGTCCACTGCCGACATCGGAAGTGAAGGAGTGTCGTTCGACCGACCAGCCGGCTTGCTCGAAACACTCGGTGACATACCGACGGGCTGTTTTCAGGGCATCGCTGTTGCGGGGGCGTGGTGTCGAGGCAAGCTGGACGACGTGTTGCCAGAGTTGTTCGGTTTCGGCGTTCATTGTTTCAGTTCAATTTTGGGGATGCGATCGGGCAGCAGGGCTAAGCCGCTTGGGTATTCGCCCTGCGCATCGAGCAGTTGCTGAAAACAGTGGCGGAACTCGCGGAGAAACTGTTCGATGTCGAGGCCCATGTGGTTTGGGCCATAGGGTTCCAGGTATTTACAGCACGACCCGCACATTTTTCGCGCGCCACCCATGTTGCCCTCGCCGAAATGATACAGGGCAACCGCCGCGTGAATCAGCGCCTTGTAGAACAGTTTTTCCTCGCCGACCGTTTCACGCCAAATGTCTTCCAGCACATCGTGGCACTCGAAGAACTCTTCCGCGTTGAATAGCCGCATTCCTTCAAGATAGGCAGTGGGATATGCATCCGACATGGTTGGAGAGTTCCAAGGATGAAACGTGAATGATACGACGTTGAGACTGCGAACCAGGCAGGAACCCTGTATGATCTGGCCACATTGAAGCTGACAACCGACAGCTTACGGTGCTGTCTCAAGCGGCATTGTAGGACGACCGTCTCACGACCCCAAGCCTTTTCACATGAAAGCGGCGACTGTGGCCTCTGCGAAAACGAAAACCATTGATGACGAGTTGAAGAAACGCAGTCGGCGAGTTCTCCGTGGCTTGGCGAAAACGTACGCCGATGTCGAGTGCGCTCTCATTCACAGCTCGCCGTTCGAGTTGCTGGTGGCGACCATCCTCTCGGCGCAATGCACCGACGAACGCGTGAACATGGTCACGCCGAAATTATTCGAGAAGTATCCGACGCCGGAGAAGTTGGCCAAATCGACGCAGGCCGGAGTAGAAAAACTCATTCGCTCGACCGGTTTCTTTCGCAACAAGGCGACGAACATTCGCGGCATGGCCCAAGCGCTCGTCGAGCAATACGACGGCGAAGTGCCCTGCGATCTCGACGCGCTGGTCGAATTGCCGGGGATCGGTCGCAAGACGGCCAACGTGGTTTTGGGGACCAGTTTTGGCATTGCCAGCGGTGTGGTGGTCGATACCCACGTCAAACGCATCTGCAACCTGCTCGACTTCACGACGAAAAAGGACCCGGTGCAGATTGAGCGCGACTTGATCGAACTGATTCCCAAAAAAGAATGGATCAACTTTTCTCACCGGCTGATTCATCACGGTCGGCGAATCTGCATCGCGCGGCGTCCCAATTGCACCGAATGCCCGTTGTTGAAGAACTGCCCGCGTGTGGGTTTGCCACCGTTATAGATCCCACGGGGCGCGGCCCGTGGGCTTTGGGGACTGCACTCATTGCATTGCAACCACAGCGGGCGATAGATAATCTGACCGCAGCGACAGTCGGCCATACGCGCGCCGTGCCGAATATCTGCGCCGAAAGGATGCGAACGCGATGATTCTGACCGGGCATCAGATCCAGGCGGAAATGGGCGGGAATATCGTCATCGACCCGTTTGACGAGAGCCAGCTCAATCCCAACAGCTACAACCTGCGCCTGCATAACGAGTTGCTGGTGTACGAGGAAATTGTGCTGGATATGGCGCGGCCCAACCGGTATCGCCGCTACGAAATTCCGGCCGACGGCTTCGTTCTGCAACCGAACAAGCTGTATCTTGCCCGTACAATGGAGCGGACAGAAACCCACAATTTCGTGCCGATGCTCGAAGGGCGTTCTTCAGTCGGTCGATTGGGCCTGTTCGTGCACGTGACCGCCGGTTTTGGCGATGTCGGCTTTTGCGGCTACTGGACGCTCGAAATGTTCGCTGTCCAGCCGGTGCGAATTTATCCGGGAATTCCCATCTGCCAGATTTTTTATCACGCCATTGAAGGCGAAGTGACTGAGTACCGCAGCGAAAAGTACCAGCACAACCGCGACATCCAACCGAGCCTGCTGTACAAAGAGTTCCAGCAGAAGAACGATCCGCAAATGCGACTCGGATTCGGTCAGGGGCAGGCGGAATAGATTTGGCGATTCCGCCGCCGCTGGTCGAGTGACGTGACGCTGGTTGAGTGACGTGACTGGGGAGCGATGCTAAGATTAGGGGGCGATTTCGGCCTGGCGCGGTTTCAGGCTCAACCCAGATGGGAAATCCCGGCCAATAGAATGCCCGCTCCAGGAAAAATATGAGTGATTACAACTTAACCCATCTGAAGCAACTTGAGGCCGAGAGCATTCACATCATCCGCGAGGTCGTTGCGGAATTTAACAATCCCGTAATGCTCTACTCGGTTGGCAAAGACTCAGCAGTCATGCTGCATCTGGCCATGAAAGCGTTCTATCCGGCCAAGCCTCCCTTTCCTTTGCTGCATGTCGATACGACGTGGAAGTTCAAGGACATGATCGCCTTCCGCGATCAATGGGTGCGCGAGGAACTGGGCCTGGAACTTCTCGTGCACATTAATGAAGAAGGCGCAAGGCTGAACATTCACCCCTTGGATGACAGCGAAAAGCACACGGAGATCATGAAAACCGATGCGCTGAAAGCCGCCTTAGACAAGTACGGCTTTGATGCGGCATTCGGTGGAGCGCGTCGCGACGAAGAAAAAAGCCGCGCGAAAGAACGCGTGTTCTCATTTCGCGACAAGAACCATCGATGGGACCCGAAGAACCAGCGCCCGGAATTGTGGAACGTCTACAATACGCGAGTCAACAAGGGCGAAAGCATCCGCGTCTTTCCACTCAGCAACTGGACTGAACTGGACGTCTGGCAGTACATTCATCTTGAAGACATCCCGATCGTTCCGTTGTACAAATCGGCCATGCGCAAGGTTGTGGAACGCGACGGTGTGTTGATTATGCTGGACGATGATCGAGTGCCACTTCTTCCCGGCGAAGAGCCCATGGAGAAGATGGTTCGTTTCCGAACACTTGGCTGCTACCCATTAACCGGTGCCGTGGAGTCAGAAGCCACCACGCTTCCGGAAATCATTCAGGAAATGCTGCTCACCCGAACCAGCGAACGTCAGGGGCGAGTCATCGATCAGGACGAAGGCGGCGCCGGCATGCAGAGGAAAAAAGAACGCGGATACTTCTAAGTTATTCTGCTCACTCCTTCTAGCACATCACATCGGCCTTTGCGGCCTCAACTGGACACCGGCCCACACCGCCACCCACTTAAAAACAACAAGTTACAAACACCAAGATCCATGTCACATCAATCAGACCTGATCTCAACTGACATCGAAGCGTACCTGAAGCAGCACGAGCAAAAGCAGTTGTTGCGATTCATCACGTGTGGCAGCGTCGATGACGGCAAAAGCACGCTTATCGGACGTCTGCTGTTCGATTCCAAGATGTTGTACGAAGACGAACTGGCCAAGATCGAAGTCGATTCCAAAACTCAGGGGGCCGTGGGCGGAAAGTTTGACCCTTCGCTTGCGACAGACGGACTGAAAGAAGAACGCGAACAGGGTATCACCATCGACGTGGCCTACCGCTACTTCAGTACCGCCAAACGCAAGTTCATCATCGCCGACACTCCGGGCCACGAACAATACACTCGCAATATGGCAACGGGAGCCAGCTCCGCAGACCTCGCCGTCATCCTCGTTGACGCCCGGCACGGTGTGATGACTCAAACCAAGCGACACAGTTTCATCGTGTCTTTGCTCGGTATTCGTCACGTGATCGTGGCCATCAACAAAATGGACCTCGTTGATTTTGATGAAGCCGTCTACGACAGGATCTGTGCCGACTTCAGCACGTTTTCCCGACGGCTTGATCTGCCCGACCTCCACTTCATCCCGTTGTCGGCGTTAAACGGCGACAACGTTGTGGACCGCAGTGAAAACATGCCTTGGTACAACGGCAGCACGTTGATGAATCGGCTGGAAACTGTCTACATTGGGTCAGACAGAAATCTGCAGGACTTTCGAATGCCCGTCCAGTGGGTGAACCGACCGAATCTCGACTTCCGCGGTTTCTGCGGCACCATCGCATCCGGAATCATCCGCAAGGGCGAGGAAGTGATGGTCATGCCGAGCAAAAAGACAACCCACGTCAAAGAGATCGTCACCCAGGACGGTAACCTGGATGAAGCCTACGCACCACTTGCGGTCACACTGACTTTCGAAGACGAAGTGGATGCCAGCCGAGGCGACATGATCGTGAAACCCGGCAACGTTCCCGTGACGTCTGATACCGTCGAAGCGATGCTGGTCTGGATGGCGGAAGAACCGATGGTCCCCGGCAAGACTTATATGGTGAAGCACTCGGCTCAGTTGATCACCGGATCCATCGAATCGCTGCGTTACCGAATCGACGTGAACACCCTGAAAAGCAGTCCTTCGCCGCAGCTGAACCTGAACGAAATTGGTCGTTGCCGGCTGTCTCTGAACGAACCCATCTGCTTCGATCCTTATAAAAGCAATCGTTCCACGGGCGCTGTCATTCTGATTGATCGGATCACGAACGCGACTGTGGCTGCGGCAATGATTTTGGATCGCAGTGCCGGTGGCAAGAAGCTGGCAGCGTGGGAAGAGGAGATCGCCGTTGAAGAAGACACGAAGCAGGCGGGCGACCTCGGCGGAGTGACTTCCGAAGAACTCGAAGCACGCTATGGCCAGAAGCCAGTCACCGTACTACTGACTGGTCTGACAGCCAGCGGCAAGACAACGGTTGCGAAGGCGATTGAACGCAAGTTGTTCGACAGCGGTCGAGCGGTCACGGTTCTGGACGGACAGCAGGTCCGTCGAGGACTTAGTAAAGACCTTGGCTTCAGCTTCGAGGAACGATCAGAGAACCTGCGCCGGTCAGCCTACCTTGCAAAAATTCTGAACGATGCCGGCATCATTTGCATTGCGGCGTTTGTGGCCCCGAATGCAACCGTTCGCGACAAGGTGGCTGGAGTCATCGGCACCGAAAGATTCCTAACGGTTCACGTCGATGCTCCGATAGAGTTGTGCCGCGAGCGCGATTCTCGCGGGCAATACGCTGCCGCCGATGCAGGCAAGCTGAAGGACTTTTCTGGAGTCACAGCGCCTTACGAGGTTCCGGAATCGCCAGACGTGGTGCTGAAAACGGGTGAGCAATCGGTTGATGACTGTGCGGATGCCATCATCAAAATGCTGGCATCAAAAGGCTTCCTGCGATCCTGAACTCGTCACAACCGAAAGCCAAGTTCGACCAGCCTACCGCGAACGACTTCATCGGCGAGCAAATCGCGCAGGGCGACAACTGCTGGGCGGCCTCGGCGGTTCTTCGGCACCACAAAATCGTAGTGTTCTTCCTGCACCGGGGTGGAATCCAGGCCGTACATTCCAGCAACGGTTTCGATTGCCACGCCCCAATCGGCGCGTCCTTGTTTAACCGCCGTTGCCACCGCGTTGTGGGATTTGGCTTGCACGGCATAACCAGATGGGCGGCGACCTTCGAGCAAACGGTCGATGACAATCCGCGTTCCGCTGCCGGCGTTGCGGTTGATCATCACGCAATCGGGATCATCGCTGGCCGTTGCAATCACCTCTTCGGCTGTCTTGCCTGCGAATCGCGGATCGTCTTTGCGGAACACCAGCGACTGCATCCGCCGGTAGCCCGGAATCAATTCGAGTTCCGGCGTGAGAAACGGGCGGTTGTACTCACCGCTGTCGGCATCTAACAGGTGAATGCCGGCGATGTCGCATTCTCCTCGTTTGGCGGCTGTCAGCCCGCCGGTACTGCCGACGTGCATCGCTTTTGCCGAAAATCCCTGTCGTCCCAATTCGCCCACCAACAAATCCAGCCCGATGCAATGACTGCCAAGGATCACCAGATCGGCCGGTTCGAGTTGTCCACCTAAGAGCTGCACCGAAACTGTGGTTCCGGCATCGACGATTTCGGTCTGCTGTCCGATAGTGATAAACCCATCGGCACAACTGAACGTCGTCACCGAACCGGAGCCTTTCCCCATCGGGTAGGCAGCCAGGCCGTCGCCGGATTGTACCAAGCCGACCAGAAGAAACTCGGTACGGCCGCGTTCCGAGTTGATCCGCATTGGTAGTTTCGCGGTAACCGTTTCCCGAGATTCCTGCCGTCGTCCCGCCAGCGCACGAATGACCGGTGCCACAAATTGGTGAAAGGTGAAGACGGCCGACGTGGGGAAACCGGGGAGAATCACGACCGGTTTGCCGTCCGAAACGGCTAGGCAGACTGGCTTGCCCGGTTTCAGTGACACGCCATGCGCGACAATGCCCGGTTCTTTGAGCCGGCCGCTGATCACCTGGTACGACAAGTCGCCGGCGCCTTTCGAAGTTCCGCCCGAGAGTACAACGACGTCGCAGGCGAGTGCCTCGTCGATCACCGCGGCTAAACGTTCGACGTCGTCGGCCACCACACCCAACGAAACCGGTTCTGCTCCGAGTTCCATCACGGCCGACGCCAGAATGGCCGCGTTGGAATCGTAAACGTAACCCGGCGGACACGGTTCGCCGGGCGGGACGATTTCATTTCCCGTGGAAACAATTGCGACGCGCGGACGGCGAAACACTTCAACGGTGGCAAGACCGACAGCCGCCAACACACCGATTTCTCGCGACGTCAACAATTGTCCGGCGCGCAGAATTGTTTCCCCGTTGGCAACGTCAGTTCCGGCGAAGGTGACGTTCGCGCCCGGAGACACCGCGCGTGTGATTTCCAGCAACGGCCGTTCATCGCCACTTGAGTCGAACAACTCGGTGTCTTCCACCATGATGACTGCGTCGGCACCGCGGGGGACCATGCCGCCGGTGGCAATTGTGGTGGCGGTTCCTGTTTGCACTGTTTCGCTTGGCTCGATGCCCGGCGAGAGGACTTCGCCGTTGAGCTGCACCTGCAGCGGACTTTCTTCCATCGCGCCAAATGTGTCGCCGGCGCGCACCGCAAAGCCATCGACATTCGACCGATCGAAACCCGAGACATCGACGGGGGAGATCACGTCCCCGGCCAATATCCGATTGAGTGCCGCGAGCAGGGACACCGTCTCGGTTCCCAATGGCGCGAGATTCAAATGCCGATGAAACCGGGCCGTCGCTTCGTCCGGGCTGATGACATCGAGAAACTGCTGCTGCCGCGCCGCCCGCTTCAATTCATCGTGTGGCTTGTTACTGCTCGCGGTCATAATTTCATTCAAAAAACTGAGGTGTGCAGGCGGCGGTTGTTATATGCCGGACAACTCGTCCACTTTCTTCAGCAACAGCCGACGAACATCGGCAGGCCGCAGGTTCTCCGGTCCAGCCTCCACCTGCCGTACGACATCCCAGACGGCGTCGGCCGGTTCGCGTCCGTTGGTCTGGCGAAAGTGCTTCACGAACGCCGGGAACAGCAGTCCGCCCAGCTTCCCTTCCATGACAACATCGGCCAACGCATGCAACTCGGCAATCACAGCTTCCATTGCATTTCCCACGGAAGTGAGACGACCGGTTGTGTGTCCGCGTGAAGGTCCATGCCCACAGTCTCTTCACTGCACAAGAGGAACGCAACCGGACGTGTGTTGTTCACAAAACTGCAATTCGATTGTTCCACAATACCAGCCCGCAGCGCAAGCGAGGGTTTGTTTCCCCATTACAACCGGAAACCCTCGCTTGCGCTGCGGGCTGGTGTTTTCTCAATTGGTAAATTGCGTCTGAAACGTTGACTGTTGCAATCCTCTTGCTCAAGTTCCGTAACCGTTAAAGACGATACAACGATACCCCCTTGTGCTCCGCTCATCCGGCTTGCCGTTCGGCCTGAAGGAAGGACCCGAGACTGCATGTCGTTTCTTCCCATTCAGGCCATCGGTGCGCTCGCTGCTGCTGCACCAGTGGCCGAAGCGGTGATCGAAGGTGCGTCGGCAACATTTGCCGGCCTGCTCAATGTGGCGACGTCGCGCGGTTCAGAAACTCCCGCTGCCGAGTCCGGCAAACCCGGTCTTGGGTTGGAAGGACTCAATGGCGGGCGACCGGTGACATCGGCCGGCACCGCCGCAGAACGTCTCCGCACCCAGACGGAATTGTTCCTGCAGCAGTTCCATCAACTGCTGGCACAACTGCTGGAAGAGAACGACATCGATGCGGCCGACGGATTCACGCTGCAAGCCGATGAACTGGGCCAGATTCGCGTCACCGGCGGCAATGGCGAATCGCTCAGCATTGAAGAACTCTTCACCTCGAACCCGGAACTGCGGCAACTGTTCGACAAAATCATTGCCAACGCGAGCCTGCTGAAATCTCTCGATTCATCAGCAGCTGGGACCACATCAAACTCCGGCGCGCCGTCCTCTCAGACATCGAACGGTCTCGGCCTCGCATTCAACTCCGAACAGGCAACTGTCGCGTTGAGTTGAACGTCTGAGTGATCGGCTTGCTGTTCTTTCGAAAGTCCACGTCCTCCGGTTCGTCCGAATCGAAGCCGACGTGGGATCGCAGCCGATATGGGTTAGAAGTCGCGACTTCCCGACGCTAACCGCCGTACCAAGCGATTGATTAGGATGTTCAGCATGAATCCGCACCCTGCACAGCGCTTTACAGCACCCTCGGCCATTCAACATGGAGTTCCGTTGAAAGAGTTGATGGGTCGGCGACTCGTGAAGTTGGTCGGTGAGTCGCTCTCTGATTGTGTGCCGGAATTCGATGGGAAACGGTTCCAATCTCGTGCAACGCGAGGCTTAAGGGAACTCGAATTGAAAGACCGGGCGCTGAATATTGCACATGCGATGGCCGAACAACTGCCGTCCGATTTCGATGAACTCACGCCACTGCTTATCAAGTCGCTCGGCCCGCCGCTTAAAGCAACCGAAGATAACGGGCTGGCTCCAATGTTCTACTTTCCCCACGCTCAGTTGATTGCGACCTACGGTGTTTCCTGTTTCGAGACCGGAATGCTGGCAAACTATGAACTGACTCAGCGATTCACAGCCGAGTTCAGCATCCGACCATTTCTGATCGAACATCGCAAGAAATGCCTCAAGACTTTGACTCGATGGATAAGGGATTCCAATCCACACGTTCGCCGCCTCGTCAGCGAAGGCACTCGACCACGTCTTCCGTGGGCCATGCGGCTGCGGGAGTTTCAGGACGATCCAAATCTCTCACTGCCATTGCTTGAAAAACTCAAGGACGATCCGGAATTGTATGTTCGCCGATCTGTTGCAAATCACCTTGGAGACATTGCCAAGGATCACCCGGATGTCGCATTCGATGTTTGCCGGAAATGGCTGGACGAGATCAAGGATTCGGACAACCCGACACAATTGAGGAATCGTCGCTGGATCGTTCGACATGCCCTGCGACATCCAGCGAAGAAAGGGGAACCCAAAGCGGTCGCTCTTCGGAAGGCAGCCGCCGATCCGAGGAAACGCAAATCCTGAAACGGAATTCTGTTCCGAGAACCTTCCCTGCCTTGCGAGGCAACGGGTCCTTATAGAAGCGAACGCTGGGGGCGGATTTCTCCGCAGTCGGATTTCAACGACCGTGCGAACTGCATGATGTGTCGGCGGGCGTTGCTCTGCGGCGAAACGATCTGTATCGTGTCGTCTGGTCACCGAGTCGATCATCCCCTGGAGACATCGGCATGCTCAGCGACGAAACGCGTCTGGCAGACTTTCCCTCACTAACGGATCGGACCTACCTGAACACGGCCGCCGAAGGAATTCCGCCGCGTGCGGTCATCGAGGCCTTGGCGCAATACGGGCAGGATAAGTTGCTCGGCATGGACGGCCGTCCGTTGCACGAAGCCCAATGGCAATCGGCCCGGGAACGCGTCGCCGCCCTGTATGGACTGTCGGCCGATGAAGTCAGTCTCTGCTCGTGTTCGTCGGAAGCATACAACCTGGCGGCGTTAGCGCTCGGCGTGCAGGATGGCGACGAAGTGGTGATTAACGATCTCGACTTCCCCGCCGGCGCAACACCCTGGTTGCAACCGTCGTGTCCTGCCACCGTGAAGCGATGGCATTCCCGCGACGGCGCGCTGCATGTCGAAGACCTGACGCCGCTGCTCGGTCCGAAGACACGATTGGTGACGGTCTCACTCGTCAGTTTCTTCAACGGATTCAAAATTCCGTTGCCTGCCGTCATCGACACGGTGCGGCAGAATTCGTCGGCCCTGCTGGCGCTCGATGTCACACAGGCGCTGGGCCGCGTACCGTTGGAATTGAATGGCGTCGATCTGATTGTCAGTTCGACTCACAAATGGATTCTAGCCAGCCACGGCGGCGGACTGGTTGGCGTACCCAAGTCATCGGCCGACCGGTTAACCGTGCCCGCCGGCGGTTGGTTCAACCTGAAAAATGCGTTCGAGGCCGACCGTTTTGAACGGGCCGTCTCGAAACCGGGGGCTGCAAGTTTTTCGGTTGGTATGCCGAATTACCCCGCCGTGTATGCGATCAACGCCGGGCTGGGCTACATTCAGAACGTCGGCGTGCAGGCGATCGATGCGCATTGCCGTCCGCTGATGGCAGCACTGCGCGAAGGTCTGCGCGAGTTACCGGTTGAAATGCTGACGCCCGATTACGCCGATTCCATTGCCGGCATTGTCGCGTTTACGCATCCACGGGCCGACGAGGTTTATCAGCATCTGCATGCGGAGAACATCCACATCATGAGCCACGCCGGCCGCCTCCGCATTGCCGTCCACGGTTACAACACAATGGATGACATCGAACGCCTGCTGCGGGAATTGCGGGCGGCATTCTAAGATGCAGCGGAGTTACTGTAGCTGGATTCGCAAGAATTCAGCTACATGTTAAATCTATCTCGCCCCGCCGAAATCGACTCACAACAGCCATCACGCAAATCGAAATCACAGCGCCGCCGGTTGCCAATGCCGTGTCTTTCTGGGCGTCGAAGATATCGCCCTGCTGCCCCAGAAAATTGTCGGCCCACTCAGGCGTGAAGATGACCGCGATCGCCCACTCGAGCAATTCATAGCCGGCACTGGTGGCGAGAATGCACTCAATCGCCAACACCGATGACACGGCCAGCGACAGCTTCAAATGACGTCGCTCGAATTCCTGGATCGGCACCGCCATCAGCAGCCCGAACGAAAAATGAACCACGCGGTCGTAGTGATTCCGCTCAAAGCCGAACGTCTCGCTGATGTTGATCCCCAACAGCCATTCCGACCAGACATCGTACGGCGTGTACGAATACAGATACCGCGCCCCCAACGTGTGCAGGCAAAGAAACAGCACAATCGACGCAAAACTCAGCCGACTGATCTCAAACCGATTCGCCAAATAAACCAGCAAACAGGCCGCCAGAAACGTCGGCACATGCTGCATCAACAGAAACTGCAAATAAGGCGGCCGCACCCAACTCCCGGCAAACGCCAGCAGAAAGAGGATGAACAGAATTCGCTGGACGCGATCGCGTGGTAGGAGTTTGGCGGTCAATTTTCACCGGTGATGTGAGGTGGGAAGAAACGCACGGATTCAATACGGCTATTGTGACGTGGTCAAAATCGAAAAGATTGTCAGTCGAGATCGTAGTATCCGCGTAGTTTTCGACAATGTCGGCACCGAAATGCGACGTAACAATAGGTTGGATTCGATAGGTCAGATAGTTGCAGATCAACCTGAGAATCAAAATCTGTCATCGACTTCAGCAACGCATCCGAATCGCCGTCTTCGGCATGGTTCCGGAAGTCTTCGGGCTTCCAACGCCCCAGACAAACCATGAAGTCGTTGCAGTGGACGAGCCATTCTTCATTCTGGAAATAGTGGAAGTACGGAGTTTGCAATAATTCGTCAAACGAACTTGGTTGGAATCCATCAGGCAGATCGCTATATGTTTCGACTAACTCTCCAGCAAACGGATTGCCGGTGCGTTTTCTGAACTGGTAACCATCCATCATTCGGCCCAGTTCAGTTTCGTGATAAATCTGAAACTTTCTTGCGTTGAGACAGCCCAAACAACCCAAGGCACTTGCGTCCGTGGCACTGTCGTGACCCTCCAGACAGTGTGCGATCTTTCCACAGCATCCACACTCGACCGGTGTGGGGGCGATCAAGTCCTCCGAGTACCAACCAAATTCAGATTCAGCAGCGTCGAAATATCGGAAGTCCATCGAAGAGTTTCCTGTGATCAATGGTCCCACCTGACAGAGTTCTAGCCACCTTGCCATCAACGGCAGCGAGTGTTTACTTGACACCGCGCGATCCACAAATCACACGTGCACGGCTCTGTCGCCGTAGTGGAACGACACGATTTGGCAATCAGGACACTGGAAAGCCTGCAGCTTTCTCCTGCGAAATACATCCCATTTGCTTCCGAGTGGCAAACCACCATGCTCCGGATGAGTGGAACCTGCCGCTTGATCTTTGTCCCGCCAATGAATGGGGTAGCCAAGGGGGATATAGCCTTCGGCCATCTCCTGATTGCAGTCGGGACATTTCATTTTTGATTCGCTTTCTCCCGAGCGCCTTGTGGTTCTCAAACAGCAGTGCCGGAAGGCTTCCGTTCGCGATTTGAACACCCGACAGGGTTCTGGCGGTCAAACCGTCGTAAAGAGTGGTCCGACTTTCGACCAGATTCTCGCGCCGACAACTACGATGACTCAATTCTCCACTTTCCCAACCATAACCGCAAGAACACTGTCACCGGTCGATCACTGTAAATGCGCCGCAACCAGCCCCCGCGCACCAATCTTTGCGTCTCTCTGCGGTCTTCGCGTCTTTGCGTTGAAATCCCCGTTCCCCTTGGCGTTATCTGCCGATAAGACATATAATCGAACCCTAATGTGTCGGTGGCCGGAACCGGGAAAGGAACTCGCGTGCTTTCGATCTTTGATGCGGAACGGCCGATCAATCGGCGGCGGTTGCTTTCCATTGGCAGCCTGGGGCTGGGTGGATTGTCGCTGGCGTCGTTGTTAGCCGCTCGCGCTCAGGCGAAGTCGTCGCAGAGTCTTGTCACCGGCAAGTCGGTCATCTTTCTGTTTCAACAGGGCGGTCCCAGCCAGTTTGAAACGTTCGATCCCAAAGTCGAAGCGCCCAGCGGAATCCGCACCGTCACCGATGTCATTCAAACCAATCTGCCCGGTGTCACCTTCGGCGAGACGATGTCGAAACTGGCCGGGTTGGCCGACAAGTTGACGGTGGTTCGCTCGTTCCAGACGAACAACGGCGGCCACAACATTCGGCCGATTGTCGGTCCCGATTCGCTGGAGACGAACATCGGTTCGCACTACGCCCGCATTGCCGGTGCGACGCAGCCGGCCTCTGGCATGCCGACTAACGCCGTGCTGTTCCCGCAAGCGGTTTGTCCCGATGTGACCAAAGGGCGGGCGCGCGGTGATCTCTCGGCGACCGGTTCCTACGGGTCGGGGTTTTCACCGTTCACACCCGGCGGCAAAGGCGATCTGCAGCAGGACATGAAACTCAACCTGCCGCGCGAACGGTTTTTCAACGATCGCCGCGAACTGCTCAGCCAACTCGATCGGCTCAACCGCAGGGTCGATGCGAGCGGCCAGCTGCAGACGATGGATGAATTGCAGCAGCAGGCGTATCAACTGTTGCTTGGTGGCGGCGTGGCTGAGGCGCTTGATCTTTCCAACGAAGATCCGGCCGTCGTCGAGAAGTACGACACCAGCCGATTGTTGCCATCGCACAACTGGGAACGTGCTGCGCGCGGCAAACGCGGGTATTACAGCGGCAACGCCAAGTCGGTCGGCAAGTTGTTGCTGTTGGCCCGCCGTTTGTGTGAAGCGGGTTGCGGTTTTGTCACCATTCATGCCGGCTACGACGGCGTGTGGGACATGCACGCCGACGGCAACAACCTGAATATGACGGATGGTATGCAAGCGGTCGGCCGGCCATTCGATCACGCGGTCGCCACCTTCATCGAAGACATCGAAGCACGCGGGTTGCAGGACAAGATCATGCTCGTCGCCTGCGGCGAGATGGGACGCACACCTCGCGTGAACAGTCGCGGCGGACGCGATCACTGGAGCCGACTCGCACCGCTGCTGATTTACGGTGGCGGCACCAAAGGCGGTCAGGTCATCGGGCAATCGACCCGCGACGGAGCCGAACCAGCTCGGGACAACCTCACGCCGAAAAACCTGATCGCCACCATCATGCACACCTTGTTCGACTACAACGCACTCCGTATTATGCCGGGGTTGCCGTCCGAGGTCGCACAGGTCAGCGGCGAATCGCCGATCCCCGGTTTGTTTTAGCGTGCCGGTTGCAGTGGGGCGGTCACTACGAACCGACTTTCTGCACCGCAATCTGGTGGAGCAAACCGCGTGATGCGTGTGTTCGCACTGGCGACACGCCAGTGGCACCCGAGCGGAAACAACGACCCCGAAACAGTTTCTAACCGAGAAGGAGAATGTGATGTCGAAAGTCGATTGGAGCTATCACCGCGGCGGCTGAACATCGTGCAAAAAAACGCAGGAGTTTCTTGCGACGAACAAAATTGAGACGAAGGAAGTCGTCAACGCCCGGAAGGAAGCGATGGGCCGAGATGAGGCGATCGCCTTGTTGAAAGGCATGAAGGAGATGTATGTCGCCAAGGGCAAGAAGGTGGTTCAAGTCAACCTGAAGAAAGACCGCCCCGGCGATGACGAGTTGGTGAAACTGATGCTCGGCCCAACCGGGAATCTGCGCGCACCGACATTGCGAAAGGGCAAGACGCTGGTGGTGGGATTCAATGACGACTTGTATGGCGAAATCTTCGGGTGATTCCGCACGGCCCTCACCCTGCTTAATTCGCCTTCGGCTTTGAAGCGGTCCCTCTCCCGGGGGAGAGGGTTTGCGAACGGTCTTTGCTCACTTGATTTCGCGGATATACACGCTGCGGAAGTAGAGTGTGTTGCCGTGGTTTTGCAGTTCGATTTGGCCGGTGGCGTAGATCGGTTTGTCGCGTTCCCAGTAGTTTTCCAGCACGGTGTTATCGACGACGAGTTCGCCGTTGAGTTTGATGGTGACGCGCTCGCCGACCATTTTGATGTAGAACGTGTTCCACTCGCCAACCGGTTTGTCGGCGGCTTTTAACGGCTTGCTCGGATTGTTCTTGTTGTTGTACAGTCCGCCCGAGCCGACCGGATTGAATTTGGTGTCCCAAATCTGCACCTGCGGCGAACCCCGCAGATAGATGCCGCTGTCACCCTTTTCTTTGATCTTCCAATCGACGTACATCTCGAAGTCGCCGTAGTCTTTGGCTGTGCAGAGACTCTTGCCTTTGCCGTCGAAGACCAGCGTGCCGTTTTCAATTTGCCAATGTTCGCGCATCGACTTATCGGCTGCTTCCTGCGCTTTGGCCAATTCTTCTTTCGTCATTTTGGCCCGCTTGGGCGGACTGGCAACCAGGCCCTTCCATCCGGTCAAGTCTTTGCCGTTGAAGAGTGCTTTGAAACCCTTCGGCGGCAAGTTCGGCGTTCGCGTGTCGCCGGCGGATGCAAAAGAGGTCGAGAGTGTCACGGCGGCGAGACACAAGATGGAAGTGAGAATGGATTTCATGGGGTGGCTCCTGGGTGTGTGTCGTAAGTTTTCACGCATTCTATACTAACCAAGCGTGTGGTCGGTAACAAACTTGAGCGGCTGTTCTTTCCCGCCGTCGAAGCCGCGGGCTATCTGGCTCAACCGCGCAGTCCGGCTGCTTGCAGCAGTTTGTCGGTTTCGCGGTAGGCTTCGGCCACCCACTCTTCAATCTTGTCCGGTTCGGGCGAGTATTCCAGTTCGATCGAAATTGCACCGTCGATGTCCAGCTTCTTGATTTCGTCGAGATAGGGAGCGAAATCGACGACGCCACGACCGGGCGGTAAGTCGCCATGCACTTTGCCGTCGCAGTCGGATATGTGGACGTGAATCGCCTTGCCGCGCAGCTTCTGCAATTGTACCGCTTCGACGTCGGCCAGCAGTAAGTGTGAGACGTCGATGTTCGCCTGCAGCGCCGGGTGACCGACATCGTCGATGAACCGCGCCATGTTATCGACGTTATTCAGTAGCGATAGCGGGAACGGCTCCAGTTCCAGCGCGATCTTCAATCCCAGCGACTCGGCATGCTCGGCCAACAGCCGGCAGTTCTCGACGCCCGTTTGCCATTGTTCGCCCGGCGGGATCACTTCGCGATTCCAGATGTATTCGCCCAACACCAACAGCAAGTTGTCGGCGTCGTACTCGTAACACAAATCGAGATACTCCCGACAGCGTTCGAGATGAAAGTTCTGCACGCTGGGGTTGAAGTCGATCAGCCCGACCGCCACACAGCAGACCGAAACGATGGGCAACCCAACGCGGTCGCATTCATCCTTGATGAGCCGCCGTTCCTGGATTCCCACATCGAGCGGATCGACGAAAATGTCGATCGTGTCGAAGCCAAGTTCCTTGGTCTTTTGAATCCCCCAAGCCGTATCCCGCCCCGCCTGCGCCCACGCCGAGTTAATCAGTCCCAGTTTCATTCTCAAAGCTCCGAGCTAATTTCAATAAAACCGCATTCACGCGGTTGGGGTTCGTAGTGACCGCATTCATGCGCTTCGTCGCGGCTGTTGTAAACCAATGCCACGAAAACTGCCCACAATAAAACGCGACCAATGTACCAAAAGTAGCGCGAAGAACGACAGCACACCGACACGATTTGCCGGCACGATTCCCGCTCGATCTAGCCGCTCCGCTCGCGTGCCGTGACCCCAACCGCTAGAGAACCCACGCACCTCAGGGTATATTCGAGATAGCTCTTCACGCACTGCATCGGCCCGATAATACTCCAATCCGAACGGCAACATCATGCAAAACATCACTCGACGAACAGACTCGTGGCCCCGCGCGAGATTCTGCCGACAGCTCGTTATCATCCTCGCGGTGACCGTTTGCTCGGCAATCTCTGCAGCAGATTCCGCATCCGCTGCCAAACTGTGGGCCGGGGCAGCCAAGGTTGATATCACCAATCGCGATGTCGGGTTGGTGAACGATCCGTTGTATGTGAAAGCGCTCGTCATCCGCAGCGAGAGGATCACTGCGGTCATCGTCACCGTCGATGCCGTCGCGATTGAAGAAATTGGATCGATCAAAAGCGACTACCTGCCGACGGTTCGGGCGGCGATCAAAAAGGATCTGCGGATCGAGCCGGCGAATGTGATGATCAACGCCAGTCACTGTCACGGTGTTGTTTGTGCCGATGTTGCTGAGCGGACGATCAAGGCCATCAAGCTGGCGGCGGCGAAACTCGTCCCTGTCACTGTTGGAGTGGGGCGCGGATTTGAAGACCGGGTTCAGGAAAACCGCCGGCTGAAATTGAAAGATGGTCGCACGATCGATGTTCGCCATGCCTATTCGATGCCGGCCGATGAAGATGTCGCCGAGGTTGGCCCGATTGATACTGAGATTGGGCTGTTGAAATTGAATCGAGAAGATGGTCGCACGTTGGCCGTCGTTTACAACTTCGCCTGCCATCCCATTCAGGGAGTCCCCAACAAGGGCAACACGGCCGACATGACCGGATTTGCCTCGCAGGTCATTGAGGACAATCTCAGCGAAGGGGCCATCGCGTTGTTCGTGCAGGGATGCGGCGGCGACATCAATCCGGTGCAGTACAAAGACGTCGAAAATCCCCGCGATGCCGAAACGTTGGGCAACCTGCTCGGCCTCAGCACGCTCAAAGGATTGCGGAAAACTAAGACCACCGGCAACGCAGCACTCAAGGTCGTCAACCATAGAATGGAGTTGCCCCGAGCCGATCACACGCAGCGCATTGCCGATATGGAAGCGGAACAGCGACGGTTGCTCGCCTCGTTGGGCGGCACGAGCTTGAACCTCAAAACGTTCATCCCGTTGGTTGTCAAATACAACGTCTCGTCCGAATTCCCCTCGTACTATTCCCACCGCTACTTGCTCGAAAAGAAGCTGGGCCGCGACGGTCTCTCAAAACTGGATGTCGAAAACCGCGCCAACATGAAGCGTTACATCAAGAACATTCTGACGATGGAGCAACTGACGCGGCTGGGAACCAACATGCGGCTGCTGCGGAAACATCAGGCGAGTCTCGTGGCTTCGGGAAAGCGGACAATCAGCGTGGAAGTGCTGGGAATCCGCATCGGCGATTTCGTGCTGGTCACGTTTCCCGGCGAACTGACCGTCCCCATCGGTCTGAATATCAAGAAGAAGTCACCCCATCCAAATACGTTTGTCGCCGGTTACACCAACGGTTACATCTACTATTCACCAACGGCCGACCAGCTTCGCAACCGCGGCAACGCCCAGGAAGACAGCGACTGCCTGTTGGCCCCGGAATGGCAAAAACAATTTGAGGACAAAGTGGCCGAAGTCCTGAAGCAGCTGTAGTAACACGGCCTGAACCCTTGCTTGCGCCGCGGGCTGGTAATCTATAATATGCGATTCCCCGCTTGCGGTTTAGCGAATCCCCAGATAGCCCACGCCGCCATTTATTTCCTTCGGAGATCCAACCATGAACAACGTGAATCGATCGCGGTGCGCATTCGTCTTTTCCACGGTGACCGCGTTGGCGGCGCTTGCCAGCGCAGCGGCCACTCAGGCCGGCGACGAACCGGGTTGGAAAAAACACGTCATTCACACCGGCTTTCACACCAACACCGCCGTCGCTGCCGACTTCACCGGCGATGGAAAACCCGATGTGATTACTAACAGCGGCGGAAAAACGCGGCTGTTCGTCGCGCCCGACTGGAAACAGATCGTCCTCGACGACAACCCCAAGCACAACTGCATTCACAGCGCAACGTTCGATGTCGATGGCGACGGCGATCCCGATGTGATTGAGGCCCGCTACAATCCCGGTCTGGTATTTTGGTTGGAATGCCCGGAGAAACCACTGACCGACCGCTGGCGGTTGCATTTGATTGATGATCAGATTCACGGCATTCATGGGGTGATCGCCGGCGACATCGATGGCGACGGCAAACTCGATCTGCTGGCCAACAGCGCCCAGCCGAAGTCGCCCTTCCCGAATTCACTGGCATGGCTTCGCGTGCCGAAGAAACCGCGCAACGCCGCGCGGTGGGAACGCACAATCTTCGCCGACGGCGATGCCCCCGGTCTGTCGCATTACCTCGGCTTTGGTGACGTCAACGGCGATGGCCGTGTTGACGCAGCCTCCGCCGCAAAGGGAGGTCCGACGGCGAAGCCGGGTGAGGGAGATTGGTTCGCCTGGTGGGAAGCCCCTAAGAACCCCAAGCAGCGCGGCTGGAAGAAACATCTCATCGCCGACAAACAGCCCGGTGCGACCAACATTCACCCGACTGACGTCAACGGCGACGGCAAGATGGATTTTATCGCCTCCCGCGGGCACGGCAAAGGAGTCATCTGGTTTGAAGGTCCGAGTTGGAAACAACACGACATTCACCCCACGCTCGCCGGTCCGCATTGTCTGGTGGTAACCGACATGGACGGCGATGGTGACGTCGATGCGGCGACCTGCGCCAAAGACGATCAAATTGCCGCGTGGTTTGAAAACGACGGCCGTGGAAAATTCACCACACACATCGTCGGCCGCAATCAGGCTGCCTACGACATCCGCGCCTTCGACATGAACGGCGACGGTTCTCTCGACTTACTGGTCGCCGGCCAAACCAGCAAGAACGTCGTCTGGTACCAAAACCCAAAATCAAAGAGATAACTTCCAAACCCGCATTTGCGGTTTCGCGGATCGAAAAACCATCAGATTCCACTCCCCGCAGGAACAACACCCATGTCACCAAAATCCGTTTTCGCCGCCCTCGCCGTTTTCGCCGTCCTCGCGACGTCAGTCTTTGCCAGTGAACCGCTCGACCTTGGCGGCGTGACCGAGAAACACGTGATGGTCCCCATGCGCGACGGTACGAAGCTCTCCGTCTACCTTTATTTTCCCAAAGAGAAAGGCCCGCATCCCGTCTTGTGCGAACAGCGGTACGCCAACCTGCAGGGTCGCGGCACCCGGCTCTCGATGGCAAAGCTCGCATCGGCCGGCTATGTCGTCGCAGCGCAGAATTATCGGGGAGCCTATCTTTCGGAAGGAACATGGGTGGGGTACCGCGCTTTGGGTTGGGGCGAAAAACAGGACGGTTACGACACCATTGAATGGTTGGCCAAACAACCCTGGTCAACGGGCAAAGTGGGTACGTTCGGCAGTTCGCAGGCCGGTTACGCGCAGAACTTTCTTGCCGTCACACAGCCGCCGCATCTGGTTTGCCAGTACATGATCGACACCGGCCTCAGCCTGTTTCACGAGGGTTACCGCATCGGCGGCACGACACGCCCCGAACGATTTAAGGGCATGGATGCCGTCTGCCGAGTCCCGCAACACAATCGCGATCTGTTCAACGAATGGCTCAGGCATCCCACTTACGACAGCTACTGGGCCGACGAAAACTGCGCCCGCTATTTCGACAAGATGAACGTCCCCTGTTTCACCGTCGGCAGTTGGTACGACTTCATGTGTCAGGGGTCGGTCGAGAGTTACATCGGGCGACAGCATCAGGGCGGACGCAAGTCGCGGGGAACGCAGCAACTTTACATCGGGCCTTGGCTTCACGGCCGGTATAACAAGGGGAACAAGACCGGCGAGATGGTTTACCCGGACAACGCCGCCTTCGACATGCCGACCCACATGGTCCGCTGGTTCGATCACTATCTGAAAGGCGTGGACAACGGCGTCGAACGTGAATCGACGGTGCGGTATTACGTGATGGGAGCCGTCGGCGAAAAGGGTGCGCCTGGCAACGTGTGGCGCAAAGCCAAAGATTGGCCCGTCCCCGCGGCAGACACGTCATTTTTCCTACAAGCTGGCGGCAAAGTCTCGACTTCGCATCCCAGCAGCGAGAAGTCGGCCACCACGTTTCTCGCCGATCCATTGAATCCCGCCAGTATTCCGGGACGCGGATTTCCCGGCGCGCGTGATGCACGCAACTTTGAAAAACAGGACGAGGTTCGGACCTTCACATCCGACGTGCTCAAAGCCCCCGTCGAATGGACGGGCAAAGTGCAGGCGGAATTGTTTGTTTCGTCGTCGGCTCCCGACACCGATTTTATTGTGCGGATCAGCGACGTTTACCCGGACGGGCGATCGATTCTGATTGCCGATTACGTCCGCCGCGCCCGATATCGCAACAGCTTCGAGACCGAAACCTTCATGGAACCGGGCGAAGTTTACAAGGTGGCGTTTCAGGTGGGGTGGATGAGCCAGGTTTTCAATCGTGGCCACCGCATTCGCGTCACCGTCGCCAGCACCGGCGCACCGTACTACGAACCCAACCCCAACACTGGCAAACCGCTGACGCTCGAATTCCCGAAGAAGGTAATCGTTGCCAAGAACTCCGTCCATCACAACAAGAAACACGCATCACGAATCATCGCCCCGGTCGTCAAACCATAAAAGCCCACGGGCCACGTCCCGTGGGAACGAGGTAAAGCCCACGGGTTGCACCCCGTGGGAATGAGGAATGCAATTTCGGAACACCACCATGCCTGAGAAAATCAAAGTCGCCCTCGCCACCCACGCTGGCGGTGCGCATCTGGGGGCCTACTTCTCCGCACTGGCGGCGACCGACGAGGTCGATTCCGTTGCGCTCGTCGATCCCAGCGGCCAATCGAACGCGGCGGCGAAGAAGGCGCTCGGCGATAAACTTGTGGCGACTTACGATGACGTCGGAAAGATGCTCAAAGCGTTTCAACCGGTGTTAACGGTGGTCACCATGGAAGCCGCTACCGCACCGCCGGTCATCGCCCGGATCCTGGAAGGGGGAAGCCACGTCTTCGCCGAGAAGCCGTCCTGCGTGAACGCGAAGGACTTTCAGCGGCTGACCGCGCTAGCCGACGGCAAGCATCTGAACCTCATGCTGGCATTAGCCAACCGCCTCAATCCGGAAGTCCAACGTGCTCGTCGGCTGATTGAAGACGGTGACATCGGTAAGGTCTACGGCGTCGATATGCATCTCATTGCGGATCAAACCCGACTCACGCGGCCCGCATATCACAAGACGTGGTTCGCCAAAAAGGACCGGTCCGGCGGCGGACATCTGATCTGGCTCGGCATCCACTGGCTCGATCTCGCCGTCCACCTCACCGGCGCAAAGGTCAAGCAGGTGGCAGGCTTCACGGCCAATGTCGGCGGTCAACCGATCGATATCGAAGACTCCGCCGCCGCCAGTTTGCAATTCGACAACGGCACACTCGGCACGTTAACCTCGGGTTATTACCTCGATCGCGGCTATCATTCGCACATCAAAATCTGGGGTTCGACCGGTTGGCTGCATCTGGAGCAGATGAAGGACAAGCCACTGCGATGGTACAGCACGCGCGGTAAGAACAAGGGGCAGATTCAGGAATTCGATGGCTCGAAACAGCCGCGCGGTTACACACCGTTCGTGCAGGCGGCGGTGCGAGCGTGCGCGGGTATGCAGGAACCGCCGATCAGCAATGCCGACAGCCTACACGCGATTGAGACCGTGTACGCGATTTACGATGCAGCCAACAAAGGACACGTACAGAGCGTATCAATGGGCTGAAGGAAGTGAATATCGAATTTCGATTCCCGTTAAGCCAAATTCCCAGCGCAAACAATACAAGGATCAAACCATGACCAAACACATTACCCGTCGCCGATTCATTAAGACATCGTCCAGCCTCGCTGCGGCTGGTCTTTCATTGCCGTTGTTGCGGCCGGATCGTGTTCTGGGAGCGAACGAGCGACTGAACATTGGGGCGATTGGCGTTGGAGGCCGTGGGGCAAGCGATCTGGCGGCCGTCGCTGGTGAGAATATTGTCGCCTTGTGTGACGTGGACGAGAACCGGCTGAACTCGGCCGGTGCAAAACATAAGAACGCGAAGAAGTATTTCGACTACCGCGAACTCCTCGAACAGAAAGACCTCGACGCGGTCGTTGTTGCAACGCCCGATCATCATCACGCGCCGGCAACATTGCGGGCGATGCGGCGCGGGTTGCACGTCTATTGCGAGAAGCCGCTCACACACACCGTTCGCGAAGCACGGCTCATTGCTCAGACTGCGGCGAAGATGAAAGTCGCCACGCAAATGGGAACGCAGAACCACGAACACCCCGGCTACCTGCGGCTCGTCGAGTTATTGAAGTCCGGCGCAATCGGACAGGTACACGAGGTACACGTCATTACCGATCGCCCCGGACGATGGTGGCCGCAGGGACTCGATGCTCCCACGAGCAAGCAAGACGTTCCAGCGAATCTGAAATGGGATCTCTGGCTGGGACCGGCAGCGAACCGCGATTACCATCCCGCATTCGTGCCGTTCAAATGGCGCGGTTGGTGGGATTTTGGTTGTGGTGCCATCGGCGACATGGCCATTCACCTGTTGGATCCAACCTTCTGGGCACTCGATTTGGGCGGGAAGGTCAAGGTCACATCGAAGGGGCCGAAGCCGAATCCATTCAGCGGTCCGAAGTGGATGGAGACCCGTTTTCAGTTCGGCAAGCGCGGCAAACTGGCCCCCGTTGATGTCTACTGGTACGAAGGCGAAGCGAAGCCGAAGCCGGAGATTGCAAAAGAGATGCCGATGAATGGTTCGTTGTTCATTGGCGAAAAGGGACGCATTGCGATTCAGCACGGCGGCAATCCCGTGCTGCTGCCCAAAGAGAAATTTGCCGACTTCAAGCCGCCCGAACCATTCTTGCCGAAATCACCGGGGCATCATCAACAGTGGATCGATGCCTGCAAGACGGGCAGCCGCACGGGTAGCAATTTCGGCTATGCCGGACCGTTCACCGAGATCGTCCTGCTGGGCAATGTCGCTTACCGTATTGGTGAAACGATCGAGTACGATCCCAAATCACTCAAAGTCACCAACATTCCTCGGGCAAACGAGTTGCTGGGCAAGACGTATCGGAAAGGGTGGGGGATCGAAGCGGTTTAGGCGTTAAATTATGTCGTTTGATCCCACGGGACGTAGCCCGTGGACTTTGAGACGCGACATTTGCAATCTGTGCCTTAGCAGGCCGCCGTGGCCCGAACATTCCGCAGAAAACGGGCAATCCGGCCCACGCTGGCCGCCGGTGTCTTCACCGGCGGCTAAGTATTTGTAGACGGCGCGGTTTTTCCTTTGCGTCAGGCTGAGTTTCTGCGAGAATAAAATAAGGCGTAATTGCCGCGAAAGAATTGCGATGCAGTACCTTTTTACTGGTCGTCATCTGGAAACCGCTGTCCACCTTTGATTTGAGTTCGTTCCAAATTCGGAACCCGTTATGGCCCTGGTCCTCACCCTCACCGACGTTTCACCGGAGACCTGGTGCCAGGATATTTCCTCGAAGCCCGTGATGCTTGGCCGCGATGAAGCCGCCGATATTCGTTTCGATCATCGCAGTGTTTCACGACAGCACTGCCGCATCTGGATTGAGAACGACGAGTGTTTTGTGGAAGACTGCGGTAGCATGAACGGAACCTACGTTAACGCGAACCGCGTTCAGAAGTCCCCGTTGAGCAGCGGCGACCGATTGCTCGTCGGCAAGTTCGACCTGGTTGTCGCACGAGACACTGAAATTCGCGATACCGTAGACGGTGTGATCAACGACACGGTCGAAATTGTCGATAGAAACCCCGAAGAGGAAATTCGCCATCTGGCGGCCGTCGTTCATGATCGTCTCACCCCGTCGCGTCGCATTGGCATTCCGGGTGTGTTTCTCGAAGTGGTTTATGCGCCGAGCGGTTTGTTGGGCGGCGATTGCTTTCTCTGTGTCGAAGCAGGCGAGCAGTGGGTGTTTTGCGTTTTCGATGCCATGTATCACGGCACCAAGTCGGCCTTGGCACTTTCGCTGCTGCGAACCGAGTTGGAACGTTGCGTGAATCTCACCTCGCAGCCGGCCCGGTGTCTCGATTGGTTGAACACCGAACTGCTGGCCCTTGGGGCCAACGATCTCTACACGTCGGCGTGCATTGCCACGTGGTTTCCGCAAACTCAGTTGCTGTACTACTCGACGGCCGGCCTGCATCCGCCCGTGCTGTTGCGAAAGGGCGAGGAAATTGAATTGGCGGCCAGCGCCGGCGGCATGCCGCTGGGAGTTTCGCCGACAGAAGAATTCGAGGAGCGTCTGGTGCAATTAAAGCAGCACGATCGCTTCTTTCTGTTCAGCGATGGCGTCTCGGAATCGTGCCACCCCAGTCCCGAACTGCCGTTGGCCCGGCAAGCCGCGCGTCGATTGCTCGCCGGCCACGCGCTTCCGTTGAACGATCACGTCCACGGTTTTGTCGAAGACGCCCGACAGCGGTCGCGCGACGATATTCTGCTTGTTGGTGGCGAGGTGACCGGAAGCATGTGAACCAGGGCGGTTGTCCCGTCCGATGCTATGATATAACCATTTTTCGAGATCCAAATGACACCTGACGACGTTTTGATCGGTATCAAGCCGAGCAAAGCGCTTGCCACGACGGCAAGATCGAATACAGCGTCGGGTAACGTAATAAACGTGAATCTGAAAACTCACAGACTGGAGATTTTCGTGATAACCAAGAAAACCCAATGGCTCGCTTGTGTGTTGTCGCTGCTATTCATCGGAGGAATCGTCCGTGCCGACGATGGCGTCACCTTCCGCTACAAGCCGACATCAAAAGAGAAACCTCGCTATCAAACCACGCTGTCGATGGAGCAGACGCAGACCATCGGCGAGCAGAAAATCATCGCCACGATGAAGCAGACGAGTATCAACAAATGGTCGCTGGAGAAGACCGACAGCAAAGGGGATTTCCATTTCCGCACCGAGACGCAGCAGCTCAAGGTCAAACTCAAAATCGATCCGGTTGGGGAATACCAATTCGACTCGACGGCCGATGAGCAGGAACGCGGCTCGGTACTCAGCGAGGCGCTCGGCTCCATCTACGATCGACTGGCGACTGCCGCCGTCACCGTAACCACCTCGCCGTTGGGTGAAGTTAAGGCGGTCAGCGGTCACAAAGAACTGCTTAGTGATCTGCTGAAGGATAACCCCCTTGGTGTCCAATTTGCCGGTGGGGCCAGCGACGATGCCGCGAAGTTGAATTTCTCCGAACGTTTCATCATCTTCAGTGACAAGCCGGTCAAGCCGGGCGATTCGTGGGAGACGGAGTTCAACGCCCTGCTGGAGGGAATCGGCCATGCCAAAGGAAAACGAATTTACAACTACGTTGGCCCCGACAAGGTCGGCGAAGTCGCCACCGAAAAATTCACCGTCACCCTGGAGTTGTCGATCGACATCGACATTAAGGCCAACGGTGCCGAGGTCAAAGGTTCGCTGTCGGCCAGCGACTCAACAGGAACGATACATTTCGACCCCGAACTGGGTCGCGTTGTATCGATGAAGACCGGCTACACATTCGGCGGCGATATCAACGTAACGGCCAACGGCATGAGCCGTGCGATCAACACATCACAAACCCAAAACGTCGAACGCATTCTGTTGGGCGAGATGCCCAAGATTCCTTAACGATCAGATCATTTACCGAAACGGACACCGGCACGCATGTCGATGGACGCAATCGACGAGCAGCACACAATTGGCGAACGGGCAGATGACGAGCAGCCGTTAGCCGAAGATGCCGCTGCGCTCGATGTCCGTCGCCGCGAACTAATCCGGAGTCGGCACCGATGGGCTCTCGTCGGTGTTGCTTTGGTGTTGGTGGCTTCCTTCTCGCTGAAAGTGGTCGATGGCGATCGAGTTGCCATGCGTGGATTCGAAGCGTATCCCCTGCCTCACACCTGCGCGTCTCGAATGCTCATTCAACGTGGCTGTCCCGGCTGCGGACTGACGCGGAGTTTCGTCCATCTGGCCGCCGGCCACTGGCAGGATTCGCTGGCCGTCCATCGCCTTGGCTGGCTGCTGGCATTGTCGTTTCTGCTGCAAATCCCCTACCGCACTGCCGGGCTGTTGGGGGCCAACCCCCGGCCATTGGGCAAACGCATCCCTGCCGTCTTCGGTTACTCACTGCTGGCACTGCTGTTCGCCAACTGGGTTTCGTTGCTTGTGGTCTGAGGGGACAGGGCGGATTTCAAATGGCCCCGCCGTTTGTCCTCAGTGACTCCCTCTGGTATGCCGAATCGCCGTGTGATAGATTGAACGTCGGCAGTTCGATCAATGACACGGTCACATCTCCGGTCGCGCTGGAGCGCAGGCAAGTTTTGTCCTGAGCATCCGGCCCACCGAAAACCTCGACAAGAAGACCCAATGGACGACGACCAGAAAAAAAAGCTGGCGGGCGAATGTTTCCGCAAAGGCTCCGAAGCAATGACGGCGGAGAACTGGGATTTTGCTGTCAGCATGTTTGGTCAGTGTGTCACCTTCGTGCCGGAAAACCTGATGTACCGACAGGTGCTGCGCGGATCGCAGCGCAAGAAGTACAAGGACAACGGCAGTGGGGCTGGTAAGATCGCCAAAATGGGGCTGATCAAGATTCGCACACGACTCAAGAAGGCCCACATGGCGAAAGAGGTCGATTGGGAAAATATCGCCAAAGCGGCCGAAGAGGGGCTGCAGGTCAACCCGTGGGATGCCCATCTGAATTTTGAACTGGGCGTTGCCTGCCGTGAGTTGGGACGCATCGAGATCGCCAGATTCTCGATGGAAGATGCCGTCAAAAGCGAAGCCGACAACAAAGAGTATGTCCGCACGCTGGCAGCGTTGTTGCAAGAGGTGGGCGACTTCTCGGCGTCGCGAAAGATGTGGGAACGCGCTTACAAACTCGATCCGACGGACGGCGAAGCACGCTCGAAAATGACGCACGTCGATGCTGAGTCGGTGATGGAACGCGGCGGCTACGAAGATGCTGACAATACCCGCGACGTCAAACAGACCGCCTACGATCTGGATCGTCCATCGCAATCGAAGATGCCCGAGTCGGTCGATGGTCCCGGCGTCTCTGCCGAGGCCGACCTGCAACGCGCAATCCGCAAAGACGAATCGAATCCCGACAACTACGTCAAATTGGCCGCGCTGTTTAAGGGGGAAAAACGATACGAGGAGGCAACCAGCACATTGCGAACGGCTCTCGAGGTTTCCGGTGGCGATCAGAACATCCGCGAATTGGTCGAAGACGCCGAACTGGAGCAGCTACGGTACAATCACGAATTGGCCAAGGAAGCGGCGCGCAGCAACGGCGACGATGAAGCCGCTCGCAAGACTGCTGCAGGGCTACGTAAAGAACTGTGGCAGCGAGAGGTCGAAGTCTTTCAAGGCCGCATCGAACGATACCCCAAAGACAGCCATCTGAAATTTGAACTCTCCAAGCGTTTCATTCAGGCAAAGCAATTCCCCAAAGCAATCCCGCTTTTGCAGCAGTGTACTGCCGACAAGCGGCTGGAATGCGATGTCCTCGTTTTGCTGGGCGAGTGCTTCATTAACGCCAAGAATGAAAAGCTGGGACGGCGGCAGCTTGAAAAAGTGGTCGGGATTGTCGATCCCATTGAGCGCCCGGATTTGTTCAAGAAGGCCCACTACGTGCTCGGCCGCCTCTGTGAAAAGGCGGGAGAACGAGATCAGGCCGAAGAACATTACAACGAAGTGATCGGTGCCGAATACGATTACCGCGACACGCTTGCACGCCTCGAAAAACTGCAATCGGGCGATGATGATGGCGGTGACAGTGACGATTGACACCAGCCCGCAGCGCAAGCCAGGGTTTGGGTTGTCGAATTGCGCACGGGTGAACGGTGTCTGTTTCGTAAGTCTAAACCCTTGCTTGCGCTGCGGGCTGATAGTCGCCGACATCGAATCCGCATCTTGCCTCGCAAAAACGCCTCCACAGACTGGCATTTCTCATGTCTGACGGTTAACATTTCCCTCTTGCCTTCGGTCGGGCGCTCGTGTGTGAACATACACACAGAGAGCAGGAGCCACTTTCTTAATCAGACTTCCGTCGAGATACCATGCCGAATTCAGTCAGCGCCAAGAAATCTTTGCGTCAAAGCCAGACTCGTCGTTTGCGAAACCGCAGTCAGCGGACGACTTTACGGGGCGTGCTCAAAAAGTGCCGCATTGCAGCTGTCGGCGACGATGCCGAAGCGGCACAGTCGGCCTTTCGGCTCGCAGTGAAGAGCCTCGATCAGGCAGCGGCCAAGAATCTGATTCATAAGAACGCAGCCGCCCGCACCAAGTCGCGACTGTCGAAACTGCTCAAGGAATCGGCAGCCGCCAAATAACCATGTAAGGCCGCGACCATTGGTCGCGCTTTTGCATTGTTTTCGCGTCGGCGCGGATTAATTCCCCAGTCTCTCCAGAAACTCCGGCACGCTCATCGCGTCGAGTTCCGTCGGATCGAGACACACGGTCGCCAGCGATTCAGCCCGCTCTTCCGGAAACCGTGACGAAAGACTGTCGCGGAACTTGCGTTCCAGCAATGGAATGCCTTCGTCACGCCGACGACGATGGCCAATAGGGTATTCGACCTCAACCTTCTCAGTGCAGCTACCGTCATCGAAAAACACCTGCACGGCATTGGTGATGGATCGCTTGTTGGCATCGAGATAGTCGTGGCTGTAGCGGGGCTCTTCGCTGACGTGCATCGTCTCGCGCAGCGCGTCAATCCGCGGGTCGGCCGCCACCACGTCTTCGTAATCGTCGGCGGTCAGCCGCCCATGCAGCAGGGGAATCGCAACCATGTATTGCAGGCAGTGGTCGCGGTCGGCCGGATTGTAGAGTGGCCCGCTCTTGCTGATAATTCGCACGGCCGATTCCTGCGTGCTGATTTCAATGCGTTCGATCTGCTCGATGCGATCTTTCACCTGCAGGTGAAGCGTCAACGCACATTCGACCGCCGTCTGCGCGTGAAACTCGGCGGGAAACGAAATCTTGAAGAGAATATTCTCCATCACGTAGGTGCCAAGCGGTTGCGATAGCGTCACCGGCTTTCCGCCAAATGAGACGTCGCAGAAACCCCACCCCGTCGCCGAAAGCGGACTGGGAAGCCCCGGTTCTCCCGCGAGTGTCATCATTGCCAGTCGCAGTCCTCGGCTGCCGGCATCGCCGGCCGCCCACGATTTTCGCGGTCCCGTATTTGGCGCATGTCGGTATGTTCGCAAACTTTGCCCATCGACCCACGCCTGCGAGATCGCATCGATCACTTGTTGTTTCGTCCCGCCCAACAGCTGCGTGACCACCGCCGTCGTGGCGATCTTGACCAGAATGACGTGATCGAGTCCGACGCGGTTGAAGCTGTTTTTCAACGCCAGGACACCTTGAATCTCATACGCTTTGATCGCGGCGTTGAGCACATCGCGAATTGTCAGCGGCACTGCACTATCAGAGAGATTTCGCCGACTGACGTAATCGGCAGCGGCCAGGATTCCGCCGAAGTTATCGGATGGGTGCCCCCATTCGGCCGCCAGCCAGGTATCGTTGTAGTCGAGCCAGCGGATCATCGCACCGATGTCGAATGCGGCCTTCACTGGATCGAGCCGAAACGAGGTTCCCGGGATGGGAACGCCATCCGATACGTTAGTTCCCGGAACAATCGGCCCCAAATGGCGCACACAGGCCGGATAATTGAGCGCCAGCAGTGCGCACCCCATGCTGTCCAACAGACACCACCGCGCGGTGTCGAATGCGGTATCGCTGTCGATTTCGTAGTCGATAACGTAGTCGGCGATTTCCGTCAGCAACGAATCAGCGTCCGGCCGAATGTTCTGGTCTGCAGTTGTGCTGGGCATTGGTTGGTTCTCGGCTGGATGAACGACGCTTGCGGCCGGTTATATGAATTTTTCACGACATTGCTGTCGGTTCGTGGTACGATCGATTATAACTGAAATTCTTCGAGGAGCTGCGTTTGCAGTCGCGTCAACGGATGATAAACACACAGGCCGTATTGAACGAAATTGTCCGATCGAATGCCAGAGGGTAACGCACCGCTGATTGTCGGGGTCACGCGGGAGACATTTGCGGGGGAGCATCGCGTCTCCATCACGCCGGGAGATCTCGGCTCGCTGAAGAAGGCCGGGATTGAAGTTCTCGTCGAGCCGGGAGCCGGGGCGAGCGCCGGTTTTCTCGACGAAGCCTACGTCGAACAGGGCGCTGAAATCGCTGCCGACCGCGACGACGTTTTCTCCCGCGCCAACGTCATTGTGCAGGTCCGCGCATTGGGGGCGAATTCCGACGCCGGTGGCGATGACGTCGCCAAACTGCGCGAAGGGCAGTGTTTGATCGCAAGTTGCGATCCGTTGTCTGCGCCGGATGCGTTCGGCGATGTGGCCGCCCGGAAAGCCACGGCGTTCGCATTGGAACTCGTGCCGCGAATCACCCGTGCGCAAAGCATGGACGTGCTCTCGTCGATGGCAACTATTGCAGGCTACAAGGCCGTGCTGATGGCCGCCAGCGAGTTGCCTCGCATGTTTCCAATGATGATGACCGCCGCCGGCACCGTCACGCCGGCGCGAGTTTTCATTGTGGGAGCCGGTGTTGCGGGACTACAGGCGATCGCCACCGCAAGACGGCTCGGTGCGGTGGTGCGGGCCTACGACGTGCGGCCGGCTGTCAAAGAACAGGTTGAAAGTCTGGGTGGCAAGTTCGTCGAAATGGAACTCGAAGCGGGCGAATCGGAAACCGCCGGCGGTTACGCCAAAGAAATGGACGAGGAATTCTACCGCCGCCAACGCGAGATGATGACTAAGGTGATCGCCGAAAGCGATGTGGTCATCACCACGGCCGCCATTCCGGGGCGACAATCGCCCATTCTGGTCACAGCCGAGATGGTCAGCGGGATGGCTCCCGGATCGGTCATTGTCGATCTCGCTGCCGAGCGTGGCGGAAATTGTGAGCCAACCGAAGCCGACAAAACCGTGGTGACCGGCGGAGTGACAATTCTCGGCCCCACCAACGCGCCGGCAACGGTGCCGTATCACGCCAGTCAGATGTTCTCCCGAAACATGGCCACCTTCCTGTTGAACATGATCAAAGATGGCCAGTTGGTTTTCGACACCGAAGACGAAATCATCCGCGACACGATGGTGACCCGTGACGGTGAGATTGTTAACGCGCGAATTCGTGATCTGCTGAAACTTGAGCCGTTGAAAACGGAACCGGCGGAGACAGAAACGGCGGCGGATAGTACCGAAGCCAACGAAACGGAAGACGACAAGTAATTAGAAACGAACCGACGCCGCTTGCGGTTTAGCGGACGAGAGTTAAACGGCGGTTCGCTAAACCGCAAGCGGCGTTCGGACGTTTTCACCAAATCCGGCATTGATAGAATTTCAACCGAGTGAGTCGATTATGTTGACAAATACATTCGTTCTTGCCACCGAGACGGCCAAGAGCGACACCGGCGCAGGCACTGCGGTCTTGTTGTTGACGGTCTTCGTGCTGGCGATTTTCATCGGCTTCGAAATCATCACCAAGATTCCGCCGACGCTGCACACACCGTTGATGTCCGGCTCGAATGCGATTTCCGGCATCGCGTTGGTGGGTGCGATTGCTTCACTGGAGACGGGGTTTCCAGTTTTTGGCAAGGTACTCGGCGTACTCGCCGTTGCGTTGGCAACAGTCAATGTGGTCGGCGGATTTCTGGTGACGCACCGCATGCTCGGTATGTTTCGTAAGAAAAAATGACTTGTTACAGGTTGATCCCACGGGTTGCGATCCGTGGGCTTTGGGGATGTGATTTTGATTGGTTCTTGTGTACGCAATTCTTGATGAGATGATTTCACCGTGAGTGCTGAATTACGCGATCTATGCTACCTGTTGGCAGCAATCCTGTTCATTGTCGGCCTGAAAGGGTTGACACATCCGCGATCTGCCGTCCGCGGGAACCTTATCGGTGCGCTGGCGATGCTGGTCGCCGTCGTGGTGACGCTGTTCAGTCGCAACTTCGATTGGACGCTGATCATCGTCGGGCTGGTGATCGGAGCGATCGCTGGACTTGTCCTCGCGGTCAAGATCCAGATGACCGCCATGCCGCAGTTGGTTGCTTTGTTCAACGGCTTGGGCGGTGGGGCGTCGGTGCTTGTTGCCGGTGCTTATCTCATCAACAAAAGCGACGCAATTACCAGGGGTGACGTTGGAATCGACGGCCTCATTTCGACCGCACTGTCGGGGTTGATCGGAGCGGTCACATTCTCGGGAAGTCTGGTCGCGTTCGCCAAGTTGCAGGAAATCAAGTTCATTCAGAACATCCGCTTCCCCGGCATGCAGGCGCTCAACGGCCTGTTGCTGGCCGCCTGTTTGGGCGGGGCGGGATTGCTGGTTACGCAGCCGGAGCACGCATCGCTGTATTATTGGTTGGTGGTTACGGCGGCCTTGGTGTTGGGTGTGTTTCTGGTGGTCGGCATCGGCGGGGCCGACATGCCGGTGGTCATCGCGCTCTTGAATTCCTATTCCGGATTGGCAGCGGCGGCGACCGGATTCGTGCTTGGCAACAACGTGCTGATTATCGCCGGCTCACTGGTCGGTGCTTCGGGTGTCATTCTCACGCAGATTATGTGCGTGGCAATGAATCGCTCGCTGACCAACGTGCTGTTCGGCACGATGCAGGCCAGTGGCCCCGTGCAATCGGCCGACGAAGTTTATGCGACAGTCAAATCGACCTCAGCCGACGAAGTCGCCATGCTGCTGTCGGTGGCGTCGCGAGTGGTGATTGTGCCGGGCTACGGTTTGGCCGTGGCGCAGGCGCAACATGCCGTTCGCGAATTGAGCGAATTGCTCACAGAGGCAGATACAACGGTGGAGTTCGGCATTCACCCGGTGGCCGGCCGTATGCCGGGACACATGAACGTCCTGCTGGCCGAAGCCGAAATCCCCTACGAAGCGCTGAAGGAAATGGCCGACGTCAATTCGGAAATCGATCAGGTGGACGTCGCCATCGTTGTTGGGGCGAACGACGTCGTCAACCCGGACGCCCGCACCGATCCGAACAGCCCAATCGCGGGCATGCCGATCATCGACGTCGATAAAGCCCGCACGGTGATCGTCATCAAGCGCAGTCTCAGCCCGGGATTTGCCGGAATCCCCAACCCGTTGTTCGCCGCCGAAAACACGCTGATGTTATTCGGCGACGGCAAGCAGGCGGTGCTCGACATCGTGAAAGCGATCCGCGAGGGGTGAGCGAGCAGTCGCAAGTGTTTGCCGCTTTTTTCTCAATCCCCCGTTTGCCGCACCAACCACGGCAGCGGTGCTCCGGCGGGTGGGAGCCGGACGACTTCGATCCCCGTGACATTGGCATGTTCGGCGATTTCGGCTAACGCCTCGGGTGATGGTGCGTTGTCGAGATTGAGAACGGCGACCGAGTCTCCGCCGGGAACATTCTGCTTCCGGCCTAATGCCATGTGTGCAATGTTGACGTCGTGTCGACCGAGAATCGTCCCGACGTAGCCAATCAACCCCGGCACGTCGCGATGGCGATAGATAAGAAGTAACCCATCCAGATACGACTCAAGCGGAAACGGCCCGAGCCGGACCAACCGCAGAAACTCTTCGCCAAACGTTGTGCCGGCGGCGGTCAGTTCACCGCTGTCGGTTTGAATGGTCGCGCTGATCATCGTTGAGAACGCGCCGCCTTCCGATGTGCTCGATTCCGTGATTTCAATGCCGCGTTCATGGGCAATAACCTGTGCGTTGACGACGTTGACGTTTTCGTCGAATGCCGATTCCAACAGGCCGGCGGCGAATGCAGACGTCATCAACCGGGTGTTGCGGCCGGCGACATCGCCGCGAAACAGGACCGTTGCCGACTTCAGTCCGCCCGCTTGATTCTGCTGGGCCAACAGCAGGCCGATCCGATAGCTGAGGTCGAGATAGCTTTGCAGGTCTGCCATCTCCGCTGCCGAAACAGGGACCATGTTCACCGCGTGGCGAATTTCGTTTCGCAGGAGAAAACCGGACAGAATATCGGCTGCTTCCACCGCGACCAGTTCTTGCGCCTCGGCGGTTGAAGCGCCCAGGTGCGGCGTGGTGAGTACCTGCGGAAGTTCGAGCAGCCTGGTGTTTTGCGGCGGTTCCTGAACGAAAACGTCGAGCGCTGCGCCGGCAACATGCCCGGATTCGACTGCGTCGGCCAAGGCGTCTTCATCAACAATACCACCGCGGGCACAGTTGATAATGCGCACTCCCTTCTTCATGCTGGCGAGCCGTTCGGCGTTGATCAGGCCGCGTGTCTCGTCGGTCAGCGGCGTATGGACCGTCACGTAGTCGCAGCGGACGACGAGTTCATCGACGTCGCGATACAGTTCGATGCCCTGCTCGGCGGCACGTTCGGCGGAAAGAAACGGATCGTAGCCGACCACTTTCATTTCCAGGCCCATCGCGCGCTGCGCGACCGACTGCCCGATACGGCCGAGTCCGATCACCCCAAGCGTTTTTCCGGCCAATTGGGTGCCGGTGAACAGTTTTCGTTCCCATTTGCCTGCACGCATGCTGGCTGCCGCCGGTGCGATATTTCGCGACAAGGCGAGCATCATGGCGATGGTGTGTTCGGCCGTGCTGGTGGTGTTGCCGGCCGGCGTGTTCATCACCACGATTCCCTCGCGGGTGGCTGCCGGCAAATCGATGTTATCGACGCCCACGCCGGCCCGCACAATCGCCTTCAGTCGCTCTTGCCCGGCGAGCAACTCCGGAGTGAGATGGGTTCCGCTGCGAATCACAATGCCGTCGGCTTCTTTCAGCGCTTCGCGAACTTCGTCCGGTGAAAGCCCGCTGCGAACGTCGAGTTCAATTTCGGGATTGTCTTCCAGAAGGCGAAGGCCGGCATCGGATAATTTGTCGGTGACTAAAACACGGTACATGGAACGGCGTCTCTTTTGTTTTCGGTAACTGGTAATTGGTGGAAGCGGCAGGGCCGCGAGATTTCATGGTGAATGCATTAACGGAATAGTTAGCGGACGAAATTCATGCGCACTTCACTCGTGCTTGTCGAGCGGCACCGGTTAACGGCAATTCGATCCAGCGACCGCCTTCGGCGTGAGAGAGGTGCATACCGGCGACAACTTCAAACGTTCGCAGGGCACCGACGGCCGGTGTGCTGAACGGACCCGGTTTGTCCAGCCAGGCAACAATTTCTCCGAGTGCACGGTCCATCGACGTCACTAACCGCTCACCGGCCGGCCAAACTTGCAGACGACCGTCGAACCATTCGAGGTTGACCGCGTTGCCGCCTGTGTCCGCGCGCCCCAGCGTTCCTTCGACGACAATTTGGGCCGGCCCCATCGCCCGGTTTCCGGCGTTGATTAGCCCTTTCAGGCCTCCCTCCATTTGAAACATTCCCCATCCGCCGGGATCATAAAACTCCGGGCCGCGGCAATCGGGTTTTTCGCTTTCATCGATCATCCCGGCGACGGCTGTGATTTCCCGCCCGGTAAGCATTCGTGCCGCATCGATCAAATGCGTTCCCACGCAGCCGATGCGACCGCTCGCCCACCGCAGGTAGACCGAAGTGAGGTCGCCCAAATCGCCGGCGGCGATGAGCGCGCGGAGATGGCGGTACTTGGGATTGAATCGTCGGTTGTGATTGATGACCAACAGCGTCCCCGATTTCTCGCAGGCCGCGATCATTCGCTCGGCTTCTTCCGCCGTCGTGGCGATCGGTTTCTCGCAATAGACAACTTTGATGTTTCTTTCCGCGCAGGCGATCGTCAACTCGGCATGCGTTGTCGCTGGAGTGGCGATGCTGACGATATCGAGCTGCTCCTTGTCGAGCATCTTTTCCCAGTCGGAATAATTGCGGGCCGACGTCCGCTGGCCGAACCGCTCGCGGCAGCCCGGATCGAGATCGCAACCGGCAACAAGGCGGATCCGCGGACTTTTTGTCAGGGTGCCAAGATGAGTCCCGTCCAGATTCTGCACGTTCTGCCCGATTCGATCACCGGCGACCTGATCGCCTCCGCCAATGAATCCCAATCCAATGATTGCCGCCCGGTATTCGCTGTTGCTCATCTTGTGTTGTCTCATTTTTCCGAAATAATCTGCCACAGATGCCTGATTCTATGCAAACGGCAGGTGAACGGGAAACGACTTTTCGCAAAACCTGTAAGCAGATGACGTGTTACCGCAAATTCGATGTCGGCAGTACCGCATTGCCCGGTTTTCAGAATCTGTGTCACCGGAATTGCCGGTGATCGCCGGTCGCCTATAATGGAGGTTCCCCGAAGTATCGCGTCGTTCGTCTTCCACCATCGCAGTCGATGTTCTGCCGAGTCTACTGGAGATTGCATTGTTTGCCGGCCCGCTATTCAGCCGCGAATCGCTGATTCTTCCGCGTCAGTTTCGACACTACCTGATGCGCTCGGGTTACGTTGCGGCGTTCTTCATCCTGATGTACACGGCCGGACAGGTTGCCTTTGGTTGGCAACAGGTGCGGAACATCGGCGATGTGGCGCGTTTCGGCAGCTTGGTCTTCCAGGTGTTTTCGGTCGTGCAACTGTCGCTTGTGCTCTTTTTCGCGCTGCTGTTTTCGGCCGGTCGCGTCGCGCAGGAGAAAGATGGGCGAACGCTGATTCTATTATTGATGACCGATCTGCGCGATCGTGAATTGGTCTTGGGAAAGCTGTCGGCGAGTCTGCTGGTTGTCGGCGTGTTGTTGGCGACGTCGGTGCCGGTGTTTGTGATGGTACACATGTTGGGGGGCGTTGGGTTGGATCAAGTCGGCTGGTCGCTTGCCCTGTGCGCGGCGACGGGACTGGCTGCCGGAAGTTGGGGTTCGCTTGTCGCATTCTGGAGAGACAAGACATTTCAGACATTGGCGATTGCCGTATTGGGGACGGTTCTTTTTCTGGGATGTGTGGAAGCCGTGGTCGCCTTGAATGGCGACTCGTCAGCGGTTGGTTATTGGGTCGGCTTGTTGAATCCGTATCGCGCCCTGTCCGAAATTCTGGCCCCGTTGTCCGGTTCGAGCTTGATTGGTGAAGCGGTTCGTGTATCGGCCGGTCCTTCGGTGGCTGCATTGGTGGCGGTCGCGGTGTTGCTGAACGTCGTCACGATTGCTCGACTGCGAAAATGGAATCCCACGCCGACGGTTTTCGATAACACGAAAGCGAAAGAGGATGAGGAAGCCACGACAGCACCGGCGAGAACGAATCGCCCGATTTGGCGAAACCCTGTCATCTGGCGGGAGATTCGGACGCGAGCCTACGGGCGGAAGATTTTCGCCGTGAAATTGGCATATGTTGCGATCGCTGCTGCCGCCGTCTTCTGGCTGGTCGGAGCGGGCCGGTCGGACGAGTTGATTCTGGGGATGATCTCCCCTGCCGGTTTCGCCTTCGTCAGCCTGGGCCTGCTCAGCTTGATTCTGATCAACGCACAAGCGGTCACGGCATTCACGTCGGAACGCGATGCGCAGACGTTGGAACTGCTGCTGGTGACCGACGTCACCGCGCGAGAATTCGTCTACGGCAAGTTGGGCGGCATTCTCTACAACACGAAGGAACTGTTGCTGATTCCGTTAGCGCTTGCGGGCTATTTTGTGGTGACAGGCGGTCTGACGGGGGAAGAGTTCACTTACGTGGCAATTGCGTTTGTCGTGCTGGTCGTGTTCACATCGATGCTTGGATTGCATGCGGGATTGAGTTACGACAACTCGCGATCGTCGATTGTGGTGAGCCTGGGGACCATGTTCTTCCTGTTTATTGGCATCTTTATTTTTATGATGCTGCTGGTTGAAGCGCGGTCGTCTTTCCTGTTGCAGTTTCAAAGTTTTGTCGCGTTCATTGGCGTGGGAAGTATCGGGTTGTGGGCAGCGCTCACTCGCAAGAATCCGTCGCCGGCGTTGACGCTGGCATCGGCGATACTCCCATTTCTCACATTCTACGCGATCACCGAATTCCTGCTGGGCAGTAGTCTGGCAGTCTGCCTGGCATTGTCGGCTGCCTATGCCTTTGCAACGGCGGCGATGTTGATCCCGGCCGTCAGCGATTTCGACGTCGCGATTGGTCGCACATCGGTGGAACAAGGGTGATGTTTAGCGATCAGCAATGACAACAACCGGCGAGAAATGCCGGTCGGGCGAGGTGAATGTGGATCGCATGTTCCCCGGAACGTGCTTGAGTGCAAAGAAGGCTGGTTTCGCTGACGACAACCGGGTAGAGTAACGGCTGCGGGCCGGGTTGCCGGTGTGCTGCCAGTTGCCCACTTCCCGTCACTCTTTCATATCGCAAACGGAGGTCTTCGCCGTGTCGAATCGACTCACCGACAATCGCATCGCCTTGCTGGCCTTTGGTCTGTTGGCCGGCTTGTGTCTGTCCACGTTCTGGCCGCATCAGCCGTTGTCGGCCGCCACATCCGACCGAGATAAAAACTTCGGCATGATTACCGTCGCCGCGCGCGACATTAACCTGGCTGGCGTGGCGGACAAGCAGGACGCCGTGTTCGTGCTGGACTACGTTACTGGCCGTTTGCAGGGGGCCGTTCTGAACAGCCGCAGTGGCACATTCACCAACTTTTACTACCGCGACGTTGCTGCCGATTTCGGCGTCGATCCAACCAAGGGCGATCCGCACTACGCACTTGTCACGGGGGTTTCCCAGTTGCCGGCAAGAGGCCGCGTGACCTGGGCCAACGGCGTGATATACATCGGCGAACTCAGCTCGGGAAAAATCCACGCCTACGGGTTTCCGTACAATGCAACGCGCGGCAAACAGCCGCCCGTGCAAATGACAATCGTCGATGCCTTCCCGTTCCGCCAACCGATGCAGTAAGGGCGAACGCGGCCACGACAATTCGACCAACGGTCAATCACAACGGCCCGGCATCCATTTCCAGGAGGCCGGGCCGTTGTTCTTTCACGAATGTCGCTTGCGGTTTAGCGGTCCATGAAACATTCGGACGCCGCGAGATCGCAACAAGCGGTGTCTCATCACCTCACGACTACTCGACGGGGTTTCGCAGCACGCCGATGTTTTCGATTTGCGCTTCCAGCAAATCGCCCGCTTTGAGGTACTTGTTCTTCGCTGCTCCCACGCCGGCCGTTGTGCCGGTTGAAATGACGTCGCCGGGCATCAGCGTGATGAAACTCGAAATGAATTCAACCACCGCTGCGACGGGAAAGATCATTTCAGCGGTCGAACCGTCCTGCTCCACCTCGCCGTTGACGCACAGCTTGACATCGAGAGTCTGCGGGTCGGCTTGTTCGTCGGCGGGCAGCACACACGGCCCCATCGGGCAAAACGTGTCGTGCCATTTTCCGTGCAGCCAATCGAAGAAACCATCCTTGTCGCGCTCTTCCCGTCCTGGATTCGGCTTGAACTTCCGATCGGAAATGTCGTTGATCACCGTGTAGCCGGCAACATAATTCAGCGCGTCGGCTTCGGAAACCCCTTTGCATTCACGGCCGATAATCACGGCCAATTCCAGCTCCCAGTCGATGTGATCGGGCGAGACTTCCGGAATGCGAACCGGGTCACCGGGATGGGTGAGTGTTGTCTGCGGGGGTTTCATGAAGACGTAAGGAAAAGTCTGCTCTCGTTCCGACGCCTTTCCGCCCCCTTCCTCAATGTGCTTGGAATAGTTGCCGGCCAATAGCAGTAGCTTGCTAGGGCTTGGCACAGGAACGAGCAGCTTCACATCGGCCAGCGGAATCGAAAGCGAGGATTTCTCGTCGTCGGTCAATTCCCCCTGCAGCTTTGTGACCGCATCCCGCGAAGCGCCGCCGGGAAGCAGGCCGAGCAGGCAATCCGATTCCGGTAGTTCGACTCCGTGGGCCGCGGCCGCCTGCGAAAGCGGAATGACCGAGTCGTCGTTGTAAAAACCGGCTTGGTCTGCTCCGGCATGTTGAAAACGACAAAGCCGCATGATGTCTCTCCCTAGCAAGATGCTATTGTTTCACGATTCGATAACAGTGTTGCCGGAATCTGACCGCGATGCAACGCACCGTCGAATTTCCCGCGAAAAGTGAGGTGAAGCAGTTCTCGATCCGTCCACTTGTAGGAACCTTCAGAACCTGATACATCAGAACAGATCGGTTGTTTTCGCCGAAATTGGTTGTGGTGCGCGCATCGCCGACGTCTGCGACGCGTTAAGTCGCAGCTATTGCCAAATTTTTTCTCATTTTTTTCAGATGACGGATGTGAGTCTACCATGCCAGTTGCCAGTCCCGTTCAGTACGCCCAAATGCTCGATGCCGCCCAACAGGGCAATTATGCATATCCCGCGATTAACGTCACCTCATTGGTCACCATCAACGGGGCATTGAAAGCGTTTTCCGATCAGAAATCGGACGGCATCATTCAAATTTCGACCGGTGGGGGAATCTTTGCATCCGGCCTCTGCCAGCAAGATATGGTTCTGGGCGCAATTGTGTTGGCTGAAGCGACGCATCGTCTGGCAGAAAAATACGACGTCCTCGTCGCGCTGCACACCGATCATTGTCAGGCGGACAAGATCGACAGCTTCCTCAAGCCGCTGATTGCGGAGACCGCCCGCCGCCGCGAAGCCGGGTTACCCAACTTGTTTCAGTCGCACATGCTCGATGCCTCGGAGTTGCCGCTGAAGGAAAACATGGCCCATTCGCAGGACGTGCTGAAATTGTGTGCCGCTCAGGAAATCATTCTCGAAGTGGAAGCGGGTGTGGTCGGCGGCGAAGAGGACGGCATCGATAATTCCGAGCTGCCGGCCGAGAAACTCTACACCACAACCGAAGACATGATCTGCGTGTACGAATCGCTGAGCGATTTGGGCCGCTTCATGTTCGCCGCCACCTTCGGCAACGTGCATGGCAGCTACAAACCGGGTTCCGTCAAACTCCGTCCGGAAATTCTGCAGGAAGGCCAACAGGCCGTCATGGAGAAGCACGGTGCCGCAGCGAAGTTCGATCTCGTGTTCCACGGCGGATCGGGAACGCCGACTTCCGAGATCCAACGGACGCTCGATTATGGCGTGGTGAAAATGAACATCGACACCGACACGCAGTACGCCTTCACCCGACCCGTCGCCGATCACATCATGAAGAACTACGACGGCGTGCTCAAAATCGAAGGCGAAGTGGGCAACAAGAAAGTGTACGACCCGCGCAGCTATCTGAAGAAAGCCGAAACCGGAACCGCCGACCGCCTCGCCGCCGCGTGTGATGATCTGCGTTCCACCGGCAAGTCGATTTACGCCAGCGTGAAATAAGGCGAGCGGTGGGCGTAAGCCCACTGATGCGCGGGCGGCGCCGAGGTGTCCGGTCCACTGTGTAACACCCTTGTCACAACATCTTGACAGATCGCCTCCCAGCGGTGACGATGTGGGCGCACCTCGGTTTCTCGCCCGGTCTGGGTATTTCCGGGAATACGGGGAACTTCCGTAACACCTCATGCGTCGTAGCTTCACCTGCAGTGAATATCCACGATACAGAGTTGATCAAAGCCTGTTTGGCTGGGAAAACCGACGCGTTCGGCCAGTTGGTCGTGCGACACCAGGATCGTTTGTACAACACCCTGGCGAAAGTTCTCGGCTCGGCGGACGATGCGCGCGATGTCTCACAGCAGGCATTTGTTCACGCATTCCAAAAACTTCATACCTTTCGCGGCAACTCGGCCTTTTATTCCTGGTTATTTCGCATAGCCATGAATGCTGCGATCAGCGAAAAACGAAAAACGCGACGGATGACCGCATCGGTCGATTTGGCCCGCGAGCAGTCCGGCGAAGAACCCACCGATTTCCATCCTGACTCACAACCATCGCATGCCATCGAGCTGTCGGAGCGACAGCAAATGGTCCAGACGGCGCTCGCGGAACTCTCCGAAGAGTTCCGCACGGTGTTGGTGCTGAAGGAAATGGAAGGCTTGAAATACGAAGAAATCGCCGAGATCGTCGGTTGTCCCGTCGGTACGGTGCGGAGTCGGATTCATCGGGCGCGAAGCGAGATGCGGGAGAAACTCAGAATCCTTTTCAAAGCCGAAGTTCAATAGCGTCGCAAGCGAAAACGCGAACAACCTCGGGCCAAATGCCATGTCGAACGAATCGAACAAACACGAATTACTGTCGGCTTACTTTGACGGTGAACTATCGCCGGAAGATCGGCAGCGCGCAGAGCAAATGCTGGAAGAATCGGTCGATGCCCGTCGCGACATCGACGGGGTTGCCGAGCTTTCTGAATTGGTGAAATCGCTGCCGACCGAACCGGCTCCAGTGGAGTTGTTGCCCGCGGTCATGCGGCAGGCAGAACGTGAGACATTGCTACCGACAGACATCGCTCCGCCCGTCGCGTCAAAGGTCAGTTCAAAGTCCTGGATGACGGTGATCGGCAGCATCGCCGCGGCCGCCGCTGCTGTGCTCGTCGCGGTGCAGATGTTGCCGACGATGACATCGGGGCCAACCGCCTCGTCCGTCGTCGATGCTTCCCCCGGCGGGACCATTGTCGCCGATAATCGAACGTCCCAATTCGGGGATGACCAATTTGAGATTGCCGAATCCAGTCCCCAGCCGATGGCCTTCGACAAGAGTTCGCCGAACGAGCAAGTCGCATTCGGAAGGGGTGACCTGCCGATGGCCGAGAGTCCAATGGCCGGTGCACCGGCGGGCGCGCGACCAGAGATCGCACGGAGTTTCAAGCGCGGAGCAGTTCCCTCCGCTCCGGCCGAGACGAGAAGTGCGGGACGATTGGCCGGCGGTGAGCCCGAGTCGCTTCCAGGACAACCGGGAAAGGGCGGCGCACCTTCCATTGCTGCCAAGGAAGCCTTATCGTTCAATGCCGACCTCCTGCAGAACGCGCGGCAAGGCGACGTCTTACAGTTTTTCAGCACATCGGAAACGAAGGTAACGACCTACATGGTCACCGTCGTCGATGTCAAACAGGCCCTGAATCAGATGCAGGTGTTGTTGGCGCGTAACGATATTCCGGCGCACATGGTGGAGAACGATGTCGAGCCTAAAGAAAGTTCGGCTGTCGAAGGAAAACCGACAGGCGGCAAGAAAGACAATCCCGCCGACGAAAGCGGTGCGAAGAACAACGATGCTGCCAAGCAACCCGAACGGCTGTTTGCCGTTTATGTCGAAACGACACCTGATCGATTTACCTCGGCGTTGAAGGATTTGCTGCACGACAAAATCTTTGCGGAGCTGCATCCCAAGCCGCCGGTGGATGAATTACAAATCGAAGTGGCAGATTTGGGACAATCGCGCCGGCAACTGTTCAGTCGATTGGATGCCACGGCCAAGGACGAAAAAAAGATTGGTGCCGTGGAACAGCGGTTCCGCAACAAAGTTCCGGCTCTAACCGAAAAGAACGCTTCTCGCAAAGACACGCCGACCGGTTCGCCGCGGTCGTTGCGCCGCAAGTCAAAGGCGTTGGGGCAATCGGAATCTGCGAGCGACAGCACGAAGTCAAAAGACAAACGCGACAAGCAGGGCGAACGCACAGATTTGATCAAGCGGTTTGCCGATGCCGGTGTTGACGGAGTCTCATCGTTTCAGTTGCGGGTGCAGTTGGCTCCCCTGCCGAAGACGGCTGAGCTACAGAAGCTGCAGGCGCCGGAAAGCCGAGCAGAAACAACCGGCAAGGCGGGGGAAATCGCTTCGAGTCTCCCGCCGGAGAGTGCGTTTTATGCCAAGCCGACGAAAGCCGAACCAGGCCGAGTAGCCCCCGTCCGCGTGCTGTTTGTCTTCCGCGAGGCGGCAACAAAGCCCACTCCCTGACGATTGCGACGCGACGCGACAAAGTCCGGACATGGAGACTGGCACAACTATCTCGGGCATGAAATCAACCCTAGTTCGCCGACACCAGTGACCATGCGGCCGTTGCTGCAAGTTTTATCCGTACCCATCCGCGTAATCCGTGGTAAAATCCCTCCGTTCTCGTGTGTCAACGGACAACGTGGCTGAAGTCGAAGCGGAGTCTTCGGCGCGTAGCTGCCAGAACGTGCACTCGCGTACTCGAAGAGTCGCCCCCAGGCACTCTCTCGCCCCACGCGGAAGCAATTCTCGTAAATCGTTGATCCAACAACCGACGGAGTTCGTTGGCAGCGAATGTTCGGCGGGAATCAAAAAAGGGAAGACGTAGATGTGGTGGAGCGTTGGAAAACTCACAGCTAAAGCGTATGGCGTCATATGGATGACGGCGCTGGGGGGATTCCTCGGGGCGAATTTGGCGGGTGTGATTGGCTCGTCCTTCTTCGTGCCGGAGAACAAGGCCGTGTACGTCCAACCGTGGGTTCACGGTGGGTGGTGCGTTGGCGCGCTGCTTGCACTCGGCGGTGCGATTGCCGGGAAACTCCGCATGCAGAGTGGTTCTGGATTTTCGTTTCAAAAGAAGAATACAGACGAAGACGAGCCACGGTCTGACGAGAACACGTCGGAGACTCCAACCGCGCATCAGAACGCCGAGGAGAGCTCCAAACAAAGTGGCGTACTGAGTGCAGCGGGCGGTTTGGGACTGATTGGCGGCTTCGTGGGGATGATTTTCGGGTGCAGTTTGCTGGTGTTCTGGTTTTCTTTGGCAACCAGTCCGTTTGCTCCGAGCGGTTGGGCATCGTCGGTGGAGGTCAAACGGGAGCGTGTTAAACAGGGCCAGATCGCGCAACCGGTCTCGACGACGAATCATTTTGTCGCGTTGTATCTTGTGCTTGTTCCAGCCGCTATTGGATTGACGACGGGAGTGGTTGGCGGCGGGGTTGGGGCCGCGTTTGGCAAGGTGCGAGACGGTTAGTTGATTCCGATGGCAGGAAGCAATCGAACCGCATGTATGCGGTCACTACGAACCCCCCTTTGGGTTCGTTGCAGTGTGACTTCCTGCCCCTAGGCTGTCCGGAGATCGGCATTGAATAGATCGGCATTGAATATGCTCTGTTAGCTTGCGGGGCCGATTTGTGGTCGTTCTTGCAAATTCTTACAAATTTGGGCTCCGTTGTTACGAGTCACTCTCGGAAATCTTCATCGACGGCAAGACATTGTGCGGCACGCTGCAGCCGAGAAGTCCACGCAATCGCCGAAACCCTACGCGAAAACGCATGGAATCCCCAGCCACTCTTCGCCATGCTGGGCAAACAGAACCAATGAGCCGCCCTGGGGGTCTCGCATGCCGTGGTGACGATGCACCTTCTGGTTGATATAATCAACCAGTGATGCGTCTCTCTCCCTGCATCACGGTCGTCTGCAACTCCACCATCGCGCTCCAGGGATATTCCATGCCTTTGCGTCCCGCCATGCAGTTCGTTGTCGCCGCTTTGCTGGCGTTGTCCTCGTTGTCCACGAACATAAGTTGGGCCGATGAGAAACCGGCGGCAGAAGAACAATTGACAGAGAAACAACTCGCGGTGAAGCTCCGCGGGCGCGCGACGAATGTTCAATTCAACAAAGACGACACGGTGCGACTGATTCGGTTCAGCAAACCATCGGTCACCGACGAGACTTTGAAGCATCTCCAGAGTTTCCCGAAGATCGACTACCTGGCCGTCGTCTGTCCGCAGGTGACCGATACCGGAATCGAAAATGTCGCCGGCCTCACTAATCTCGACACGTTGCTACTGTCGACAACGGCTGTCACCGATGCTGGACTGGCTGCACTCAAAGACCTCTCTAAACTCGAACGATTGTATCTGGCCGATACCGCTATCACCGATGCCGGACTGAAGCACTTGGCCGGTCTTGAAAAGCTGACGACATTGTCGCTGGAACGAACCGACATAACTGATGCCGGACTGCAACAACTCAGCGGTCTGAAAAACCTGGAAACGCTGTTGCTCGACGGCACCAACATCACAGACGACGGCCTAGCACATCTTGCCGTCTTGGGGAAACTTCGACACCTGTATCTCTCCAATTGCAAGATTGGTGGACCGGGCGTTTCCCACCTGAAACCGTTGGAGAAGTTGGAGAGCCTGAGTCTCAGCAGCAACGCCGTCGGCAACGACGCAGTCAAAGTCATCGCCGCCGTCCCCAGTCTGAAACATGTGGAACTGTACGAAACCGGTTTCACGCGTGAAGGGATCGTCAAGCTGCGCGGCGCCCTGCCGAAGACCGGCGTGTATGTCTCGTTGGAATTGGCCGCGACCTCAAAAACGAACACCAACGGTGGAGCCAATGTCGGGGCAACGAACGCAACCGAGACGCCGCCGAATGAGGGCGCAATTCAGGCGCCAATTGAACAACGGTTGGCCGATGCGAAGTTGGTTCCGGATTTGCAGCGGCACGTAATTCCATTGCTGGGCCGGCTTGGCTGTAACGGCCGTTCGTGTCACGGTTCGTTTCAAGGGCAGGGCGAATTTCGCCTGTCGATGTTCGGCTACGACTTCGAAATGGACCACAAGAACCTGCTCGAACGTGTCGATCTGAAGCAGACCGACGAGAGCCTCATTCTGAGTAAGCCAACTTCAGAAGACGAACACGGTGGCGGAGTGCGGTTTTCCCCCGGCAGTTGGCAGCAGAATCTGTTGCGCCGCTGGATCAAAGGTGGTGCCAGGAGCGTCGGCGAGAAATCGGCGCAGTTCATGCGGCTCGACGTTTCGCCGACGGAACTCGTTTTCAAGAATGAGGGAGAAGAGGTCCAACTGCGAGTCGTTTCCGTCTGGTCCGACGGCTCACGCGAAGATGTGACACCGCTGGCCCGATTCGAGTCGAAGAATGATGCGGTTGCCAAGGTGTCCCCCAGCGGTCTGGTCACATCCACCGGCCAGGGCGATGCCTACATAATTACCTTCTACGACAACGGCATCGAATCAACTCAGGCGGTGTTGCCGGTCAGCGAGCAGGTTGGCGACAAATACCCCGCAGTTCCCACGCCCACGCCAATTGACAAACACGTGGTCGCCAAATTGAAGAAGCTGGGCGTGACGCCATCGGCCCTATGCACCGACGAAGAGTTTCTTCGCCGTGTCAGCCTCGATCTGGTTGGCACGCTGCCCACGCTGAAGGAACTTCGGGAGTTCCTCGCCGCCGATTCGCCCGACAAACGGTCGAAGAAGATTGAAGAATTGCTCCAACGCCCCGCATACGTGATGTGGTGGACGACGAAGTTGTGTGACCTCACCGGCAGCAACGCCGGCTATTTGGGTGGGACGGAAATGGCGCAGCCGATGGCCGCGCAATGGCGAGCGTGGATCGAACGGCGAGTGCAAGAAAACGTCGGCTGGGACAAGATTGTTGCCGACATTATTCTGGCGCGCAGTCGGCCCCGCGATCAACCGTATTCAGAATTCATCAACCAACAAAGCCAGTTCACTCGGCGGACTGATGGCACCGACTTCGCAGCCCTCGATAATCCGATGCCTCACTTCTGGATGAAGGACAATATTCGTCTGCCGCGCGATAAGACGTTGGCATTCGGGTACGTGTTCATGGGAGTGAGGCTCGAATGTGCCGAGTGTCACAAACACCCGTTCGATCAATGGTCGAAGAACGACTTCGCGCAGTTCACACAATTCTTCACTCGCGTCAAAGCGGGCATTTCGCCGGAAGCAGCAGCCCGGCACGAGCAGATGCGCAACATGCTCGGCGTGCCGGTGAAGTTGGACACGGCAGCACTTCGGCGTCAAAGCTACTTGCGAATCGCCGCGGAAGGCGGGGCGATTCCATGGAAAGAAGTTTATGTCGATCCGCCAACAGGAAAGCCGCAGCCGGCGAAATTATTGGGGGGTAATGAAATCGATCTCAACGATTTCGAAGATCCACGCGAACCGGTGATGCAGTGGATGTTGACCGAACCGAACCGCTACTTCGCCAAGTCGTTCGTCAACCGCATCTGGGCGAACTATTTCAACGTCGGCATTATCGATCCGCCGGACGATTTGAACCTCGCCAACCCGCCCAGCAACAAAGCCCTGCTCGACTATCTGGTCGATGAATTCATCGCGAGGGGTTACGACATGAAATGGCTGCACCGGACCATCACCAACAGCCGCACGTATCAGTTGAGTTGGCGTCCGAATGAAACGAATCGCGGAGACGACCGCAACTACAGCCACGCGATCTTAAGGCGTTTGCCGGCGGAAGTTGCCGTCGATGCCATGATTCAGGCCACCGTCAACGATGCAAAACTCGCCATCACACACAAGACAACCGCAAGTCGCAAGATTGGACAGCACCCGAAATCGTACCAAACGCGATCGATCGACTTTTCGTTGTTGGTGTTCGGCAAGCCGTTGAGATCGACCAATTGCGACTGCGAACGGCAATCGGCACCAACGTTGCTGCAAGCGCTTTACATTCGTAACGATCAGGAAATGCTCGAACGCCTTGATCGCAGCGATGGCTGGCTGACTCAACTGAAGAAATCGAAACCCAAGCCGGAACAGGTTGACGAGTTGATTGCGCAAGCCTATCTGCGAACGCTCTCCCGGCCACCAGGCAAGACGGAATTATCCGACTGCCGCGAACACATTACCGGTTCGGCAGACATTATTGATGGCCTCCGCGACCTGCTATGGGCGTTGTTAAACACCCAGGAGTTCATCACAAATCATTAACCACCCATGCGAGCGGGGAGTGTAAACACCCCGGTGTAAACACTAAGGCTGTTGTGTACGACGACTCTGATCGAACCAGCCGGTTGACACCGGCCGCTCGCCAGGCAATTGACACAACCACGCCACAAGGACAACTCAAATGAGTTCACAACGTCACAACCGCATCACCCGTCGCGACGCGCTGCAGGTCGGCATGTTGGGTGGACTTGGTCTTTCGCTGTCGAATTACCTGCAATTGGCCGACGCCGCCGAAGAGCGCAAACCAACCGCCGATGCGGTGCTGTTCATTAATCTGGCGGGCGGGCCGTCGCATCTCGATACGCTCGATATGAAACCCGAAGGGCCGGCTGAAAACCGTGGCCCGTTCAAACCGATCGACTCGAAACTGCCCGGCGTGCAGGTTTGCGAACACTTGCCAAAGTTTGCCGCCATCGCCGATAAGTTTACGCTGATCCGTGGCATCGGCCATTCGGCCGGCGCGCATCCGCAGGGGCAGAGTTGGATATCGACAGGCAATCGACCGATCGCCTCGCTGATGTATCCATCCTTCGGTTCGGTTGTCAGCCGTGAAATGCCGGGCAAGCCGGATATGCCCTCGTATGTGGCGATTCCGAAAACCGAATGGAACCCCGGCTACATGGGCGATGCCTACGCGCCGTTCAAAACGAACGCCGCCCCGCAGTCGGGCAAGCCGTTTATCGTGCGCGGAATCTCTCTCGCCGACGGCCTGACGCTGAACAAAGTCAACCGCCGGCAAGAGTTGCTCAAGAAAGTCAACGGCACGTTTCGCGACATTCAGTCGAACAGCCAATTGCTCGAAGCACTCGACAAATTCGGCGCGCAGGCACACGAGATGATCACATCGGAACGCTCGCGAAACGCGTTTGATGTCACCGCCGAAAAAGAAAGTCTCCGTAAACTCTTCGGCTCCGATGAATTCAATCAGAGCCTGCTATTGAGTTGCCGGCTGATCGAATTCGGTGTTTCCTTTGTCACGGTGACTTACCAGGGATGGGACACGCATCTCGACAACTTCAACGGTCACAAGCGATTGCTGTCGCCCCTCGATACCGGTTTGCCGGCGGTGATCGAAATGCTGTCGCAAAAGGGACTCTTAAAGCGAACGCTGGTCATAACGATGGGCGAATTCGGCCGGACGCCAAAGATCAACCAGAACACAGGCCGCGACCACTACCCCCGCGTCAACTGTTGCCTGATGGCCGGCGGCGGCGTGAAGAGTGGCCAAGTGATTGGTGGAACCGACAAGGGGGGAACGGCCCCCGACGGCGAGACCGAAATCAAACCCGACGACATTGCTGCCACGCTGTACAACTCATTGGGCATCGATCCCAAAACCGAATACCACACCAACACCGGCCGCCCGGTGATGTTGGTTCCCGAAGGCCGTGTGATGACCGAGTTGATGGCGTAAGAACCAGGAACCAGCCCGCAGCGCAAGCAAGGGTTCTGATAGACGAAAACACCTTGCGTGCGCTGCGGGCTGGTATTGCCACGTGAACGCGGAAAAACGAATCTCAACAACTCGTCTGCTCGCGGATGAGTTCGTCGTACAACTCCGGGCGTCGGGTTCGCAGTGTGTAGTTTGCCAGACTGCGTTCGGCGGATAGCCGTTCGGCTTCGAGGTCGTGGACGATCATCTCGTCGCGAATCTCTTCCCGCTGTGTCGAAGCCAGAAGGTCGCCGTTGGGTCCGAAAACCAATGCGGCACCGGAATGATGTGGCTGGTTCGGCGAGTCTTTGGGATACATCTCGACGTAGCCGGCGCGGCCACTTTGATTGGCGAGGACGGCAAAGCAGGCGTTCTCGCGGGCGCGCATCGCATAACAGGAAATGAAATACTCGTGCGCATGTGTCCGAGCAGCCGCTGCCGATTCGGGCGTGTCGTCCCACATGTTGATGCGGGCCGCATGTGGCATCAACAAAACATCGGCCCCCCGCAATGCAAGAATCCGGGCGAGTTCGGGAAACTGGTTGTCGTAACAAATAATCATCCCGACTTTGCACTTGCCGATGTCGAACACCGGAATGTCGAGCCCCCCTTTGTAGAACAGGACCTCGTCGCGCGAGCAGTGAATCTTTCGCTGCTTGCCAATGTATCCCTCCGGCCCGACGATCATCTGCGTGTTGTAGACAATGTCGTTCTCTTTCTCGCTGAGGCCGACCGAGAGAAACAGCCCGTACTTCTTTGCGATTTCCTCAATCCGCCGCGTACTCGGCCCATCGGGAACCGCTTCGGCCAATTCCCAGGTGTTCGGCGTACAATGTCCATGCACCTGCAATTCGGGAAAGAGAACCAACTCGGCCCCCGCATCGGCCGCCTTTTTCGACCAGGCATCGATGCCTTCCAAAACCTGATCGACTTGCCCCAGCGGGCTGTTGATACTAACGGCGGCGACGCGGATCGTTTGCATGGCGGGATGACTCCTTGGTTGTTCAATCGGGTTCTTGTACTACCAACAGAATACCAAACCGGGGACGAAAGAGCTTTTCCGCCAGCCACGAAGCCGCAGAATTACGAAGAACCAAAAGAGGGTTCGTTGTGACCGCATTCATACGGTTCGGTCGCTTCCAGCCGCATCGCCCTTGTTCGATTAAAAAAAGCGACAGATCGGGTCACGACAAACCTTCACTCGTCCACAGCTTTTGGCTCAACGGTGAGGTCCGTGCGTATGTATCTCAGCAAAACCTGACTTCCGTCATCGGTCATAATCAGTTCGAGCTTGTCACCGGGCTGTCGGCGCATTTTCGCCGTCTTGGCTGGCTCATCTGTCGCATTCAAGCCGAGCTTGCTTCCCGGGAGTAGCGTCCAGATACCGGCGAGCTTTTTGCCCTTCTTGATGATGCGGAATGTTTTGTCGGCCCGGATGACAAGGAACATGGGATCGTCTTCGCGCACGGCCTGTTGCTTTCCGTCAACCTCGACATGTTCGACGCGCCAGATTCCCACCAATTGTTGGGACATCAGAGCGTTGAATAATTCAAGCTGCTCATCTCGCTTAATCGTGTTGTCGCCCTCTGCACGATTTTCGGCAATCGACGAGACAGTCTCTTCGAGGTCATTCAATGAAACCGTCATGCCTCCATAGGTCGCGTACAACGTGACCTGGTCATTGCTGACCGTACCCAGTTTGTATTCCTTTTTGCTTGGCTCATAAATACACAACGCCACGCCATCCCGCACTTCAATCCGCGTGGCCGTTCCGCCCGTCTGACTGCCAGAGCAACCGAACAAGAAAATGCACAAAAGGGCCGCTGTCGTCATGCGTAGTTGTGGGTTCTGCATTGTGGACCTCTGGGGTTTCGGTCGGCAGCAGCCAACTCAGGGGTGATCCGTCCGATTGTACCGGACGCAACTCGGATTGAACGTCGAATGTGAACCGTCGTCCGGCACTACCTGGCTTCAGCCACGTTGTCTGTTGACACACGAGAATGGAGGGATCTTACCACGGATTACACGGATGGACACGGATAAAACTTGCAGCAACGGTTCTTCTTTATCCGTGCTATCCGTTTCATCCGTGGTTCTTCAAATGCGAAGTCCAGAAACCATTCCCAACAGCCGCATTCGGTGAAAGGGTGCTTGGGGTCGAGTGTTCGAGCCCCCAGCGAGCGCTCGTTCTGGGGGCTACGCTCCGAAAACGTCGCTGCGACCCCAGCCACCCCGACCCCACGCCACCCCCGCCAAGCTGTTATGTGCCGTAATGTGCTTCCCGCGTCATTCGACTCCAAGTTGTTGCAAGAGATCCACCACCTCGCTGTAGTCGGCGAGTGACGGCATGTCGTCGTATTCTTCATATCCTCCAGCGGCCGCATCCCTGGCAAGTTGCAACGCAGTCGTCCCATTTTCGGCAATAGATCCAGCGTTTGCGCCACGGGAAAGCAATAGCGGAATCATTTGTGTCTTGCAGTATACGATCGCGTATCGAAGTGGCGTTGTGAGTCTATCAGGCTCTCGAATCTCGATGTCAGCCCCGTTATCGAGCAATATTTCAGCGATCTTGGGCTGATTCCAAAGGACTGCACAGTGTAACGGCGGCGGTGTCCAATGGGGGTGGTTGACGAGGTCAGGATGCTGTTGGATGAGCGATTCGACAGCCTGACTGTCACCGTTTTCGATTGCATCTGAGAATGCGGTATGTTCGGACATCGTATGCGTCAGAGTAAAATTACATCGGGCTGTGCCGAACGCAACTCGGATTGATCGTCGAACGTGAACCGTCGTCCGGCACAGCCGGAGCTACCCGACTTCGAGCCCCCAGCGAGCGCTCGTTCTGGGGGCTACGCTCCGAAAACGTCGCTTCGATCCCAGCCACCCCGCCGTGCTATCCGTGTCATCCGTGGTTCTTCAATAGCAAAGTCCAGAAGTCATCCCCACCCGCCGCAATCGGTGAAAGGGTGCCTGGGGTTGAGTCTTTGAGTCCACAGCGAACGATCCTTCTGGGGGCTACGCTTCGAAAACGTCGCTTCGACGCCAGCCACCCCGTCGCTCCGGTGCGACGGATTGTTATGCTGCATTTTTGACTGGCGACGTTGCGTTACAGCATGTGTATGTCGAGTAATTCCAGAGCAAGCTTATCGTTGTCGATGCGAAGGATATGGAATCGAGCGGTCAGATCGCTTCGATCGTTGCAAAGAGGTAGATCAAAATAGTGAACATGCCCGAGATAGCGATCGGGATCGAGTGGACCAAGATACTCGCGGTCGATCTCGATGGAATCAATGATCGCCTCGCGGTCTTCGCGTCCTTCTAGTGTCGTTATCTCGAACTCATTGACGCCCCAGTCTTCAAGCATCATTTGTTTTGTAACGGTGTCAATATCCGGAACGCCGTAACCACGGATTGTGTCAGCGAGGAGTTGCGGTGTCCATTCCCGTTCACGGTTATCGAAGGTGAGCATGGAATACGCATCGTCGAACCGCTTGGCCGCCATCAATTCGGACCACTCGATGACCAACGACCGGATGTCGTCATCGGTAGCGCTGATCGGCAGCGTCTTCATGGCTGTTTGCCTTACAGCATAACTCGTGTTTATCTTACCAGTCCTGCTCGATTACGCATGGCGTTAAAAACCCTCACACCTCTTTCACATCAATCCAGGTCATCATGCTGCGCAGTTCGCGGCCGATTTGTTCGACGCCGTGGTCGCGTTCGCGGCGGCGGATGGCTTTGAAGCCGGCCTGGTTGGCCTTGTTCTCAAGAATCCATTGGCGGGCGAAATCGCCTTCCTGGATTTCGGTGAGAATCTTCTTCATTTCCGCTTTGGTCTCGTCGGTGACGATGCGCGGGCCGCGGGTGTAATCGCCGTATTCGGCTGTGTTCGAGACACTGTACCGCATGTAGTTCAGGCCGCCCTGATAGAACAGATCGACGATCAGCTTCAGTTCGTGCATGCACTCGAAGTAGGCCATTTCGGGTTGGTATCCCGCTTCGACCAGCGTGTCGTATGCCGCCTTCACCAGTGCGCTCACGCCGCCGCAGAGGACGACCTGTTCGCCGAACAGGTCGGTCTCGGTCTCTTCGGCAAACGTGGTTTCGATGACGCCGCCGCGAGTGCCGCCGATGCCTTTGGAATAGGCGAGCGCCAATTGCCGCGAGCTTTCGCTGGCACCGTCGCTCATGGCGATCAGCGAGGGAACGCCGCCACCCTTTTCGTATTCGCTACGAACCAAATGCCCCGGTCCTTTCGGCGCGACCAAAGCAGCATCGACGCCTTCCGGCGGGGTGACCTGTTGGAAGTGGATGTTGAAGCCGTGCGAGCACATCAGCAGATTGCCCTTTTCAAGGTTCGGCGCCACGTCGCTTTTGTAAAGGTCGCCTTGAACTTCATCCGGCAGCAGCATGTTGACCAGGTCGCCCTGTTTGGTGGCTTCGTCAATCGGCACTGGCTCGAAACCGTGGCTGACGGCCAGATCGTAATTGGCACTTCCTTTGCGCTGGCCGACGATGACATTCAAGCCGCTGTCGCGGAGGTTTTGTGCCTGGGCATGGCCCTGGCTTCCGTAACCCAGAATGGCAATGGTTTTGTCTTTGAGCAGCGACAGGTCGGCATCGTCTTCGTAATAAACTTTGGCAGCCATGATTCTCTTTCGGGGGTCTAAAGTCAGTTGTCAAAATGTGTTCGCGATGAGCCGCGACGCGGAGTTTTCGGAGCGGAACGCTCGGTAACAGTTTCTTTGTTTTATGGTTTCTCCGCCAACGGGCGGGCTTCGGCCATATCGACGGTCACCTCGGCCGAACGCAGCATGGCAATTCGGCCGGTGCGAACCAGTTCGAGAATACCCATGGGCCGCATGACATCGATGAAGGCTTCGATCTTGCTTTCCGGTCCGGAGAGTTCAATCATCACGTGGCCCGAACTCACATCGACTATTTTGCCACGGAAGATTTCGGTCAGTTCTTTGACTTCGGTCCGTTTTCCCTGACCTTCGGTGCTGACCTTAATCAGCATCAGGTCGCGGCCGACGAAGTTCTGCTTGGAAAAGTCGAGCACCTTAACCACGGTAACCAGTTTTTCCAGTTGCTTGCGAACCTGATCGAGAACCCGGTCGTCGCCTTGAACGACAAATGTGATACGCGAAAACTCGGCGTTTTCGGTCTCGCCGACTGCGAGGCTATCGATGTTGAACGCGCGCGACGCCAACATGCCGGAAATATGAGCCAGCACACCGGGCTGGTTGGTAACCAATGCCGACAAAACGTGTCGCATCGCCTCGGACCTTTGGAAATTACAGGTGACTGAAAACAATCGAAAATTGCGGAGGGTGGCTTCATCCCCGGACACCGGCCAAATTCAAATGGTTCGGGAATCGCGACGATGGGGAATCGTCCAGTCTAATCTGGGGCCGCAAAAATCTCAACGTAACGGAAAAATGGACGAATTTGGCCGGAAAACGCAGGTTGTTTGCCCGGCCGTGCGTCTACCAGTATGCTCAGAGTGTGACTGACAGTGATATCCGGCCCGTTTGAGCAACCTTAAGACGGCTTGGCACATAATTGGAGTGGAACACGATGAATCGAATTGCGTTTGTGGGTGCGGTCGTCCTCTGTTCGTTTTCCTCAATGGCCACCGCCGAGAACTGGCCGGCTTGGCGTGGACCGGCCGGCGACGGGGTTAGCAACGAGTCGAATCTGCCGGTGACCTTCGGTTCGGAAGAGAATGTCGCCTGGAAAGTGCCGTTGCCGGGGAATGGCAATTCGACGCCGATTGTGTGGGGTGAGAAAGTCTTCGTCACCTGCCAGATCAAGGGCGGCAAGACGCGGAGTTTGATCTGCTTTGATCGAAACTCGGGCAAACTGTTGTGGCAGCATCGCGTTGCTTTTCCCCAGAAGGAAACAACACACAGCGGCAACCCGTTTTGCTCCGGCTCGCCCACAACCGACGGCAAATTGGTGTATGCCAGTTTCGGATCGGCCGGTGTTGTTGCCTGCGATTTTTCGGGCAAAGTGGTCTGGAGCCGCGATCTGGGAAAGTTGGCTCATGTGTTTGGCCCGGCCACAACGCCGGTGCTTTATCGCAACCTGTTAATCATTCACCGCGGCCCCGGAGAGCCGACGCACATTATTGCCCTCGACAAGCAGACCGGCAAAACCGTGTGGGACACGCCGGAAGTTGGCAACAACGACAAGCTATACGGTTCGTGGTCGACGCCGGTGATTTATCGGGTGGGTGATCGGGACGAATTTGCATTGTCGATGCCGGGTGAATTGAAGGGATACGATCCGCTCACCGGAAAAGAGCTGTGGCGCTGCAGCGGGTTGGGGCCGAGCAATTATCCCGACACGCTCGTTGGCGACAATGTGCTGATTGCCACCAGCGGTTTTCGGAAATCGATGATGGCCGTTCGCCTTGGTGGGCGCGGCGACGTGACCGAGACGCATCGCTTGTGGCATGTCCCCATGACCCAGCAACGCATCGGGACCGGTGTCGTGCACAACGGGTTTCTCTATGTTTCCAATGCAACGGGGATTGCCGAATGCATTGAAGTAAAAACCGGCAAGACCGTCTGGAAGGAACGACTGGGCGGAAACCTGTGGGGCTCGATTCTCCGCGCGGGAGATCGCTTGTACGTCAGCAATACGGAAGGCGAAATCTTCGTGTTGGCGGCCAGTCCGAAGTTCCAACTGATTGCCAAGAACGAAATGGGTGAACACATTAAAGCCAGTCTGGCCCCTTCCGACGGGCAATTGTTTGTCCGCACGTACGAGAATTTGTACTGCGTGGGCAAGCGGCAGAAGTAGGCAATGACATTCGCTTACGTTACTCGCTTTAACCTGGAGCCAGCAACATGATGATCTTCCGGACGTGTTTCGCTTTCGCCGTCATTGCACTTCTTCCCACAATTGCGTCGGTCTCTGCCGGGGAGAAGCCGGTTGGTATCAAAGCCGTTGTTCGGCAGCGCATTCATCCGGTGCTGATTCGCAACGACCGCAACGCGCTGTTGGAACTGACAATCGAAACCGAACAGAAAGCCGTTTTTCTGCACTCGCTGACGTTTTCGCTCAAAGGCACCGACGACCTGAACGACATCGAAAGTCTGCAGGTTTTTTCTCCGGGAGACAAACAGAATTACGCAACACAGGCGACGTTCGGCGACCGCACGAAGTCGGCCGGCGAGGTTGTCGTTCGCGGCAACGTGCGTCTTCGCCGCGGCGTCAATGTGCTGTGGCTCTCGTGCCGACTCAGCCCGACTGCCAGCCTGAGTCACAAAGTGGATGCGACATGCACGACAATTGAAACGTCTGTCGGCACCGTCACCCCGCAGGCGGAAACGCTCAACGTCCGCAAGCGAATCGGCATCGCGCTGCGTCGGCACTTCGACGACGGCGTACACACGTACCGAATTGCAGCACTGGCGACAACGCCGAAAGGAACGTTGCTGTGTGTTTACGACATCCGGCGGCGGGCAGGTCGCGATCTGCAAGAGGACATCGACATCGGACTGCTGCGGAGTACCGACGGCGGCCAGACGTGGGAAGGCCAGCGCGTCATTATGGACATGCACGAATACGGCAAGCTGCCGCAGGAGCAAAACGGTTGCAGCGACCCGGGAATTCTCGTGGACCCGGCGACCGGTGAGATTTTCGTCACAGCGGTCTGGACGTGGGGTCGCCCCGGCACGCATCAGTGGAACAAGGGCGGCTCCGAACCGGGATTCGAAATCGGCAAGACGGCCCAGTTTTTGATGGTTCGCTCAACAGACGATGGCCGAACTTTCTCGAAGCCGGAAAACCTGACGCGAAAGCTAAAGAAGAAGGAATGGATTCTGTTTGCACCATCACCACAACAGGGAATCTCGCTTCCTGACGGAACGCTGATCATGCCCACTCAGGGGCGGGACGAACAGGACCGTCACTTCTCGAATCTCACCATCAGTCGCGACCACGGAAAAACGTGGACCGTCAGTAACCCCGCCTCGTTCGGCAATACCGAATGCCAGGCTGTGCTGCTTGGAGATGGTTCGATCATGCTCAACTGTCGTACCGAAAGCCCGACAAAGTTTCGCACGGTCGCCGTCACGTCCGATTTGGGAAAAACTTGGAAACCGCATGCGACGAATCGAAACACATTGATCGAACCGAACTGCAACGGCAGCACATATCGATTCGACTACAAGCAGAACGGCGAAAAGAAACACATCCTCGTGTTTGCCAACCCGCATACGCAGGCGGGCCGCGACCACCACACGATTCAAATCAGTTTCGACGACGGTCGCAGCTGGCCCAAAGAGCATCACCTTCTGCTCGATGTCGGCCGCGGCGCCGGTTATCCCAGTCTCAGCCGTGTCGATGACAAGCACATCGGCTTGGTCTACGAAGGCAGTCAATCGCAACTTGTCTTCGAGAAGTTCTCGCTGGATGAATTGCTGGAGCGTCGCTGAAATTATCGGCGTGCCTGCCGTTACTCCGTGGACGCGGTGGCTACTTCGGTACGGTGACCGGGAACTTTGCGAGCCAGCGTTGCCGCTGTGGAGCGGCAGCGGAAATCTCGCGGCGGGTGGGTCGAACGGGCAACGGGGATTCGCCGTAGACGACGAGGCGGTCGGCTTGTGCGACCAGCAAATAGCCGTTGGTAATTTGCAGGTTCCCACCCGTGTTGCGTGCGCGGGTTGTGCCGTGTGCTTCGAGTGGTATGGGTTGCCGACGGATGCGATGCCCGGTGCGCTGTGAGCGGATTTCAATTGTTTCGCGGGTGGGCCACCAGATGGCGTCATCGACGAGGAGTCCGCGTCCGTAGCCGTAGAATTCCGGGTCGGTGATTGCACGCCCCCAGACAACCTCGCCGTTCTCGGCGTTCAGTCCCCAGAGGGAATTGCCACTGACAATGAGATTCCCCTGCCCAACGCCAAGCAAGTGGCGGATGCGATCGCCGAGGCGCCTCTGCCATTTGACCACGCCGCTTTGTGCATCGATGGCGAAGATGTGGTCGCTGTCATTTGGCGCGGCGTAAACTGTTCCCTGGTGAAAAAGGCAGGGAAGCAAGCCCTGTTCGGTGTGATCGCTGAAAACGGCCGGGGATTTCGCCGGGCTGCTTTCGTATGTGAGAACCCACAGCGGTGCACCGTCGCGAGCATCGAGTGCGGCAACGGCTCCCAAATCTGTTGAGATGAACAACTTGTTCTCTGCGAGCGTGAGCAGTTGGTGGGTGATGAGGTTATTGTTGCGGCCGATGTTCGAGACGGCCGCGCACACTCTTCGATTCCAGATCAATCGACCGGAAGATGAGTCGAAACAGGCGACGTTGATTTGCATCTGCGGCTGGCTGCGGCGAAGCGCGATGTAAACGCGATTGCCGCCGACGACTGGCGAGCCCTCAAACGACCACGGTGCTCCTCCGCGCCCGAAACTGTCAGCCGAAACCTTGGTGAGCAACTTGCCCTGGCCTCGCTTTGGATCCAAATCGAGTACGACGAGATCGGTTCGGATGTCGGCGATCAACTCGCGTTCGCTGCGGCTGGTCATTGGCGTTCCCATGCGAGCGTACAACCGACCGTCGTGAATCGTCATGCTGAACCGGGGGACGCCGACGGCAGCGTGTGTATCGATGGGAAACAAATTATCGTGCAGTTGGTAGATGACGGCGTTATCTTCTTCACCTTCCGGACCGGGCCAGGCCGGTTTTCCCGTTCGCAGATTGTAGGCATAAATGCGGTCGGCATCGCTGAAGTAGACGATGCCTTCATGTACGAGTGGGTGAACGCTGTGCGCGGGCTGCATTGGATAGGCCGGTTGACGCGACGGAAACTTGAAGCGCCGTTGTTCCCGCGCGGAAAATTGCACCGACCATTGCTCGGCAGCGATATCGACCGCCAGCGGCAGAATCTGTTGGCGACTCATCGTACCGGCGAAAGTCTGCGCTGTCGTATCCGGTGCGGGCAGCGTCCAGCCTTTCGCTTCGCCGAGTAGAGCGCCAGCGATGTCGGCCAGTCGCCCGGTTCTCCCGGCCAACGTGCCTGTCGCATCTGGAAACTGGCGGTGAATTCTGGCCCGTTGCCGTTCGGCACGACCAAAGTTCCCCTCTGCCAGATTGCATAACATCAACCGCGCAAGAACGTCTGCGCGGCCCAACTGGGGATCGGGAAATCGCAACGATGCGGGCGACTGCTCGTCGGCTGGCGACAGTTGTTTCCAATAGCGTCGCGCGGTATCGATCTCACCGCGTTCCCATGCCCATTCGCCAAGCAGCGACAACGCATCGTCTCCGTAACTGCCGACGTAAGCGAATTTCAAGACCCGTCGCAGCAAACTCGCGTCACGGGTTTGCCTTCCGTTCTCGAACCATTGTCGCGCCTGCGGATCGGTCTTGCGGCGGTACAATGCCAGGGCATCGGCCGGGAGCCTCGATAGTAATAGATGGGAATAGGCACCCGCGCTGACATAACGGCCCGTCGAAGCCGCCACCAGCGTGTCGGACTGACCGTCGATGATGCCACCGAGGACTTCGATTGCCGCTTCCCATTGCTGGGCCGCCAGATAGTCTTCGGCTGTCTTCAATTTCTTGGTGACGGCAATGTCGGTGTCGAGCGAAACCGTTTCGCGCAGCCGCGACGATCGATCGACCTGCTGTTGTGCGACAACAACTGAACCGACGACAAGTTGCAGGAGAATCACAAGCGAGCAAAGGCTGCTCCGTGTCGTGAAATGCTTGTCGATCAAACACCAATTCATGAGCCGGCCCCTACGATTCGCGCAGACGTGTGCCAACAATGAACAACACAACTCCGATCAACAGACAGATCGGCATATAGATAATTTTCAGCCCAATTTCAAGTTGCAAGAAAATCAACAGCGGCAAGAAAACCAGCGCGGAAAACTGCATATAGAAACCAAGCTGCTGTTTCATCTCGTTCTCAATACTCTGTCCACGCAGTTGGCCAACAAACGCTGACCAATTTGTTGCCGCAGGCACGGTTTCATTCTAACAGAATCCTTGCGGAAATTGACGAAGTTATTCAGTCAACTCGCGGGCATCAGTCGCCTTCGCCATCGTAATGAATCAGCGACAGGATGTCGTGGCCTTCCATGCGGTCGCGTGCTTTCAGGAAATCCAGTTCAATGACGAAGGCACAGCCCACCACGGTTGCTTTGGCTTTCTCGGTCATACGAATGCACGTCTCAATTGTGCCGCCAGTTGCTAGTAAGTCATCGACCAACAACACGCGGTCGCCTTCGCTGAGCGCGTCGGTGTGCATCTCGAGCGAATCGGTGCCGTATTCCAATTCGTAATGAAAGGCATGTGTGTCGAACGGCAGCTTGCCTGGTTTGCGAACCGGAATGAATGCCGCGCCCAACTCCAACGCAAGCGGTGCAGCAAAAATGAACCCGCGGGCTTCCGCTGCAATAATGGCCGTCACATCCTTACTGCGAAAATGTTCGGCGAACTGCTTGATGACGAAACCGAACGCCTCGGGTGCCGCCAGCATTGGCGTGATGTCGCGAAACATGATTCCCGGTTTCGGAAAATCGGGGATGCTGCGAATGTAGTCTTTCAGTTCGATGGTGTTGTTCATCAATTGTCCGCTGGTGGTGAAGGTTGTGTGAGGTTAACTAGCTGATCTCGTTTTTCAATCGCGATCCGAACTTCGTCGGCAACGGCTGGGTCGGAACCATACAATGCGATGATACTTTCATAAATCGCCCGTGCTTCATTGGGTTTGTCTGCGTTGGCGAATTCGTCGGCCCGCTGCATGGCCGACTTCAGAATCTCGCCACGATTGTCTGTACTTGGCGTCGTGCCGTCCAGTTCGGCCAGCATCTTCTGCGCCTGATCGCGATACAATTGATGTTCACCCTGCTCGTCCAGCAGTTCCGTCAGCGATGTCAGAATGTTCCGCGAGCGACCAACGTCGCCAATCTCGCGATAGTGTTGTGCCAATCGCAGAAACCGTTCAGCGTCGTTCCGGGCCGGTTCGCGTTTCTTCTTCAACTTGCCGGGCGACAGCCGCAATTCCAATTCGTACTGCTGGATTTGTTCGAGGTGAACGGCGACTTTGGCTTCCCATGCCAATGGATCGTCCGCCACAAGCGGCAGGAAGAATTCGTCGCGAGCCGTCATCCAGTCAGCACCGGCCGGATGCTGCATTAACTTTTCGCCGGCGGAAAACTTTTGTTGCGGCGTAAGCTCCGCCGGTTGCAACGCGTAATAGCCACCGGCAATCAAGACGACCAGCACGGCGACTAGAAACCAACTGTTGTCCAACAATCGACCGACGCGGGAGGGTTGCTGCTGTCGATCGATTTCCGCTCGCAGCAAATCTCGCATCAGCGTGCCGTCACCCGGCCCAAGTTCGGGCTGGCTCGAAATGGCAACGGTTGTGCCGTCGGCGTTATAGACAACAGGGGCGGCAGTCCGCGTTTCCTGCAGTCCCGCCAATTCGACTTTTCGGGGGATTTCCTTCAGCCGTAGTGACAGAACGTATGCATCGGGAAACCGCTTGTCCGGGTCTTTCTCCAACAATTGGCAAACCACATCGTCCAGCCAGATGGGAATGTCGGGCAGAATCAAACGGGGCGCATCGAATTGGTTAAACCGATGTTTCTGTAACACCTCGACGGCCGTCTTGCCGGTAAATGGAGGTCGCCCGGTGAGCATGGCGTACATGACAGCGCCGAGCGAATAGAGATCGCTTTTCTTTGTCGCACGTTGTCCCTGAGCTTGCTCGGGGGACATGAATTCGGCCGTTCCGAGGATGCCGCCGGTCATCGTCAGTTTCTGGCCGGCAAAGATTTGGGCGATGCCGAAATCGGCCAGTTTGATCTGGTCGTCGCCGGTGACCAACAGATTCGAGGGTTTGAGGTCGCGGTGAATGATGCCTGCATCGTGCGCCGCCTTCAGGGCCGTGCAAATCTGCACCGACAACTCAATCACCGTCTCCCATTCAATACGTTTCTCGCGTTTGAGCCGATCGGCAATCGTCTCCCCGTCAACATACTCCATTGCGAAATAATAGGTCTGTTCATCGACGCCGCTTTCATAAATCTCGATGACGTGCGGATTCGAAAGTTCGGTGAGCGCATCGATTTCACGGCTGAACCGCGCCACCAGCCCGCTCTCACCCGCCAGCGATGAAGAGAGAACCTTGACCGCCGCCTGTTGTCCGCTCTCGACGTGATGCGCGAGATAAACCGTCCCCATTCCCCCTGCACCAATCTTGCGATCGATCGAATACGGTCCAATCCGCGTCGGTTGCATTGGGCTGTTCTATTTCTGGTGATGAATGGCTTATTGACAGAAAAACGTTTTCACCACGGAGAAATGGATGGACCGTGACGCTGGATGATCAGATCAAATTCAAGAGCCGTGTCCGATTGATCAAATGAGTCTCCGTGCCTCAGTGTCTCCGAGGTTCAATTTGACGGTTCAATTTGACGCTGCTGTTGGCTCCCGTTCTGCCAGGCGAAATGCAGTGATTTCTCCATCACCGATTTGGCCGTTTCACCTGGTAGCGTTTTAATTTGCGATCCAGCGTTGATCGCTCGATGCCGAGGATTTGGGAAGCCTTCGATTTGTTCCAATTCGTCCGGTCGAGTGTTGCCATGATGTGTTCTCGTTCGAGTATGTCGAGCGAGACCTCGCGGAAACCGCGGCTTCCCAATTCGCGCGGATCGCGGGTTGGTGTTGATCCCAAGGCCGAGAGTTGAATGTCGTCCTCGGTTACCACTTCGCCGGCGCAGAGGATTACCGCCCGCTCGACGACGTTCTGCAACTCGCGGACGTTTCCCGGCCAGTCGTAGTTCAACAAGGTGTCGAGAGCCGTCCGCGTGAACCGTTTGACCGGACGCTCCGTCTTACGGGCGAATCGGTCGAGAAAATAGTTGGCCAGCAACGGGACGTCGGTCCGACGCAAACGCAGCGGTTCGATGTTAAGTTCGACGACGTGTAATCGGAAGTACAAGTCTCGACGGAAGAGATCTTCCTCCACTGCAAGTTCGAGGTCACGGTTCGTGGCGGCCACCACGCGCACATCGACTTCAACGGGAGTTCCGCCTCCCACCCGCTCGAACGGATGCCCTTCGAGTACGCGCAGGAATCTTGCCTGAATGCCGAGGCCCATCTCGCCGACTTCATCCAGAAACAATGTCCCTTGATGTGCCTGTTCGAATTTGCCGCTTGTTCTTGCTTCCGCGCCGGTAAACGATCCTTTCTCGTGTCCGAACAATTCGCTCTCCAGCAGGCTTTCGGTTAACGCGGCACAGTTCATGCAAATGAACGGCCCTTCGCTACGATTGCTGCTGAAATGAACGGCGCGTGCCACCAACTCCTTACCCACGCCGCTCTCGCCGCGAATGAGAGTCGTCGCATCGGTCGGTGCAATGCGGGCAATGCGCTCGCGCAGTAAATGCATCGACGGGCTATCGCCCACCAGTTCGCTTTCAATTTCCAATTGCCGCCGCAGTGTTTGGTTCTCATCCTGCACGCGGGCCAATCCTTCGACCAGTGACTTCTTCTCCTTCAAATTGTCCAACGCGATGGCCATCTGGTCGGCCACCGCCAGCGTGAATTCCAGATCGTCGCGGTCGAGGGGCTGCTCTGGTTTTGTGGAGTACAGATGGATCAAACCGTGCAGCACACCTCCAACCTGCAGTGGTGCGCAGATGACACTCTTGGCCTGGATTTCACCCAAACTGTCGCGGGCAGCCAATCGACTGTCGTCGGCAATATCCCGAGCCAGAATGGCTTCGCGCTCGGCCAGTACCACCCCCGAAAGATACTCCGACACGCGCTGGTAGGGCATGTCGTTCTCGCCGTGATAGACAACGACCTGCAACTCTTCCGATGTGGGTTCGTTGCCCGACACGTCCTGTAACAACAGGATGGCACCGATGTCGGCCGTCGTGCCGGAAAATAACCCGTCCAGCACAACCTCCGACAATCCCGAGGCGTTGGGAACCGATCCCATCTCCAGTGCCAAGCGGTACAACGTCGTCAGCTCCTGGCTGATCCGGTCGCCTTCCATTGTTTCAGGAGAGCCAGCCGTTCGGTATCGCGACTTACGTGTACGGAGAATGATTTCCGGTTCGGTGTCGGAGCCGGGGTGATCAAACACCATCTCGTCCGAGGTGCCGGTATCGTCATCATCCTCTTCAAATTGGGGGAACGGATGCGACAGGTCAAACGTGAAACCAAGGTCGCAACTGCCAATTTGAATCAATTCGCCGTCCGCAAGTTGCCAGTCGCTGGCAACCCGTGTGCCGTTGATCAATGTTCCGTTGCGGCTGCCCAAATCGCGAAGCGTCCACTCGCCACCACTTTGAAAAATTTCGCAATGATTGCGGCTGCAAATGTCGTCGCGGACAACGATCCGGCTTGTCGCCGCGCGGCCCACCGTCGTGACTTGCCCGGGGGTTAAGCGGAACACATCACGCCACGTACGACCTTCACGAACGACCAGAAAAGCTGCGCCCTCTGGATCAACATTCGTTTCGGCTTCGCCGTTGTCGTCGGAGTTGTTTCCGTCCATAGTGAATTGGAACCGACAATTAACGGCTGATTGACCGGCCGCAAACTCGGCTTTCAGTGGAAGAGCGCGAAGTGATTGATCGAACGCCCACCAACGGCATTCGCGAGTCCCTTCAGCATAACGGAGCGGAATTCCACCTGACAAGGCAATTCGGTCGCGATTGGGTTGGTTGGAACAACTGTCGCCAGTCTTGAACTGAGAGGACTGTTTCGTCATGTTAGGGGGTGAATTCAGCGCATGGGATACGCTGCGGGTTGCCTGAGCAGCTGCGGTGGTCACAATCGGCTGGAGATTTTCGTGTTGGCATGATGGAGCCGGCCGAAAGCATTTTGATCGACATCCGAAGGAACACTGTAATGCTCACTTTGCCGCTGCGTCGTTCATCGACAGGTCTCGCGTTTCTCTTTTGCGCAATGACCGTTCTCGGTTTGTTCGGCTCGACTTCTTCGGCCGTCGCGCAAGAAAGCTGGAGCCGGTTTCGCGGAGTGAACGGCAACGGAATCAGCGATCAGAAGGGGATTCCCACAACCTGGAGCCCCGGCGACTACGCCTGGAATATTGAACTGCCGGGAGTCGGCCACGCATCCCCCATCGTCTGGAAAGACAAGCTGTTCGTAACGTCGGCCATCGACGAGGGAGCACTACGGTTTTTGTTCTGCCTGAATCCCGCAACGGGAAAAGAGATCTGGTCGAGGCAGGTTGGATTCAACAGAAGCCACAAGCACTCAAAAAACAGTTGGGCATCGAGTACGCCGGCCACCGATGGCAAACGGGTTTATCTGGCGTTCTCCGATGACGAACACTACACATTTTCTGCATACGATTTCGACGGTGATCTGGTTTGGCAACGGCTATTGGGCGGATTTGAAAGCCAGCATGGACAGGGTGTCTCGCCCATCCTCTTCAACGATCTGGTCATCATTGCGAACCTGCAAAAGGGACCGAGTTCGGTTGTTGCGCTCGATAAGAACACCGGGCGAACGGTGTGGAGTTCCGTCCATAGTTTCTACCGGACCTCGTATGCCACGCCGATAATCGTTCGCTTGAAAGGCGATAAGCCTCAACTCATCTGCGCCAGCGGTGCCTTGGGCGTTGCCAGTCTCGACCCGCAAACCGGCCGTCTGAACTGGATGACGGGCGAATTCCCCGAACCGCGCCGAACGGTCGCCTCGCCCATTGTGGCCGGCGGACTGCTGATTCAATCGTGTGGCGGAGGCGGAAGGGGCAACGTGATGATTGCCGTCGATCTCTCCGATCCCAAAGATGCAACGAAGAACCGCATTCGCTACGAACGCAAGAAGGTGCTGCCGTATGTCCCCACGCCGATTTACTACGGCGGCCATTTGTTCCTCTGGAACGACAACGGCGTTGTGAGTTGCGTGAAGCCTGAAGACGGCGAGAATCTCTGGACGATTCGGGTGGGCGGAGGCTACAGTGGTTCGCCGATCTGCATCGATGGCAAACTTTATTGCATTACCGAAAAAGGCGATATGATTGTCGTTCCAGCAACGGTCGAACAGCCGGCCGCTACCGACATTCAGCGCACCAGCCTCGGCGACACATCACACTCAACCCCCATCGTTGCCGGGGGACGTTTATTGATCAGGACCTATCATCGGCTGGCTGCATTAGAAGCCAAGCCCTAACGACCTTTCAATTTCGCGGGCCTGCGTTTTTCATTGAATCAGATCGATTCGACTTCTGTTGTTTTCCAACTGGAGAGTCTGCACCGATGCCTGCCTGGCCCGGCGGTCCCTGTCCGCAATGTGGCGATGATATGCCGCCCAACCTGGTCCATTGCCAGGTTTGTCGTGCGCTGTTAAACGACGATTTCATTCCCGACTCGGTCGAAATCCCGGAGTTTCGCCCTTTGGAGGAGATTGCATCGATGGTCGAGGTCGAACCGCGCGGATTCTACGTCGCCTGTCCACGCTGCCAGCAGGAACTACGCATTGCCCGGAAATATGTCGGCAAAGGCGTGCGCTGCAAAATCTGCCAGCACGACTTCCACCTCGACATTTACGACAAGGCAATCCGCACGATCGCGTTTTTCGCCAGCTGCCCCCATTGCCAGGAAGAACTGCGATCGTCGCCGAAATACATCGGTACGAAAGTTGTCTGCAAACACTGCCGCGGACACATTCATTTTCTCGACGAACTCACGCGACCGACCGATCCCCTGTAGAATGATCGGGCGACGGTAAGCGCCGGCGAGAGAATTTGCGTGACTCGTCCGCAATCATCTGGGGCCGTCGCCACAGCTCAGTTGGCATCGGACGGGGATGTTTCGGTCACCGATTCAAAATCGGGCTGGCTCGACCCCACTTTATAAAGCCGTCCCGATTGATCGAAGAATAATGCCACATTCAGAAGCCAGTGGCGGTCATCCTTGCCATCCCAGGCTTCGCAGTAGTAGACCGATTCGCTCACGCCGGAAGAACCTTTCACGCCTTCATTCGTCAACGCATCCACCGCCTGCTGGCGGGTCATGCCGATATGCACGACTTCGAGGACAGCCAGATTCTGTTCGGCATCAGACGGATTGCTGTATTCGACGGCGGATGTCAGTTGGCATCCGACGATCGCCACTGCACAGAGAGAGACTCCGGCTACGATTGACGGCGATACATAGCAACGCCGTCGTGACAGACAAAGAGAATTGACGTCAACAGGCCAGAATGACAACGCTCCAACTCCCAATCGCGTGTTTGGCAGAAACGGTGGCTATGGCGGCCACAGATGCCCGCACTGGTCGCGCGGAGACGAGTTTTATCCTGCCCTCTCGAAGAGGTCAAGATGAGCTTGAAATGCCGAATTTCAATTGACGGGCTGGGTGCCACTGGCGTGTCGCCAATGTTCACCACACTGCACTGGCGACACGCCAGTGGCACCCGCTAACCGAGATGTGATATGAAATCTCAAGTCGGTAAATCTCCCCCATGCTTCTACGCTTGCGCTTCAGGCTCTTATTTCTTCGTCGTTCTTTTTTTCTTTGCGAACCTCTGCGATCCTTTGCATCTTTGCGTTAAAACCGAGTGCGCCTAACTGCGTCCTGGCGGGTCAGCGGTCGTCCGCTTGAAATCCTCTGCGATCCGCAGCAGACTCAACAGAAGACGGAGAATGACATGCGCGTGCTGAGCTATAACATTCACAAGGGTATCGGCGGTCGCGACCGTCGTTATCGGCTGGAACGTGTGCTTTCGGTCATTGAAGATGAGAACCCCGACCTCATCTGCCTGCAGGAAGTCGATCGCGACGTCCCCCGATCGCGATGCCACAATCAACCCAAACTGTTTGCCGACCACTTCAACTCTGTCGCTCGCCTGTACCAGACCAATGTCCGGCTGAAGCAGGGAGGGTACGGCAACCTGATCCTCTCGCGGTGGCGGTTGCGATCGAAGCATCAGGTGTCGCTGCGGTACAACTCCAAAAAACCGCGCGGCGCACAAATGGTCGTCGTCGAAACGCCCGAAGGATTGTTGCAGTTGGTGAATTGGCATCTGGGACTAGCCGAGCAGGAACGTCACTGGCAGGTCAAGCATCTGCTGCATCACCACCTGTTTCGCGAGTCGGAGCATTTGCCCACGCTGATAATCGGCGATTTCAACGACTGGCGCAACACGCTGGCCGGCGGACCGTTTCAAGCGGCCGACTTTCAACAGGTGACCGCCCCGGCTTCGCGATTTCGCTCGTTCCCCGCTTACCTGCCGATGGGCGCACTTGACAAGGCATTCGTTCGCGGTGCGATCAACATCCGTCGCGCCCACGTTGTGCGGAACCGTGCGGCGGCGATCGCATCGGACCATCTGCCGCTGGTGGTCGATTTCCATCTCGGTCGAAATGCAAAAAACGACAAATCCAGTTAGCGGTCGTCGCGCAAAAAACGGGCGAGGTTGCCGTCATTCGGAAACCCCGCCCGCATCAAATCAATCCGCTTTGGCAGATGCCAGAATTACTTGGCGTCGCCCGGCAATTTGCCTTCCTTGATCAGGTCGCCGAAGGTCTTGCCCTTCGCGCCACTCTTTTCCTTTTCAATCTTCACCAAAGCGGCAGTCACTTTGGCTTTGTCTTTTTCGTTGGCTTTGCCGATGGCTTTGCCCAACGCCATGCCGTAGTCGTTACGCTTTTTCTTCTTCTTGTTGTCAGCCTTGGGGTGACAAACCGCGCACTTCGACTTCTTCACCAGATCCTTCAGTGCGGGATACTGCTTGGCGAACACGCCGACGAACGGCGGGCGAGCTTCGGCTTGCTTCGGGGTTGCCACGAACATGACGGCGACAATGGCGGCGCCGAGCATCCACGCTGATCCAACTTTGAACATCTTCTGCATGAACTAATCTCCTAAGTTCTCTGGTTTAACACGCTCGACGGGACCGATACCCGGTTGTTATTGGGACAATACCCTTCACAAGTCGGCGGCATCTCACCCTACGCACGATTGATGAAGGGGTAGGTCGAGCAACACAAGCTCCATTAGAAACCGCACCCCAACCCGTGTCAACTAACACGGCGACGTCGATTACCACGATTGCCACCGATCTTTCGACATCCCGGCGGCATCGGAATTCAGACGCACATTCCGTTCCTCTCGACAGGCCAATCGTGAAAAACAGGGTGATCAGCCCTGTTTTTCAGCCGGAAACCGCGCAGTCGCCGATGGATTGCCGGTAAACGAGAAACAGGGAAATGTGTCATCCTGACGACACGAAGTGTAACTAATGCAACGTTGCAGTTCGGGTGGACGTATTCGGCAACCAGAACGCGTGCGCACTGTTCACTTTTATTGACCGAATCATTACTCCGAAATCACGGCAGCGCGGCCCCAGTAGCCGAATTCGTTGGCCCAGTTGTTGGGGTGATTGTGCAACTCGATTGTCACTTTCTTCCCGGCGAACGATGAAAGATCGACCGTCAATTCCGCCCAGCCGTTCTTTGTCGTCTTCACGCCGACAATCGAATCGAGCAACGGCTTGCCGTTCACGCGGGCAATCAGCCGCCAATCTCCTTGCGGGTGATGCGACACCGACAGCGCCAACAGAGACTTCTTTCCGGCCGGCAACTCGAATGTCCCGCGCAGTACACAGGCTTTTTCTCGATTGACCGGATGCGTTTGCACAACCGCTGCGCGACCGCTGTGTTCTTTCAGCAATCGTAGCCCCCCTTCACCAACAGCCGACGTGGTGAAGCCGGGAGCGATTTCACTCAGAATGTCGGCGAACTCTTTCGGGTTGGTTGTCGAGCGCGGCTTGATTTCACGCACGCCGGGCAATTGCCGCGCGTCCGAATCCGACGGCGGCCTGTCAAGCACCAGGAAGGCGAACAGGTCGACCATTTCTTTCGGCTTGATCTGTTTTTCCAGTTCTTCGGGCATCATCGAGATTTTGCTTGCCTTGAAAACTTCGATCTCGCCGCGCGGAATCGTTTCCAGCTTGCCTCCTTGTGTCTTCAATATCACCCGCTGTTGGCTGTTCTCGACAACCAGTCCGGTGAGTACACGCCCGCCGGTTGTGACGACCGTGTTGGCCCGGTAGGCCGCCCCAATCACAAGGCTCGGGTCGAACACGTTGGAGAGGAGTTGGTCGAACGAGTTGCGGCCGTTCAACGTAATGTCGGGACCGACCTCAAATCCTTCACCATAAAGTTTGTGGCATTGGCCGCACACCTTCTTGAAAACTTTCTGACCGGCAAACGGGTCACCGGGATTTCCACGAATGTGCTGTTTCATCTGGGTGATCAGTTTCTCGCGTTGCGGGTTGCGCGTATCACGGATCGTTCCCCACGTCTTGGCAACCTGCCCGGCAAGTTGTTTGTCGCCGGTTGCCAACAGCCGCCGCACCTGGTTCAGGTTGAGAGCATTCGCTGGAATCTCTTTCTTCCCAATCGCGGCCAATAACCGCTTGCTCCAGGCGACGCGTTGGGTCAGCAATTCGACCGCTCGCGGCTGGAGTTCCGGTTCCAGCGTCTTGTAATGTGACAAAACCACGTCGGCGACCTGCGGCTGACGGAGTTTCCCCAGCGATGCCAGCACCTGCGCACGTAGCGCCGGCGAGTTTCGTTTGCGGTCGCTAAAGATGCCCTCGACCGATTCCAGCAACGATTCATCACCGGCAGCAACCAAAGCGTTGAGAGCGCTCACCCGCTGTGTTTCCGGTGCGGCCGTCGATGAAAGTACCTTGCGAATCGCCGGAATTCCCGCCATGTCCTTGAGCGAAATCGCCAGCAGCGCGGTGTCGAAATACAACGGGCCATCGGCACCGCTATCGAGAATCTGCTTGATCGTCGGCGCGACAGCCGCCTTCAGCGATGCCAGTCGATCGCCCGCAATCTCGCGGTTCTGCACGCGCCGAGCCACTGCGCCCAGGAATTGCCGCGCCCCCGTCGCGTCGCCCGTTTGTTCGTCGGTCAACATTGCGAGAAGTGTGACAATCGCTGCTGAATTCGGATCGTGGCGGGCAAGAATTCGTTCCGCCAGCAGAGGCAGCATGCCGCTGCTGATCACCGCCGGCTGCGCGTCGAGATCGGCGATCACATCCAGAAAGTCTTCCGCGTCCTCTTCCAATAATGGTTCGATGTTCTGCCAGGCGACATGCGGAATCAATTTGTCGTCCGCGTGGCGTTTGAGAATTTCCAATAGACGCGTCATTCGCGCCTTCCCGGTCAACAGCTTCGATGCGGTGATCGCGCGCTGCAGTTGTACGTCCGACGAGGGATCGTCGGACGTTCCATCGAGCGCGGCAGACAGGGCGAGTGGATTCGCCAGGTTCCCGTAACCGCCCCGAATCGCCCACGCGCGAAACGACGGATCGGAATGGGCAACGGCTTTCTCAAAGAAGGCCGACGATAGCGGCCGCGACATTCCCAGTAACGCCCAAAACGCGTGCATTCTCGCCTTCCTGGACGCTTTATCGTTCAACACAAGTCGTTCGAGCAGTGGCTGCGATGATTCACTGGAGCGCTCGCTCAGCAATCGCTGTGCGTTCTCGCGGAAGTAGACGTTCGGACTGTGCAGCCGCGCGATTAACTCCGCGTCGCTTTCCTTCGACAGATCGAAACCGGCAACGCGCGGCGTGTTCTTGTAACGAATGCGATACAACCGCCCGCGCAAACGGTCGATTCCCTTGGGGTCGGCATTCGCATCCTGATAGCAGTGGTACCGGTCGTACCAATCGAGAACGTACAAGCAGCCATCGGGGCCGGTCTTCTGAACGACCGGCATGAACCAGGCATCGTTGGCGGTGAGAAAGTCGGGGCGCGGCTTTGCGAAATACGTCGCGCCATCTCGCTGTAGAACATCGACATTCAGGCAGCCGCCGTGAATGTTTCCCATGTACAGCTTTTCGCGATACTCGGCCGGATAAGCATCGCTGTCGAAAAAGGTGATGCCGCAGTAGGCCGCCTTCTGATGTTTGTGCTTCACAATTGAGCCAAGCTTCCACGTGTGCGGCGGATAGGGGCCACCCTGCCGATGGTAGTAGCCGGTCTCGGTGAGATGCCAGAGGTGATCGATCACGCAGGCACTGATGAACGCGCTGCCCTCGTTATCCCAGGCAATTCCCCACGGATTACTGGTTCCTGCAGCAAAGATCTGAAATTCCCACGTTCGCGGATGAATGCGGAACAGCGCGCAGGTGAACTTGAAACCGTTGGGATTCTTCTTCGCATGCGGCGAACCGGGCGGGTATTTCACGTGGCTGTAATTAAACACGCCATTCAGTCCATACAGCCAACCGTCCGGCCCCCAAGTGAGCGAGTTGGGAAGTTCGTGCGTGTCGGTACGACCGAAGCCCGTGACGACCACTCGCCGTTTGTCTGCTTTGCCGTCGCCGTCGGTATCTTGCAGAAAGAGGATGTCCGGCGCATTGGCCACCCACACGCCGCCATGTCCGACGGCAATTCCCGAAGGGATATTCAACCCGTCGGCAAATATCGAAACCTTCTCGGCTTTGCCGTCGCCATCGACATCCTCCAACACTTTTACCCGGTCGCGTCCTTTGCCGGGCGAGCGCCGCGGGTACTCGATACTTTCACAAATCCAGAACCGTCCCCGTTCGTCAATCGTCATCGCGACCGGGTTGATCACATCGGGTTCGGCCGCCACCACTTCGACGGAAAATCCCGGTGGCACCGTCATCTTCTTGACGGCTTCGGCCGGTGACAGAGCCGGACCGGGCGGCTTATCGTGCCGTCGCGGAATCAAGATCCGCTGCGCGAAAGCATCGGACAGCACAAGCAGTAACAACGAACAGGCCAAGACGCCAAAGCGGAATTGTTTCATGTTGGACTGCCTACCGGGGGCTGAGGAAAATCGGCACGAGCGACAGCATCCATTGTCACATTCGGGCGACACGATGCAAGTTCGGGCGGTAGTCGGCGAACTCAAATCGCTGCGGTGTGTTACATCGCAGCTGCGCCCGTTCAATCCGACTTCGGCGGGGCGTCGGGCGGGGGCTGCTGTTGCGACCGGAGTTTTTTCTGGTATTGATCGTACGATTGCGTGATCGATTCGAGAAAACGCCGCGCATTGGGAGCGGCCAGATACACGCGACACGACACGGCCGAACGCGGGAAGAATGTCGTGATGAAGTCGAACGAGAATTCGGTTGCCGTGTGACCGATCATCACCGCGTTGGCATACGCGCCGGACATCACGTCGTCGGTCAGCTTGAGTTGATCGTACAGATCCTGCGCCGTGTTCGACTGGTCGGAAACTGTCGTGGGGCTGGCCTCTGCCTTTTCTTCGGATGCGGCGGCAGGTGCGGCAGAACTGTCGGCGCTTGCAGATGCAGCGGCGGCCGGCTGACCGGGTGGGTGTCCGAAAGTCTTCTCGTAGTTCTGCAGGTTTTCGCCCAAGGCGGTAATCAACCGACCAACCACCGCTGGAGCGATCACAACACGAGCCGCCACTTGGTGCGGCCGCGTCATTCGCAACAGGAAATCAATGATGAACTCATGCGGTCCCTGTAAGACAACGGCGCCTGTGCTAAAGACGCCGCGTCGTACATGTTCCGGCACCAGCGCACTCAATTGCGAGTGACGCACTTCCTGCGCCCCAGGTTGGGGGCCGGAAGCGTCATCGGACGGCGTATCATCATCGCCGGGGCGAATTTCGTCGTCGCTCATGGGCTGCGCTCCGCAAGGGAACTATGGGTTGGTGCGGACGCGTTTTCGGACATCGGTTTCAAGCACGCCGAACGCCTGTTCGTGGCGTTGCAGTGCCACCGACAACGCGCTCAACAGCCGTTTGGCCGTATAGTGATTCAGAATGATGCGCTGTGAAACGCGGACGGTGTGGCCGGTTCCATAGGGATTTGGATTCAGGCCCAAGTCGAGGACCAACTCTTCGGGGCTGCTGGAGACCCGGCAGAAGTTGGCGTAGCAGGCCGTCAGATTGTCATCTTCAATCGTGATCGATGCCTGTGCCGGTTGTTGTTGATCGCCGGCAGCTTGCGGTGCGGCTTCTGGGGCTGGTGCCGCCTCCGCCGTCGGTGCTTCTTCCGGCTTGCCTTTGTCTTTCGCATTGTCAGCGTTGTCAGCCGTCTTCGCCACGATGAATTCTCCTTAGAGCAGTTGTGCCGGTGAGCGAGCGGAAGTCCCCGCACGATGCGACTCCATCAGCATGCTCGGTGAAAGCAGGACATTTATATCATCGCTGTACCGATGATACCAGTCTGCCGCGCTACCAGCCCGCAGCGCAAGCGAGGGTAGGAACCACGGCTGCAACCGCAGACCCTTGCTTGCGCTGCGGGCTGGTCGTGGTACATTCGGATATCCTCTTCGCGAGATCAGACGGCGCCGGTGTTGCCTCCTCGCGGTTCGGCGAGACGGAACGTCATAACGCCGCCGAGAGCGATGAGACAGGTGATAACTGCGAAAACTATGTGAAATCCTGCCCGATCAACCAGCAGCCCAATCAACGGCGAAAACACAAACGGAACGGCCATACACAACTTCAACGTGCTGATGTAACGCGGATGGTCGGCCGGCTCGGAGAGTTCGAGTGCGAAGTTCATCAGCGTTCTCATCAAGACCGGCGTTAGGCCGAGCAGAAAGAAGCTGATCCACAGGTAGGCAGCGCCACCTGGCAGCCAGCCGGCAGCCAGCCCCAATGCCGATAACGGAGCAGCGATGACGGCGGCAATTTCCAACCGAATGGCGAGCCGGTTTCCCCAACGGTCGGCAATCGCACCGGCGAGAAACCCGAACAGCCCGGCGCCTGCGTTCTGCGCTACCACCCACACCATCAGATTTCCGCGAGGTGCATTCAGCACTTCCCGTGCAAGCGCCTGATAGTGGGGAAACAACAATTGCCCCGACATACACAACATGCCGGCGACCGCCAGTCGGCGAAAATTGTGGTCGCGACGCAGCATGTCCCACGCGCCGCGAAAGTGGTTTTTCGCTCGGGCCGGAAATCCGTCGATGTCGTCGGCCGGTTCGATGAGGAACAACGTGATAAACGCCGCGACAACAAACCCGATGCCGGTGAATGCGAAGACGAATCCATATCCACCATCGGGCAGGCCGAGCCAGCGCGGCAGCAGAAACCACGCGCAGGGAATGGCGCACATGGCACCGAACGTGACCGACAGCCCCATCAGTCGGCCCCGTCGGTTGGGACGAATCAACTTTCCCTGGAGTGTGGCGAACGCCATCTGGTTCAGCCCGGTCATCGAAAAGAAAACGAAGTATAGCAGCAGAAACAGCGGGGGCAGCCACGACAGCCGTTGTGCCGTCAGCCCCAGCCACGACACCGAAAACATCAACACCGACAACGCCACAAACGGAACGGCCATCCACAACGTGGTCCAGAACAACGGCCATTTTTTGTGTCGCGAATGCTTCAGGCGATCGGCGAGCATGAGCGGCGGAACGCTTTGGCCGAAACGGTTGAGGACCGGCAGACACCCGCGCAGCCAACCGGAACCCGGGCCGGCGATGGCATCGACAAACGCCGGCATGATCACGCTTTCGGTCTTAAAGATCCAAGCAACCCGCAGCACGATGTGATGAGCCGCCAGCACGAAAAGATTTCGCGGTTCGTGGACATCAACGGCCTCGTCAAACAATGGCGACGTTTCTGCCTCAGCCGTTGCCGTCGATGGATTGGGGGAGGGGATGTTGATCGAACTCATAGGGCAAGGGCAGGCATAGTAAAGGCAAGAGCCGAACGACAACATGAACTCATTGTCGTTGCAGCTTCGGCGAAATTCCCATTCTAGCCGAGCCGGGCAGTCTTGTCTTGCAGCAAGCCACGATCGGTGAGCGATCCGAACGCTTGCATCAATTGTGCGAGCGCCGTAGTTTGGAAGTGATCAGAAAAAAGTTGGTCGGGAGAACGCTTTCTTACGTTTCGTCAGATCATGGTAATCGCACCAACAATGTTGATTTCGCTGCGCCGGCAGGGTGGACTCTTCTGCCTGCGGCGGGTGTGCGCGCTGTTGACATTGATCGCGTTCACAGCCGGCCTGTTCGGCGTGTCGGCTAGCGTACCTCTCCAACAGGTTTCCGAAGTACGCGGAGACGGCAATCTTCTCGGCGGAACACAAGAACGTGACAAGAAACCGTCGGCCGAAGAACTTGTGGTTCTCGATTCCGCGCAGATGAGTTGTTGTTGCGCATCGACGAGCCAAGCTGCGAGTACGTGTTGTTGTTCGCAGAAAACGATCGTCGTCCAACCTAAGCGGGCCTGCTGTTCAAGTCGCGATGGCGAAACGGATTCTGCCCCCGACAAGCATCAGAAGCAACCAACCGGCGGCACCTGGCTGAGTTGCCCTTGCGGTTCATTATCCGCGTCACTGCTGTTTGTATGTGGTGAACCTCGGTTGTTGAATTCGGGAACCGTCGTTCAGACGCCGCCACCGTGGTGCGCTGCTGTCGAAATCACCATGCCTCATTCGCCCACGCGGAATCTCTCGCCGGAAACGCCTCCTCCCCGGCAACTGGGTTGCTGATCGCCAAACATTGGCGATGTGCGTAGGGGCTCTCGTCGCATGCCGAGTAAGAGTGTGCGCGATAGTCACCTTCCCTTTCATCCCACCGTTTTACGTGGACCGCGTGCTGCGCCGCTTTTGCTTTGCGGTGCGGCGAACGTCCGCCGTGAGGAGTCCTACCCATGCGAATCGCAAATCCGAAACGCCGGCAGGCGTTCACTCTCATTGAATTACTGGTGGTGATCGCGATCATTGCCATCTTGATCGCCTTGCTGTTGCCGGCCGTTCAACAGGCACGAGAGGCGGCGCGCCGTTCCTCGTGCAAAAACAACCTCAAGCAAATCGGCTTGGCATTACACAGTTACCATGAAGTCCACAGCGTATTTCCGTCCGGTTACGTCACAGCCAACGTTGCAGCACCACCGAACACGAGTCCCGGATTTGCCTGGAGCGTGATGTTGCTGCCGTTCCTCGATCAGTCGCCGCTGTACGGCCACTTTGACTTTGGCGAATCCGCAATCGACCACCACAACCTCGAACATGGCGGGGAACCGCTGACGGCATTCCGTTGCCCGTCGGATACGGGACCGTCGCTCTTCACCACAGACGCCGCCGCTGACGGCATTGCAGTCACGTTGGGGACGTCGAATTATCCTGGCATGTACGGGTACGGCAGTGTGACGATGAACCCCGGTGGCGGAAACGGCATGTTCTACCGCAACAGCAGCGTAAGAATGCGCGACCTGACGGATGGTTCGACGAACACGTTTGCGTGCGGCGAGCGGAATTTTGACTTGGGTCGCACAACCTGGTACGCCGCCATCGAAGGTTACAAGACTAATGCTGGAATGATGATGGGGATGATGGCCTCGATGACCGAAGGACCGGCCACTCTGGTACTTGGCCACGTGGGACAGCCTGCCATGATGGGCATGCCCGCTATGGAACACACGGCCAATAACACGCCGCACATTGTCAACTATGGCAGCCTGCATGTTGGCGGATCGCAGTTCTTGCTGGCTGATGGTTCCGTGCGGTTTGTCAGCGAAAACGTGAGCTACGCAAGTTATCGATTCGCGGGCGAACGCAATGACGGACAGGTGATCAGCGCTCCGTAGGTCAAGCTGATTCAATGCGGCCATACGATTCTGCGCCTTGCTTGTCTTCCTTGTTGGAGATCGGTCTCGCTAATACGGCGCGCAGGATCGCTCGGCAACGTTGCCCGCGACCGTGCTTTCGGCTACGTTGCAAGATCGGCTGTTACGATGTGATTTTGTCACTCGATTGGCCGTGAAACCGCAAGCGGTTCTGCGCGACGAGATGGGTGAACCGGATCGAAGAGGGAATTGTCTTCTAAAACGTCATGCCTCAACAGGAAAAAAACCGACAGTTTGCCGTCGATGTTGTGCGGCGGCTGAAGGAAGCCGGATTCACCGCTCTTTGGGCAGGCGGGTGCGTGCGCGACTTTCTGCTGGGCCGCCAGCCCAAGGATTACGATGTCGCCAGCGATGCGCGGCCGGACGACGTGCGGAAGCTGTTCGGCCATCGGCGAACATTGGCCGTCGGGGCGAGTTTCGGCGTGATCATCGTCCGCGCGCCGCGCGGGGTTGAAGATGTTGAAGTTGCGACGTTTCGCACCGAAGGCCCATATCTCGATGGCCGACGACCGGAACACGTCGCATTCACTTCGCCGGAAGAAGACGCCCAACGCCGCGATTTCACCATCAACGGCCTGTTTTACGATCCGATCGATAAAAAGGTTTTTGATTTCGTCGATGGCGAGCGAGACCTGGGTGAAGGAATTGTCCGTGCGATTGGCGATCCACACGACCGTATGACGGAAGACAAGCTGCGGATGCTGCGGGCGGTGCGATTTTCCGCCACGCTGGAGTTTGAACTCGATGCGGTGACCGCCGATGCCGTTCGCAACATGGCCGCCGAAATGTTGGTGGTGAGTGCTGAGCGGATCGCGCAGGAACTGCGGCGGATGCTGGTTGATCGGCATCGGATGCGGGCGATGCAGTTGACGACCGACGTCGGTTTGTTGCACGTCATTCTGCCGGAAGTGGCCTCATCGAATGAGGAAACCGACAGTCCGCAGTGGATGCGAACACTGCATATGCTCGACCGACTGGAAGAGCCGAGCTTTGAATTGGCGATGGCGACTTTGCTGCATGCCGTTTGTGTCGAAGGTCATGCAACCGACCTGGCGGCAGCAACAAAGGTCGTCCATGCGATCTGTCGGCGATTGAAGCTGTCGAATCAGGAAGCCGATGACATTTGCTGGCTGTTCGCACATCAGCGGCGACTGAGTGACGCGCCCAATCTTTCGACTGCCGCACTGAAACGGTTGATGGCAAAGAGATCGATTGCTGATTTGATTGCGCTGTACCGCGTCGATACATTAGCGAGAGGTGCCGACCTGACGGCAGTCGTTTTCTGCGAAGAATATCTCAGAAGCACGCCCCGTGAGGAAATCGATCCCCCGCCACTGCTGACGGGCGATATTCTTATCGCCCACGGCTTCCAACCGGGACCGCAATTCAAGACAATTCTCGATACCGTCCGCGATTCGCAATTGAACGGCGAGATCACGACGGCGGATGAGGCGCTGCGGTTGGCGCAAACGTTAACACGAACTGAAACGTGAAGATTCCACCGGTCGCAACCGGTGGGCTTTGGATATTCATTGAAACTGATCAAGGACAACGGACGAGTAAAATGACAAATGTGCGGATTGGCATTATCGGGGCCGGCGCGGTTTCCGATTATCATCACGTTCCCGGCATCAACATTGATCCGCGGGCCGAACTGGTTTCCATTTGCGATCCGAATGAGGAACTGCTCGCGCAGCGGCAAACCGAATGGGGACCGACGAAGACGACCACAGATTACGAAGAACTCGCCAGCGATCCTGACATCGATGCCGTGATCATCGCCACGCCGAACTATACACATCATCCAATGGCGCTCGCCTGCATCGCAGCGGGCAAGCATGTGATGTGTGAAAAGCCGCTCGGGTTGAACCGCGACGAGTCGGCCGAAATGTACCGCGCCGCCCGCGACAAAGGTGTGCGACACATGACCGCCTTCACGTACCGTTTCGCCCCTGCGATGCGTTACGTGCGGCATCTTGTGAAGAGCGGTGCGTTGGGCGAATTACGACACTTCCGCAGCCAGCGATTTCTCGATTGGCCCGAAACAAGTTGGGGCTGGCGGCAATACAAGAATCTTGCGGGCGCGGGCGATCTGTTCGACATGACGATTCACCGCATCGATTTCGCACAGGATTTGATGGGGCCGATCAGCTCGGTTTGCGGTGCTGTTGCCCGCTACGCGCCGCGCGACAAAACTCCCGACGGCGACGCCTGTGAACCGTCGGAAGTTGACGACTGGTCGTCACTCATCGGACAGTTCGGCAACGGCGCGGTTGGCGTGTGGGAAGGCAGCACGCTGATGAAAGGCTACCACAACGACGGCTTCGGTTACGAATGGGCCGAGGTAAACGGCAGCGAAGGTTCGGCCGCCTACCAACTCACCGATCCGAACAATGTGATGGTTGGTCTGGCAGGCGAGCCGATGCAAAAACAGCCGGTCCCCGAGGAGTTTCTGGTCATCGAAGGCAGCCCCCGCGATCCACATGCTGGCGTACCCAGTACGGTGTTTCGATATGACCTGGTGTACGAGTTTGTTTCGGCCATTGTGGAAGAACGCGACGCCGTCCCCGGTTTCGATCACGGTGCCAGCGCACAAGCGGTCGCCGACGCGGTGTTGGAGTCATTCGACAAGAGAACGTGGGTCGATCTGGAGACCGATCTCGGTTGAAAGTATCTCGGTTGTGTTGCCGCAACAACATTCCCACGGGGCGCAGCCCGTGGACTTTGAGACTGTGGCATCACAATTTGAGATTCAGCAAACGTCGAGTTTTCGGCAACACCCTTGTCGAGTGTTTGGGCCGCTTCTCATAATGAATTGAATGAGCGACACGAAAATCACTATCAATCGCACGCTGGTTGGCGTGCTGGCGCTGGGTTGTCTTTCGGCGGCAGCGGCGATCTGGATTGGCGCGGCGGGGGACAGGCAGTGGACCATGTGGTGTGCTGCGTTCACTCGCGTCGGCCTGTTGATGTCGGCGTTCTGGCTGGCGCTGCCCTACGGCAACCGCGATGCCGCTTGGGCGAATGTCACACCGTGGTCGTTTCTGGGAATCATTCTGGCGGTTGTTGGCGTTGCGGCACGTCCCAAGGTGGCGATCCCCATTCTGATCGTGCTTGCGATCGTCGGCTTTGTGTTGCGGCCCCGGCCTAAGAAACGGCCGGAACGACGTTAGCCGCAAAACCGCTAATTCGCGGTCCGCATTGGTTTGGAAACGACGCGGGGCGTTGTCGGCTTGCGACCTTCGTTCTTCGGCTCGACAATTCGTGGGAACAGAGTGTCGATATCGACGTCGATGTCGTCGGCTGGTTGACCAGTGGCGGCCAGTTTCCGCTTGCGGGCATCGACGTACATCTCTGCAGTGAGTCTCAACAGTTCCACGCGTCGCTCTGCCGGCACGCCGTCCATCTTTTTCGAGATATGTTCAACCCACCCCGGCTGTCGCTGCATGGCCATCGACATCATATGCAGAAACAGGCTGACCTCACGGAAGTTGCGGTCGATGATGACGTTGCTAATCGGCGAAATCACTTTCGCGACGGTACTCACCGCCTGCGAGGGAAACGCGACAAACATTCGGCCTTGATGCGTGGCAACCGACGTCCCGTCTTTCCGCCGTTTCATTGTCGTCTGCAAATGGAATAACCCGGTCGCGCTAATCGGCTTGAGAATCAGCGGGTTCTTGAACAATCCCGTGCAAATGACCAGACACTCTTCGTCGGTCTGGTACAGCACTTCCACCTTGCCGGTGGTCCCGTCACCCGAGTTGACGTCGTACGACGTCGGGTCGGTCTGCGACATTTGAAATACCGAGATCTTCATCGCCCGCCAAATACTAACCGCCGCATCGGGTTGCCGTGCAAAATAGTTGTAAACTTCCGGCTCGACGTCACACTCCAACAACGGCAATTCGCGAAACATTGAGGCCGACCGCAAGATGGCAACCGCGCGTTCCTGCTGGGAATCCTTCAATTTGTCGAGCGGCATCAAACCAAGGGCGGCTCTTCGCGATGCGCGAGACGACATCCCCTTCTTGAGAACCCGCACGCGTTTGTTGAATTCGATCCGCTGTGCTTTTTTGCTCGGTGTTTCTTCCCTCTGCGACTGTTCGATGTTCTTACGTGTCGGACTGCCAAACGGATTGTCGTCCGCTGCTGCGCGATGAAATCCTCCCGCAATCAACACCACCGCCAGAGTGACTGGCACGGTACCGATGCGAATTGGCATACGGCTGACACCCGTTGCGGCTTTGCGATTCCTCACGGTCATGCCAGTCTCCGGCAGAATTTGCGGCTTCAATTTCGCCAAACGGGGGCGACAACGAACCGAGCACGGTTCGCCGTTTTCCGCAAGTGATGCAGTCCCCCCATCTCCCAACTTCCACCAACGGAAAGAGGGAGCCACACCAGAATAATCGGCACAGAACGCACACGGGCCACAATCGAATTTGCTTGACACATTCAAATTTGCTCGACGGGCGGACTCGGCGCAGGATGCTTTCCGGTCGCTTGTCGGTTTACGGGGTTTCGACGCGAGAGGCAGCAATCGAACCGCATGAATGCGGTCACTACGAACTGCCCAGGGCGCATCGCCAATTGAGGGGCGATGTGAGAACGAAAAGTCCGATCGTCTCAGCGAGACGACTTGGCCTTTTCCGGAGACTCCTCTTCGGTCACGCGGTCCCAGGGAGTCTTCTTTTCTTCGTCTTCCTGCAGCAGCATCTGTTTCTCGTTGATTTCGAGAATTCGGTAGACGCGGTTGTCGCCGTAAATCGACTGAACCGTATTGATGCTCGATTCCGGCGTGCCGCCTACCGTCTTGAAGACGAGCGTGTCGTCCTCAATTTTCCATTCGATGTCAAAATGCATCTTCTCACCCAAGGTCAGGGCATACAGCCCGTCGAGTTTGACATCAATGGTGGCCGTTCCATCGTCCAAGACCTTCAACAGGCGGTGTCCGTAGCTGTACTGTTTCCAAGTCCCCAGTATCGCTTTCTCGAATGCTCCGTTTGTGGAGTCGGGTGCAACGGCTGCCGTTTCCGTTGTTTGTTGCGACTTATCGGCTGACTTAGTTTTGCGTTGTATTCCGACAGAAGACGGTGATGCGATGTTCGGTAAGCCAATCGGCAGCGGCACTTGCGACGACTTACCCGCGTTTCCAACACTCATTGTCGAACCGAGCGCCGAACGCTCCGACGACTCGCTGTCCGGCGTCGATCCCGTCCACAACAAAATGATGCCGGCCAACAACGCAATGCCGGCGATGACACCGACAATGTGCGGCCAACGCGAACGCACCGGCGTTGTCGGGTTGATTTGGTCGGTTTCCGTTGGACTCATTGCTTCCTCACCGCCAATACGGCCAGCAACCAGAGCGAAAAATGTCTCGCGGAAGCTGGTCGCAACATGCCTATCATCGCCCGATTCTGCCGATGACGTCAACGGCAGATTCCGCCGGAGAGTTCACGTGAATGCCACGAGACCTTTCTTTCCGACGAATTCCTGGCAACGAAATGCCGGCGATTAGAACTGCGGTTGTGCCACCATTTGCTGAATCAATTTCACCAGTGTGGCCACGTTCTTTGCCTGTAACACCGGGACGTGCAACTTGGCGTGTGCTGATTGCGGGCCGCCGGCAAATGAGATGCCAACGTATGATCGCTTCTCGCCGATGCTCTTCTTCAAACCGTCCGCGTCGATCGGTATGGGAAGCTGGATCGCCTGAATGACCGCCTGCAGCAGATCGACGATGAGCGACGGCAAATCGACCATAGCAACCAGATTCGCCTCGGGCGATAGTTTGGAACGGACCGTCGCAGCCGCCGTGTTGGCTGGTTTGGTGTCGCCGGTTTTGCCGTCCGCGGCGGCCAGCGACTTGAGCAACTGTTCCATCGCCCCACGGCCTCCGCCCATCGTTTGAGCCATTGAGTCCCTCAGATAAACGATCCGCTGAACCTGGCCTTCCTCGCCGTAGAGAATACGGTTCATCTGCGTTTGAATCCCCAGCGGGTCCAGTTCGGGGTTCACTTCCTGGTGGGTGGTCACCAGGTCGCCAGTGTAGTCGCCATATTTTTCCGCGTCGGCTTTCAATTCAATACTCTGCTTAACGGGGCCGACGTTTATCTTTCCCATGCTGCGAGTCATCTCGCGGGTCAGATCTCGCATCTTGTCGGTCGGTTTGACGTTGATGACATTGGCAACCCGCAAAACTCCCCCGTCGGCGTTACCGATGCCGAACGACATGAGGAACGAGCCGAAATCCAATTTCGACAATTCTTTCGACGCCTTTTCGAAAGCTTCTTTCGTCTCACCTTCGCCGGTAAACATGGCGGCTGACATCTTCGTCCCGATGCCGACAAGGCCGTTGGTATTGCCGCTGGCACCGACATACACGTGACTGTTGGCGGGCAACCCATCGAGGTTTTTCAGATCGGATTTCTTGTTGGCTTGCAGCACCTTGTCGGTCGCCGAATCGGCCGTGACACGGGCCAGCGTTTCCACATCGACACTCTCTTCGGCAATCGATATTCCCAGCGTGAATCCCTGTGTGTCTTTGACCGTTTGCATCATGCCGTGGGCAAATTTGGAGTACATATCCAGCATCGGCTTCAGATTGATGCCGGGGGCCACTGGCGCGATATTCTGTAATTGTCCCAGTTCGGTATCAATCTGTTCTTCGGCGACGTCCAGTTGATCCTTGTAAACGATGCGCAACTGGGTAACGTTGAAATACACCGAGAGATCGTTGCGGTCCGCGACAGCAACCGACTCTTTTTCGATCAGCGCGTCGATTGATTTCTCTTTCCCGTCAATTTGCGTCTGAATCTTCTCGATGAGAGTCTTGTCGTCAGCGTAGAGCAGCCAATCTTCATACTTCGCAAAGTTGAACTCACCGACGATTGCCGCTTGCATTGCGTCGGCGTCGGTTGTGGGAATGGCAAAGACGATGCCGGGATCGCCTTCGGCTTTGGGAAAGACGGCAACGTACCAGTCGCGTTTTGTGTCGAGGCCGGCCAATGCCGGATTGGAAATCGCAACACCAATGCCAAGGCTGAGCGGCCCCAGGAGTGGCCCCGAATCGGGATCGACTTTGCTGACGAACGCCACGGCTTTCTTGACGGTCTCAGTTGGCTTCTGCCAACGAATGATCACGCCGGCGTCGTCGGGAATTGCTTTCAGTGGATTGTCGGCCGCGCGAAGGGCGACGCTGCTGCAGAGGACGGCAAGAACGACGAGAACACTTCGGCAAATGCGCTGCATGAGATAGAACCTCTTAACAGGTGGGGAATGGCTTTGTGTTGGTAGATTATGGCAGCAAAGACGTCGCCTCTCTTCAAATTGCAGCGACGCGTTTCCTGATCTCGAAATGTGCGACTGTCCAGACTATACCCGGTGAGGCCGCGTCGCGCTTCGTAGAAATAGCGGATTTTCTCCAATGACGCCACCGCACGATGTTGGTTCCCTGCTGTTTGCAAGCATTTGAGTACACAGAGACTTTGATACACCCGACCGGCATTAAGCCGGCGGCTCGCTACGAATGAAGTGCGAACCTGCTCGTCTTGTCGCATTCAGGCTCTTCTGCTAGAACCCGCGTCCTTCCCAACTGAACAAGTGCATGCAAGCGTTTTTCCCATCTCGCCTGACTTGTTTCCCAATTTGTTCCTACCCATTCATTCGCCTTTGCCGAGACCGCAATCGATGGCCAAACCCGCCGAACAATCGCCCACCAAAACCGGCTATCGCAACCTGCTTTACGCGGCAGTGCTGCTGCCGTTTGTGTGTGCCGTTGTTGCCCATGCAATGGGACCGACTCCGCAGCAGCCGCAGGTCGGTGAAGAGCCTGCCGGTTTGGTGTTTGAGCAGTACCTGGTCGATCTGGGTGAAGTGCCGCCCATTCCCATGCTGGAAGGACGCTTCCGATTCACCAATCGCAGTGACCGCACAATAACCATCACCGATTTGAAACCGAGTTGCGGCTGCCTTAATCCACGGCTTCCCAAGCGGATTTACGAGCCGGGCGAATCGGGCGAGTTCTTCGTTCGCGTTGAAACCGCCGGCGAGAAATCGGGGCAGAAAGAGTACTATGTCGATGTGTTGTACGAGGATTCCAAATCGAGGCAAGTTCAACTTGGGTTCGACTTCGTTCTGCCCGAACGCAAGGTGGTCGTGCATCCGCGTGCGTTGATTTTCTATCAACTGGGTCGCGATGCCACCAAACGGGAAATCAACATCTCCGATTATCGCGATGCGGAGATGAACGTGCTGGAAGGAACCTGCAAGTCGCCGTACGTTTCCGTTACCATCGAACCGGCAAAGACAATGTCGGCCGGCTATCGAACGACCAGGGTCGAGGTAACAGTGTCCGGCAGCATTCCACCCGGAAAACATCAAACGCTTCTCAATCTGAAAACCGACGACCCAACCTATCCTGTCTTGCGCGTGCCGTTGTGGATACAAGGACCGGATCGTGCGATTCAACAAGTCGGCGGAACGAAGAACCAAGAGCCGACTGTCGAGAGACTAGAGCGGAAATAACAAGGCGAGCCGTGGGCTTTATGCCCACGGTCGAGTCGCGTGTTGGCTTTGATCGCTCGTACGTCACAGGCAACCTGAAGAAGCAACCGGCATAAAGCCGGCCGCTCGCTTGGTGTCTCGCCATCAACCGCCAATGAGGCCCAACAGGTAACTGCCGTAACTGTTGCCGCGCAAGGGTTCGGCCAGTTTCTCAAGTTGGGCGTCGTCGATGTCACCCATTCGCCAGGCGATTTCTTCGGGGCAGGCGACTTTCAGACCTTGCCGCGTTTCGAGCGTATGGACGAAAGAGCTGGCTTCGAGAAGCGACTCGTGCGTTCCGGTATCGAGCCAGGCACTGCCGCGGCCCATAATCTCGACGTTGAGGTCACCCCGCTCAAGGTAGACGCGGTTGACGTCGGTGATTTCCAACTCGCCCCGTGGAGATGGTTTGAGGTTTCGCGCAATCTCGACGACATCGGCGTCGTAGAAATACAGTCCGGTGACGGCAAAATGCGATCGCGGTTTTTTTGGCTTTTCTTCAATCTCTGTCGGACGGCCGTCGTCATCCAGCACGACGACACCGTAACGCTCCGGGTCGCTGACGTGATAGGCAAAGACCGTCGCGCCGGCGTTCTGTTGATAGGCGGATTGCAGATTCCGGCTGAGGCTATGCCCGTAGAAAATGTTGTCGCCAAGAATGAGGCACGGCGACCGCCCGTCGATGAATGATTCGCCGACGAGAAATGCATCGGCCAAACCGCGCGGTTCGGTCTGTTCGGCAAAATGAAAATCAAGCCCCCACTGCGATCCATCGCCCAACAGCCGTTGGAACAGCGGCAGGTCTTGTGGCGTGCTGATGATGAGAATCGAGCGAATGCCGGCCAACATCAACGTCGTCAGCGGGTAGAAAATCATCGGCTTGTCGTACACCGGCAGCAACTGTTTGCTAACGACGCGCGTGGCCGGATACAGCCGTGTTCCCGATCCGCCGGCCAAAATAATGCCGATTCGCTCCGATCCGGATTTCGGCATATCAAGGCTCCTCATCCGCCAGTACCCAATTATTTGTCCGACTGCGCGATAAAGTTTCTGTAGTATTCGACAGTCTTCGCCAGTCCGGTTTTCAAATCGACCTGTGGTGACCAGTCGAGAAATTGTTTCGCTTTGGAAATATCGGGGCAGCGCTGTTTGGGGTCGTCGGCCGGAAGTTCAACGTGTGTTAGCGTCGATTTCGATCCCGTTTCCGCGAGAACGCTTTCGGCGAGTTGGATCATCGAGTTTTCGATGGGGTTACCAATATTGACCGGTCCGGTTTCCTCATCTTGATTCATCAATCGAATGAGACCTTCCACGAGATCATCGACGAAACAGAACGACCGCGTCTGCGAACCATCGCCGTAAATTGTCAACGGTTCACCGCGCAACGCCTGCATAATGAAGTTGGAGATGACACGCCCATCACCGGGGTCCATGCGCGGTCCGTAAGTGTTGAAGATGCGAACGATCCGGATTTCGACGGCATGCGCCAGGTGGTAGTTGATGCACAATGATTCGGCGACGCGTTTGCCTTCATCGTAACAACTGCGGGGGCCAATCGGGTTGACGTGCCCCCAGTAATCCTCGGTTTGTGGATGCACGGTCGGGTCGCCGTAAACTTCCGATGTCGACGCTTGCAGTACACGCGCTCGACAGCGTTTGGCCAACCCCAGAATATTCACCATGCCGACCGTTGAAGTCTTGATGGTTTTGATTGGATTGAATTGGTACGCCTCCGGCGATGCTGGACACGCCATATTGTAAATCTGATCGACTTCCAGAAACACCGGATGCACGATGTCGTGGCGGATCAACTCGAAACGAGGATGGCCGATCAGATGTTCGACATTGACCTTTCGGCCGGTGAAAAAGTTGTCGAGGCAGAGAACTTCGTCGCCCCGCTCGATCAACCGGTCGCACAAATGGCTGCCGACAAACCCAGCTCCGCCGGTTACGAGAATTGATGTCATGGAATGGCCGATAGTGGAGTCAGAATATGAAATCGCCGTCGCCTGTACGATCGGCAGTCAATCGTCTTCCCACGTTCTAGCGAGCAACGAATTCCACTGCAACGGTGATGGCTTGGACGCCGGTCACCCAGATGATTCAGGCGAGCGGTGGGCGTAAGTCCGCTGTTGGGGCGAATCAAGCGGACGTATACGGAAATTGCAGGTGTCGGCCGGCATAAAGCCGGCCGCTCGCCTGTGCGACCAACTCTCAAAGCTCACGGGCTACGCCCCGTGGGGTTATCTGACAGTTTCAATCGGCAGAAACTGCCGATTGTTTGCCGATGGTCGGTCTTGTAGCTCTCACGGCCTTTTCCTATAGTCCCGCACCGTTTTTTCAACATGAATTCATTCGCTGCACGGAGTGCGGGCATGACATTTCTTTCGCGATTCTCCCGCCGTTCACAAATGACGGCTGTCATTGTTTTGCTGGCTGCCGTTTGTCTGGCGGGTTGGACCGGTTGCCACAGCACGCCGGTGACCGGCCGCAGGCAATTATTGGTCGTCCCCGAGAAACAGGAAGTGGCGATGGGCGTTGATGCCTACGGAGAGATTCTTGCGAAAGAAAAACTCTCGACCAATCAGCAGTATATTGACATGGTCAATCGCGTCGGAAAGCGAATCGCCGCCGTTGCCGATCGTCCCGATTACGACTGGGAGTTCAAAGTCATCGCGTCCGAACAACAAAACGCCTTTGCGCTGCCCGGCGGCAAGGTGGCAATCCACGAAGGAATTCTTCCCATCTGCCAGAATGAAGCAGGATTGGCAGTGGTGATGTCGCACGAAATTGCACACGCGCTGGCTCGTCATGGTGGCGAACGCATGAGTCACGCGGCATTACAGACGGGCATTCAAAAAGGTGTTCAATTTGCAACCCGGCAGCGCAGCGAAAGCGAGCAGAAAGTCATTCTGTCGGCCTACGGCGTCGCATCGCAGTATGGTGTCATGCTGCCTTACAGCCGCAAACAGGAATCCGAAGCCGATCACATCGGCCTGCTGATGATGGCCAAAGCGGGCTATGAACCAGAAGAAGCACCGAGATTCTGGGAGCGATTCGCCGGAGCCAAGGGCGGGGATTCGCCAGCCGAGTTTCTCTCGACACACCCCGCTGACCAACGCCGCGCCGACGACCTGCGAGCGCTGTTGCCCAAAGCAATGGAAGAATACAGCAAAGCCGGCACTCGCCACGGCATCGGCGAGTATCTGGCTCGTTGAGCCGAGGCCCGAACGTCTGACAATTTGGACGACGGCATTGCGAACGCCTCCACCCAACTGGTCGGGCTGACGCGACCCAAGAGTTTCAACTCCTCGACTTTTGCAAAGTCAGGGGGTGTTCTCTCTCGGCTTCTCACTCCACCGGCGACTCGATCGCGTCCGCCCTCTGGACTCAATCCATGTGCGGCCTCTTTGGCTCACCGCCAAGACGACACCGCTCGGAAATGCCGTGACCGAACTCGGCAGTGACGTGCCCGAACACCGGCGTGGAATGCCCCTGGCCTTACCCGCTTTAATTGATCCATGCGGAGTGAGGGAATCTTGACCGGGCTGACTGCCGGGAGATCTCGTCAGGACTTTCATGCTGCGGCCCGTTTCCTTAGGGTGGTTCCCAAAGAGAGAGCGGTAGCTGTTTTTCGTTATTCAGGCAATTTCAAAACACGTTCAGTATGGCCTGGTGGGCGGTGCGCACCGGGATGGATGAAATCATGCTCGTCATCAGCCGCGTTGCACCGGGAAAACCGGAACTCCATCACTGCTCCGATATGCCGGACGAGGAGCGGTTGCGACTGCACGGCCGTGGAACCCACACGCCGATCGACGCGTTGACGGTCAGCCAACCAACAACGGTTGAATTCGAGTTCGTGATTGGCGAGAAGCCGGTTGTGACGGGCGGGCGGTTGATTGTGGTTTGGCGGTGGCCTTTTGATTGGAGCGATTTGCAGACCGATGATCCGAGCGGCGATGGCTTCATGCGAACGGAGTTTCTTCCGGGCGATGCTGACGCAGACGAATCGGTGTCAATCAGCGCGGACTACAAGTGGATTGCGGGAATCGAACCCTGGCATCACATGCTGGCCGTCAAGGTGACTGAAGGGACACTGAGATCCGGGGACAGCGTGAAGATCATCTGCGGCGATACGACACGTGGTCCGGGCGGCTGGCGCGCTCCAACATGCGCAGCCCGGCGTGGACGCTTTCTAATGTTGATCGATCACGAAGGCAACGGAAAGCGTATTCGTTTGGTCGACGAACCGCCGTTCCGACTCGATCCGGACAAAGTGGTTCGTCTCGTTGCGTTCGCACTATCAGATGCCTTGGTCGGTGAACCATTCGAAGTTACCGTTCGCTCGGAAGATCGCTGGGGCAACCCAACACGGCCCGTCTCACCCACGTCGCTGGATGCGGCTGACAATGTGGCTGTCGAACGGCTCAACACGGACGACGCGGATCCGCCAATCGAAAAGTTTCGCGTTACGGTGTCGCAGACGAAAGATATTCGATTCCGCGCGACCAGCGGCGAGATGTTGGTTGCCTCGACGAATGAGATCCGTGTGCGAGAGACGCAGCCGCCTCTCCAATTGTTTTGGGGCGATGTGCATTCAGGACAGACCGAAATTGGATGCGGTGCCGGTTCGCTGGAGGAACATTATGCTTTCGGTCGCGATTGCGCCGGCTTGCAGTTTACAACTCACCAAGCCAACGATCATTACGTCACGCTGGACGAATGGAATCACACGCGCGAAGTGACCGACGAGTTCTACGAGCCGGGACGCTATGTGCCGTTCTTAGGTTGTGAATGGAGTGCGTTAACGAAGGACGGTGGCGACCGGAACGTTTTTTATCTGTCAGATGAACCGCGTTTGCGTCGCAGCGATCGCTTCTTTGTTGAAAGCGAACCCGATCCCGAACCCGACGTGCGGACAGGGCCGGAGTTTGTCGAAGCGTTCAGCGATCTCGACGTGTTGGTAAACATCCACGTGGGTGGTCGAATGACGAACCTGGAGTGGCACGCTCCAAAGATCGAAAAGCTGTGTGAGATTCATTCCACACACGGCACCTCTGAATGGTTCGTCCACGATGTGCTCAGCCGTGGCTATCGCGTCGGAATCACAGCCGGCACTGACGGTGTGATGGGCCGACCCGGCGCATGTCATCCAGGCCGACGGTTGATTCGCAATCTGCGAAACGGATTGACCGCCGTCTATGCGAAAGAGTTGACGCGAGAATCGCTCTGGGAAGCCTTTCAAGCCCGGCGATGCTACGCCACGTCTGGCGAACGAATCCGTTTGTCGTTCGAAGTGAACGAGGCTCCTATGGGGTCGGAAATTCAAATCGACGACGATCCACAAGTCACTTTCAGCGTCGAAGGCACGAATGCAATCGAACGTGTGGAATTGCTTCGCGGGACCGAAGTGGTCCACATGTGGCAGGTCGCCAGGTTCGATTCCGACGATGCCGATATCGATGACGACGGAATTCTGCTGCGCGTGCTCTGGGGAGGCACGGAACGCAAGGGAACAGCTCGGCTGCAACGAGTGCAGTGGGATGGATCACTTTCCGTCGCGAACGGCGAATTGGAACTGGTCGAAGCGATCAATGTGCAGTCGTTCGCGGATCACGTTGAGTCCGTCGGGAAAGAGCGGGTCGAATGGACCAACGCCACGGCAGGGAATGCGACGGGGATTGTCGTGCGTGTACGCGGCGATCAGGCGACGGTTTTGTCTTTCCATTCCGAACACACGCAATTCGATGTCAAATTGAGCGATGTTCGGGGCAAAGAACACACGGTCGATGCCGGGGGTGTGGACCGTTTCGTGAAGATCGGCCCAGCGCCTCGAACGGACGGACGGCGACAGTTTGATGCGAGTTGGATCGACACGACTTCACTGCCGGGAGTTGTGCCGTATTGGCTGCGAGTGACTCAAGTCGATCAGGCGATGGCCTGGAGTAGTCCTGTTTATGTAAGTCACGCTGGCCAAATGTGATTCTAGGATGATGCCGCAGCCAATGAACGCCAACACAGAATCTTCTGCCTCGGAGCGACCGAGCCGTGTTCGTCACGGCATCGTCTTCGTGACGTTTCTAGCGGCTTTCTTGTTGTATCTGCATCGCTTCTGCATGACGTATGCGCAACGTTATGTGAAGGAAGATCTGGGCCTCACCGACGATCACCTGGGCTACTGCTTCTCGGCCTTCTTCTTCGCTTATGCGCTGGGACAAGTTCCCTCAGGCTGGTTAAGCGATCGGTTCGGTGCTCGCAAGATGCTGGCGTTGTACATTCTCACGTGGTCGTTCTTCACGGCGCTGATGGGACTTACGATGGGCTTTGTGATGTTGCTGGCGGTCAGGCTGGCGGCAGGGCTTGGTCAGGCGGGCGCCTATCCAACGAGTTGCGGCTTGCTGGCGAATTGGGTTCCGTTTCGATCACGTGCCTGGGCCAGCAGCATCGTTGCTTTTGGCGGCCGTTTTGGTGGCGGCCTCGCTCCGCTGTTGACGGTCACGATGATCGTGGCCTTCGTGCCGTTGAGTGTCCCCTCTGACCTTGGCGAAGATGACCTTCTCGATCGCGCCGTCTTGGCTCGGGCGATGACGGCGGCGAATGTTTCCCCAACACGTCAGCAGACCGATTCTGATGTCGATGCAGCGAAAATACTGTTGAGACGCCGCGTTTTCGGCCAGATGTCCGGCGACGTCAAGGAGGCGTTTCGCGCCTTCCCTGAAACCGACCTGATCAACGGCGAGGCATTCGCCGATCAACTTCTCCTCGACATCAATAGTGTGATCCGTGGACCGCAGTTGATTCGCGAAACCCAAACGCCAATACCACTGGAACGCGAAGCCACGCAGCTCCTCCGCCAAACCGAACTGACGCAAGCCCAGACGGAGCGATTGAACCGCTTGATCCTGGAAGCAGTTTTCCCTGACTCAATTCGCAAGATTTATGTGCATGGTTGGCGGCCGGTGATGTTTGTGTATGGGGCGATGGGAATTGTCGTAGCGCTACTGTTCTGGGGGTTGTTTCGCAATTCGCCGTCCGCTCATCCCCTCTGTAACAAGTCCGAGCAGGCGCTCATCGAAACCGGTCGACCGGCACGGTCGCAAAAAGAACAGGGACCGGCACGGTCGGAGAATAAGCAGGCGGATGTCGGCAGAGTGCCAATCGAACATATTCTCTGCAGTCGCAGTTTGTGGTTGATGTGCGTGTCGCAATGGGGATCGAACGTCGGCTGGGTCTTCCTGGTGACGTGGCTGCCGCGTTACTTACTCGAAGTCCATTCGGCTCCTCTGTGGCAGCAAGGCTGGATGACGGCTTTGCCTCTCTGGGCTGGCTGGATTGGCATGTTGGCGGGCGGCAGGCTCTCGGATGCGGCGGTCCGCCGGATGGGATTGCGCTGGGGACGGCTGGCACCACTGACCGTGGGCAAGTTCCTCGCGGCCGGCGCGTACTTACTGTGTCTGTTCCATCCCTCCGCCTGGATGATCACCGGTATCTTTGCAATCGTTGCGTTTTCGACCGATATGGGTAGTGCCGGCGGCTGGGCTTACAAGCAGGATGTCGGAGGCCGACACGTGGCGTCCATACACGGCTGGGCAAACATGTGGGGGAATCTCGGCGCGACAGTATCACCTGTGTTATTGCAGGTCATCATTCGGAATTTCGGTTGGGATGCAGCCTTCCTCTCGTGCAGCATCGCCTTCGCAATCGCAGGCGCGGCCGCGATCGGAGTCGATGCATCAATTCCAATCGTGCCCGATAACACTGCCCGGGACAGTTGATCTGTCGTAACGGACGGGCAGGCCGCTTCGCAAAGCAGCCAGTTGTCGACGGTCTGTGTTCAGCCAATTGGCCGCGTCGTCCCACAGAATTCGTCTCGGCTTAAACAGAGATGTGAAGTCAGGCTCGAACTCGGTGACTTGGAATCCTAAAATGTTGTGCGGCACGCAAGCTTAACAAAAGGTACGAAATGAAGATCCGACCAAACAGAGTGAAACAGAAACTGGCTGCTGGCGAAAAAGTGTACGTGATTTCCGGTTTGAACGATGCCGATTCCATCGATCAATTTGGCCCCGTCGGCTTCGACGGCGTGTGGCTCGAAGGTGAACATGGCCCCGTGGACTTCGCCGACATCGGGGATCTGACGCGGGCCTGCGACCTGTGGGACATGACGTCAATCATGCGTGTCAACCAAAACGAGCAGGCGATCATCTATCGGGCGTTGGACCGCGGCGTGCAGGGCGTTGTCGTTCCACACGTCAACACGCGCGAGGAAGCCGAAAACGTCGTCGCCGGCGGCAAATTCGCTCCGGTCGGCCAGCGAGGCCTCTTCGGCAGTCGGCAGAGCTACGGCGTGGCCGACTACTTGCAAGCAGCAAACGATCACACGTTCTTGATGGTGCTGATTGAGGATATCGTTGCTATCGAGAACCTCGACGAGATCTTGGAAGTCGACCACATCGACGTCTTTTTCGTAGCGCCTTCCGATCTGGCGGCCTCGATGGGGCTGATTGGGCAGGTTGACCACGCCGATGTCGGGCGCACTATCGACGAGGCACTGGCGCGCATTCAAGAACGCGGTCGAGTGGCCGGCACGTTGACCAACAACGAAAACGTCGCGAAGTACGCCGCGGCCGGAGTGCAGTTTCTGTTCACATCGACAACGTCATGGCTCAGCGCAGGGGCCAAGGAGTTTGTCAGTCGGGCGAGTCTTTCTTAAACAGAGCTTCGATGTTGCGGATGAAATACTGCTCGACGATCGCGTTGTCTATGTACGATGAGACGAAGCGGTTTAGGGGATCGTGACGGAATTTGATAAGTTCCTGCATCGCGTCCCGTGCTTGGGTCAGCTTCGCGAGATCATTCAGCGGTGCGGTACCGAGTTCTGCCTCTGGGCCGTCATAGTCGAGAAACTCGTAGACATGAGTTGTCAGGAGCGCGTGCTGCAGACCGGCTTGCAGGAACTTGACCCGCTGCGCGAACTCCGGCAGGGGATCTTGCCGAGCAGCCTGCAGTGCCTTCTCCAAGATGGCTTGGGCAGGCCGATAAACCCGCGGCGGAAAGGCTAGGGCATGTCCGCGGGGCCGGCGTAACTTCTCCAACGCGCTACTGACCTCGCTGATGGCAGGCCGCGTGCTGGCGTACTTTTCCCAATAGTCGAAGTACTCTTCGATCTGACTGGCCGCAGGTCCGAAGGCGGAGAAATACTCCTGCCGCAGATCATTGATTTCCAACTCCGGATTCCAGAGCAGCCGATGATGCATGTAGGCCATTGGTCCGTGGACCGCCCAGCTAAACGAATACGCTTCAAAGGAAGCACCGACCATGCCATTCTTATGGGCGAGCTTAAAGAACTCTCCCGTCTGTCGGACGCTGATGTTCGGCGTCACGTAGAGGCCGAGCAGATAGTTCGGTCGAAAAAACAGTGACATGCCGGTTTTGCTCCAGCCCAGCCATTGCTCCCTGGTCCATTGCTCCTCCTCCCTACTCATTGGGAACCAACCGTCCCATCCGCCGTAAATGACGAATTCACCGAAGATGTTTTTGTCGAGCTTGATGTCTGTTATGGGAGCAGGGAGAGTCGGCCCGTAGACGTATCCGGTGACCCGAACTTTCGGGTTCTTCTTGACCGCCTTTTGAAACACGTCATTCCAGTAGCGGGCATACCGTTCGCCGTTGGCGTGCCGCTTGTACTTTTCTCGCACCATCTTTGGTACATCGCTCAGCTTCGGTTGAGGGCCATCCCAAGCCATGCATTTCGCACACTCACAATTGTGACCGTCCCCGTCTCCCAGCACCAACAAATCACCGCCGTCCCATGCTTCGTTCACAATGAAATCTCGCAGCTCATCATTCGAAACGCACAGATTGGTGTAGGCTCCGGTTCTGCCGACATCGCCGCGTTTGCCGTTGACCAGCGCGAACCATTCGGGGTGTTCCGCTCCGTGCGCGGCCCACCAGTCTGCAATACCGGCCACTTGATGGGCGTTTCGAGGCACGCGCATCGGCTTCTCGATGGGTGTGGCTCGCCGGTGCCGACGCAAGAAGACCTCCATTGCTTTTCCATAAGCATGCCCGGCTTCTTCCGTCGGGAAGATCAGGTTTCTTCGAGTTGCCAGCGGGATTCTCGTGAAACCTCCTGAAATGGGTTTTCTCGTCTTCCCATACATCACCCCCGCCAGATGAATATGCCGCAAGTCCCAACCACCCAGATCGCGATAGAGTAGCCGTGGCTTGATGGTCTCATCAGTTTTGGGGATTGTGATTGAAGCAATGCGCGGCACGTAGGTTCCCAGATCGCCGGGCCAGAGCCAGTGCACGCCGAGATATCGTTCCAGCACGTCGTAGACCCCAAACAACGTCCCGCTGTGCACGCATTCGGAACTCAGTGGGTTTCTCGGCTCCCCGTGTGGCCTCGATGTCGAGAATTTCTGATCTGGGTGCAACTCCTTCCCCACAATGTAGAAGTCCTTACCGATGGTGCGCAGTGTAAACTCCTCAATATCGAGTCGGTTCGGGTCGATCCCGTGCTGCCGGGCTGCCTGCGTCGCACCCACAAAAATACGACTGGCAAACGCCTTGGGAACATCCGTTTCGATGGCCACCGGAAGTCGCTGTCCCGTCGCTTTCTCGACATGCCGTACAAATTCCTCGACCGCATAGACAGCCACCTGAGACGGCTTGGCTGCCGTGACGACCACCGCACGGACCTCGCCGCCACTCACGAGAGTCGCTTGTCCGAACGCCGTTTCGGCGATGCAGAAAACTGCAATGAGGCAGCCGGTGAATCTCGGCATCCAGTTGTTGTCGTTCATTGCTTCAATCTCAAGATCGAGGCCAAACTTCACGCCTTAGCGAATCAACTAACCATACGGTTTGATGTGGACCACCATCCTACCGAGCCGAGTCCCAACTATCGACTGGACATGTTGGCCTGATTCTGTTCGTGAAACTCGTCGAATGCGGTACGTTAAGCCAAACCAACGAACTCTGACTCGGCCGACCAGTGCAAGTTCGATGTGTCAGTCGGTTGATGTGACCGAAACGCGAAATGCTTCAACTCGCAACGGTCATGCGGTAGGATGTCAGTCACCTGATCGTAATGGGGCAGCAGACAAGTGACCGGCCGCGACGAACGGCTGCCGCTCAGTCTGATGTCAGCTGGCTTCGAGTGACAACCAATTTCCAGCTTGCATGAGGTCGAACCGATGCAAACAGACCGTAGAGAATTCATTAAGCTCTCGGGTGCGGCCGGGGCTGGACTGATTGCAGTCGGTGGGAGTGCTGCGAACAACAAGGCGGCCCTTCTGGCGAGCAGCCAAAAAGAAGTGGCAGAGACGGCTTTCATGACTGAGCTGTTTCTCGACAACAAGATGATCGAAGCCGCGCCGGGCGTTTCACGCAGGCTTCATCAGCCAAGAAAACATCTGTTGAATCCGGTCGTCCGTTGTGATCGTTGGTGTGATGGGAATATTATTCAGCCCTATACCACGATGTACGACCAGGAGGACAAGCTCTTCAAGATGTGGGCCCGGACGGGCAGCGACCGGAAGTCGATGTATCTGGACGGTCATGCGGCGTACATGACCTATTTCACTTCAACCGATGGGGTCCACTGGAATAAGCCCGATCTTGGCGTGATGGAGATCGCGGGTCGGCGCGACCATAACATCATCTTCACCAGCGATTCGGTTTCCGCAACGCGTGCGGCGGGCTCCCAGGCGAAGAAGAGCTTCGTTGTGCCAACTCAAGCCATGACGCCACAGGGGAAGAAGGCGTTTTTCTGGGGAGTGAACAAGCACCCCAACCCCCGCAATGCCGGCGAGAAGTTCGTTGCTCTGGCGATCGTTCAAGATCATCGGCGCGGAGCGCACATCGTCACATCGCCCGACGGCATCCACTGGTCATGTGCCAGCGCCCCCTTCTGGCAGACACCGAATGATGTCTCCGGGAAGGGAGACGATTGCCTCATGCATTTGATGTACGACAAAGCGAAGCAAAAGTGGGTTGTGTATCGGCGCATCATTCCGGAGTTCAGCGAGCGGATGGTGGCGAACGAAAGTGACTGCGATCGGCAGCCGGTCGGCCGTTACTATCGCTCCTATGCCTACGCCGAAAGCGATGATCTGCGGGAATGGAAGAACCACCAGTTCATTCTCAGCATGGATCCCGATGATCCGCCCGATACCGAACTCTATCAATTTGGTTGCCATAAGCTCGGACAGACGTACGTCGGCTACATCAGCGTGTACTATCGGCGTTCGCCGCAACCGATCAACGTTCATCTCGCCACGAGCCGTGACGGGATCAACTTCACCCGTGTCTGTCGAGGGGAACCATTCATCCCGCACGGATCGCTGGGATACTACGATTACATGGCGATGGCTTGTTCCCAACCCGAACCGGTCATTGTCGATGATACGGTGTATGTCTATTACGCCGCACTCAACTATCCGCACAACGCAGATGTGGCCCGGACCGACCCCGGCGATCTCCAGTGCGGTGCGGCCTTGGCCACGTTCAAGCGAGACCGGTTTGCCTCGCTCGAAACGAGTGAAATCGATCCAGGCCCATGCCACGTGGTCACGAAGCCGTTCACGGTGCAGCACTCCAAATTGTTCCTGAACGCTGCCACCTGGATGAGGGGATCGATTCGCGTCGAAGCCTTGACGCGCGACTGGCAGCCGATTGAAGGCTTTACGAAGTCGCAGTCGCGAAGTCTCCAGGGAGACGCCCTCAACCATCCTGTCCGTTGGAACGCCAATACCGACGTGAGCAAGCTACTGGGGAAAGAGATTCGCCTCAAGTTTCATATGACCCGCGCGCGGCTCCACGCGATGACACTCAGCAATGAAGACAGAAAGCTTGGCGCAGTCGAAAGCGAATCCGAGTACGGAAAACCTGCAGACTCAACTCCGACCACCAACTGACTCCTTGCCGGGCTGCCCACTCTAACGGCTGCATCACCGAGGATTCGCGTCAGCTGTTGGTCACCGGAGGCACAGAGAATCGTTGCACCACGAGAATTGTGGAATTCGTGGAGAATCTCACAAGAGGGAATGGGCCGCGAATCAGGCAAACCGTAATTCTTGTCGGTCCGATACACTTTCGAGAGCCAGCAAACCTGTACCCATACCATTTCGCGGAATCGGGATCGACCGGAGGATTGCGACTGGGACGCCGTCAGCATGCACGTTTTAACCAGCGTATTTCCGGACTGTTTCTGAGCCACAATTGCCCGCCGGTGGTTGAGCGATAGCCAGCGGAAGAAATGCCACGACGGTAGCTCCGAAAAAGTGTGGCTTGCCGGCGTGTCTCAGTATTCGATTGAGTTGACGAGACGGCCAAAAGCAAATCTGAGGGTTGTGGAAGCAATGACTAACGCAATCTCGTTTGACCTCGTCCGGAAACCCGGTCGCGGCTGTTTGGAAACCCTACATGCCAGCGCCGATGATACCCGCCGGAGGGTTTTCGGATTACTTCTAGATCAATTCCGGGATGACCTCTCCTTTGGGGAGAGCCAGTGTGGGGCGGTCATCAAGCGTGCGGAGTTCGGCCTTCGGATTCAGACCGAGGGCGTGATAGACTGTGGCAGCAAAATCGGGAACAGAGACCGGACGATCCGCGATTTCCGCCGCGTGTTTGTCACTCGCCCCGAGTACAATCCCCTTTTTGATTCCGCCTCCGCCGAGCGTCAGGCTGAAGCAGCGGTTCCAGTGGTCGCGGCCTGGAGCACGCGGATCGTTGTTGAGACGCGGGGTCCGGCCAAATTCGCCGGCCGTGATGACCAGTGTGTTGTCGAGCATGCCGCGTTGGTCGAGATCGTTCAGCAAGGCGGCGTAACCCTGCTGGTAAGGAGGCACCTCGGTTCTCAGTCGGGGAAAGACTTCCGGATGATGATCCCAGCCGTAGCGAACATATCCTTTGACCGTGACAAACCGCACCCCGGCTTCGACCAAACGTCGCGCCAACAGCAATCCCTGGCCGACACGGTTTCGGCCATAGTTGTCGCGAACTTTTTCCGACTCCTGAGAAATATCGAAAGCGTCCTTCGCACGTCGCGACGTAATCATCGAGAGGGCTTGCTCGCGAAAGACTTCGTGAGTCCGCGCGAATTGAAGCTGCCGTTCTTTGTGCGACTGGAATTGATCGAGGGCTGCTAGCAGCGATTGCCGGTCGGAGAGACGATCAACGCCCACGGATTCGGGCGGGCTGAACTCATCGACTGCAAAGCTGCCGCTGTTTGGATCGCGTTCGACCACGAACGGATCGTAGGTCCGCCCCAGGAAACCGCCGAAGCCGGGGTCTCCATATCGCGGACTTGCCAACTTACCAACTTGGACGAACGGCGGCGTCTGGCGTGCCCGTCGTTCCTGTTGCCAGGTCAGCATGGCACCGAATCCCGGCGGGTTGAGTGAATTCGTCAGACGATTGCCGCTCATCAAGTGAAAATCGCCTTGACCGTGCGTGGGCGAATAAGAGTGCATCGAGCGAATGACCGAGAACTTCTCAGCACAGTCGGCCATATGCGGCATCAATTCCGACAATTCCAGGCCGGGGACTCGTGTGGCGATTGGATTCAATTCGCCGCGAATCTCGGGCGGGGCGAGTGGCTTCATGTCGTACATGTCGATGTGGCTCGGTCCGCCGAGCAACCACAGCAGGATACAGTTGACCTCACGGCGCGGTTGAGCGGCGACGGCCGGCTGTTGGACCGTGTCGAGCAGGTTAACGCCCAGCGCCGACAAACTGCCGACTTGCAGAAGTTCACGCCGGCTGAAACCCGTATTGAAACGCAGCATATGTTGTCTTTCGTCTATGGAAGACCGCGACTCAAAACAGCTCGACGATCGGTCGTCCGCCGTCGGTAAAGTCGATGGGCCGTCCGTCCGGCTTCTTCAACCGTGCGGCCGTTTCAATGCGCAGCTTGCGGTAAATCGTTTCGGCGTAATCGTAAGGTGTGTAGCGGCGATCGACCACGTCTCCGCCGTCCTTGTTAGTCGCACCGATGACTTGACCGCCGGGAACGCCCGCGCCGGCAAACGCGATCGACATCGCGCGGCCCCAGTGGTCGCGACCACCCCATTTGTTAACTCGCGGTGTCCGGCCCATCTCGCTAACAAAGCAGACCAGCGTCTCGTCGAGCAGGCCGCGCTCGTCAAGATCCTCGATCAATGCGCTCAGCGATCGATCCAGGCTGGGCATCATCAGGGGATGCGGCAGACCGTAGCGTTCCTGGTTCTTCATTGCCTGCGGTCCACCACACGGGCCGTTCTGGTAGATTCCCTCGTGGTGGTCCCAGTTCAAGAAGACGCCGTTTGGTTGACCGGTTCCCGGACGGCCAACGTGTTCTGGTGGCTGGATGACCGTGACGCTGACGAACCGCACGCCCGCCTCAATCAACTTGCGGCCCAACAGATAACAGCAGCCGCGATGATCCCGCCCGTAACGGTCACGTGTTTTCTCAGATTCCATCTTGAGATCGAATGCGCTTTGCACCGACGGGCTGGTCAACAGGTCGATCGCGTTTTCGTAGTACTTTCGCAGGGACTGTGCGTGGTTTGTTTGGGCCGACGGAGATTGGTCTAGTTGATTTAACAACTTGCTACGGTCGTCCAACCGGCGGTGGCTCAGGCCGGGTTGCAGCGAGAGTGATTTCACATTCCAATTCGGATCGCTCAGATTCTCTCCCAGACTCTTTGTGCCCAACTTCCACGGCGCGCGACTGGCTGGCAGAAACCCCGTCGTGCTGACGTGGTTCGGCATGTTGATCCCGGGACAAAAAATGTATCCGGGCAACTCTGGGCACTCGGTGCCCAACACGTGAGTGACCACCGAACCGATGTCGGGAAAATCGAGCGGAGCATTGAAGCGATAGCCTTTGAAGAACTCCTTGCAGGCATTCGGATGGCTGGGGGCTTCGGACGTGGTCATCGACCGGACGACCGACAGTTTGTCAGCCTGGCGGGCAATCATCGGCATCAGCGACGAGAACTGGATACCGGCAACGCTGGTCGAAATCGGCCGGTAGGGTGTGCGATGGTCCGACGGTGCGTCCGGTTTCGGATCCCACGTGTCCATGTGGCTGATACCACCCTCTTCATAGACAACCAGCACCTGCTTCGCCCGAGATGGGCGCACCGACGCGTCGGCAGCGGCTTGCTGGGCCAGCATTTCAGCCAGACCGAAACCCATGACACCACCGGAAACAGACCGGAGCAGTTTCCGTCGATCGAATTCGCAACTTTCGAAAGTCATCACTCGGACATTCTACTAGATGTCCGATCCGGGTTCCAGATGGTCGTGTTCGGCATGGTGCGGTTAACCCCTGCTGCAGTCGCGACGATTGCGTGGATGAGAGGCTGGACCTCTGATCGGCGAGTGTCAGTTTCTGGTCGTTTTACGGGGCATCTCAATCGCTACGAGTTTTCGAAACAGTCGGTTCACGGCGTCAACCGTAGAGCCGAGGGTTGATTCGTTGCGGTCCTGAGAGTCTATTGCAAACAGACTCACTGAAATCGAGAACTCCACAGATGGATTGGTTCACATGTCAGACATTCACGAGACAATCAGCCGAACCTGGAACATTCCTCTGCGTGCTATCGTGGACGTTGCTGTGATTGGAGGTGGGTCGGCAGGGGTCGCCGCAGCATCTGCCGCTGCCCGCAATGGTGCTTCGACCGTACTCGTTGAACGATATGGCTTTCTGGGAGGCACTTCGACGGCTGGAATGGTTGGGCCGTTCATGACGTCCTATACCCCAGACGGCAAGCGGCAGCTGGTTGCCGGGCTCTTCCAGGATGTGATTGACCGAATGGTCGCGATGGGTGGTGCTATCGATCCTTCGCTGACCGAGCCCGGCACGGCCTGGTCGTCGTTCATCAAGCTGGGCCATGCCAATGTAACTCCATTTCACGTGGAAGCGCTCAAGATGGCCACACTGGAAATGGTCTGCGACGCCGGTGCACAAATACGATTTCACACGTCGTTTGTGGACGTCGTGATGCAGGGCGAACGGATTACCGATATCGTTTTTCTGGACAAGGCCGGACTCGGTCTGCTGCGGCCCAAAATTGTTATTGACACTTCGGGCGATGGTGACATCGCCGTCAAAGCGGGTGCGCCATTTGAAGTTGGCCGGCGTGAAGACGGCAAGATGATGCCGGTGACGCTGTTTTTGACCATTGGCAATGTGGATGACGAACGGGTTGTGGCCTGGATGCGAGAACACGAACTCCTGCACCCGGGAGAGCGGCTGTTTGAGTGCATCGTGAAGCAAGCCAGGGCGCGAGGAGAATGGACATTGGAACGGGAATTCTTGAATCTCTATCGCGAACCGACTCCCGGTCAATGGCGCGTCAACACAACGCGTGTTCAAAATATCGACGGAACAAACCCCGATGATCTGTCTCGTGCCGAGATCGAAAGTCGTCGACAGGCATGGGAACTGATGCGGTTTTTCAGATCACACTGCCCCGGCTTGGAAAACGCACAATTGATTGCGACCGCAAGTCAGGTTGGCGTACGCGAAACACGGCATATTCTTGGAGACTACGTACTCAATGGAGGGGACGTTCTTGAAGGTCGCAAGTTCGACGATGCGATCGCCCAGTGTTCGTATCCCATCGACATCCATGATCCTCAGGGGCCGCGTGGTCGTTTGGAGGGAATACGTGCCGATCACTACGAGATTCCGTACCGTTGTCTCGTTCCGCGTCAGGTCGATAACTTGCTGGTCGCCGGCCGGCCGATTTCAGCCGACCACGAAGGGGCCGCTTCAGCCCGAGTGATTCCCCCATGCTACGCAACCGGTCAAGCAGCCGGCACGGCAGCGAGTCTCTCAATCCAACAAGGCGTCACACCGCGCAGTCTTGATTTTGGATTACTGCGTAAGACACTGCGTGGACAGGGGGCAATCGTATAACGTGCATCACGTCGATGTCTGCGTAGAGGCCGAAGCTTGTGCCAAAAGTGAGCATCGCAAATACGACTTCCAATCCTCAGGACGCCGGGACTGTATCAAAAACAGCGTCGCGATTTTGGACTACTTTCGTTTGGACAACTCTTCTTTCGCGCCACTCAGGACAAAACAGAAGCGGTTCTGTTGACGATGAAATGGGCTCTCGTCAGGAGGCTGCGCATCACCAACAATGAAACCTCCCCAGTCGGCTGCCTTGTTTCCCCAATGCCCGACCCTCACCTTTCTGATTGCTTCGTCTCTCGGATCTCGAACAGTTTTCCCCTGAACTGTCAGAACCGGGCTGCTGAGGGACATGCCGTCTCCCGGCTTAGCAAAGGAAAACGAGAGCGTGTTGGCAACGCCTATGCGGGATGCGTCGATTTTGAGTGAATAATTCTTGCGAGCTTTGGGTTCGAGCACACCGACGACTTTCTCGTTGAAGAGCACATCGACCTTGCCGGTCGGTGGTCTGTGGGTCGTCCAGCCGGTGTTCGCGCCAACCGTGAAACTTAAGATAGCATCGGCTTTTAATGCCAACGGGGCTCTACCGTTGACAACTACGAATTCGCGCGAGCGGACTTCACCGGTCGTTGTGCTTTTAACGCTGAAGTTCAGGCGGCCTTCCGGGAGAGCGGTCGTGTCGATGGACGCAGAATAGAGAGCCCGATAGAACGGTCGGCCGATTTCTCGCATCGGCTGCCAAGTCGTGCCGTTCAACGAATACTCCAGTGTTTCATTGGGCTGAGGCTGCACAACGTGAGCCTGCACTTTCACGCGGCCTGACCATGCTGCGCCAACTCGATGTGAGACGATCGCAACGCGTTGTCCCAGCCCTTTGTAGAAGTGCTCCAACTTCTCGCCCTGCACGCGGTAGATCAAATAGCCCTGTGGCGACAGGTCGGGACAGAGCTGATTGGCTTTGGGATTCCACCAGCAACCCGCCAACGCCCCGCCGCTTCGATAAGGAACCGACCGTGCTTTGTGAGCCACGACGTGGATATCGCCAACAAGTTGTAGTCGAATGTCATGTTGCCGGGCCATCTCCTCAAATTCCGGACAGTGGTTTCCCAGGTCCGCTTCGGAAGTCGTCACCACAAACGTATCTCGCGTTCGGTGAGACATGTCCTGCTTAAGCCATTCGACATGCATCGGCTGAACTTCATTTGTCGGATATTCGAGCAACTTGCCGTTCACCTTGATCTGCTTCTGGCCGAGATGGTATCCAAAATCGACCGACACAAAATGAATCTTGCCATACTCAAACGAAAAGAAATTCGGGCCGAGATGCTCCCAATACAACGGTTTGCCGCAGCGGTGATCACCGCGCGGAAACTCGTTGAGTCGATAAGAGGAATCGGTATGGTCGCCGGCGACGTTGTAATGGGGCATGGTCAAATGGTTCATGATGCCCGCATAATTACGGAAATCGGCGCGTCCGGCGGCGGGAGAAGTCACAAGCGCTTTGTGGAGATTCAGAAGATCGCCGCTGTTGACCACGAAACGGGGCTTGGGGGTCAGAGCGTTGACTTCTCGCACGAATCGACTCAAGCCCGCCACCGATCGGGGATTCGTCGAGACGTGCGTATCGGTAACATGCACGAAGATGTATTCTTTCTCATCCTGCGCCCCGGGCTTGAGCGCGAAATCGACCTTGGCAGCCAGTGGCTTGTACCATTGCCCCTGCACGTCATGTCCCGCAGGACGAGTGATGTAGATAAACACTGCGCTGGCGTGAGGCGTGAGCGTGTAAGCGCCCATCGCGTCGGTTTTGACGACGGAATATCCGTCTGTGACCGAAACTCCTCTGACTCCCGCTGCCGATCCATCCGAGCGCAACATGACGCGTCCATTGACCCGCTTGGGAACGGGTACGCCGTAATTTGGCTTCGGGGTGTCTTTCAGTAGCAGTTCAAGGACCTCCGGTTCGGCTTCTACTCCGTCAGCCGCCGCTGCCCTCGTCGCGTTCATCGACAGGGTCGCGTTCATCGACAGGGCAATCAGAAAACCGCTTACAACCGAGCCGAGGAGCAGAACAATACGCATTTGGTCACCCTGAGAAGCGTTGGCGAGATGAAATTATCAGCATGGTAACATGCCGAAATAAATGAGCAATGAAATCAAGACACAGGCATTATATTGTACTCTCATCGCGCACTCTGGGCTTTGGAATCACAGTTTAGAAAAACCTTCTTTTGACGCCACAACTCGTCTGACGACAGACTCTCACCGACTTCCGATTTGCAGGCTGTGCGAGAAACTCATCAATTCGCGAACTCAAGCTCGTTTAGATCATTCTCGTCTGGCCGAGCCTTCGCATGCACGTTTTAACCAACCTTACTTGAGTTTCGAGAAAGAGCGGGCCGGGTTGCCGCAAGGAATGAACCTTGTTGCTGGTTTCACTTCTTGATTTCGTGGAACCTGAAGGTCTTCATGCTCTGCTGGAACGCTTCATCAAACGCCTTCCCGTCCTCGGCAAGTGCAGAGAAGGTGACTAAGTATTTGAGGTCCCCGTTGCCAAAGAAAAAGAACGTCTGCCGTAACCTAAGGTCCCCATGCGTGATCTCGGTCAATAATCGCACGCCAACTTGACCATCTTCTGTCTTGAAGTCTTCGCGTTTCAAGATGTCGGCACTCTTTTCCTTGCCCATTTCCTCTAGGCTCTTGACGTTTGCTTTCACGTAGTCAGCTAACGCCATGGAATGCGTTTCAACGATGATGTTGATGTTTGGCGCAAACTTATTCTTGGCGGGGCCATGAGAAACCCGATACGTAAGGTCTGGGAATTCGACGATTTTCCATGCCTTGGGTGGGTCATACGAGAAACCGCCCGCCTTCTCGTAGTGCCTTCGCGGTTCTTTGTCTTCGGAGCTAGACGTCCGATTCGAGATGTCTCCTGCCGAGACGGCCTTTCGGGGAAGTGGAGAGAATGTCTCACTGACGGTTCTTTTCAGAGTCTCTTCGGGGACCATCGCCCGCAGCGCGTTTTCGGCGGCCGGTTTTCCGCCGGAGACCTTTTTTACGAACTCATCGTACCCCTCGAACTTGACGAGCTCGTGCTTACCGTTGAGCGTGATTGTGAACGTAACGCCCTTTATCAACTCGGAAATGTCAGTATCTTCGTCGCCAGCCATATTGCTCTTGCGACTGAAGTTCAACAAAGTCTGTTGGATCACCGCCCCACCATCAGGCGTTACCTTTGTCACGGAAAACTGAGTGATTGAAGTCTGGGTGGTGTTCTGCTCCACCTCGCGATCCATCACCTTAGTCGTCATTTTCATCTTCTGAACGTTCTCGATGTAAAAGGTGTCACCGACTTTCAGTTTCCATCTCAACGTGACCGGGTCGGCCGCATCCGCAACCGAACCGGCAAGTGATGTGGACAGCAACATGGTCAGAAAGGCGAAATAGCGCATGACAACATCTCCTGTCATAGTGTGACCGAGATTGAAGATCGCTGTTTGCTCCACCGAAGTGGTGTCACGTGCAGCAAAACGAACTGCGGAATCACAGATTGTTCTGGCATCAGCAAGCCAACACGACCAAATAAAAAAGCCCACACTGCTGGCCATTGGGGCATAGCAGAATGGGCTTTCGTACCCGAGATTTGTCCGACGCTTTCGTCGCATCTACGTACTCAAGTATAAGGGTGGGAAAGGGGCATACACAAGGATTTCTTCTGTCGATGTGCATCGTCGCCGAACGAGACGCAGGCCACTGGTCATCATGGCAGAAGAGTAACCCCGAGATCGCGTTGGGGGGTAGCGACGCCGTGATGGCCACCAAGCGGCTCTGCACCACCATCGGCCTGAATGTGAACGGTCACCGCCTCGAACGAAAACAGTGTCTGAACCCCACTCGACAGTTGGGCGTTGACCTGCGCCGCCAACCGAGCAGCCGCCTCTTCGGTGTCGGCCACGCGTTTGCGGACCGACTCCGCGTCTTCCTGGTAATCGAGGTGCCAGCCACCGTGGTGCTGATAAAAAGAAGCCCACCCCACCCGCTTTCTGCGAGGGTGCTTGCGCGAACGTCGCATCACTCTTCTCCTTTGCACAAAGTTTGCACCAGGAGAATTGTGGAGTCGCACAAAACAGACACTAAAATTGTTTAAGCAAACAATTTAGTGCAACGGATCGTAAGTGAAGGCGGAGAGGGGGGGATTCGAACCCCCGGTGGCTGTTACACCACGCCGGTTTTCAAGACCGGTGCATTCGGCCACTCTGCCACCTCTCCGAAGACTCCGCAGCCGTTGACTCGTCAGAGTTTACATCGCAGCGGACAGACCG
>JABISG010000109.1 GCA_018699955.1 Planctomycetaceae bacterium | reverse complement strand
GCCCCGGTAGTTGATCTGCCTCGGTCGATTCGGGATTGATGCGATCTCGTTTTGCCAACGACAGCCAACTGTTGCCTGCGACAACGCGCGTCCTGCCGGCACCATCAACTATCCGCACCGATCCTTTGACAACGAGAATTCCCCCCTGGAAAACGTCGTCGCCGAAATCCTGTTCGAATTTCTCCGGTCTCCGAGGCGAAATCTCCACGCCCAGAACCGTGTTACCTTCCAATAGTTCGACCCGCCAGCGTTCGCCGCGAACCGCTAGCGACAAGACGGCTCCCGGCACATCGCTGTCGCGCCGGCCTTCGATAATCAGCCGACCACGCTGTAACTCAAATCCGAACGGAATCTCATCCGACGCTTCCAGCAGCTGCGAAACTGCCCCACCGACCAGCCGCACAGCGTACAGCTTGCTGCCAACATCAAGGCGGGCATCAAACGCCGACGGCAAAGCGATTTGCGTACCAGCGGGAATCGCCGAATCGTGCGTCACCGTAATCCAATCACCCAATTCGGCGCTTTGGCGAAGCAGAACCCCTGATGTCGAAGTGTATTTGGCCGACGTGATTTCTTGCTTGACTGGCTGATCGACTTGCGGCTTCTTGTTGGTACTGGTTGATGGCTTGCCGCCATTGGCTGTCTTACCAGTTGTTGGCTTCGGGTTGGCGTTGCCGTTTTCTGCGCCGTTTCGCGTTGTCGAATTCGATTGACCCGTTCCGCCAGGGCGTTCCCCGCCGTTTTCATTTGTCGATGACGAATTCTCTCCGGTGTCGGTTGCTGCCACACTGTTGTTGGGTTGAGAACCGTCGCCGCCGACCCTCGCAGAGTTGTCGTCTTCGCCGTTTTCGCCTTGCATCGCTGTGTACATCACAAAAGCGGCGATGGCGAGTACACCGACAACCAATCCCCCCACGACCTGATCGCGATAGCGTTTGGCTTTGTCGAGCAGCGTTTGCTCCGGTTGGGCAGGCATGGCGACCGACATGGCCGGCGAGGATGACTTCGCCCCTGTCGCCTGCGCGGCCGATTTGTCTTGACGGGCAGCTTTCCTGGCGGCAAGTTGTTTTGCATCGGGAACTGTGAATTCCTTTGCGCAGCCGACACAGGCAATGCGCCGTCCGGTGAACGACTCATCGAGTTTGATGTTCTGCTTACAGGCCGGACAACGAAGTTCAATCACAACCGTCACTCACACAATCCAATGGCAGCGGACAATCCAACGGCATGGTGCCGATTGTTAAGGATACCCGATTTCAGAAAGAAATGGGAATCGCGTTTCACGCCGGTTTCCGATTGCCGCGCCCAATTTACGAAATTCGCTTCGGTTTTTTCGCCCAGTGCGTTATGTAAGGTCATACTGTCACGACAATAATGTGTGACTGCCAAACACAACGACCACAGACCAAACTGATCTTCAGATTTCGATCAACAGGCCCAAATGCATAACGTCGTCATCGAAGAACCCTACGAATTCATTCCGCCGTATCGCGGAAAGTTCTGGGCTTGGGCCTGCCGAATGTGGTTGCCTGGGCACTTGCGCAAGGAATATGGAATCACCAGCCACGAGTTTCGTGGGCTGGAATTGTTGAAAGCGTCGATCGATGCGGGGCATGGCATCGTGCTGGCACCAAATCATTGCCGTCCCAGCGATCCGATGGCAATGGGCTTGCTCGACATCGAACTGAATATGTACCACTACAGCATGGCCAGTTGGCACGTCTTCAAGCAGGGCTGGTACACATCGTTCATGGCGCAGCGATTGGGGGCATTCAGTGTTTACCGCGAAGGCATGGACCGGCCGGCGTTGAATTGCGCCATCGACATTTTGACGACGGCCGAACGGCCGCTCGTCATCTTTCCCGAAGGAGTCATCAGCCGCACCAACGATCGGCTCGGCGTGCTGATGGAGGGGACGGCGTTCATGGCCAGGCAGGCCGCCCGCAAACGCGAGAAACAGAATCCAGAGAACAAGGTCGTCATTCACCCGGTTGCGATCCGTTATCTGTTTCAAGGCGATCTGCAGGCTGCGGTCACCCCGGTACTGCGCGACATCGAACATCGGCTCACCTGGCAGCCGCAGGATCACCGGCCGTTGGTCTCGCGGATTCGCCGTGTCGGCATGGCGCTGTTGTGCCTGAAAGAGGTCGAATATCTGGGCGACACACAGACCGGCTCGTTGTTCACCCGGCTGGAACGGCTGATCGATCACGTACTCGGCCCACTCGAAGAGGAGTGGCTGGGCGAAGTGCAACAGGGAGACGTTGTCGCCCGTGTGAAGAATTTGCGGATGGCGATTGTCCCCGACATGATTGGCGGGGAGATCGATTTCGAGGAACGCGAACGACGTTGGCGTCAGTTGGCCGACTGTTATCTCGCCCAGCAAATGTCATTCTATCCCCGCGACTACATTCGTCCCGACAGCCCTGTTGAAAGACTGTTGGAAACGGTCGAGCGGTTCGAGGAAGACCTGACAGACGCCGCCCGGCATCACGGCCCGCAAAAAATCATCATCGAGGTCGGCGAAGCAATCGAAGTCTCGCCGAAGCGTGAGCGCGGCGGAAACGGCGATCCGATTATGCCGTTATTGGAACAGCGATTGACAACGATGCTCGAAAAACTCGCGACCGAATCGGCACCACTGATGAAAACGGAAGTCTCGCCAATTGATTTAGAAACTGCCGAATCATAACTCGCCTCTTCCGCATGGAGACAACCGCATGGCAGCCGAAGACCGCTTGCCGTTGGACGTCCGCCGGCCAACTTTGGCGATGGTTTCGCTACGGATTGTGTTTGTCGTTGTCGGACTCGGTCTTTGGTTCTTAACGCAGTGGCTCATCGGCACACGTCCGCCGATGGGCGATGATGCTGTGGTCGCCGGGGAAGTCATCTCGCGCCACGACGCCGTTTTCGTTTGGACGGAACAGCTACATCAGTCATTGCACCGGAACCCGCGGGTCGCGAATTCGCTGTTGATCGCAAGTTCCGCCGTCATCGATCTGCTGGGAATCGGTTTGCTGGCGTTGGCGATTTTCGGACGCAGTCTGCGACCCTTCCTTGGGCTGTTGATGTTGTTTGCGCTCAGGCAATTCTGTCAGGCAGTCTGCGCATTGCCGCCGCCTGAAGGCATCATCTGGCGGTCGCCCGGTATGCCGACGCTGCTGGTGACCTACGGCGTGGCGAACGATTTCTTTTTCTCCGGACACACGGGCATCGCCGTTCTGGGAGCGGTGGAACTGTCGCGATTGAAGGGCCGCTGGTGGTGGATCTTGGGGACGGCGATCGTGGCCTTTGAAGCGACAGCCGTGCTGGTGCTGCGCGCTCACTACACGCTCGACGTGTTCACCGGAATGGTCACTGCGTTGCTTGTTGCAATCCTGGCTGCACGATTGGCACCGTTTGTTGACGCCGCCATCGCGCGGATAACGGCAGCCTATTGGCGTGGCGACGACGTGACGAACGAAATCTTGCAACGATGATTGCGCGAAATTTGGTCGGTCCCGCCGCATGTTGCCGCTGTAGACATTTGCAACATCTAATCGGCGCTGACGGTTGAGACTTGCCAATCCGTTTGAGCTGGCTAAAAATGAACCCAGACAATTGGCTGCTCCCGCGAGCGGCTGGAGATAATCGACAGGGCCAGAGATTGCCGAAAGAGGTACGCAACGATGGAAAACACCAGTGACGCTTTATGTGGCCGATGGAAACTGTTCGGGCTGACCGCCGGGTTGTCGGCCATTCTCCTCGTATTCAGTCTGGCTTTTGGCCTACAGGCGGCGGATGAAGACGCCAAATCGGCCGTTCCCGCGGGGTTGGGGAAGGTCTCGCATCCCAAAGACAATTTGCCGACCGCTGAGAAGATTTCGCTCGGCAAACAGCTGTACTGGGACAAGCGGCTCTCGAAAGACAACACCATTGCTTGCGTCTCCTGTCACGATCCGAAGAAAGGTTGGAGCAACGGCGAGCAGTTCGCCACCGGTGTCGATGGACAGAAAGGCGGCCGCAATTCCCCCACCGTGCTGAACACGGCGTATGGCCAATTCCAGTTTTGGGACGGCCGCGAACCATCGCTCGAAGCACAGGCCAAGGGACCCATTCAGAACCCAATTGAAATGGCGATAACGGAAAAGGCGGTCGTCGAGAAGCTCAACAAGATTGAAGGCTACAAGCAGCAGTTTCAGAAGGTCTTCAAAACCGATGTGACGTTCGACAACATGGCCAAGGCAATCGCCGCCTACGAGCGGACCGTGCTGGCCGGAAATTCGCCATTCGACCGCTACAAGGCGGGCGACAAGAAGGCACTTTCTGAAGCGGCCGAGCGGGGACGGTATGTCTTCTTCAATAAGGCCCTGTGCAGTGCCTGCCATGCGGGACCGAACTTTACCGACAACGGTTTTCATAATGTCGGAATTGGCATGGACAAGAAGGAATACGACGTTGGCCGCTTCGCCGTACAGAAACTCGGAGGCAATCGGGGTGCCTTCAAGACACCCACACTCCGCGACATCGGCCGCTCGGCACCATACATGCACGATGGCAGCCTGAAAACACTGGAAGAGGTTGTCGAGCATTACGTCGGAGGAGGAATCGACAATCCCTTCCTCTCCGAAGACATCTTCCCACTGAAGCTCACCGCCGAGGAAAAAAAGGACCTCGTGACGTTTCTGAAGGAAGGGTTGAAGAGCGGCGACTACCCCATGCACGAAGCCCCCAAGTTGCCCGAGTGAGTGCGGAATACCAACCCGCAGCGCAAGCAAAGGTTTCCACAACCGAACACCCCGCACCGCTGATTGCATTCCCGGTTTTGTTCCGGTACCATCAGCGCCTTGAGTAGAAAATCTATCCCCTCGGATTCACCCTATCGAGAGAAAGTGAGACCGCCATGCGTCCGAATCGACCGACACTGATGTTGTGCGCGTTGACGCTGTTTGCCGGATTGTTTGTCTGCGATTCTGCCATCGCGCAGAACGAAGGCGAAGAAGCGGCGGCAGTGACTGCCAAGGTACTCGTGACCAACCTGCTCAATCCGAGTGGATTGGCGATCCAGGAGGGAACCGGACACGTCTTTATCGCCAACCGGCACGGCGTGTACCGCTATCTGCCTGCTGAAAAAGATCGCACAAAGCGAATCGCAATCGAGATTCACACGCCCGGCAACGACGTGTACGGCAAAGGCCCGAAATATGACGTCGGACCGCTTGGTGTCGCTTTCATTGATGGTGAAAATCTGGTCGTGGGTGACGGAAGCCGCAAGGACGGCGCAGAATTCGTTCGGGTTTATAAAGTCGGTACCGAATCGCCCGCAGAAGCAGCCAAAGAAGATTCCGCCGTGCATACGCTCGGCCCGATCACAATGAAAGAGGGAGTGACGGCCAAGGGCGAAGGCAATTTCTACGGAGTCGCAGTGGGCGGCGGTGCAATTTTCGTCACCTGCAACGGTGATGACACGAAAGGTTGGGTTTCCAAGAGCATGATCACCGATGGAAAGCCGGGCGAGTTGCTGCCAACAATCGCCACCAAAGAAGCCACCAGTGTCGATGCCCCGGTCGCCATCACATTCAGTCCCGATGGCAAAGACTTGGTCGTCGGTCAGATGGGTGAAATGACCGTTCCCGGCGACAGCCTGCTGACCATTTACGATCCGGCCACCGGCAAATTGAAGAAGAGTTACAAGACCGGCCTCAGCGACATCGCCGGCCTCGCCTACAGCCCGAAGACCGGAAAACTTTACGCGACCGACTTTTCTTGGGCCGATACGGCCAAAGGCGGCCTGTTTGAACTGACCATCGACGGAGACGAAGTCAAGGCAACGTTGGTTTTGAAGCTCGACAAGCCGACCGCAGTTGCCTTCGACAAAGACGGCAACCTCTTCGTGACGGAATTCGGAAGTGCGGCCGAGGGGGGCACGAAGAATCCCGGCAGCCTGAGCATTATCAAGGCGGGCCTGTAAGACCCACAGGAACCCCGTTTCAATGACATCGTCCGCTTGTGGTTTCGCGACGTCGGAATATTTCACCGACCGTGAGACCACGAGCGGCGTTTGCGAACATAGCACGTCAATTAAAAGGAGACATCTGAAATGAGCGATTGCTGTCAACTGAAACTCGGCGCACCGGTGCCGGATTTCGAAATGGACACCTTTGATCCCACGGCGGGCGACTTCGGCAAAGTCAGCCTCGAAGAACTCAAGTCGCAGGGGAAGTGGACCATTCTGTTCTTCTACCCCGCCGACTTCACCTTCGTCTGAGCAACGGAATTTTCTGCTCTGTCAGAGCAGCAGGACCGTTTCAAGAAGATGGGTGCCGAAGTCATCACCGTCAGCTGCGACACGCAATTTGTGCATCTCGCCTGGCAGGCCGACGAGAAAGAACTTGCCGACGTTAAGTACCAGATGGGCGCCGATCCAACCGGAAATCTCGCCCGCACGTTTGGTGTGTACGACGAAAACACCGGATTGGCGTTGCGCGGCACGTTCATCATCAGCCCCGATGGCACGCTGATGAATTCCGAAGTCAACTTCTACAACATGGGCCGCAACATCGACGAGTTGATGCGAAAGTTCAAAGCCAACCTGTACTTGTCGAAAAAGGCAGACGAAGGTTGTCCGTCGAAGTGGAAAGACGATGGCGACAAGACGCTCAAGCCGTCAGCCAAAATGGTTGGCAAGGTCCACGAAGCGCTGAACGACTAGTAGCGCGATATCAACAGGTTCGTAGTGACCGCATGAAGGCGGTCACTGCGAATCGCTGCGCCAGTGGCACCCAATTCATGAGTCGAATCCAGCGACACCCAACCGACTAATCCAGTGTTGGTGTAGTCCCAAGTAGTCCAGACAACTCGCGCAGGCGGGCGTCATCGACAGTCACTCCTTTGGGCAGCCGCTTGATCGCTTCCAACAGATCGAGCACTTCCGCTTCGGTTGCTTCAATCCCCAGTTCACCCAGCCGATGCGCGACGGCACGGCGGCCGCTGTGTCGGCCGATGATCAGTTTGATCCCATCGGCCCCCACCTGCTCTGGACGGTAGGGCAGATAGGTATCGGGGTTCTTGAGCAACCCGTCCTGATGAATGCCGGCCTCGCTGGCAAAAATATTGTCCCCGCCAATCGGCTTGTTGGTCGGGAGTGGGACTCCGGTCAATTCCGCCACCATTTTGCATAACGGGGCCAACCGTGTCGTGTCGATGCTGACCGTGCGATCGTACTGGTCGGGATTCAGCGCGACTGCCATTGCGACTTCTTCCAGCGCGGCATTGCCGGCCCGCTCGCCAATGCCGTTGATCGTACACTGCACCACGTTGACGCCTTCCTCAACGCATGCCAGCGTGTTGGCAACGGCCAATCCCAAATCGTTGTGGAAATGAACGGCTAGCAATGCCTTCTCGATGTTTGGCACGCCATCCTGAATGCGGCGAATGAAGTCCCGCGCTTTCTCCGGCGTCAACAGGCCGACCGTATCGGGAAAGCCGATGGTTGTCGCACCGGCATCGATCGCATTGCGATACGTTTCACATAAGTAATCGATTTCGGTCCGACTGGCGTCTTCCGGGCTGAAGGCGACAATGACAAACCGCTCGGCCGCATAGGCCACGGTGTCGGTAATGATCTCCAGCACTTCGGCTCGACTCTTATTCAACTTGTGTTCGCGATGCAGCGGACTGGTCCCGCAAAACAGACTGACGCCTCGCTTCCCAAACGCAACATCGCTGAGGGCTTCTTCAGCAGCGTCAATATCGCCTCGCATCGTGCGGCAGAGGGCCGTGAGTACGGGCTTCTTGATCACACCCGCCATTCGGCGGATCGCTTCAATGTCGGCCTGTGAAGACGCGGGGAAACCGGCGTCGAGAGAATGCACGCCCAACGCTTCCAGAGCGCGGGCAATTTGCAATTTGTCGTCGGGTTCGAGCGTCGCACCGGGCATTTGCTCGCCGTCTCGCAGCGTCGTGTCGCTGAACAGCAGCGCACCGGAACGATGGTGGTGATTGATGACCATCCCCTTAACTACATTCGCCACACCATGTCGAACGCGTTTCAGAATCGGCTGCATCGTGGTCTTTTGCTATCCTGTCAATCCGCGACAAACGGGTGCCACTGGCGTGTCGCCAGTGCAGCGCGGTAAACACTGGCGACACGCCAGTGGCACCCCAACCCGACGATCGAACCCTGGAACGGTTAAGCCATCCGCGAGCGAATCACTTCTTCAACAACTCGGGAAGCTGTTTCTTCAAGTCATCAACAGAAGTGTTGCGGGCGACTGTTTTGCCTGTCTTGTCGATAACGAACATCGTCGGCAAAGAAATGATTCCGAATTCACGCGCCGGCCGGCTGTCGAGTCCGCCCGGTTCGTGAATCTGCGGCCACGTCACTTTGTGCTGTTTCAAATAGCTGCCAACCGGATCGGTCGTCGAGTCGAGGTTGATGCCGACGATTTCGAATCCCTTGCTGCGATACTGCTTGTACAATTCGCTGATCTGCGGCAGGTCTTCGGTACATGGCTTACACCACGTCGACCAGAAGAGCACGAGCAGCACCTTGCCACGGTAATCGCCGGCGTCGATCGTGCCACCGCTCAGACCCGCCGCGCTGAAACGAAATGGTTTGCCGACGAGATCCAACCGCCGAAGGGCACCGGTCGCGCGTGCGCCTGCCTCGGTTTGTGAGAACTTGCCTGCGACCTTGTCGTACCACCCGCGGGCGGTTTTTTCTTCACCGCCAAATTCCTCGGCAATGGCCAACTGCAACATCGCGTCCGGCGTGTCCGATGCATCGGGGAAATCGCCCGCGAAGTCTTCCAATTCCTTGAGCCACTGTTTCTGCACATCGGGCCGTTTCGACGCCGGCGTGTTTTGCATCTTGAGACTGAAGTCGGCCAGCAACTGTCGGTAGGTAACATAAGCAACCAACGGCGAACCGGGCGTCTTGCGGACATCGGACAGAATCGTTGCCAGCCGATCGATTCCTTGGGGATACGTCCCACTTTGCACGGCCGCGGCAATACCGTCCACCATTTGCCGCGTCCATTGTTCGCGTTCCTGGGCAGTGGATGAAGCGGCCGTCAGGGCTGCTAGCAAGTCGGCACGTTTGATGTTGTATTTGGTGAGTTCCGCAGCACCCGCCGTTGGTGTCGGGCTGGCCGCATCGAGTTTTTGCAGTTCCAGAAGCAACGTGCGGACTTCCGGCGAAATATCGCCCGGAGTCGGTCCGCCGGCTAATGCCGGCTGCATCAAAAAGCCGCCGATGGTGACTTGAATGGAATTGCCTTCCAACGGCTGTGGAATCTGCGTCAGCTTCCAGGTCTGGCCGATGCGCACCATTTCACCAATCTGCAGCAGTCCCGACTTTCCTCCGGTCTCAACAATTGCCATCGCGTTTTCGTATACGGTCAGGTCGGTGCTGTTGACGTTTTCATCTGCCGGTATGGTACTCGGCATCAAACTGTCGAAACGCATCCAACGAGTTCTTGTCGTCAGCGTTTTCGAACCGGTCATCGCGGCACGCATCTTCTTTGCCGGATCGGCGACGGCTTCGAGAATCTTGGAAGAAAGTGTCTTGTTCAACCCCAGTGACTTCAGATCATCGGCATTGACCAATAACGCCGACAAGGCAGCCTCATTACCCGCGACGAGCGCTTGAACGACTTCGCGGCTTGCCTCCTCGGCCGAAATCGCTTTCCAGACGTCTATCTTACCGTCTTCATTGGTGTCGAGTCCCCATCGAGAGCCGGCCATGTTCAACCAGCGGGACTGATCGATCTTGTTGTTGAAGTTGCTATCGATGTCGCGGTAGACCTCCAGTCCGTTCTGGTAGTACTGCCATTGATCGACCACGTTATCGCCGTTGGTGTCGGCATAACGGCGAAGAGTTTGTCCCGCAGGACCGTAGACCACCCAACCCGACGACTTGCCTGTTCGTTCGACTTTGACCTGGCATCTGCCGAGTTCGTCGGCCGCAGGCGTTTCCATCTCGACGTTCTTCTGCGCTGGCTTGAACGACAACGCCAGCTTGACCGATGGCGGATCGGCGGCTTCGGCAGCGGCACAAAACAGCAGCAAACCCAACGTTGCCACAGCACTTCTTGATCGGCTCGCCATGCTACGCTCCATCAGTTGCACCCCACGTGTCATTTCTCAGATCATTCCCGCGCTTATGGATGACGCAGCTGCGTCGTCGGGAAGTCCATCGACTCGCGGGATTCTAGCGAAAACCGGCGGTTCAGGTCATTAGCAGTTTTCCGGGGCGATTTTTCAGGAAAACCCTGATTTCGACGGTCCATTTAGCTGTCCCGCTGGCGGGACGTGTCAATCACAGGGTGACCGACGAAACGCTGGGCAAGCCCTGCGGCTAAATGCAGCTGTGCGTATCGATACGTCGATATGGATACGCCCCAGCGGCGGGTTACGGTTGCGGGGCCACCTTCTCAAATCGGTCCATCACCGCACAGCCGCACGAATCGCTCCAGACGTTGACCGACGTGCGACACATGTCGAGCACGCGATCGACGGCGATGATGACTCCCTGTGCTTCGGTAGGCAATCCAACCGCATCTAGCACAATCAGCATCATCACCAGTCCCGCATGTGGAATGCCGGCCGCTCCCACGCTGGCCAATAGCGCCGTCAACGCAACCACCACCTGCATGCCGAGCGTCAAGTGAAACTCGGGGTGCACGGTGGCGTAGCCTTGGGCGATGAACAGTACGGCGACCGCTTCATAGAGTGCCGTACCGTCCATGTTGATGGTCGCCCCCAACGGCAACACGAATGAACTGACCCGGTTCGACACGCCGGCCCGCTCTTCGACACACGTGATTGTCAACGGAAGAGTTCCGTTTGACGATGCCGTCGAGAACGCGGTCATCAAAGCCGGACTCATCGCTCGTGCATAATCGAGCGGTGAACGGCGAGCGACAAACTTGACGATCAACGGCAATGTAATCGTCGCATGGACGAGCAGCGCCAAAAAGACGGCAAGCATATACCACGCCAGAATGCGGAAGATTTCCAACCCTTGTGAAGCGGTTGCGAACAGCATGAACGCGAACACCCCAATCGGTGCCAGGCTGATGATGAACAGCGTCATCTGCATCATCACTTCGAAGCCGGCCTCAAAAAAACCTCTCAGCCGCTCGCCGCTATCCCCTCCCGTGCGAATGATGAAAATTCCTAACAGAATACTGAAGACAATGATCGACAGAAAATCGCCGTTGGCGATGGAGTGGATCGGGTTCTCCGGTACCATCGCCTGCACTTGATCGACGAGTACGCCCGTTAGCGACTGTTGTTGATCGGCGATGGCGCTCTTGCCGCTCGTTCCGGGAATGTCGGCACCGACTCCAGGCTGGACGAGATTCACAATCACAATCCCGGTCACAATGGCCAGCAGGCTGGTCGTCAGGTAGTACAACATTGTCTTGCCGAACATCGTACCCAGCCTCGACGTTTTTCCCAGTCCGGCGACTCCCGTCACCAGCGATGTGATAATTAACGGCACGGTGATCATCTTCAGCAGCCGCAGGAACATGTCGCCGACGAACCGCGACCAGCGCGTCACCTGCGAAACGATACCCCCGCCGTGTTCGTCGTAGAGTTGCGTCCACTGCGGAAACTTCGACTTAAATTCGGCTGCGTTGGAGGCGGAACTCTTGGAAACGAATTTTCGGCCATTCAAATTGCGGGTGTACATCACGTCGATGCTGCGGCCATCTTCGGTGAGATGCACGTGCCGACCGGTGACTTTGATTGTCAACGGGCCGTCGTCACCATCATCGCTCCACGATTCAGCGAGCTGGAAAAATCCGGGGTACTGAGCCTCAAACGCATCTCCGCTGGAAAATATATCGACTCGAATCGATTCGCCGATATCCGTCCTGACATGGATTCTGTCGTCCAATGCAGTACCCGCTGCAGTAATCGTTACCGCGGCATCGTCCAACTGGACATCGCCGGGATTGACGAGAACGCCAATCACCGCCCCCAGCACCATCGCGATCAGAATCTGATAGTGCAGCGCGAGTTTCTTCATGTGTGACTTCCTGTCAGGTGCCACTGGCGTGTCGCCAGTGCAATACGGTAGGCACTGGCGACACGCCAGTGGCGCCCATTAATGAAGGGGGAAAGGCGAACTACTATCGTCGATTGGCTTCGTGTTGCAGCGGCAACCAGGCACCGTTTTCCTGGCTGCTGGCAACGCACTGTTGAATGAAGTTCATGCCGTCGATGCCGTCGTAAACGTTGGGGTAAACGGTGTCCTTTGCCTCAAACGATTCCCCCGTCGCCCGCGCCACCATTGCGTCGTATGCGAAACGATAGACGTTGGCGAACGCTTCGAAGAACGCTTCGGGATGACCGGCAGGCAGGCGGCAGGCGGCTTGGCCCGGACCGTTAATGTGCGGAGCATTGGGATCTCTTGTGTAGATCGCATGGGGTTGGCCGTTGCGGCGGACGGTCAACGTGTTCGGCTCTTCCTGCCGCCATGAAACGGCCCCTTTGGTGCCATCGACTTCGATGGACAGATCGTTCTCGCGACCGTGCGAAATCTGGCTGGCGGTGATGGTTCCCAAGGCGCCGTTGTCGAAGCGAATGACGGCATGCCCGTAATCGTCCAACACCCGTCCCCCCTCGAACGCCTTCAGATTGCACGAGACCTGATCGGGTAATAGGCCGGTCATGTAACGAGCCAGATTGTAAGCATGCGTGCCAATATCGCCGAACGCTCCGGCTGCGCCCGACTTGGCCGGGTCGGTGCGCCACGCGGCTTGTTTTTGTCCTTCATCTTCCAGCCGCGAGCGGAGCCAGCCCTGGATGTAGCTCGACCGGATCGCCTGAATCTCGCCCAATTCGCCGGAGAGAATCATTTCCCGCGCCTGACGGATGAGTGGATAGCCCGTGTAGTTGTGGGTGAGTGCGAAGACCGCGCCGGATTTTTCAACCAGGCCGGCCAGTTCTTCGGACTGCGCCAAATCGAAGGTCATCGGCTTATCGCAAATCACATTGAATCCCGCCTCCAACGCGGCCTTGGCGATTGGGAAATGCGTGTGATTGGGGGTGGCAACACTGATGAAATCGACGCGGACATCGTCCGGCAGTGCCAATTCCCCTGCGATCAGCTCATCGACAGAACCATAAGCGCGATCCGCTGGAATATCGTAAGCCGGGGCCGAAGCTTTGGCTTTTTCGGGATCGGAAGAGAGCGCACCGGCGACGAGAGCGGCGCGGTTGTCGAGGACGGCCGCAGTCGCGTGAACGCGGCCGATGAAGGCCCCCTGTCCGCCCCCCACTAAAGCCATCCGCAGTTTGCGATTGAGTGCGCCGTTAGTCGTTTCCATGATGTGTTCCTCGCTGTCAGTATAGAGTGAACGCCGCTGCCAAGGGCGAGCAATTGTGGTCGAAGGGCGTTCGCAAAGATACTGCCCGTGGCTCGCATTTACAACCATTGGCTGGCGAGACCAGATGCGCAGCGCGACCGCGGCGCTGAATTGGCAACGCGACGTTAATGCGGCTGCGATGCGTTGCATCGCAGCTAAATTCAGCCTACTTTTTTCCGGGCTTCTTCTTCAGCGTAGACATGTATTCGACAATATCGACCAGTTCTTTGGCCGTTACCAGTTTCTGAATGTCGGCCGGCATCAGCGAGGTGTTTTCCTTCTTCATCAACTCAATGTCAGAGGTCTTGAAGGTCCGCGTGATCGCTTCGATATCTTTGATGGTGACCGACTGCGGTGTGCGGCTGATGAGGATGCCGTTGACCACGTTGCCGCTCTCCAGCACCAGCGTGTACGTCTCGAAGTTGTGGCTGATGCCCGCACTGGGAAACAGAATCGAATCGTAAAACGCCTGCCGACTCAACTTACTGCCGATTTCCGACAGGTTCGGTCCCACTTCTTTGCCAAAGTCGTTCACGACGTGGCACTTGGCGCAGGTGGCGGTGGTGTTAAACACGACGCGGCCGTTTTTGACGTCGCCTTTCATCTTGACCAACTGTGCTAGAGACGGCAGCGGCTTGTTGTTCTTCGATGGCGGAAGTGGGAACAGCTTCAGTGCCTGCTGTTTGACGTCGTTGAAGCTCGACGAATGTAGCGCTGCCGCCGCTGCCGGCTTGAGCGGTTTTGCGAGCTTGCCCGCTTGTGCGCGTTTGACGAGTTGGAGTGCTCCGCCACGAATCTTTGCGATCGACAACACCGCCTGCCGCCGCAGTTGCAAGGGCCTTTCAGCATCATCCATCAGCGGTAGTAAGATGCCGACGATTTCGCCGTTGGCCGAGTAACCCAATGCCTGCGCGGTGGCACCGGCAAGCTCCGGGTCTTTGTGGCTCAAGCCACCAATGATCAATGCGCGCTGCTGCTTGCTCAACAATATGCGGATCGCCTCGATGCCGATTTGCTCAGTCGGATGGGCTTGCGCCATCACCAGCAATTCGGGATATCGTTCTTTGAGATTGAATTTCGCAACCAGTTCCACAAATTGGCCCGTTCCGCGCTCGCCGTCGAGGATACGATTCAGGGCGGTTTTGTGTTGCGGATTCTTGTTGACATCAAAGCCCTGCAGACGGGAAATTGCCTCCGTCGAAACCAACGCCTGCCGTTCCTTGTTGCTTGACTTCGTCACAAACGCCAACTCGACCAACGCGGCGTCTTTCTCCGGCCCCGAGAGGAAATCGAACGCACGGAGATCACCTGACAGTTCTTCTGCGGGAACCTTGTCGTCGGCGAGCAATTTGGCCAACAGTGTGGGCGACTGTTTTGCCCGCGATCGCCAGACGATTTCACGTCCTGCGGAGTTGTTCCAGTCGTCACCAACTTCCGCCAACCAAGCGGTCAGGCAGGCATCCCAACGACCGCGTGCTGCGATGCCGAGCGCTTCGAGCGACCAGCGGTCGCCCGCTTGATGACGCGTTGCCAACTCAACCCACAACGGCGTTGCATCGTCGGCATCGATTTCACGCAACGCAATCGTGCATTCGCGACGCACGTGTGCCGACGGGTCGCTGACCAATCGCTTGATGATTGGCTCCAATTCGAGGCCAAGCAATCGCGCCAGCCGCAAACCGGTGATGCGGATGTTGGGGTCTTTGTCTTTCAATGCATTGGAAACAGACAGTTCGCCGCGATCTTCGATCTGTCCCAGCAGCCACAAGGCGCGGGCGCGGAAGCGGGGGTTGTCGCTACTCGAGTACAATTTCGACAAAGCTGGTTCTGCTTTTGTCTGCATTTTGTGGAGCGCAGTCCATGCCAGATGCCGGGCCGAAAGATTCGGACTTTGTAACGCCTTGATCGCCCCATCGACGGTTTCAAAATCGTACCTGGGAATCACGTAACCCTTGTGGCCTTTCGGTGTGATGCGGAATAGCCGTCCGCGTTGCGGATCGCCCATGCGGTGACCGCCGACGCCAGGATCGTACCAGTCGGCGATGATCAACGATCCATCGGGTGCAACACATACATCGGACGGTCGGAACCATTTGTCGCGCGCTCCGTCGAGAATGTTCACGGTCTCAGCCTTGTAGCCGGCGCCGTCATTTCTTACAGGGTATGACCGCACGATATTTGGGCCGGCATCGGTATGAATGATCTGGTTGTGAAACTTCTTGGGTAGCAATTTTCCTTCATAGATCATGATGCCTGTCGGCGAACCGGCGCCGGTTTGCAGCAGGTTGGGGACAACACCGGGGTCCCTCAAATGCCAGTGGCGTTTGGGGATTTCCTCGTGCATGCCGGTTCGTGGTTCTCTCCAGCCGGCTCCGGTCAGTTCGTCTTTGTAGCCGTAGTTGCCAAATTCCATCACGAAGTTGATTCGCACGCCGCGGTTGCCGTCGTCGTCGTTATCGCTTTGCCATAATGTGCCGAAGGAATCGACGGCCACTTCCCAGTTGTTGCGGAAATTCCAACCGAGTGTTTCCAAGTTGCTGCCATCCAGATTGCAGCGGAAGACCATTCCTTCTTGATACGGTTTGCGGTCGGCGGTGACGACGTTGCCTGCCTTATCGACGATCGGTTTGCCGTCCTTGTCTTTGATCTGCTTGCCGACGTTCCCAAAGTTGAAATACAGCCGGCCATCGGGTCCGAAGCTGAACGAGTGAATGCCGTGATCGTGCTGCGAACCGGAGATTCCGCTGAACAGCACCTTCTTGACGTCTGCCTTCTCGTCGCCATCGGTGTCGGTGAGGATCAGCACCTTATCGAGAGCCGAGACGAGTACCGTGTTGCCCAGCACGCAAACGCCGTGGGCCGAATCGATGTCGCGTCCCTGGTAAAATACCGATTTCTTGTCGATCTTCCCGTCCTGGTCGTAGTCTTCGAGGATGAGAATACGGTCCCCTTTTTCGCGGAAGGGGTTGTTCTTGTTGGCGAACTTCCGATAGTTCACCACTTCACAAACCCAGATGCGACCGCGATGATCGACGTCGATATTCGACGGGCTGAGCAGCATCGGCTCGGCGGCGAATAATTCCGCCTGCAGGCCATCGCCGACATCGAGTCCCGAGAGTGCATCAATCGGATCGCGTTTGCCGAGATCGCCTGTGGGATCGGCAGCCTGTGCATTATTTGTCGCAAGCGTGCATGCCAGCAGCAGTGCGCAAAGCGGGTAATTCATGACGTTCTTTCTTTGCATGCGATGACTGAGAATCAAAAATATTTGCGGCTGAATCTGCTGCTCAGGAACTGTCTGATATCTGATCGTATTCACGCTCTCACACGTCTTACTACTTCGCGGCCGATTGCCGATTCCACTGATCCAACATCGCCTGGATGCGGGCCGGGTTGAAGTTCTTTGCAACTTCATAGTCCTGGTTGGCCATCAGGTCTTTGACGGTCAGCGGCTTTGACGGCACACCGGCTTTCGGTACTTCGCCGTGTGCCGTCCAGACGATGGCGTTCAGTACGAGTTTGCGGAACTGGTTGTGGCCCCAGTTCCAATGATCGTGTCCGCCGGTGAAACCGAAACCGCGGCCACCGTCGGGACGATTGCGTGCCCAAGCCATGTGTTGCGGTTGCTTGTCTTCCAATACGGCTTTGCGGACGAAGGCGTTGTTGTTGTGTGCGTTGTCGGGGCGGGCGAGTGTGCCGTCGGCTTTCACCAGCGTGTCCGTCGGCGGCAGGTCGGTCAGAATGGGGGTGACGTCCTGAAACTTCTCGCGAAACCGCATGTGGTAATACCATTCGTCCCGAATCGAAAACGGCTGGACGCCCTGCGTGGTGGGATGTTTCTGAAACTGCCGGTAGTTGGCCGTCCAGTGCGGGTTGACCGACCAGTCGGTTTCAAAATATCCACCGGTCCAATCGAGAAACGCGTTGCCCGATTTTCCCTTGGGGACTTCGACGCCGTAATGAATGCAGACCAGCCCGACGCCCTTCTTCATCAACTTATCGATTTCTTCGATGTGGGCATTGAACGGATGCCGGCCGCCACCGTCGGCATAGATGACGATCGAATCGGCATCGTCGAGAACACTGGCGTCCTTCGGCCATCCCTCGGTGACGACGCTGGCTTCGATTGGCAACCCGCTGGCATTCAGCGCTTCGGCCAACAGTATGCAGCCCGCTTTGTGTTCGTGAGCGCCATAGCCGTGACTCTTGACTCCGGCAATCAGCACAACCTTTCTGGTCACCTTACGATCTTTTTTTTTTAGATCGAGCTTGGCCGCTTTCTTCGCGGGCTTGGTGCGTTTGATGCGGATGTTGCGGAACTGCACTTTCATCGGCGGTCCGGCGTGCAGTTGCAAAGCAAGAATTCCCGAGGCCCGGCGCTGTTTCTCGTCGTTGTCGGTGCAATCGATCGTCGTCACGCCGTTGATTCTGTGAATGAAATGAAATCCCTTGGCGGTGATGTGGTAGTCGTTCCAGTCTTCCTTCTTGATCTTTGCCTGAATTTCTTTCGTATCACCGACGCTGCCCACAGTGGTGACCTTGAACTTGCCGTCCGTTCGGCTCAAGACGGTTTTGTCGCCCCGCTTGGCGAGAATTCCACGGAACTGCTCGCCGTACAAAATTCCCGAGTACGTGTCGCCGGCTTCGAAGTCACCTTGATATCCGCCGATCCGCCATTTGTCGGCTCCATTTTTCAGCCGGAAGCTGCGGTACTGAATGCCGCTGTTACCGTCGATGATGCGATACTGCAACTTCAATTCGAAGTCGGCCGTTTCGCCGCGCCAGATGATGAACGTATTGCCTTTGGTAGGATTGTCTTTGGTGGTTTGCCCGGTAATGGTTCCGTCTTCGACATGCCAGAACTTGGGATTGCCGTCCCAACCGTCGAGCGTCTTGCCGTCGAAGATACTCTTAAAACCGTCTTCTTTTTCACCGGCTGTTAGCGGCGTCAGACCCGTCAACAGGAGTAGGCAGGCCAATGCGGTGAATCGGCGGGGGTGTCTCATCGTGGGTTCTCCCTCTCTGGTGGGCGATGCGTAATTACGGTCTTGGGGGAAGTCTAAAGCCCCCGAATTGTTAATCAATTGTGGCTTCCCATTCTAACCGGACAGACCGGCCCGGCGAAACTGTTGGCGAAAAAACAGTGCGGTTAGGCCGGCCAATGCGATGGCAAGGAGAAGCGAATCACCTCGAAATACGACACCGAAGTCAGGCGAGCCGCTGCTGTCTACTTCACCGGTTTCGCCCTCTGCTGCAGCAGATATGCCAATAAATCGTTAAATTCTGCGGCCTTCAGTTTTTCACCGAAATTGCCTGGCATGGGAGACAAGGGTGATTTGGCTCGTTCCTCAATCTCTGCTTTGCCGATGCTGAACTCCTTGCCTTTCTCGTCGGCGAAGACAAGCGTCGCCCCTTGCTCGCGACGGAAGAGGCCGGTGCGGACTTTGCCGCTATTGAGAATGATTGTCGTCGAGCGGAACGCGGCGTCGACGTTGCGGTTGGGATCGAGTACGTCTTCCAGCAGACGATCGACGGGCCGCAGGCCGATGCCGTCCAGTTGCGGCGCGATGAGTGCGCCCTCTTTACCAATGCGATGACACGCAGCACAATTCTGTTTGAAGAGTTCCAAACCGCGCAGGGCCGATGCCGCCGTTGTAGAAAATGACTCACGCCGCGCTGCAACCAACTTGGCGATCGTCGCATTCTGGGACGGCAGTCGCGATGTCAACTCTGCAATCCGGCGGTCGGCATCGTGGAGTTTCAGCACATCCAGTTTCTGTCTCACCGTTGGCAGCGTGAGCAGCCGGGCCGACGCTCTTCCGTCGGACACCAATTTCAATAGGGCTTCCCCACCCTTCGCATCGCCAACCAGCGAATTGGCGAGAGCGCTTTGCTCCGCAGCTGAGACGCTCGCCATTGCCACAGAAAGAACCTGCGCAATCTGTTTGTCGTCGCGTCGCCGAACGCCTTCGAAGATGGCGTCGCGCATCGAGTCGGCGGTTGTGGGGATTCCTAACAGAGGAGTCAACGACGACAGACGGGCGTCCGATTTCAACGCAAGCAGCGCTTCGGCAGCTGCAGTGCGCTGTGATGTCTGTAGTTTCTCGTTTGCAAGCAGCTTGCCGAGTTTGGGCTGCAGTTCCGTCAGTTGGAACCGATCCACCAGATTTGCGGCGGCGTGAAAACTTGAAAACTCTTCCGCATTGAGTCCGGCGAGGGAGAATCGACCAACGGCCAACCAGGCATAGCCATGGGCGTTGTCATCGCCGTCGATCAATTCGAGATAAACCTTTTCGCCGGCATGCTTCGGCAACGTCCACTTAACTTGCCGGGCCGTATCGTTGCGGGGAGGAAATGTTTCAGCGAGTACGGTGCCGGTGTTCGCGCTTCGCAGCCGCACGGCATTCTTTGTATGGCGCGGCTGTTTCGGGTGACCGCCATGACCGGCGAGGTAGAACGAAAGAACATCCGGCAGCACGAATGCTTCCGACCGCATCACGCCCGTTGCGTTTTCCCCGCTGGGTAGCGTGCAAAAGAATGCCGCCTGCTTGCCGTCGTCACACTTTCGTTGTTGCACCGTCCATGCGTCGTTTTGTTGCTTTTTGCCGGCCAACCGCGAATGAGTCCAAGCGACCGTCGTGCTCGCGTCCACAGTGAATAACGTGCGAGCCAACTGTTTAGCCCAATCGCGAATCGTACGACTGCCCGTCACGCCGCGCTGCTCCAATCCTGTTTGAATGGCTAACAGTTGCTGATGCTGGGACACAAAATCGCCTGCAAATCGTTTGCGGATTATGGTTGCCAGACTTTCGAGCGACGTGGCGGAACCATGACGCGCAATGTGTTTCACGTAACTTTCGTATTCCGACTCCTTCGCGGCAAGTTCTTCCAATTGCTTCGCCAACCAGTCGGCGGTGTTTGCTGTTGAAACTGCGATTGCAACTGCCGCCAATTGTTGTCGATCGCCCCTTTTCAGTTGCAGATCGTCAAGTTGGGCGATGACGGTCTTATCTCGCAGTTGGTTTCGCAGCGCAATCTTTCCCGTGTGCCGCAAATGGGTGTCTGTCTTGGAGACACCGGCCAACAGCGCCAGCAGCGGGCGAACGTTTCCAATCTGCGGTTGCCGCCCCAATGCGTCGGCCGCCGCGCGGCGCACAAATGCGCCGCGGTCAACGAGCAACCGGCGAACGATCGAGAAATGTTCCGGCTGCCACGGATCACGTTCGGCTAACGATCGCGCCAGATGTGTCCGCACCAACCTGCTTTCGTCGCGGCTCAGCATTTCGGCGGTGGCAACATCGAGTTGTTTCAGGCGAAATAGCACCCACAACCCGTGCGCCCGTTGTGTCGGCAAAGATTCACCCGCCATCAACTCGCGAACCGCCGGAACGGCCTGGACACCAAATCGGTCTACAATCTCGTTTGTTGCCAGTGTCCGCACGGTGAGGTTGTCGTCGCCGAGCTTCTTCAGGAGCTGCGCCAAGTCGGATTGTCTAAGGTTGGGCGCCGTCGGCGATTCAAGCTTCTTATCCGTTCCACGATAGACAATCCGCCACACGCGTCCGCGCTCACGGTCGCGGCGAGAATGTTTCAGCGGGACTTCGTAGTGACCGATGATCGCATTATAAAAGTCGGCGAGATACAGCGCTCCGTCTGGACCGACCTGCAAATCGACCGGACGGAACCACGGATCGTCGCAGGTGATGAAGTCGGGCAGCGTGTCAACCAGCCGCGTCGAGCCGACGTCCTTCAGCCGATCGCGATGAACCTGCCCGGTGACCGGATTGCAGAGGAAAATGTTGTCGCGATACTCAGCGGGAAAATGAGTCGCGGCGTAATATGCCGGGCCGCAAATGCCGGTTGAACCATGACTGTGGTCGATCATGTCGGGGCCGAATCCCAGACCGTCGTGCGGTTTGCTGAAGCTGGAATAATAGGCGCCTCGCAGTAGCAGCATCAGCGGCATCGAATGACAGTCGGCCGAATAGACGTTGCCCAGCGGATCGAATGTCAGTCCGAACGGATTCACCTGCCCCCACGTAAATTGTTCAATCCGCAAGCCATCTTCACGAAAGCGATAGGTGTTGCCGGAGTTCATTTGAAACGCATGGCCGTCGGCCCCTTTCACATTCGATGTGTTGCTGAACCCGTGGCAGGCGTAAATCCAACCGTCGATCCAGCGGGTGAAACCGTTGTTCATGCCGTGCGTGTCGGTATTGCCGAATTTGCCGTATAACACCCGTCGCGAATCCGATTTTCCATCGCCGTCCGCGTCGGGGCAGAAATAGATGTTCGGAATGCTGTAGACGATCACTCCACCTTTCACCGCCGTATGTCCCATCGGGATGTTGAGGCCGTCGATAAAATTCCACGTCTTCGCCGGCGTGCCGTCCGGCCCGATGCCGGAAAACACCGTCAGCCGATCGCGCGGCTCGTGATCGCCAACGTCGGGAAATTTTGAATTACGCGGCTCAACATCGCCTTGCGCGGGATACGGATACTCAATAGAATGAGTGACCCACAACCGACCGGCCGCATCGAAGTTCATGTTCATCGGCTGCCCGATTGCCGGTTCCGATGCGACAAGCTGAATCTCAAAACCGGGCGGCAAATGAAATTTCTTCTGCTGTTCGGCCGCAGAAAGCGGCTCGGTCTCGGCCACGAGATACGACTTGGGTTGTTGTGCCAGGAGACTTGAAACAGTCACAAGAAACACGCCAACAGTGATCGCGGCGAGTCTTCCTCGCATCAATCCGTGGTCGAACGACATGGGATGTTCTCTTCAGGTAGTCAATTGGGTGTCAGAACCACTGTTATTGAACCACGTTGGTGACAGCGATGCAAAGCCCGCTGGATTTCGGCCAGAAGTGACCAAACATGCATGCCTGAAAGGCAGTGACGTGCAAAAGCTGACCCGCCGCTCCGATTTGCTTTCCAGACGTCCGGGCGTAGGTTAACATCGTAGGTAGTGGCGAATCGACGCATGGCACTGCAACACACCCGCAGAAATCATACGGTTAAATTATGGGCAAGCCTGCGATTGCAATAATACTATTCATTCTGCTGGCCGACGGTGCGTTCGCGGCCGAGCCGGTTGATTTTTCGCGAGATGTGCTGCCGATTCTGTCGGATAATTGCCTGCAGTGTCACGGGCCGGACCAGAAATCTCGCGAGGCCGATCTGCGGCTCGACGAAAAGGACAGCACGCTGCGGACCAAAGAGCCGATTGTCGTTCCGGGGCAAAGCGGCAAGAGTGAACTGTTTCGCCGACTTATTACGACCGACAGTGACGAAGTGATGCCGCCGGCTGACTCGCCACGCAAGCTCACCGCGCAGCAGATTGACGTGCTGAAACGCTGGATCGATGAAGGCGCGACGTGGGGGAAACACTGGGCGTTTGTCGCGCCGAAGCGGCCCGCTTTGCCGGCCGTGCAAAAGGAAGATTGGGTTCGCAATCCCATCGACCGGTTTGTGTTGGCACGACTGCAGCGCGAGAAACTCTCGCCTTCGCCAATGACGCGGCGGGAGACGTTGATACGGCGGGTGACGCTCGACTTGACCGGTCTGCCACCGACTCCCGAAGAGGTCGCTGCCTTTCTGGCCGACAAGTCGCCGGGCGCTTACGAACGAGTTGTTGATCGATTGCTGAAGTCTTCTCGATTCGGCGAGCGGATGGTGTGGGATTGGCTCGATGCTGCCCGCTATGCCGACACGAACGGTTACCAGGGCGACCCAACACGGACGATGTACTTTTGGCGCGACTGGGTGATTTCCGCCCTCAACGGCAACATGCCTTTCGATCAATTCACAATCGAACAATTGGCGGGCGACCTGTTGGCAAACCCGTCGCAGGATCAATTGATCGCAACCGGGTTTCATCGCAACCACATGATTAACGGCGAGGGAGGCCGTATTGCCGAGGAGTCGCGCGTTGATTATGTGCAGGATCGCGTGGAGACGACCGGCACCGTTTGGATGGGGCTGACGTTCAATTGCTGCCGTTGTCACGATCACAAGTACGATCCGTTTCTGCAGAAGGAATACTACCAGATTTCGGCGTACTTCAATTCGGTCGACGAGACCGGACGCAACGATGCCGGCGGACTGGCCAACCCCATCATCCGGTTGTCGTCGCCCAAACAAAAACAACAGCTGCAGAAGCTTCGGACGGCTGAAGCTGAGGCAAACAAGAAGCGTGATGAGGTGATAAAGCAGGCGCGTACCCGCCTCGATGACGCGAAAAAAGTGGACGCCGACCCACAGGTTGTTGCAGCGAAAAAAGAAGCTGAGGCGGCAAAGAAAAAACGTGAAGGATACGAACGCTCGTTCTCACGCACGATGGTGATGCGCGACCGTGCCAAGCCGCGCGACACGTTCATGCTCGTTCGCGGAGCGTACAATAAGTACGGTGACAAAGTGACGCACGGTGTGCCGGCGACGCTGCCTCCGCTGGCTGACGGAGCGCCGGCGAATCGTCTGGCATTAGCCAACTGGCTGGTCGATCCCGCACATCCGCTCACAGCACGCGTTACCGTCAATCGCTTTTGGCAGATGTTCTTCGGTGTCGGTCTGGTGAAGACCACCGAAAACTTCGGCCTGCAGGGCGATACACCGTCGCATCCGCAACTGCTCGATTGGTTGGCGACGGAGTTCATCTCGCCGACGGTCGCGCAGCCGTCGGTCAAGAATTCGCATGCGGATAACGCCTGGAACGTCAAACACATGCTGCGGTTAATCGTCACCAGTGCAACCTATCGACAATCGTCGATAGTCAAACCGGCCCTGGTCGAACGCGACCCGGAGAACCGGTTGCTGGCACGCGGTTCGCGATTTCGGCTGCCATCGTGGATGATTCGCGATCAGGCGCTGGCAGCCAGCGGCCTGTTGGTTGAAAAAGTCGGCGGCCCTCCGGTGAAGGGGTATCAGCCGACCGGCATTTGGGAAGAGGCAACCTTCGGCAAAATTCGTTACCAGCAAGACAAAGGCGAAGCGCTCTATCGCCGCAGCCTGTATCAGTTCTGGAGGCGAATTGTCGGCCCGACAATTTTCTTCGACGTCGCTCGCCGACAAACCTGCGAGGTTAAAGTCGCCCGCACCAACACACCGCTGCACGCATTGGTCACCTTGAACGACGTAACCTACGTCGAAGCGGCCCGCGCGCTGGCGCAACGCATATTGCTCACTCCAGACCAATCAGATGCAGCACGCATCGCCGAGGCATTCCGACGATTGACGGCGCGCGAACCGAAGCCGCTGGAACTGGCAGTATTCACCGGGCGATTGAAGACATTACGCGAACACTACAAAAACGATCCGGCTGCAGCGAAGAAGTTGATTGCCGTCGGCGAGTCGAAGCCGGATGAAGAACTCGACGCAACCGAAGTGGCCGCGTTCACAGGAATCACAACGATCATCTTGAATCTCGACGAGACGATCACAAAGGAATAACCCCAAAGCCCACGAGCCGCGTCCCGTGGGACCGATCGGTTAACGCGTGAGACATCCAATGAACCCATTTAACAAACGAGCGGCGGATCTTACGCGGCGGCAGTTCTTTGCGCGGAATGCCATGGGGCTGGGCGTTCCGGCGCTGGCGTCGCTGCTGCCGGGCAGTTTGTCGGCCGGTGAGGGGATGACGCAGCTTGGCGGATTGCGGGACCTGCCGCACTTTCCGCCGAAGGTGAAGAACGTCATCTATCTACTGCAGAACGGCGCGCCGCCGCACGTCGATATGTACGACCACAAGCCGCAGATGGAAAAGTGGCGGGGCAAAGAACTGCCCGAATCGGTCCACAAAAACCAGCGGCTCAGCACCATGACCGCCGGCAAAAGCAAAGCCGTTCTGCCGGCGTTTTCCAAGTTCAAACAGTATGGCGAATGCGGTGCATGGCTCAGCGGTTTTCTGCCGCACATTGGCAGCGTCGCCGATGAAATCTGTTTCATCAAATCGATGCACACCACACAGGTGAACCACGCGCCGGCCATCACCTTCTTTCTCACCGGAGCCGAACTGCCAGGCCGACCGAGCATGGGCGCATGGGCAACCTACGGGCTGGGAAGCGAGACGCAGGAACTGCCCGGCTTCGTTGTGATGACGTCACGCGACAAGGAAGCGAGCTGCGGCCAGATTTTCTACGATTTCTACTGGGGCAGCGGGTTTCTGCCGACCAAGTACCAGGGCGTAAAATTCCGTGGCAATGGCAATCCGGTGCTCTATCTCTCGAATCCCGACGGTGTCAGCCGCGATGTTCGCCGTGGTTTGCTCGATGACCTGAAGACGCTCAATCAATTGAAGTACGACGAATTCGGCGACCCGGAAATCGCGACGCGTATCGCTCAGTACGAAATGGCATACCGCATGCAGGCGAGCGTGCCGGACCTGACCGACTTCAGCACCGAACCGAAACACGTGTTGGAAAGTTACGGCCCCGACGTCACGCGGCAGGGATCGTTCGCGTACAACTGCCTGATGGCGCGGCGACTCGTCGAGCGCGGTGTGCGATTCGTGCAGTGTTTCCACGCCGGTTGGGACCATCACCGCAATCTCAGCACCCAATTCAAGATCCAATGCACCGACACCGACCAACCCTCGGCCGCACTGATCAAGGACCTCAAACAACGCGGCCTGCTGGACGACACGCTGGTGATATGGGGCGGCGAGTTCGGCCGCACGCCGTTCTGCCAGGGAGACATCAACGACCGCAAATCGCTGGGCCGCGATCATCACCCCTACGTCTTCACCACCTGGATGGCCGGCGGCGGCATCAAACGCGGCACAAGCTACGGCGAGTCAGACGACTTCGCCTACAACCCCGCAAAAGACCCCGTCCACGTCCACGATTTCCAGGCCACTATCATGCACCTGTTGGGCATCGATCACGAACGCCTCACCTACAAATTCCAAGGCCGCCGCTTCCGCCTGACCGACATTCATGGTGAAGTGGTGAAGGGCATCCTGGCCTGAAAAGGCGAGCCACCGGTGTCAACCGGCCGGTTTAGACAGCGATTCTGCGGCATTCCGCAAGTAGAGGTTCTGGGGGCTACGCTCCGAAGTCTCCGCGAATCGCCCCCAACAACGAGGCCACCCCGCCGCATATGGCAAGTTGTCGATCAGATCATCCGCAACTTTTGGTGGCACAACGTTGAGCTCAGCGGCTGGCTGTCCCCTTCACGAGCATTGGCACGGTAGTTCAAGCGACATCCTCTCTTTCGCCAAACGGAAGTCTATTCCAAAAGACAAGGATTGCACACATCACACACCCCGTGACGATCATGGTAACGAGGTTTGTCTTGAACAGAAGATGCCCTACGGTTGGAAAGAGGACTGATCTTGACCTCTTCACCATCATTCCAAACAAATATGACACCAATGACAGCAAGACGATCATTATTGGAGCGAATTTCCAGAGTGGCAAATCCCTCCCTCCTCTCATCTTGGAAGACATGTCTTCGAGATCGAGAAAAGAGAAATGCCAGGAGAACCACAACAACCCGACCAGAAAACTCTGCAGCCATTCGTTCATGAAGCTCGTTGCGTTTTGCAGATAGTGCCTCCAGCCGAACTCCTCACCGAAGCAGTACACGAATTGCGTCAGGGCATAAACCAGGATCACCGTCAGATCATGTTTGGTTTGGGTCAGGCAGAACGTTGTGAGGGGGACGATGCACACAGCGACGCTGAACACCGGTCGGGTTCCCAACAACGAAACCCCGATGGCGTTCGGCGTCTTGAGCAACCAATAGCAAATCAGCCCACTCACTAACGGGCCGAAACCGTAGAGGAGAAGCTTGAGCTTGAAGGCACCAAATGCCAGATCCGGCAATTGAGTAGCAAGAAACGTCAGCCCGAAGGCAATAGCGAAGTAGATGACAACATCTCGAATCTTCTTACTCATGATTGCGATTCTGTTCCGAGTATTATCTCTGGCCCAACGACCAAGCGAACCTGCCCGGTGCTGCCGAGCAGAGGAAACAAAGTCTACCAAAAACTCTTTCTGCCAGCATCGCGTGACTGTTTATTGCGATTCCGACAGATACGCAACAGTCAGTTTCCGTCTGCCGGTCCACAGAGAATTCCTGGGCCGTACATTCGCTCCAAAGCCTTGGCCACGGCGGCGGCGAGAACCAGTTGCCCGCGTGCGTTGGCGTGAATGCCGGTGTCGTCGGTCAGGTACGGCTCGCCCAACCAGGTTCCCGGCGGATATGTCGGGCTGCGAAGGAACAGCATCCGCATGGCCGAATCGGGAATCAATTCCACATCCTGCTGCCGCGCGATTTCACGTTCGAGGCCCCAATACGGGTCGCTCAAATAAGCCCGGGGAATTTCCATCAGCACGACCTCGGCCCCGTTTGCCCGCACCTTGTCGATGAGCGTTTCCAGGTAGGCTTTGGTTGATGCGCGGCTGTGACCGCGAAGAAAGTCGTGTGCGCCAAATTCGATGACGACCACCTGCGGGTTGTGCTGCAGCAGGTACGGCAAGTGCTCTTCCACCGCCTGTTTAGCCGAGGTGCCGCCGATGCCCAGATTCACCACCGGGCGGGCGATCAGTTTTTGAAGATCGTCCGGGTAGCCTCCGAATTTTCCCAGCGACGTCATGCTGTCGCCGATGCAGACCACGGGGCGGTCTGGATGAAGGGTCACCGGGTGGCGGCAATGGGAGAAGGCGTACCAATCGTAAGTCATGCCGACCCAGGCAACCCAAAGAGCCAGCACGCTGACCCAAGCATGCTGTTGCGATGTCTCTGTCGACTTCTTAAAGCGAATCCAGAGTCGTACCGCGATGACGGCGAACATCACTCCAAGCAGCACCAGAAGACCGGGTGCGGGGGTGAGTCGCTTCGCGACCAGAATGATCAGACAGACGCTCAAGCAAACAAGCTCGCCACGCCGAAACGGAACCAGCAACGTGAACGCCAACAGCCACGCGGCAATCATCCAGGGGATTGCGTTGTTCCAAACCAATAGGGAAATCGCGGTGGCCAGACAGAGAAGGATCGATCGGCCAACGGACAACAAGCTCCTGAGAACGCGCGACTTCCTGCTGACATTCATGGTGGGCCACTGGTTGAAGTGTTTGCTCGAAGAGACTTGTGCGTACAACCGCTGATCGACCTGTCGAACAGTTCTTGCAATTTCTGCGAGATGCCGACCTTGTATCTTACACAAATCGCCAATCCTGACGAAATTTGAGCTTTCTTTCGTTTTGAAGCTTCTGCCAGGGTCGGCCACCCTCTAGGATATGACCTTGGAAATTGTTAAGCAAAGCTAAGAAGCACCATGCACCCGCATGGGGATCGTTGATCCCCTCGCCCGCCTTACTTGGTCCCACCACAACGCTTCCCCCGACGGCCGTTGGCATCAAATGTCCCGGCACCGCCTGGAGGGTTCGTTCGGCTCAAACGGCATATTGGTTGTGTTGTTTGGCCTGCTGTGATCGTGGAATTGCAAGATCGCAAGCCCGATTGACAGACCCGCTTCCGCACTCGAGCGCTATGTTCACATAGTGCTCGTTGTTCAAACAGTGCCCATTTTTCAGAGACGGCGCCGTGCGTTCGCAGACGACTCCGTTCGTCCTGCGGATCGGTGCGGAGCAATTTATTTTGCGTCGAGAACTTTTATTGGAGTATTGATGTTACAGTTTTTTTCGAAGCACACCGCTTCGGTCAAGGATGATGTTCTGTCAGGATTGACGGTCGCGTTGGCGTTGGTTCCCGAAGCCGTCGCATTTGCTTTCGTCGCCGGTATCCCGCCCACAGTGGGTTTGTATTCTGCCTTCTTTATCGGCTTGATCAGCTCACTCACGGGCGGTCGGCCGGGAATGATCTCCGGGGCAACCGGGGCAATGGCGGTCGTAATCGTTTCGCTCGTGGCCTTGCATGGCATCGAATATCTCTTCCCGGCCGTCATTCTGTGCGGACTGCTGCAGATTACCGTCGGCGTCCTGCGGTTGGGGAAATTGATCCGGCTGGTCCCGCATCCGGTCATGCTGGGGTTCGTCAATGGGTTGGCCATTGTCATCGGACTGGCCCAGATTGGAAGTTTCAAGACTCTGGGGACCGACGGCACGATGACGTTTCTGCAGAACATTCCGCTGATGATTATGTTCGGCCTGGTCGCGTTGACTATGGCGACCATTGTCTTGCTCCCCAAACTGACCAAAGCCGTCCCGAGTTCGCTGGCGGCAATTCTGATGGTGTCGGTGATTGCGGTGGGCATCAACAAGTTCGCCCCTCAAAACTGGATTCCATCCGGGCAGACGAATGTCGTTCAAACTGTCGATGACCTCGTGATGAACAACCTGAGGGCAAAGGCCGTTCAAACTGCTGCGACAGACGCCCAAAGCAACGGCAGTTCGGCATTGAGTCAGGACCAGATCAACGCCGCCGTCGGTTCGGTGAAGTCCGCTGAAGAACCGTTGCCCATGCTGTTCTTTCTCGATTCCCGATACGTGCTCGCCCCGCTCACCTGGGAGACACTTTCGATCATTCTTCCCTTTTCGCTGATTCTCGCCGGCGTGGGACTGATCGAATCGTTGATGACGTTGACGTTGATCGATGAAATTACCGAAACCCGCGGCAACGGAAATCGTGAGTGCATCGGGCAGGGGGCTGCCAATATCGTCTGCGGACTCTTCGGAGGCATGGGAGGCTGCGCAATGATCGGACAGTCTCTCATTAACGTCAATTCCGGCGGACGTGGTCGGCTTTCGGGCATCGTCGCTGCCGTGGGGCTGATGGTGATGGTGGTCCTGCTGAAACCTGTCATCTCGATGGTTCCCATTGCAACTCTGGTGGGCGTGATGTTCATGGTTGTGATTGGCACGTTTGAATGGAGCACGCTGCACACCTGGAACAAGGTCCCGCTCAGCGATGTGTTGGTGATGGTTCTGGTGGCCGGTTACACGGTCCTGTTTCACAACTTGGCGATTGCTGTCCTGCTGGGCATCGTCGTTCAAGCGTTGCTCTTCGCGTGGCATCATGCGACACACATCATGGCCGACATCCACTTCGAGGATGACAAGAAGGTGTACCAGCTTCACGGCCCCCTCTTCTTTGCCTCCGTCAGCAGTTTTCGCGAGCTGACCGACCCGACTGGCGATCCCCCGGTCGTCGCCATCGATTTCTACTTCTCACGCGTCTACGATCAATCGGCGATGGAAGCGATCAGCAAACTCGCCGAACGCTATCGCCAGGAGGGCAAGTGTTTGCTGCTGCGAAACATGAATGCCGACTGCCGACGCATGATCGAAAGAGCGGGCAGCCTCGCGGAAGTCGAGATTTCCGAGGACCGCCACTATCACATCACGAAGATGATTTGAGGCTGCGGCCTGTAACCGTTCACAACATCGCTCGTTGCGCCGGTGCCTGAAGATGCGGCGTTGGGGGGACGGCAACGACCAAGCTAACCCACCCGCCAGCACCGGATCAGGTTGAGCGTTTTGTTATCCGACGTGTTTCGGTGTGTCGTGTTCGAGATCAGTCGCAGTGAAGGTCTTGGCAACAGGGCGACCGTCTGCATCATTTAAGCGGTATATCCATTGTGCTAATTTCGCGCTCCATTCAACGATGTCAATAACGCCGGGCAGCATCACCGTATCAAGATAACGACGTCGGTATACCACGCCATCACCGGAAGCAAAGAAGGACGTTGCCGAATCGTCATCCAGTTGCGCGAGCAACACGGACCAATCCGTGCCACTCTCGGCTAGTGTTTGAGTATCGGATGAGTAGGTAAATGTTCGTAGCTGATCGATGCCGTCCGTCGGGACCTGCTGTTTACGTAGATCGACCCGTTCGGGGTGGAAGATGCCGTCGGTAATGAAGTTCAACCGAGCGCGAGCGAGTGAAACGTTGGCGTTTGGCCCACCTGCAACCATTGTTGCGTTGTGGTTGTCCTGCCCGTCATCCTCCCACCAGCAGATGTCACAAATTTCCCATCCACCGCGTTCGTCGAGGGTGGCATAACCGCAGCATGGACACGCCACTGGTTGAGAATCAATTGATGATGCGTCGGAGTCAGCCATGATTCAGTCGGATAACTAATGTTTATCAGGACCAATTCCGAATAACGTGCGAACGTTATTCGGAAACGAAATCGTCGAAATCTGCTGGACTGCGGGCGCCTCGTCCGCCACGATTGAGAACGTGAGTATAGAGCATCTCTGTTCGAACGCCACTGTGGCGCAAACGTCACGTGGGGTGGTAGTTCGCCGGACTGCGCATCATCGCGGTGCGTCTGCCGCTGCGCTCGGACGCACCCCACATTGACTGAAAAAGTCGTCACTCGACGATTGGCATCGTAAAGAAGAATTCGCTTCCCTGTTCGTGCATCGAATCGATCCAGATGCGGCCGCCGTGGCGCTCGATGATTCGTTTGCAGATGGCAAGCCCGACACCGGTTCCGGGATATTCGTCGGCGCTATGCAACCGTTTCAGCATGAAGAAAATGTCTTCCGCGTGTTCCGGGGGAACGCCGATTCCGTTGTCACGCACCGAGAATACGATCTCACCGTTTTGGCTGGTTGCCGAAACGTGAACTCTTGGCTGCCCGCGACAATATTTGATTGCGTTGCTCAACAGGTTCTGGAATAGCTGGCCCAGTTGTGTGGTGTCGGCATGCACCGTGGGTAATGGTCCGTGGGTTATTTGTGCTTCGCTTTCGTGAATCGTCGCATGCAGACGTTGCAGCGTGCTATCGAACACCTGCTCACTGTCGGTACTCGCGATCGGTTTGCCGTGCGATGTTACGCGTGAAAAGTTCAACAAATCATCGATGAGAACCTGCATCGCGTCGGCTTCGCTGACGATGATGTCCATGAACTCCTTGGCCTCTTCGTCCAGCGTCTCGCGATATCGTTGTTGCAACAGGTTGCAGAAACTTCGCACTCGTCGCAGCGGTGCATGCAGGTCGTGCGAGGCAATGAACGCGAAATCTGTTAGGTCCTGGTTGGAACGCTCCAGCTTCTCGGCGTACTTTTGCTTCTCCTCGGACGCGCGACTCAGCGAATCCAGAACCTGATTGTACATCACGGCGATCTCGCCAACTTCGGTGAACGGCTCGACTGGAACGCGCAAATTCCAATTGCCGGCTCGCGTTTGCAGATTCATCGTGGTCAGCAGATCGAATAACTCGGTCGATTCGCCATGCTCGGCAACATTCAGTCCCTTCTCTTCGTCCTCGGCCGAAACTCGCAACGGGAACCGCCGGTCGATCAATTTCAACGTGACATAGGAGACTCCAAACGCCCAGCAGCAACAGACGGCAACGCCGAGTAATTGCGATCCGAGTTGAGCAGGTCGCGTAAGACCTGTGCCAAGAGAGTTCAGGTCTGCAAATAATGCGACGGCAACCGTCCCCCACACACCGGCACCAACGTGCACCGGTATCGCACCCACAACATCATCGATTTGAAACCGTTCCAGCAACGATGCCGTGATTAACATGACCGCCCCGCCAATCCCACCGATCAGAATTGCGGCCGGGGCTTCGATTGCATGACAATTCGCCGTGACTGAAACCAGCCCGGCCAAAGCGCCGTTCAATACAGCATTCGCATCGGGACGTCCGTATTTCCACCAGGCAAGAGCTAATGCAGAGACCATTCCGGCCGCTCCACCAAGTGTTGTGTTCGCGATGATGGAAGGGACTTGATCGTTCATGTGGAACGTGCTGCCACCGTTGAAGCCGAACCAACCAATCCACAGCAGCAGCACTCCCAGGCTTGCCATGGGGACGTTCTGTCGTCCAAATCTCCGAGGCGTTCCGTCGGCGCCGAATTTGCCGCGGCGAGGACCGATGACCAAAGCTGCGGCCAATGCCACCCATCCACCGACACTGTGAACGACAGTGGAGCCGGCGAAATCAACAAATCCGCGCTGCTGCAACCACCCTCCTCGGCCGTTGAAAACGCTCGCCCATGCCCAGTGACCAAAGAGTGTGTAGACAAGAGCCGACAACAAGACTGCAACAACCAGATAGCCGGAAAATCGCATCCGTTCTGCGACGGCCCCCGAAACGATCGTCGTCGCCGTTCCACAGAACATGGCCTGAAACAGAAAGAATGCTGCCAGTGATGGCTCACCGCCGTTGAATGAGACAAAGAAGTGTGTCGTCCCCAGCCACCCGTTTTGCGACGCGCCGAACATCAGGCCGAACCCAATTCCCCAAAAGAGAACGACGGAGATTCCAAAGTCGGCAACGTTCTTCAGCGCGACGTTGATGCTGTTCTTCGATCGCGTCATACCGGATTCGAGACACAAGAAACCTGCCTGCATCAGGAACACCAGCGCCGCGCACACAACCAGCCAGGCAACATCGGCGATTTGCAAAATCATAAGCCAGGCCTCCGCTACGGAGCGACTTCGCACCAGATCGCAAGCGTTCGGCGTTCGGCGCCTGAGTGTCACGCTTTTCGGTACGAACCGGCTATCTCGAATAATACTCCTTGCGCAGTCGGCTTTCGACTATTGAATTATGAATTGCCCCACTTCTGCTCTGCTGTATCGTTCAGTTCGCTCGGAAAATTGACAAGACAGTTTTTATCCCGTTGGATTTGGCGTACTATCAGCGCGAGATCAAACCACCACGAGATCGAGCCAATACGATTCTATTCCACGAGGAAACACCCGATGAAAAACATTCTGCTGGCCGCGATTGTGCTGGCCTCGACATATCACGTGGCGTTGGCTGCAAAACCAAACGTCGTCCTCGTTATGACTGATGACCAGGGTTACGGCGATCTCGGTTGCCACGGAAACCCGGTTCTCAAAACGCCGAATATCGACCGGCTGCATGCCGAGTCGGTTCGGCTGAAAGACTACCATGTTTCGCCGACTTGTTCGCCGACACGAAGTGCGCTGCTGACCGGACACTGGACGAACCGGACCGGCGTGTGGCATACAATTATGGGCCGTTCGATGCTCCGCGAAAACGAAGTGACAGTCGGGCAGATCTTCAAAGATGGTGGATACGCAACCGGCATGTTCGGCAAGTGGCATCTGGGCGACAATTACCCATTCCGGCCCGAAGATCGTGGCTTCACCGAGGTGCTGAGGCATGGCGGCGGTGGAGTCGGTCAGACGCCCGACTACTGGGACAACGCCTACTTCGACGGAAGTTACTTTCACAATTCGAAGCCGGAACCGGTCAAGGGATTCTGCAGCGATGTCTTCTTTGACTACGCAAAGAAGTTCATCAAGACACAAAAGGAAGCCGGGAAACCGTTCTTCACGTACATCGTCACAAACGCGCCACACGGGCCGATGCACTCGCCGGAGGATTTCAGCAAACCCTACGGCAAACTCAACGTCGGTGTGAAGAACTTCTTCGGAATGATTGCCAATATCGATCACAACGTCGGCGCGCTGCGAAAGTTTCTCGATGACGAAGGTCTCACCGAAAACACAATTTTCATCTTCACCACCGACAACGGCACGTCGAGCGGCGACCGCGTTTTCAACGCCGGAATGCGGGGCAAGAAGGGCAGCGAATTTGACGGCGGACACCGTGTGCCGTTTTTCGTTTATTGGCCGAAAGGTGGTCTCACCGGCGGTCGAGATGTCGAACCGATTACCGCGCACGTCGATGTGGTGCCGACACTGATTGATTTGTGTGACATCGATGCGCCCAAGGACGTCAAGTTCGACGGGATCAGTATCGCCACGCTGCTGCGCGGCGTCGAAGAGGAAAGGTGGCCGGATCGTATTCTGGTGACGGATTCGCAGCGTGTGAAAGATCCGATCAAGTGGCGGAAGAGTTCCGTGATGACCTCACGTTGGCGATTGATTAACGGCAAGCAGTTGTTCGACATGCAAGCCGATCCGGGCCAGAAGAAAGACGTCGCAACCGCGCATCCCAAAGTCGTCGGACGGCTGACAGACTTCTACGATGCCTGGTGGCAGGAACTGCTGCCGACGTTCAAACAGGATGCGGCCATTTACCTCGGACATCCGGCGCAGAACCCGACAACGCTCACCTGCCACGACTGGATCACGACCGGTTCAACGCCGTGGAATCAGGCTCACGTTCGTAGCGCATTAACCGGCGCCAAGAACACCGGTTTCTGGAACGTCAAAGTTGTCGCCGACGGCGACTACGAAATCGAGATTCGTCGCTGGGCGAAGGAAACGGAAAAGACACTCGATGCCGCCCTGAAACCGGGAGCGAACGTGCCGGGAGTGACACCCTACCGGGCGCGTCCGGGCAAGGCGCTTCGCATCGTCAAAGCCGAAATCGAAATTGGTGGTCAGAAGGTCGTTTCAAACTCGATCAGTCCCGGGACACACGATGTGACTTTCAAGCTGCCACTGAAAGCCGGACGGACGCGACTGTCGGCCCGCTTCATCACCGAAGACGGCACCGTTTACGGCGCCTACTACGCGTACGTGCGAAAGAATTGACGTGTCATTGACGGGGAGATGACGGTCGGCTCAACATTGTGGGCTGGCCGCATTATTCTCGCTCTTCTTCCTGCGGAACCGAATCGGCCAGACTTTGATCGACGGCATCGCGTTGCCCGCGGAGTTGCTTGAGTGTCGATTCCAATTCCTTTCGCTTCGCTTCATCAGTGGCCGCAAGTTGACTTTCGAGGTTTGTAATGTCCTCGCTCAGCTTGCCGTGCGACTCAAGCTGTTCGGCGCGTTCGGCCTTGTCGAACATGATATCTTCCGGCGTCGCTTCCTCACTTGAGACTGTTGTCGCGGATACGACTTTGGATGCAGGGGCGACTGCTGTTTGTGAGAGCTGGCGTTGATTCATGAACATTGGGGAAACGATTTCGACATCCGCCGCATGCAGCGCATCGAGCACGCATGTGCGCAGACGAGATCGCGCGCTGAGCAACCGTTTGACTTCCGGCAGGAAGCCGGCGATTCGATAGGTAATCGAATAGTCGCCCAGCTCCAGGATGTAAACGAACGGCTCTTCGAGCGCCGCAGCGATTGCCGCCTCTTGTAGCGCCGCCTCAACTTTGACGTGCGACTCGTCGTATCCCAGAGAAACGGTGGTCGATACGATCGTTCCGGAAGCGCGGACGACCGTTACCGGCTTGGAAACAAGATACAAGTTGGGCAAAGTCGCCAGATCGCGATCTTCGGTTTGTAATTCGACGTGAAACAGGCCGCGCTCGGAGACTCGGCCAAAGTGATCACCCACACGGACGTAATCGCCGACACGGAAGTTTCGCACGGCCCGCAGCATCAGCCCGGCCATCGCGTTGGATATGAAGGTCGCCGAAGAAATTGTAATGGCCGCACTAAAAACGATTCCCAGCAGCCCGGCCAGCACGGTCGCCGACTCTCGTGTCTGTTTGATGAACGACATGATGAGCACGACGGAAGCGAGAACGATCGCCGTCAGCAGCAGGCGAACAAGTTGCCGGCGAACGTTGCGGCCCGGATCGATTTCCTTTCGGCGGGCCGCCAGCATCCACTGCACCAGGAGGAACACCAACGCGCAACCCGCGGCAGCCAACAATGCCGGCAGCACGTAGGGCAGGCTTTTTTCCAGGTACTCCACAAAATGCATAACGCCGTCTCCGATGGGCGGATGTGGTGTCACCTCACGACAAAACTGCAGCCGATCATCGGTCGCCAACTGCACTTTGTAATCGCGGCCGTTCAACACCGGGCGATGCGATGAAGCGACCGATTGGTTCCGTCTTTTCCAGATCCCAGATGACGACATCGCCGGTGAATCCGGCCGTCGCAATTCGGCGGCCGGATTCGTTCACATCGAGTGCGAATAGAAAGTCACGTTGGCCGGTATAGGTGTTGAGTGTCGATACTCGGTTCAAATCAAACTTCGCTGCCGGAGACCCGATTGCATAGTTCTTTACCTGACCGTCGGCAGCCGCTGCGAAGAGTTCCGATCCCGATCGAACCAACGCGAACACGGCGTCGCCGAAATCGTGGCGGATGTGATCGACCGAATATTCCTTGGCAAATCTCGCTTCCATGTCGGCGGCCGTTCCGTCCTCGTCACGAACCGTCACCGGATTCCAGCCATGAAAATGATGTCCCTCGCCGCCCGACCACACGCGGCGCGTTCCCGGTTCCGCTTGAATGCCGAACACGCGGTGTAACCCCTTCAGCGGTCCGTACTCTCGGCGATGGCCTTTGTATGTCGTGAATAAATTGCCGGAATCGAGAGCAAACACCTTCACCGTGCGATCACTCGACGACGAAACGACGAAAGGCGTTCCCACCATGTTTGTTCCCCACGTCTTGTGGAGAGACTTGAGGTGTTCAATCGCCGCCGCATGCTCCGGCAGGCTCTTGGCGTCGATTGCTTCGCGTTTCACTTTGTAAGTTTTTCCGATGCCGGTGATCGTGATCTTCGTCAACGAGACGGTCTCGGCTTCTCCGACTTCAAGCTCCCAGTTCGCTTCGCGGACGATGTAATGTTTGCCGGGGAACTGCCAGTGTTGTCGAACGTGGGAGCCACTTGCCTGTTCGTGTTCGTTGAACGTAAAGAAGCCGGAAGCGTCGTTGTTGGGGACGTGTTCTTCGGCGAAACGATAGTCGGTGATGTCGAGGGCCGTCACCCAGTCGACGTGTTGCTGCGTTCGCCATGATTCCCGGCCGGTTGCCAGGTCGTAAGCTCGCACGGAATGATCGGCACCGCCGGCAACAACCCGCTTGCCGTCGTTGGTCAATGCGAGGTCGAGAACAACGTCTTCCCAAGCGGCGATGAGCCGAACCTGTTTACTTCGCAGATCGATCGACCGAATTTCACCGTAATCGCCCGGCGCGCCCCCGCCGACAATAACCCTGTTGCCGTCGGGACTGAAACGGATGGCGTGAATTCGTTGCGGCAAACCGGGGATGCGGTCCCGCAACGTTCCTGTCGCCACACTCCATACCAGCAATTCATGAACGCCGCCCGTGTATAGCAACTTTCCGTCGGGAGAAAACCGCACGGCGAACACCGGTACCGACGTTCGATAGTTCTCTGGTGGCTGTGGATGTTGTCGCGGTGGTAGCAATGTGATCAACCGATTCGTTTTGCTCGGCCCGTCGAAGTTTGCCCCCTGTGAGATCCACTGCTTGAACAGGGCGATTTCTGTCTTGCTCAGCGGATCGTCTTCCTGCGGCATGCGGGTGAATTCATCCTCGTCCACCAGCTTCTGCAGCAGAAAACTTTGATCCGGCTTTCCAGCGACGATGGGCGCCTCGCCGCTGTCGCCTTTTTTCAGTAACTGCTCGAATGTATGCAGCGCATACCGCCCCTCGGTCTTGCGATTGTCGTGGCAACCGAGACATCGCCGCACGAGAATCGGCGCGATCTGTTCCTTGAAACTGATCTCTTCGGCAATCACTGACTGCGAAGGCAGCAATAACAATATGAAAAGCATTCGTTGCATGGATTGACTTCAATCTGTTGTTAATGCTGAAACATGAATTCGTTCGTGTTGATGATCGCCCAGATCACATCTTCGAAAGCCTTGCCGCGATCAGCACCGGCCTTCAGATAATCCGAAATCGTTTTTCGCTCGGCGTCACTGGGGCGACGGCTGACGGCTGCCAGATACAACTCACGAATGAATTGCTCGTTTGGCAATTTCCCGAAGCGGTCCGCGGCCCGGCCAACGCGATCACGGATCAAGCCGCTGTTCATCAACTGTAATGCCTGGTCCAGATTCGCTTCTTCGCGGCGTTCGCAGGCACAGGCGGTCTTGCGCGGCGGCTGACCGAACGCAGACAAGAACGACGTCAGTTGTGGATAAGGCTGCTGCGTCATGTAATAAGAGTTCAACCGAGCGCGGGCTGCGTCGCGTTGTTGCTTCGACTTCACAACCGCAGCGGCATCTTGGTCTTCCTGGTTTTCTTTCAGTGTTGTTGCCAGCAGTTTGTCGGCTGCAGCCAGTTCATGTTCAAATTCCGCAAACCTTTGCGGCCCGTCGCACAATCGGAAGACGGCATCCTGCAGCTGCTCGGCCGTCAGTAACCGGACACGGGCGTGCGACAACAGATTCTCGTCGGTCTCGTTGAATTGATTCGTGTCTGAACTTCGCTGATAGGTTCGGCTATTGAGGATGACTCGCATGATGTGTTTGCGGTCGAAACCGGATTTCTGAAAATCTGCTGCGAGGGCATCGAGCAATTCCACATTGACCGCTGGATTGGACGAGCGGAAATCGTCGATCGGTTCAACAAGTCCCCGGCCGAGAAGATGCGCCCAAATTCGATTCACGGCTACGCGAGAGAAGAAAGGGTTGTTCGGTGCCGTTAACCATTCGACAAATGCCGTCCGGCGGTCTTGGTTTGGCTTTCTTTCGACGTCGATCGGCCACGGCTTTTGAGGGACGCCGGTTCGTGGGTTGCTCATGCCACGTCCCGCTGTCATTCCGATGAACATTCCAACTTCACGTTGATTCGGTTTTCGCTTCTTCGCTCCCTTGGGAACTTCGAGTTGCTTCCGATCGATCCCATGAAACACCGAGGCGATCTGGTAATAGTTGTCCTGTGTCCAACTTTCGTACGGGTGATTGTGGCATTGGGCGCACTTCAGACGCGATCCCATGAACAACTGGGCAACCGTTTCCGCCACCATCTTCGTTTCGTTCGTCGTGCGAAAGAAATTGGCCGCCTGCACGTCCGCCGTCTTTCCGGTGGCGGTCAGTAATTCCCGCACGAATTGATCGTACCGCATATTTTGCTCGACCGTCTCGAACACCCAACGGCTGTAATCCGCAGCCCGTTCTTCAGAGAGAGTCTCACGATTGATTCGCAACAGGTCGGCCAACCTCAGGCCCCAGAACCGGGCGAATTCGCGCGAGTCGAGAAATCGATCAATCAACCGGCGACGCTTGTCCGTTTTCTTGTCGGCCAGGAACTCCTCGGTTTCTTCCATCGACGGCAGAAGTCCACGCACGTCCAACGACAACCGTCGAATGAACGTGGCATCGTCACAATTTCCGGACGGCAAATATTGTAGTTGCCGCAACTTCGCGTGAACCAGTTGATCGACGTAACCGTTCTCCGCAGGCTTCACCCAGACGAAACCCGAGATGTCGCGAACGACCGTCAGGTAAACAGAAACGATGTCGTCCAGATAGCGAACGACGACGGCTGTTTGTCCGCGATCCAGCCCGGTTACCAAGCCGTTGGCATCGACGGTTGCCACACTGTCATTCGAAACGCTGAACGTCGCGATCCGTGTCACGTCGCGAATACTGCCGTCGGAGAAATGAGCCGTCACGCGAACCTGCTGTTGAGCGGCATCGGCCGCCTGGTTCTCACTTGCCGGTCCAAGTCGAATGACCCGCCCATCATTTGGCGTGACTTCCACCTTCACGCATTGAGGCCCATCCCGCTGTTCGGGGCGACAGCCTTCGGCAATCCACTGTTTGAGGATTGCATACGATTCGCGGTCTTTGCGCAAGCGTTTTCCACCCCCGTGTGGCACGCGCAACGTCGGCTTCTTCAGCAACAAACTTTCAGCCGGCTCGACAGGGTGCGTGAAACGGACGAACGCTCCACGAATGAGACTTCGTTCATCCAGCCGGGGATCAAATGCATTCAGAGAAAGTTCGAGCGAGCCGCGACCGTTTGGTTTGCCGTGGCACGATCCGCTGTTGCATCCCTGTTTGGTCAGTACGGCCAAGGCTTCCCAACGAAACGAAATCGGCAGCGGCCGATCAAAACGCTCCACTTTGAATGGAATTGTCTGTCGCATCGATCCGATGGAAACAACAATTGATCCCGATCCGTTGCCGGTGGGAACGACGTAGCCGTTTTCAATACGTGCCGGCCCCGTCACCTTGAATTGGCAGTCGCGAGTCAAATCACGTGCGTGGCCGTTGGCGTGAATGCCGCTCACCAGCAACTGCACGCCGCCGCGTGGACCGGACAGGCTGACGGTTTTTGGCGTGACATCCAGTCGCTTCAGTGGCTTTTCTGCCGCAGCGACAGAGACAGCCGACGTCAACGAAATCAGGATGAACAAAATCGGAAATCGCATCGCAGCTCTATTCTTGATTTTGAAGATGTTTGGTGAAGCTGTTCGGTCCCTCGGGCCGCAACCCAAGGGCTTTGAGGCGTGTGATAAATAAACTGGGCTTGAATAACATGTTCACGAAAACAATTCATTGATCGGCCGGCCGCCTTTGGAAAGAAATATTGGTCGGTCTTCGGGTGTGTAAATTGGCTCGTTGACGTCGATGCCCAGCTTTGTGAACACGGTCGCGCCGTAATCTTCAATCGTGTATGCCGTTGGGCTGGTGACGTAGGCGCCGTCGGAATCAGTCTGGCCGACAATTTGCCCGCCGGGAACGCCGGCGCCGGCAAATGCAAATGAGAATGCATGCACCCAGTGATCGCGGCCTTCTCGTTCGTTGACCTTCGGCGTGCGGCCGAACTCAGTGACAAAGCAGACGAGGCATTCATCGAGCAGGCCGCGTTGATCCATGTCGGCAATCAAACCGGAAAACGCCCAGTCGGTGCTTGGCATCATCGGCCAGGTTCCAATGCCGAAACGTCCGGCGCCGGCGCCGCCTCCTTTGATGTTCGTATTCCCCTTGGAGTAGATCGCGTCGTGATGATCCCAGTTCATGTTCCCGCCACCGGGCCACAGTTTGCCATTGGATGGCCATTGTGTGTTGATGGTGACGAACCGCACGCCCGATTCGATCAGCTTGCGTCCCAGCATGTACATGTTGCCGCGATGTCGGCGGTTGTCTTCGTCGGGATGATACAGCTTCTTAATGTGATCAGGTTCGCTCTCAACATCGAACGCGGCCAACGTTTTCGGATTGGTGAGCATGTCTTCGGCCTGCGCGGCGAAACTTTCCATCGCCCGCACTTCCGGCCGAGCGGCTCCGGTTAGGCCGATGTTCAGATTCGCCAGCAATTTGCGGCGGCCGTGCAAACGGTCCTTTGTGATTCCTTCCAGCTTCAGCCCCGAGACTTTGCCGTGACGAATTTGATACGCCTTGTGGCTGGCCGACAGAAAACCGAGCCGCGTCATCTTCGATTGCTCGCCACTTCCCTCGAAGACATAGGCGGGCAGATGCGGGGCCGCGGTTCCTTTTTCGTGTGAGACGACACTGCCGATGTCCGGAATTTCAACCGGCCCCGTCGGGTCGGCTCCCGAAAACAGATACTGCGAACCGAGTGGATGTGAATTGCCGATGTTCGGTTTCGGTTGTCGCATGCAGCGGACGACCGAAATTTTGTCAGCAAGTTTTGCAGTTCGAGAAAGCAACTCGGTGAATTGCATTCCCGGAACGTTGGTGTCGATGGTCTTGAACGGGCTGCGATGGACCGGGTTGGCGTTTGGCTTTGGGTCCCAGGTATCGGTGTGCGAGACGCCGCCTTGTTCAAAGATCACCAACACATTTTTCGCCGCACTGTTCGCCGCTTGCTGCTTCACGGCGGCAGCCAATGCGGGGGCAATTCCCAACCCCGCCAATCCGCCCATCGACAGGCTGACAAAATTCCGGCGACTCAGTGAGTTCGTCAACATATCGTCTCCTGATATTGAATCTCGCGTCACCCAGCGGAATCTGGCAACAGCGAATCTATTCTAGCATGCGCCGACGGCGGGAAGATATTGAAGCGACGCCGATGCAGTGGGACAATCGGGTGCTGTCTCGGTGAGGACGCATACTGCAGGGTTCGACTCTGCGGGATTCAAACCACCAGACTGTCGAGAATCTGGCCGCGGCTGAGTGGAAGGGGGCGGGACTGCGTGTCGTAAATAATTGTCTCCGGTCGGATTCCCATGCAGTGTAACACGGTTGCCACATAATCACTCGGCGCGACCCGATCTGAGACGACTTGACCGGCTTGCGCATCGGTGGCCCCGTGGACGATTCCCCCCTTGATGCCGCCGCCGGCAAGGGCAATGGAAAACGCGCTTCCCCAATGATCGCGACCGGCGCGGGCATTGATCTTCGGTGTGTGTCCGAATTCGCCGACCCAGGCGATCAGCGTTTCATCGAGCAAGCCGCGTTCTTCGAGGTCTTCGATGAGTGCCGAGTAGGACCGATCCATGATCGGCATCAGCCAGCCCTTGAGCGACTCGTGATGTTTGAGATGCGTATCCCAACTGCCGTGATTTTCCTTACCTTCAATGCGCTGCCAGTTGACCTGCACGAGCGAAGTCCCCGCCTCAACGAGCCGCCGCGCGAGCAACACACTCTGGGCAAACTTCGACTTCCCGTAGCGTTCCCGCATTGCCGGTGTTTCTTGCGAGAGATCAAATGCGTTCCGTGCTCGTTGGCCGGTCAACAAGCTGATTGCCTGTTGCGTCCGCAGATCGAACTTCCCTGCTGCCGCGTGCCGTTCGAGGTGATCGAGTTCACCGTTGACTTGTTTCAGTAACGACAGCCGGCGATCAAGCCGCAATTGTGACACGTCCTTCGGAAGGGAGAGATCCGGAATCTGAAAGTTGGGAGTCGATGGGTCACAGGTCAGCAACCAGGGATCAAACTTGCGGCCGAGGAATCCGCCGTCCTGTCCCGGCCACAATTTTTCTCCCACGTTGGCAATGTGCCGCGGCAATGTGATGGCCGCCGGCAGTCCGTCGCGGTCCTGCCGTTGCGTGCGAAGCAGTGCTCCCACCGAAGGCCAGTCATTGGGCGCACCGGGCAGTGCGTTTTCCCGGCTCAACGGAATATGTGGAATCCCCGTCAACATCTGGTAGCCGCTCGACGAGTGCGAGTTGTCGCCGGTGTGCATTGATCGAATGACGGCAATCCGATCGGTCAATTGGGCTGTGCGCGGCATCAGCGCGCCGACATTCAATCCCGGCGTGCGGGTGGCAATCGTGCCAAATTCCGAACGAGAGGGCGACGGACCTTCCGGTTTGGGGTCCCACGTATCATGCTGCGGAACGCCGCCGGTCAGCCAGAAGAGAATGACCGATTTCGCGCGAACCGGATGGGCGGCATCACTGCCGCGAGACTCGGCCGCCTGCAGCACTCTTGGCAGCGACAAACCGCCCAGACCGATACTGCCGACGCGCAGCGCCTGCCGCCGTGTGATTCCGTCGCACAACGACTGTTGATGATCGAGGATACTGAACATGTCGGTGCCGTGAGTAATGGTCAGTTGGTGAGAAAACCGGTTCAGGCTGACAGTAGGTCAATCATAACATGCAAGCGGTGATGGCACCACGCGGTCTTGCGGTCCGGTAAACGGCAAGCCATATTCGCGGTCTACTCGATTTTCGTCATTCCTCGCGGTAGGCTGAAGTCGAGATGTGACATTAACTGCGCGCTGGCGCGGTTGTCTGCCAAACCAGGAGAAGACTGATGATGCGGAAGCCGATTCGATTTTTCGTTGTGCCGTTCGTTGTGTTGGTTGCGTCCACGCTACTGGCGGGCGAAACGGACGAGTTGGAAACGGTGCTCTCCAAACGCATCATCGATCCCAACCTGCCGCTGCAGGAAGTGCAGGAGTTTACCGAATCGCGGGTGCTTCCCATGCCGCAGGTGAAAGACGTCGCCGACTGGGAGAAGCACGCCAACCGCATGCGGCAGGAGACGCTGGACCGCGTTGTCTATCGCGGCGAAGCCGCAGGCTGGCGCGACGCGAAGACGAAAATCGAATGGATGGAAACGCTGCCGGGCGGACCGGGATACCGCATTCGCAAACTGCGGTACGAATCGCTGCCGGGGTTGTGGATTCCCGCGCTGTTATACGAACCGGACAATCTAACCGGCAAAGTGCCGGTGGTGTTGAACGTCAACGGTCACGGCCGCGAGTTCGGCAAAGCGGGCGAAAACAAGCAGCTACGGTGCATCAACCAGGCAAAACGCGGCATGCTGGCCCTCAATCTGGAGTGGATGGGCATGGGGCAATTATACACAGACGGTTTTGGCCATTACCGGATGAATCAGATTGACCTGTGCGGTACCAGCGGCATCGCCACGCATTATCTGGCGATGAAACGGGGCATCGACATTCTGCTGGATCACGAACATGCTGACGCGAAACGTGTTGCGGTGACCGGGCTGTCGGGAGGTGGATGGCAGACAATCTTTATTAGCGCGCTCGATACGCGGGTGACGCTGTCGAACCCGGTGGCCGGTTATTCCAGCTTTCGGACCCGCGCCCGTTATTTCTCCGACCTGGGCGATTCGGAGCAGACGCCCGTCGATTTGGGAATCACCGCCGACTATTCACAACTGACGGCCATGCGCGCACCGCAGCCGACGCTGTTGACGTTCAACGCGGAAGATAACTGTTGCTTCCGCGCCGATCATGCGTTGGAGCCGTTGATGCAGGCTGCCGCGCCGATTTTTGCACTGTACGGCAAGGAGAAGAATCTCAGGTCACACATCAACGAAGATCCAGGCACGCATAACTTCGGTCTCGACAATCGGCAACAACTCTACCGCATGATCGGCGATCATTTCTTCGCGGGCGAGGAGTCGTTTGATGCGACGGAAATTGTGTCGAAAGACGAGTTGAAATCGAAAGCCGACCTGCTGGTCAAGCTACCGGAAGAGAATGCCGACTTTCACACCTTGGCGTTGTCGCTCAGCAAGACTCTGCCGCACAATGCGGCGTTGCCAAAGGATGCGAATACGATTCAAAAATGGCAAGCAGAACGGCGAAAGGTGTTGGCCGAGTTGTTGCGGCTGGATGAGTACGGCGTGCAGGCAATCGAAGGCGCGAAGACGGAATTGGAAGAAGGCACGGCCATCGACTGGCGTCTTCGCATCGGCGGCGACTGGACGGTTCCCGCGACGGAACTGACGGAAAAAGAGGCGAAATCGACGGTTATTCTCATCGCCGACGCGGGCCGAAAAAGCGTTGCCGCCGAATCGCAGGCCCTGCTGAAAGCGGGACATCGCGTACTCGCCATCGACCCATTTTACATGGGCGAATCGAAGATCGCCAAACGTGACTTTCTGTTCGGACTACTGGTCTCGGCCGTCGGCAAACGGCCACTCGGCGTGCAGGCGGCTCAATTGGCCGCCATCGCGGCGTGGTCGAAGAAGCATCACGGCTCACCGGTTCGGTTCCTCGCGATTGGGCCGCGCACCAGCCTGATGGCGTTGACCGCTGCTGCGTTGAATCCGGCCGCTGTGGAACAAGTGGAATTGCGGAAATCGTACGGTAGCCTGAAGGAGATCATCGAGCAGGATCTCGGCGTTAACGATGCGCCGGAACTGTTCTGCTTCGGCCTGTTGGAACAGTTCGACGTTTTGCAATTGGCGGCATTGGCCGCACCGACTTCTGTAATGTTCACCGAAGCCAGTGACCGTGTGAAAACGGAGATCGCGTCGCTGAAATCTTTTTATTCGCTGTTGGACGTAAACGTCGATCCGTTGAAGTGACCGAAACTACCAGCCGGTTTACACCGGCGGCTCGCCTTCGCGTTTCTTTGTTTCCTGGTAAATGTCTTCCATCTCGCGCAGGGTGGCGTCGCGAATGTCGCGGCCCTGCTGTTTCAGGGACTGCTCGATCGACTGAAACCGGCGGGCGAATTTGCGATTGCTTTTTCGTAGCGCCTCTTCGGGGTCGATTTTCCAACGGCGGGCGATGTTGGCGATGACGAACAGCACGTCGCCGAGTTCCCCTTCAATCCTGTTTCGTTGCTCGACATCATCGACCGCTACGTCGGGGGTAACCTCGGCATCGACGGTGGCGGACACCGACGGAACGTTGCCGTCGGCGTAAAGTTCCTGCGCCAGTTCGCCAATCTCTTCGCGTAATTTGTCGAACAGCATGTCGCGATGTGGGAAATCGTATCCCACGCGGGCCGCCTTGCTGCAAAGTTTGGCTGCACGAGCCAATTGCGGCAGCGCCGGCGGAATTCCGTCGAGGACCGAGTCTCGCTGCTTTTCCTGCTGTTTGATTCTCTCCCAATGTTTCTTAACGTCGGCACCGGTTTCGGCTTTGGCGTCGCCGAAAACATGTGGATGACGCTCGATGAGTTTGTGTGTGATTCCCTCGATGACATCACCAAGTGAAAACCGCGTTTCGTCGGCTCCGATCTGCGCGTCGAGAATCACCTGCAGCAACACGTCGCCCAGTTCTTCCACAATCGCGGTGTCGTCGCCGCTGTCGATGGCTTCGAGCAGTTCGTAAGTTTCTTCCAGCGTGAACCGCTTGATGGTTTCCAGTGTCTGCACTCTGTCCCACGGACATCCTTCCGGAGAACGGAGCTTCGCCACGACCTCGCACAGTTTGCGAAATGCCGGACCAACGATTGCATCATCGGGAGGGGTACCGGGAATCGGTTGATTGTCTGGTTGGTTCGGCTTATTCATGCCGCAACTATAGGGGTGAAGGGGCAGGGGGTCAAAAGTCATGGAAACGACGGCGGACGCCCAACGTTGACTTGCCCGGCGAACGTGCACCGCTGTAAAGTAGATTGTGGGCAACAGGCCGATATGATGACGGCCCATCTGCGTATATTTCGATCGGTAAGTTTACATTCCCGTGAGGAGAATAGGCCATGATTTCTGTTTCTCGCATGCTCGTCGTCCTGCTGGTTTCAGCCGTCGCATTGAACGTCGCATCGGCGGCAGACGAAAAACCGGCCCAGAAGGGTGACGCCGAAAAGGCAGCTTTGGAGAAAGCATTCGCCGAAAAAATGACCGGATCAGCTCTCATCGGCACATTCTCAATCGATGGCAACAACGGCAAGCCCCCACGGGCGGAACGTTATGAGTTGGATAGCGTTGCCAAGTTGAAAGGGCGGGCCGACTACTGGATTTTCACCGCGCGAATCAAGTACGGCAACAACGACGTCAAGGTTCCGATAACTCTCAAAATGCTGTGGGCGGGCGATACGCCGGTCATCACGATGACGAACTTTGCGATACCGGGACTGGGTACGTTCACCGCACGGGTCATGTTCTACGGTGATCGCTATGCCGGCACCTGGCAGCACGGCAAGGTGGGCGGTCACATGTGGGGCAGCATTGAAAAACCAGCAAAGGCCAAAGAAGACACACCGAAACAGAAGTAGTTGTCTCACTGTCTCTGCCCGTTAACACCGCGTTCCAAAGCCCACGGGCTACGCCCCGTGGGATCTTCAGTGACATTATTTATCTGAGTCTCAATAAGTGATGGGAAATCAGGATCAACGCATGACAGTCCGTTTTGTTATTTTGGTGTTAATGCTTGCAGGCGCGCTGTCGCGTGCGGATACTGTCGTCGCGGCAGAGTTGCCTGCGTTGACGGAAATCACAATCACGAGTTCGCTCGACGGTACGCCGCAAAAGTCGCAGTATTGGGTACCCGAGTCGGCAAGTACACAGTCGCGACCGCTGCTGGTCATGCTGCATTCGTGGAGTGCCGACTACCGCCAGAAGGCGGACGCCTGGATGAAGGAAGCGGTCCAGCGCGATTGGATTTACATTCACCCGAACTTCCGTGGACCGAACAATCGCCCGCAGGCATGCGGTTCGGAACTCGCGCGGCAGGATGTGCTCGATGCGATTGACGATGCCATCCGGCGGTTCAAGGTGGACGAATCGCGCGTTTATCTGGCGGGAACTTCGGGCGGCGGACACATGACAATGCTGATGGCTGCCTATTACCCTCAGCGATTTTCGGCAGCGTCGGCTTGGGTCGGCATCAGCAATCTGGCCGACTGGTACCGTTTCCACGTGAAGGATGGAAAGCCTGGCGGATACGCGAGAATGACTGCCAACAGTTGTGGAGGGGCTCCCGGTTCATCCGCAGCGGTCGATGCCGAGTACAAGGCGCGTTCGCCGCTGTTCCATCTGCACCATGTAGGAGATCTGCCGCTCGATTTGAACGCCGGCGTCAACGACGGACACACCGGTTCGGTGCCCGTGCGGCACACACTGCAGGCGTTCAATGTTGTCGCGAAAGCGGGAAGGCATTCGCTCGTTTCGGAGCGTGAAATGACCGAACTGTGGGAACAGCGAAAACTCGCAGCGCCGCTGAAGAGTGACCAGGTTGTCGATAAGTCATACGGTCGCCAACTTCATTTACGTCGTCACGCCGGCCCGGCCCGCGTCACAATCTTCGAGGGAGGCCACGAAGGCATCGCCCACGCCGGCTGCGAATGGCTGGCGGCCCAGAAGAGAAAGACGCGTGCGGCTGGAGTGAAACGTCGGGGCGAATAACCCACGGGTGTCGAAACTCTGAGTTCCTTTGAGCGAAGCAGAGCTTCGCGAGTGTCGGTTCCCAAGCTGGAGCTTGTGAACCAGTCTAGAGATATTTGATTCAAGGTTCCTGTTGATGGTCGAGAAAAGCCTGCCGTTTGATGAGGCAAAGATTCGCGAGATTGCTCGCGAATTCCCCACGCCGTTTCATATCTACGACGAGCGCGGCATCCGCGAAAATGCGCGACGGTTAATTGCCGCGTTCGGGTGGTGCGATCGCTTTCGGGAGCACTTTGCCATCAAGGCAACGCCGAACCCGCATCTGTTATCGATCCTGAATGAGGAAGGATTTGGCGGCGATTGTTCCAGCATGGCGGAACTATTGCTGTGCGAGGCGGCCGGCATCACCGGCGAGGCGATCATGTTCTCGTCCAACGATACGCCGGCAGAAGATTTCGTGAAGGCGAAAGAGTTGGGGGCGATAATCAACCTCGACGACGTCACCCACATCGAATTCCTGGAGAAGACGGCGGGTCTACCTGAGTTGATCTCGCTGCGTTACAACCCCGGTCCGCTTCGCGGCGGCAACGCAATCATCGGCAAACCGGAAGAGGCAAAATACGGCGTCACTCGCGAGCAGTTATTCGAGGCGTACAAAACGCTGAAAGACAAAGGCGTTCGCCGATTTGGTCTGCACACAATGGTCGTCTCCAACGACCTCAACCCAAATTCGTTCGTCGAAACCGCCCGCATGTTGTTTGAACTGGCTGTCGAAGTTCATGAGCGCCTCGACATTCGGCTGGAGTTCGTCAATGTCGGCGGCGGCATCGGCATTCCCTACCGGCCGGACGATGAACCGGTTGATCTCGAATTTGTTGGTGCCGGTGTCGAAGCGGTTTACAAGGAATTAATCGAACCGGCCGACCTCCATCCGCTGGGACTCTCGATGGAGAACGGCCGCATGGTGACCGGCCCGTTCGGCTTCCTCGTCACAACGGCCATCCACGAGAAGCATACTTACAAGGACTACGTCGGCGTCGATGCCTGCATGGCCAACCTGATGCGGCCCGGCATGTACGGGGCCTACCATCACCTGACGGTACTCGGCAAAGAACACGCACCAGCAGAAACGACTGTCGATGTTGTCGGATCGCTTTGTGAAAACAACGACAAGTTCGCAATCGACCGCCAATTGCCGCGAATCGAGAGCGGCGATCTGCTCGTCGTTCACGATGCCGGCGCCCACGGACACGCGATGGGATTTCAGTACAACGGCAAACTCCGTTCCGCCGAGTTGTTGCTGCAGGAAGACGGCACAGTCCGGCAAATTCGCCGGGCGGAAACGCTGGACGACTATTTCGCCACGCTCGATTATCCCGGCATTTGAGGATTCAGTCGGAAAGCACAGAAACCCGGTTTTTTGAAAAAACCGGGTTTCTTACGACGCTGGCTCCCCTCCCCTTATCTCCCCACTCAAGCCTTGCTCGCAATTGAGTTGGGAAACTCCAGCAATTTTCGGTATACTTCATGCTGAAGGGTTGCCGAGTTTAAGGACAAAGGGGAGTCTTTCATGTTGACGATTGGCGGAAAATCAGATTCGACGTTCTGCGACGGCATTTCGCGGCGCTCGTTCTTGCGTGTCGGTGGTCTGGCGATGGGTGGGTTGACGCTCAGCCAATTGCTGCAGGCCGAAGCGCAGTCGGAGACGGGACGTTCAAACAAGTCGATCATCATGATCTTCCTGTCGGGCGGACCGCCGCATCAGGACATGTTCGACTTGAAGCCCGAAGCGCCTATTGAAATTCGCGGCGAGTTTTCCCCCATCCCAACCAATGTCCCCGGCATCGATATCTGCGAACATCTTCCCGGCATGGCCCAGATGATGGACCGCATGGCCATCATCCGTTCGATCGTCGGTTCCGAAGGACGGCACGCGGCGTTTCAGTGTCTAACCGGTTGGCCCGTTCGAAATCAGCCGGTCGGCGGTTGGCCATCGTTCGGCTCGGCCGTCTCCAAATTGCAGGGGCAGGCACGCGAGGGCATGCCGCCGTTCGTCAGTCTGTCACCAAAAATGAGATCAAGCAGTTGGTCGGACACGGGGCAAGCCGGTTTTGCCGGACAGGCACATGCGCCGTTCGCTCCCAATGCCGATGGCACTGGCAATCTGGAATTGAACGGCGTCAGTCTGGAACATCTCTCCGACCGCCGCAGTTTACTGACGGGACTCGACCGCCTCCGTCGTGATGTTGATGCCAGCGGTGCGATTGAAGGACTCGATGCCTATCAGCAACAGGCGTTCGGCATTCTCACTTCCAGCCGACTGGCCGACGCACTCGATCTCGAACAGGAAAGCCCAGAGATGCGGGACCGTTACGGTCGCGGCGACAATGTGCCGGCCGGCTACGGCGATGCCGGCCCGCTGATGAACGATTACTTTCTGGCAGCGCGACGACTGGTAGAAGCCGGCGCGCGGGTTGTTTCACTGGCTTACGGCCGTTGGGATTGGCACGGTCGTCCGCACGGCACCAACTTCGAGAACGCCCGCGATCACTTGCCGCGTCTCGATCAAGGGGTGACAGCGCTCATCGACGACCTCACCGAGCGGGGCATGATCGACGACGTGTCGGTTATTGTCTGGGGTGAATTTGGTCGCACACCACGAATCAACAAAAAGGGCGGTCGCGATCATTGGCCCCGCGTCTCCTGCGGCCTGTTGGCCGGCGGCGGCATTCAAGCGGGACAAGTCATCGGCTCAACCAACCGCCTGGGCGAACATGCCAAAGACCGCCCGGTGCATTTCCAGGAAGTCTTTGCCTCGCTCTATCGCAACATGGGCATCGACACCAACAGCGCCACCATCAACGACCTGCACGGCCGCCCCCGATTCCTCATCGACCACAACGCCTACCAGCCATTGCCGGAATTGGTTTGAAGAATGGTCTGACGCAAAGTCGCGAAGGCGCAGAGGATCGCAGAGAATTACCAAAGAGTGTACCTGGTCGTTTAGAATTGAATTAGGAAGCCAGGAAAGCAGGAAAACAGACTGTCCTCAAATTCCTGCTTTCCTGGCTTCCTGGTCATCAACAACAGTGACCAAGAACCAGCGCTTGGAAGTGCCCGATTTTCTCTTCCCTTTTTCCCTTTGCGAAATCTCTGCATCTTCGCGCCTTTGCGTCAAATCATTCCACGATAACCAAACGAAAACGTCGAGAGTCGAAGAATGAAACTCATTTTCACGCTGCGACATCCCAACGCCGTTTATTACGCATCGTTTTCGCCCGATGGCAAGACGCTGGCGTCGGCGAGTTTGGACAACACAATCAAACTGTGGAACCTCGCAACTGGTGAAGAACGGGCGACGCTGCGCGGGCATGGGGACGGTGTTTGCACGGTGGTCTTTTCGCCCGACGGCAAACAGCTATTTTCGGCCAGCCTGGATAAGTCGCTGAAAACCTGGAACCCTGCGGACGGCGCACTACTGACGACGATGACCGGGCATCAACAATACATTGAATGCATGGCAATGTCGGCCGACGGCAAGATGCTTGCTTCCGGCGGATACGACAATGTGGTCCGCCTGTGGGATACGGCCGCACGCGCGGCGACGCAGAATCTGAGCGGCCACTCCGACGCCATCTACACCGTCGCCTTTTCACCCGACGGCAAACGGCTCGCCTCGGGTAGCAACGACGGCACGCTGCGATTGTGGGATCTTCTCACCGGAAAACAGCTAACGTCACTGAAGGGGCATTTGGGGGCAGTGCAGGGGGTCGCCTTTTCGCCCGACGGCAAACAGGTCGCCGCCGGCTGCAGCGACAAAACCGTAAGGCTGTGGGATGCCGCCAGCGGTGAACTGAAAGCAACATTCACCGGCCACGACAAGTATGTGAAGTGCATCGCCTTCTCGCCCGACGGCCGCACACTGGCATCCGGCAGTATGGACGAATCGGTACGTCTGTGGGACGTAAAAAGCGGCGCAGCCCGCGAGATACTCAACGGCCACGAGAACGCAATCTATTCGATCGATTTCTCCAAAGACGGCCGCCGCCTGGCAACCGCTTCATTCGATCGCACCATCCGCGTCTGGGAACAGTAAGGCGAGCCGTCGGCTTCATGCCGGCCGGTACGCAACCACCAGCGACCTCTCTTCGCATCCCAAGAATTCCGTTGCCAAAGTCCATGTGTACAGTGATACTGCACGCTGGAGGGAACGGCCGTGGAACATGATCGTCAGCTGAATGAAGACGACTCAATCGATGACGTCATTCTCTTGCCGGAGTACGACGAGGATGCTGACGTGCTGCAGGAGTTTTTGAGCGGACTGGATGATGTCGGTGATGAATTGCGGGGGGACTACGGCGTTCGGAAGCACGTGCGAGTTGAATCCCGGCTGCCGATGCTGTGTTCCACCTACATCCCGAATTTGGTGATCGCTGACTGCCTGCTCCTGATGACGATCTGGCTCTTGCTGTTTGCTCCCCTCTACGTCGCTAGGGAATACCTAAAGCATGACGAGCGTGTCAGGCCCCCATCGTGGCATTTTGCACCAGCCAACGGAAATGAAAGGGAAAGGGATCTCCTCCTCAATATTGGATTCGACAACGACTTCGGCGGTCATCGGCCGGATAAACCTGTGTTGTTTCTCGCAGGCGAACAGATGCCGGTCGATCAGTGCTTTCCTTTTCTTCGGCGGGAGTCAAGGTTGTTTGAGGATCTTGGGTTCAACCCCGCCGAAATTCCTGTCGTCATTCGTGCTGACCATCGTTGCCCGCATGGATCGATAGTCGAAATGAAACGAATCGCGCAGGAAGCTGGTTTCCGCAAGTTTGCCTTGCGGGTGAGGATTCGGCCCGATGACACGGATGATTGAACCGCCGAAGGTCGCTTGAGAAACCCGGTTTTTTCAAAAAACCGGGTTTCTGGTCGCGGCCGCTACTTCTTCCGCGAGGGATGAAAGCCATCAACCTTCAAACGGATCCGATACAGCCCTTTACCCGCGGTGACGTACAACGTTTTTGACTCCTTGCCGATGCCGAAGCTGCAGTTGGTGGGTAGGTCGGCGGTGGGGATGTAGCCGCGTTCTTTGCCCTGGGGGCTGTAGATCACAATACCGTGGCGGCTGGCGGAGCGAACGGCTGCGTAGATGTTGCCCTTCACATCAACCGACATTCCATCGGTGCCGACTTCATCACCAAAGTCCGCCAGCACACGTTTCTTGCCAAGCGTGCCGTCTTTCTTGATCCGAAAGGCGTTGAGCGTCATGCGGCCCAGTTTCGTGTTGGGATCTTTCTTGCGGACGTCGAGCGTGCCGTTGTTGGTCTCGGCAACGTAGAGCGTCTTGCCGTCGGGCGAGACATGAACGCCGTTCGGCTTTTCGATTTGCTTGTGCGTGGTAACGCGGATCAGTGAGTCGTCGGCCGGGTTGAAGCGGTAGACGCTCATCAAGTCGAGTTCGACTTTTTCGTCACCTGCGTAACGCGGGTCGCTGAAGTAGATGCTGCCGTCGGGATGCACGACGAGGTCGTTGGGAGAGTTGAGCCGTCGGCCGTTGAATTTCTCAACGAGCGGTTTCACTTCACCGTCGGGTGTGATGACCACCAATGCGCGCCGGCCGAACATTGCGCCGCAACTTGCCAGCAGCTGCCCCTTGCTGTCGAAAAACAAGCCGTTGCTTTTGCCGCTGTCGGCAGAGTGGACGGTGACTTTTCCGGTCGCTGGATCGAGTTTCATCACGCGGCCGGGTCTTTCGTCGAACGGGATGTCGCTGAAGTAAATCATGCCATCCGGACCGGCTGCCACACCCTCAGTGAAATCCCCTTCGTTCCAAAGTTCATCCAGAGTTGCCCCCTTGGGAAGGATCGCCAGATCACCGGTCGGTTTCGCTTCACCGGCGGTGGCGAAGGAAACGGTGAGCAGGGCAACAGCAAGCGTTGGCAAATGCAGTTTCATGGCAGAGAATCCTTGAACGTCTGGCGGAATGTGATGAATGGCGGCGTTGAATTAAACTACGGAGACACTGAGGCACGGAGAAACTCTTGATGAATCCGGTTCATTCTTTTTTAACGCAAAGAGGCTGAGGACGCAAAGATTCGCAAAGCGACACGTCTCACTTGATCCCAGGCAGAGCTTGTGACGAGGGAAAGTGTCAATCACGCGACTCCATCGAATTCACCCGGCGCAACAGGCGTTTGCCTTTGCTTTTCCATATTCCGTGTTTACGCGCAATGCCGCGCGGAGAGCTGTTGATGCCCAGCAGCATGGCGTGCAGATGATCGCGTGCCTGCTGATGGTTTCCCTCGTCGGCGTGAATGTATGCGAGCGTGTACTGTGCCTCGGGATTTGGCCAGCGGCGCACATGTTCTTCTAAATGTTCGATGGCGGGGTCGATTATGTCCAAACGGGAAAGTGCCTCGCCATAGGCAAACGAAACATCGCCGAACTTGTACTGGGGATCGATGTCGAGCACTTTCTTGCAGTGTTCGGAAACGGTCTCATAGTCTTTAAAGTGCTTGCTGACGGATGCCGCCCCCCACAACGCCTGGAGATTGTCGGGTTCTTTTTCGAGCGCTTGGGCATAGGCATCGCCGGCTTCGCCGTGCCTGTTCACCTCCTGCAGCACATCGCCCAGTTGAATGTGCTGATGGGGATTGCCAATCTGCACAGCGGCCGTTCGCAGGCGATCGATCTCGCGCCCACGCGTCCATTGCCGCATAAATGTCGGCAGCCGAATGTCGTTACTCGGCAACCATCGCAGGAAGAAATAGACGACCGACCCGAACGGCACAAAGACAATGATCCACACCCACAAATACCGGTCCGGATCTTTCCGCACGCACGAAATCACCATCCAAATCATGAAGGCAAACGACACAAGCCAGAACACGAGCGAGATGAGTGGACATCCCAGTCCAAAAAACAACACGTCGAACAGCGAAGTTTCGTAGACGATTTCCGAATCGATTTCGGGTGGTGATTGTTGGGCTAACAATTCGAACATCGAGTGACGGCATCCGCGAGTGAGTGGGTTCGGAAAAAAGCAGCGATTGGACGTTTGTCATTCTGACACATGGTAGTCCAAATTGCATCTGTAATTGTTAAACGTTCAGCGTCGCGCCGAGACAAAGCCGTAGCCGGGCTTGGGAAAACGAGATTGACGAGCCTGTTGCTGCAAGGCGAGACGGAGGTTAGTCTCGGGTGAGTTGGCGATACCGTTCCGTCGCGATTTTCGAGTGTTTGTTGAAGGTCTTCCCATGAGCATTGGCCGGTACAGCCGAAGTTGGATCGTACTTTTCGTCTCGTTGTCGTTCATTGCTCAATGCGCGGCCAACGATGCTCCGGTTTCAAATCCAAGGCGGATTGAACCGGATGGAATCAAAGGCTCGCTGTTGATCTGCGGTGGCGGCAAGTTGCCGGAAGAACTGACGAAACTGTTCGTACAAACTGCCGGCGGAAAGCAGGCGAAGATCGTTGTCATTCCGACAGCGCGCGGCGAGATCACCGACGGGAACATCAAATCGTTATCCGAGGAATGGAAGAAACGGGGGGCGAAGTCTGTTGTCGTGCTGCATGCGACCGACAGAAAACAGGCTGACAGTAATGAGTTCATCAAGCCGTTGACCGAAGCAACCGGGGTCTGGTTCGGTGGTGGCAGCCAGTCGCGGATCGCCGATGCGTATCTTGGGACGGCCGTCGAACAGGCACTCGGCAATGTGTTGAAGCGCGGCGGCATTATCGGCGGGACATCGGCGGGGGCGGCGATTATGTCGCGGGTGATGATCGCCTCCGGCAACCCGGAAGCCGTGGTGAAGACCGGTTTCGATCTGTTGCCGGGAACCGTCATCGATCAGCATTTTCTGGCGCGAAAACGCAAACCGCGATTGCTCGGCGTACTGAAGAAACGCGGTGGACTGGTGGGGGTGGGGATTGATGAGGGAACCGGGTTGTTGGTGACGGGCCGACGGATGCGGGTTGTCGGCGAATCCACGGTAACGATTCTGTTGCCGGCATCGAAGACACGGCCGGTCCGCGAGATACTGGTCAAATCGCGTGAATTCGCCGACCTGATTGCTTTGCGGCGCGCGGCATTAGCCCGTGCGCTGCCGACATTCCCTGTCAAAATGCCAAGTGTGCCGAATGTCGAAAAGGGATCTTTGGTCATCGTCGGCGGTGGCGGGATGCCGGAAGCGGTGACGAAAAAGTTCATCGAACTGGCAGGCGGGCCGGAAGCGTTGATTGTTGTGTTGCCGACTGCCGTACCCGATGTTATCGCTCGCCGACAGCGCGTTCCTCGCTACTTGACCGCTGCCGGGGCGAAGAATGTCAAAGTACTGCCGGTGAACACACCGGCCGAGTTGGCGGCTGCCGAATTTATCGAGGTACTCAAGAAAGCCAGCGGCGTTTGGTTCGGCGGCGGGAGACAATGGCGGTTCGTCGATGCCTACGATGGCAGCGGCGCAGTGAAGCTGTTTCACGACGTGCTGCGACGAGGCGGGGTAATCGGTGGGAGTTCCGCCGGTGCGTCGATTCAAGCCGAATACATGGTGCGCGGCCACCCGCTGGGCAACCGCGTGATGATGGCCGAGGGATACGAACGCGGGTTCAACTTTCTCCCCGGCGTTGCCATCGATCAGCATTTCAGCCAGCGCAAACGGTTCGCCGACATGACCTCCGTGATGGAAACATTCCCGCAACTGCTGGGCATCGGCATCGACGAAGCGACGGCATTGGTGGTGCAAGGACACACGGCCAACATCATCGGCCGCAACGGCGCACACTTCTACGACTACTCACACGGCAAGCCAGACAACGACGGCCACGATTACAAAAGCGTCGCAACCGGCGGGCAGTACGATCTGAAGAATCGCCGCGCGATTCTGAAATCGGAGTGATTGGCGACTAAACTTCCACCGACTCGCGGTTCTCCGCTGTCGTCCCCGTTCGTTCGGCGATGCTGAAGGTGTCGCTGTCGCGGCCGGTGTTGGAGACGATCAGTTCGGCCAATAGGCCGAGCGAGATGGCCTGTGCGCCAAGCAGTGTGGCCGCAATAGAATAGGCCAATAGCGGCCGGCCGCCAATTGCCGCTTCCTTCATTTCCTCAGGTGTCATCGCGCTAAAGAGGTTGGTGTGCGCCCAGACCGCGCTGAGATAACTCAAACCGAGCATTCCCAGTCCGAAGAAACCGAGGCCGAATGCGCCCAGCATGTGCTGTGGTCGTTGGCCGAAGCCAATCAGAAAGGTGACCGTCAACAGGTCGAGAAATCCGCGCAGGAAACGGCGGACGCCGTATTTCGAGACGCCGTGTTGCCGCGACCTGTGCTGGATCGGGATTTCGGTCACGCGGAAACCACGGGCATGCGCCAACACCGCGATGAAGCGATGCAGTTCGCCATAGATGCGGATTTCGTTGGCGACTTCGGCACGAAACAGTTTCAGGCCACAGTTGTGGTCGTGCAGTTTCAACCCGGTGAGACGACTGACCATGCCGTTGAAAACTTTACTGGGATACACTTTGTGCCACGGATCGAGCCGGCGTTGTTTCCAGCCGTTGACGACATCGTAGCCTTCTTCCAGCTTGGCCAGAAACTTAGGGATTTCGGCCGGATCGTCTTGGAGGTCTGCGTCCATCATCATAATGACGTCGCCACGTGCGGCCCGCATACCGGCCGTGAGAGCGCCTGCCTTACCGAAGTTGCGGCGAAACTTAATTCCCGAGGCACGCTCGTCGGCCAACGACAGCGATTTGACAACCGGCCACGAACCATCGCTGGAGCCGTCGTCGATATAAATGATCTCGAATTCGATTTCGTGCTGATCGCACGACTGACAAATCTCGCGATGCAACTGTGTCAGACTATCGGACTCGTTGAACAGGGGGACGATGATGGAAAGCATGTTTGTCGGAATTCCCGATCCGTTAGGAGAGATGCAGAAACACGGCGACTCGTTGAGTCGCAGCTGTGTAGTATATGATGAAACATGCCGATAATTCAGCCATAAGACTCAATTGCGGCGTGTCACACGCGCAAAACCCTGCAGGAGGCCGATCAGTTTGTCTTCCGTTGATGGTCCAATTCCGATCGCGTTTTGCATCACCGAGCTAGATCCGGGCGGGGCGGAGCGGGCGTTGGTGCAGTTGGTGACGCGGTTGGATCGCCGGCACTGGGCGCCGGTGGTCTATTGCCTTGCCGGTGAGGGCGAACTGGTTGTGGAGTTGGAGAGCCGCGACATTCCGGTGACGTGTCTGGGAGCGCGCGGTGTGGGCAGCTTGGGCGTGATTCCGCGGCTGTCATCGCTGCTGCGAAAGCAACGACCGGCGATTCTGCAAACCTATTTGTATCACGCCAACATTGTCGGCCGGATTGCCGGCCGAATGGCGCGTGTGCCGCACATTGTCTCGGGCATTCGTGTGGCCGAGCAGCGAAGTCGTTTTCGGTTGTGGCTTGACCGTAAAACTGATCGCTGGGTGGAACGGCACGTCTGTGTGAGCGAAGCGGTCGCCAAATTCTCCATTGAGAGGGGAGAATTGCCCTCGGAAAAACTTGTCGTGATTCCCAACGGTGTCGATGCGGAACGGTATCGCGATGCCACGCCGATCGACACCACTCAGTTTGGAGTTCCCGCCGGCTCACCGATCGTGCTTTTCGTTGGGCGACTCGACGCGCAGAAGGGTCCGCTCGATCTGATCCACGCGCTGCGATTGTTGGCCGCGAAACGCGACGATGTGCATGCCCTGTTTGTGGGCGACGGGCCCTTGCGCGAGGAAATGGAAGCCACGATTCTGGCGAGTGGACTCCAGCATTGCGTGCATCTTCTTGGTCGCCGAAACGATGTGCCGGGGTTGATGAAAGCGGCCACGTGTCTGGCGTTGCCGTCTCACTGGGAAGGGATGCCGAACGTGGTTCTCGAAGCGATGGCCGCCGGCTTGCTGGTAATTGCAACCCAAGTGGAAGGAACGACCGAGTTGTTGCAGGGTGGGGGGGGAAGTGGGGATTTGGGATTACTTGTCCCGGTGGGGAACCCCGCATCGCTGACTGAAGGAATCGAACAGATTCTAACCCGCCCCGACGGGTTGAATACGATGGCCGTCAAGTCGCAACACTATGTGGCATCGAGTCTTACGTGGGATAGTACGGCGTCCGCATACGCTCAACTCTACCGCGATCTATTGCGCGGATAACGGCCGGAATTTTTCTGGTTCGCGGCCGTTTCGACGCGCTCTTCTGACTTCTCAGAATTTTCTCAGATTCTGCAATCCTCGTTGTCATAGGCACCTGCGACGATTTTGAAGCATCAAAGAAAGCCGTTTCATCAAATGAAACTTGACGATCAGAACAGGGTTGTTAAATTTGGTGCCTTGTGGTGACCAGTGGGGAAGAGTGGTAATGAATGGCACTGACGGGAACCTACTCACGAACGATCGACGAGAAGCACCGGTTGGCGGTTCCCAAGCGACTGCGCTCGCAATTTGCGGTGGCGGGCGAGGAAGCAACCTGTCTTTACATTGCTCCCGAAACAGAGCATTCGCTCGGTCTGTATTCGCTGGATGCATTCGAGAAGCTGGCGACGCGTTTGGCCGAACGAACGACGAATCGTGCCGAAGTTCAGAACTTTCTGCGGTTGTTTTACGCCCGTGCCGAGCGGGTGGACATGGATGGGCAGGGGCGGATTCGCATTCCCGAGCGATTGAAGAAATACGCCCAATTGGATCGCGACGTGATGTTGCTGGGCGTACACGACCACGCCGAGATTTGGGACAGTTCCACCTGGGAGCAGTTCCTCGAAAAACACACAGCCGATTTCGACGAGATGGCAAGAAAAGCATTCGAATAGTCAGGACGACTATTCGACCTGGAGTTTGATGGAGACTTCCGCTGGCTGACCGGGCTGTGCGGAATTGGCACCCAAGGATGGCGTGTCACATTGAAAGGCGGTCTTCATCGACGAAAGTCGATGAGACTGCGGGTCATTCGCCTCCAACGGGCGGCACGGAAGCCGCCCGAGGCGAATGGGTCTGAATTGGGCTTTCCCTGATTCGGCGAATCGCCTACAAGACTCCACTTCCTGCGACAGGCTCCCCAAAAATCACATCGGGGTCCCGTCGATTGAGTCTCCTCTCATCTTTGAACGACACCCCGATCACCCACAAGTCGTTCCTGCATTTCGCAATTTGCCATTCCTCAATTTGACAATTCGCTATTCATGCCCTCCCGCGAGCAGGATTCCGGCGAGACGGCCGGGCCGTTACATCGACCGGTGCTGTTGCGAGAGGTGCTTCGATACCTGGATGCACAGCCCGGTATGACGGTGGTTGACGGAACCGTCGGCGCGGCTGGACATAGTAAAGAGATATTAAAACACATTTCGCCTGCAGGACAGCTGATCGGCCTCGATCGCGACTCGATGATGCTTGGTTATGCGTCGCAATCGCTCGATGTTGCTCACTGTTCATTACATCAAGCAAGTTATGCCGAACTGCCCGAAATCCTGGAGAAACTCGAGTTATCGACGGTCGATCGTGTGCTGTTGGATTTGGGACTGTCATCCGACCAACTCGCCGACGATGACCGGGGATTTGGTTTTGAATCACAAGGTCCACTCGATTTGCGATTTGACATTTCGCGGGGCAAGCCGGCATGGAAGCTGATCGAAGAATGCAACGAAGCCGAACTGGCCGACATTCTCCACAACTGGGGAGAAGAGCGGTTCAGCAAACAAATTGCGAAACGGCTGACCGAACAGCGGACAAAGGCACCGGTACGGACTGCCGCCGAATTGGTGCAGGCGGTTTGCGAGGCCGTACCTGGTGCGGCGCGCAGCCAGGCGCGAAAGAATCCGGCAACGCGGGTCTTTCAAGCCTTACGGATTGCGGTCAACGACGAATTGCAGCATCTCGAAGAGTTTCTGCAAGAAGGTTTATTTTCGAGCCTTTCCCCCGGCGGGAAAGCGGTTGTCATATCGTTCCACTCACTGGAAGACCGGCTGGTCAAAAACGCATTTCGGGATGTTAAGCGATGGCAAAACCTAACGACAAAACCCGTGACGGCATCGGCGGTGGAGCAGAAGGTCAATCCACGTTCGAGAACGGCCAAACTGCGGGCAGCGATCAGGCTGTGAAACAGGACGATTCCGCCGGAAGCACGCGTGTTGATGCCGCCGAGGCAAGCAAGACTGATTCCGAGTGGGATTTTTCGTCCGGGAGTACGGGCATGGCAAAAGAGACGAAAATCGGTTTGGCGTTGTGCGTGCTGTTGGTCGGTGCGTTCGCGTTTGTCGTGTATTCGAAAATGAATAAGCAAAAAGGGCTGGATGACGGCTTTGTCGCCGCCACCGAAACAGCCAGCGACGATGCCGCGCCATCTGAAGGTGATGCGGACAGCGAAAACTTTGGAGGCGAGCCTGGTCACAATCACGGACACGATCATGGCGACGACCGTGAACGGACTGCAAACAGTTTTGATGTTCCGCCGCGAAGACGCCAGGAACGTCGTAGCGACTTTGAGCAGATTTCCGATCTGAAGAAAGATCATCAAAGCGAGTACGGGGCCGACGAGTGGGACTCGGGAAATAGTCGTTCCGCCCGACGGGACGATCCGTTTTCTCAGGCGTCACACAGTCACACGCACGAAGATGACGAGCCGGAATTCGGACTCGATGACAACGATTCCAGAAACAGCCGGGCGGAAGAGCAGCCCAAGCAGAAGAGTTGGAATATTGCCGACCTTCTGGGTGGCCGACGACGCGACGAGTCGGCGCAACAACAGACCGCAGAAGATGACGAGGAAGAGCCATTCGGGCTGGGGCCGGCTGAGTCGGAGCAGGCAGGAACGTACCAGCAGCAACAACAGCAAGACGATGAATTCAACCCGTTCGCCGAAGCCGATCAGTCGGGCAATTCTCGCCGGGAGACAAATCAGCAGTCGGCGGGCCGATCGGAGTTTGACAGTCATCAGCACAACCACAGCCACGATTTTGGCGATGAGCAGGAAGCGGACGATTGGTCGAGCAATCGTTCCGGCGATTACGCCAATACGCAGCAGTCGGAATCGTCCGATTGGGGCAGCACGACACGAGTGCAGCGCTCCGACGATTTCGGATCCTTCGATGAATCGCCGCAAGAAGATGCCGGAGACTATTCCGATGAGGAGTTCAGCAACCTTGGGCCGGCTCCTGAGCCGGGGACAAGTCCGCAGCAAGAACAATACGGCCAGCAGGACTCGTTCGAAGACGACGAGTTTTCACAGCCGTTCGGAGATGGCGGCGGGCAAACGTACCGACAGCCGGATCACTTGCTGCCGCAAACTGCCGAGGTACCGGCCAACATCGGCGACGACCGTCCGACGGTCTACGTTGTTCAACAGGGCGACAATTTCTGGGACATTTCCAGGAAGCAATACGGGGCCGGCCGTTATTACAAGGCGCTCGCCTCGTACAACCAGCGTCGCATTCCAGACCCCAGACGGCTGCGAATCGGGATGAAGGTGCTGGTCCCGGCGACGCAGACGTTGGAATCGAGTTTTCCGTCGCTTTGTCCGTGGCGAACGGCCAAACCGGTGGGTGGAAAAGAGACTGTCGTCAGCTCTGACAGGACCCCCGGATTCTTCACAAACGCCAACGGAACGCCGTTGTACCGTGTGGGTGCCGAAGACACGCTGACCGCGATTGCAAAGAGCCACCTGGGACGGGCTTCGCGTTGGGTCCAGGTGTACGCATTGAATCGCGACAGCATTTCCGATCCGGCAAAGCTCAAAATCGGCACAGTTCTCCAACTTCCGTCCGATGCGAGCCGGGTCCAACTCGTGCGGCGATCACAGGACTTCCGATAGAAGTAAACAGTGTGGCAACTGCTGAAAGTGGAATCGGTCCGTTTTCGATTCGCCTTCTGCAGCCTTCCTTGTTCCTGCTGTCGGAACCCGAGGCGGTCGTTATGTATTTCCGGTTCGGAAGTGCGCTCGTACTGGTCGTCCTGATTTCGTTGGCCGGAATTGCGCTGGAGAAGCGGAATCTGGATCTCAGGCGAGCGGTGACTCGACAGCGTTTTCGCCGCGACGTGTTGCACGATACCCACATTCGCATGCGGCTCGAAACACAACGATTGGGCGCTCCCGCGCAGACAATTGATGCGTTGGAGAGCGGGGAATTGCGAGTCGAGCCTCATGGCAAACCGCCGGTAAAACGCGGTGATCAATAATCCGAGCCTCCGTTTGGCGATTGGAAATGAACCACAGCGTCAAACGTGAAACCGACTGGAGGACGCGAACGGTTGTCGCCGTGCTGGCAGTCTTCGCGGTGGCTTTGGGCGTTCGGTTGGTTCAACTGCAGTGGATCGACCGGCTCGCGTTTTCCGATCGCGCGAACCGTCAACGGACCTTTGTGGAGTCGGTTGCGGCACGTCCGGGCGACATTGTTGATCGCAATGGACGGTTGCTGGCAACCACGATTTCCGTTCGCAGCCTGTACGCGAATCCGGCACAGATTGTCGATGCCGCGCAATTCGCCGCTGATGTCGCCCCCCTGCTAAAACTCGATGCCGATCGCCTTGCCGAACGGTTGGAGGAGAATCGGAAGAAGCAGTTC
>JABISG010000088.1:0-50000 GCA_018699955.1 Planctomycetaceae bacterium | reverse complement strand
GGTCGCACCGGAACTGGATGTCAGCCGCCGCTTCTTAAAACTCAATCGAATCGTCGGAGTTCACCAACCAAATTGTCAAAGAACTGCTACTTGGCGGCGGCCCCAAGCATCGGCACCGACACCGCGTTGCTGACATCAATGTGCCAGCGGATTGCATCTTAGCAGGGGCAACCGAAGTGTCAACTCTCGGCCAAAGGATTTCCCGGAAGTTTTGGAATTGACCGAAAAGTGCCTGAATTCGTTGCCAAAATCTCGATAGCAAACCAGTTATCGGCTTGCGGGCTGGCGAACATGACACGCGAGTTTCAGATCAGGTTCGCTTGGGGCGATAGCAAATCTGCTGCGATGCAATAGAATGAGTACGTGGATGACGCGCGGGCGTTGCCCCGCCGCTAAACTCCGATGACCGACGGTATTTCTTTGCATGTCTGTTTCAGTCACCCAGCGACCGATAAGTGACCTTTCTCGTGACGACCTTGTGCAGTGGTGTGCTGAGCAGGGACAGGCTGCGTTTCGCGCAGACCAGATTCGACGGTGGATGTTCGGCAAACGTGTCAACGACTTCGACGAGATGCATGACGTCCCCGCACAATTGCGTGCGGCGCTGCACGAGCAATTCACTCTGTTTGCCTCAGAAATCAGCGCGCATCAGGTTTCCACGGATGGCACCGAGAAACTGCTGCTGGAACTGCTGGACGGCAACAAGGTCGAATGCGTGTTGATGCGAGAATCCACGCGGCGGACGGTTTGCATCAGCACGCAGGTTGGCTGCGCGATGGGCTGCGTGTTTTGCGCCAGTGGCTTGCTGGGCATAACGCGAAACCTCTCGACCGGCGAGATTCTCGAACAGTTACTACGAGTTGACCGCCTGCTGAGTCCGGACGAGCGGATCACCAACGTGGTGGTGATGGGCATTGGCGAACCGCTGGCGAATTTACCGGCTTTGCTGCCTGTATTGCACACGATTAACGAGAAAGGTGCGCTGGGACTGGGTGCGCGACGAATCACAATTTCGACCGTCGGCTTGCCGGATAAAATCCGGGAACTGGCAGCGCTCGGCACGCGTTACAACCTGGCGATTTCGCTGCATGCCCCCAACGACCCACTGCGCAACGAGTTAGTCCCAGTCAACAAGAATGTCGGCATCCAGGCGATTCTGCAGGCGGCCGACGAATATTTCGAGCAGTCGGGCCGCCGAATCTCCTACGAGTACGTGCTGCTGGGCGGAGTGAACGACACACCCGAAATCGCGAAGCAGCTGGGACACCTTCTTCGCGGTCGCAATTCGCATGTGAACGTGATCCCAATGAACACCGTTGCGGAAATGCCGTTCAAAGATCCCGGCCGAGTGCGCACCGAGCGTTTTGTCAAAACACTAAGGGAACTCGGCATCATTGTGACGATCCGCAAACGCAAGGGCGAAGATATCGATGCTGCCTGTGGGCAGCTGCGACTCAAGCGAGAAGACGGCGGCTCGTGAGCCTTGCTGTCACCACTAAGAAAACTCGCAACAGCCGAGACGGCCTACTCATCCACAAACTGTTGCGGATCGAAGTTCAGCAGCTTGTCTTCCCGAAACAACAGGTAGACCGCACGCCCTCCGCTGTCTGGTCCCCAACGATACGCGATGTCATCGGCACGGTAAGCGGGGTTACCCGCCTTGAGCTTCCGGTCATCAAACTCGCGCGTTCCGTCTTGGCCGAGAATTTCATTCACCTCACCAACACCCATTCCCTGCCGAATCCGGTTGGCGAGCAGCCAACCCAACGCTTCCGGATCTCGTTCAGCTTGATACTCACTGCGATATTCCATTTCCGTCTTTTCGTCCGGAGACGTGCCAGATGTCGAACGCAGGCCGGAAAAACTACTGGCCGGACCTCCCTCACATCCGGCAAGAACCAGCAGGAGTACTACAGGGGCGGCCATTCGACAAACAGCACTGAAGAGTTGCATGAACGGGGCTCCGTCGTCTCACCAGGCACACGCAACCTGCGTGCATGTAACAGCCAGAGAAAAAATCTCGCCGCGCGAATGTTAGTTCAGAACGGGCCTGCAGAGCCAGTGCGACTTTCACGGGCAACCACTCGGGAAACCAAAACCCTTGAACCATTCGAAGCGACAAGAAATGCCGAAATGCCGCCAGAGATCCGCCACTGAGACTGTCATTTTGGCAGCAACACAAGGCAAGGCAGTTGGGAATGCCGGATCTGGCAGCCGATTCTCCGAAGATGGCTTTCCGTAGGTCGTTTCTGCATATTGACTTGTGATATTCGTTCCGTTAGGCACGTCGTTCGCTTACTGCGACCACGTGGGTTGCTGCGTTTGTTCATCGATCAGCGCAAGCTGAGGCTTTTGAGGCGAATCGAGAACGACGTGCGACACGACCTGCCGTCAATTGAGTTGGCGACAGGTTGAGTAGAGTTTTCAAGTGGCAATTGGGGTCACAAGCGGATCATCGGCAAACGACGGCATTTTGCGGTCAAGCAAGAACATCTGAGGAGACGGAGATGGCGACAAAGGCGAAAGCAAAGAAGAAGAGCCGACTGATTCCGTTGGGCGACCGGGTTGTCGTCAAGCGAGAAGAGGCTGAGACCACAACCAGCGGAGGTATTGTTCTCCCCGATTCAGCCCAGGACAAACCGCAAAAGGGATCGGTCATTTCGGTCGGCGATGGCCATACAAAGAGTGACGGAACGAAACTAGCGCTGTCGGTCAAGGAAGGCGATCGCGTGCTGTTTAGTTCCTACGGTGGAGAAGAGATTAATCTCGGCGACGAAGATTATCTGTTGCTGCGAGAAAGCGACATTCTGGCGACATTTTAGTCCGCCGAAATGCCGTCAGCCATCTTTCGATAAAATCGATACATATCAACAACTGTAACGGAAGCGAACGGGAGAGACATTGCAATGGCCAAGATGATTGCCTTCGATCAAGAAGCTCAGGAAGCGATGCGGCGCGGCATCAGCAAGTTGGCACGCGCAGTCCGCGTGACACTTGGCCCGCGCGGCCGAAACGTCATTTTAGAGAAAAGCTTTGGCTCGCCGACCGTCACCAAGGACGGCGTGACCGTGGCCCGCGAAATCGAGTTGCCCAACAAGTTTGAAGACATGGGCGCCCGCATGGTTCGTGAAGTCGCAAGCAAAACATCGGACACCGCCGGCGACGGAACAACAACCGCGACCATTATGGCCGAAGCGATTTACAACGAAGGACTCAAGGCCGTTGTCGCTGGTGTCAGCCCCATCGAAATGAAACGCGGCATGGACAAGGCCGTCGCCGACATCGTCGATAAGCTGAAGGGCATGGCGACTGAGTGCCGCTCGAAGAAGGCGATTGCCCAAGTCGGTACGGTGGCCTCGAACGGCGACGATGAAATCGGCGGCATTCTGGCGGAAGCCATGTCGCAGGTTGGCAAAGATGGCGTGATTACCGTCGAAGAGGGCAAGACCCTCTCTACCGACTTCGAAGTGGTCGAAGGTATGCAGTTTGACCGCGGATACCTCTCGCCTTACTTTGTGACCGATCCGCAGACGATGGAATGCGTGATGGAAGACGCATTCATTCTTATCCACGAGAAGAAGATCTCCAACATCAAGGATCTGGTTCCCGTCCTCGAAAAGGTCGTGGAAGCCGGCAAGCCGTTGTTGATCATCGCCGAAGAAGTCGAGGGCGAAGCACTCGCAACTTTGGTCATCAATAAGCTGCGTGGCACATTCAAGTGCGTCACGGTGAAAGCACCGGGTTACGGCGACCGCCGCAAGGCCATGCTGCAGGACATCGCCGTCATGGTTGGCGGTCAGGCCATCTTTGAAGACCTGGGAATTCAGTTGGACAACGTACAGTTATCCGACCTCGGTCAGGCGAAGAAGATTGTCATCGACAAGGACAACACAACCATCGTCGAAGGCGGCGGTAAGACGGCTGACCTGAAGTCGAGAATCGATCAGATTCGCCGCGAGTTGGAAAACTCGACCAGCGACTACGATCGTGAAAAGCTGGAAGAGCGAGTTGCCAAGCTGTCCGGCGGTGTTGCCCAGGTCAATGTGGGTGCCGCAACCGAAAGCGAAATGAAAGAGAAGAAGGCCCGCGTTGAAGACGCCTTGCACGCGACCCGCGCAGCCGTCGAGGAAGGAATTCTTCCCGGTGGTGGCGTTGCATTGCTGCGGTCGTCTTCGTCCTGCAAGCCGAAAGGTCTCTCGACCGACGAAGGTGTTGGCTACAACATCATCCTGCGGGCTTGCCGCGCTCCGCTGACCCAAATCGCCAACAACGCCGGCCAGGACGGCAGCGTCATCTGCGAGAAGGTCTCCGAGGGATCAGGCAACCAAGGCTACAACGCAGCAACCGACAAGTACGAAGATCTGGTCAAGTCGGGCATTATCGATCCGACCAAGGTCACCCGTACGGCACTGCAGAACGCGGCCAGCGTCTCGACGCTGCTGCTGACCAGCGATGCCCTGATCGCCGAAAAGCCCAAAGATGACAAGAAGGGCGGCGGCGACGAGGACATCTACTAAGACCGTCTGACACATTCGCCTGTGAACGCCAATCGATAACGTTTGCGGCGGTAAAAACCGACAAATCCCGAGGGTTCCCCGTGAACCCTCGGGATTTTTTTGCGTTCCAATCGGGTGGAGCGTTCGCTTTTGATAGACAGCACACATCTCCCAACGCGTCAATATGCTGACGGTTGCTGCGACCTTCTTCCACGCCATTTTTCGGTCATCAACTCGCAGCGCCCCACATCTACGGAGCACAACATGGAGCCTGAGCCACAGAAATCCACCCTGTTCCGCTCAAAGCTATTCTGGGCGATAGTCAGCGTTCCGCTCGTCATTCTTGTGACATTTGTCGGCATCTGGATCGCTCGTCAGTCGTCGCTCGACGCACAACTGGCCGAACTGCGGGCCAAGGGGCTGCCGACAAACGCGAGTGAGGTCAACGACTTCTATGTCGTCCCCGACAACGTCACCGACACCACCGATCTCTGGGTTGCAGCGATCAATGCCGGGCAAGCTGCAGGTTCTTCCCCCAATATCAAGACACTACCGATTCTCGGTGAAGGGCCGACTCCGATTCCGCCGCCAGGCGAAGCGTGGGCAGAACTGGAAGCGTCGCGAACGTTACTGGCCAATGCCAAGCTCGAGTTGCAGGTGATTCACCGTGCGGGCAAGGCGGGGGGACAGGTCCGCTTTCCCGTGGACTTTTCCGCCGGGATCGCCACGCTGCTGCCCCTCACACAGAATTCGCGCTCAGTGGCGCGACTGCTGACGCTCGACGCCCACGTTGCTGCTCACGATGGTGATTTCGCACGGGTGCTGCAGGACCTGAAATCGATCTTCGCCCTTTCCGATGCGATGCGGGGCGAGCCGTGCATGGTTTCACAACTGGTCCGCATCGCGATTCATAACAGCGGTTGTAACGCCGCCGAAGAATTGCTTCCGCACAGCGGTTGGGATGATGCCGAACTGCAATCGCTGCAGGCGGTAATCGGGGCGGCACGGTTCAAGGACGGAATTACCCATAGCATGAGCGGCGAGCGGGCAATTTCTCTGACGGCACTCGACCGCATGCCGCTCGGCCCGTTCCGACAGGCAAACAAACTCGAGGCCCTGCGGTTCTATAAGACTTCGATTGAGGGTTTATCCGGTTCGTGGTCCGATGCCATCAAAGGGCAACGCGACCTCAGTGCCGAAGTCAAGAAGCTGTCCGCAAGTGGTCTCTCTCGACTGAGAATGAGGGGTGTGCTCCTGCTACTGCCCGCCTTGCAGCAGGTTGCAATTGCCGGCGCGCGAGCCACCGCCCGACAGAACAGCGCCATTGCCGTCATTGCGACGGAACGATACCGGCTCAAGCATGGCCGACTGCCGGAATCGCTGACGGAGATTGACGACGAATTTCTCGGTCATCCATCCGGCCGTTCTACGCGTCTCACCGACCCATTCAGCGGAACCCCCTTGCTCTACAAGATCGAGGAAACGCGCCTCGTGATCTACAGCGTGGGTGAAAACAAGAAAGACGATGACGCCGACCTGGACTCAGAGGGAAAGCGACCACAGGACGTCGGCTTCTCGCTGAAACGGTAACTCGTTCGCCCGTTCGACGGCCATGGATACTGTTGTATAAGGAATGTCGTTGACTGGTGAACTGATCGCCACACTGCCTTGCATGGTCCTATTGTCCGACTTTCGTGAACGACATGGCGACGAATTCGTGGCAATCCGCTTTGCTCCGCTCGAAGCTGTTCTGGGCGCTGGTCAGCGTTCCGGTGATCGGTCTGGTGACATTTATTTGCAACTGGTATGCGCAAAGGTCTTTGGTCGATGCAAAATTGGCCGAACTGCGCGCCAATGGTTTGCCTACGACTGCGAGCGAGGTTGACGACTTTTACGTTGTCCCGGATGGAGTGACCGACACCACTAACCTGTGGGTTGCAGCGATAGATGCTGTTCGAACTGCGGATCTTTCGACGCGCGGGAAGACGCTGCCGATCATTGGTAACGGGTCCACACGGGTTCCACCGCCGGGCGAACCGTGGGCTGAACTCGAAGCGTCGCGAACGCTGCTCGGCGAGTTGGACAAAGAGTTACAGTTGATTTATCGAGCGGCAGCAGCGGGAGGTCAGATTCGATTCCCGACGAACTATTCTGCTGGAATGCCTCCGCCGTTCTTTGACATAGGAACGACTATAGAAGTTTCAGACTTGCTGAAGCTCGGCGCCCATGTCTCTGCACACGATGGAGACGATGAACGGACACTCCAAGACTTGACAGCGATATTTGCTCTGTCCGATGCGATGAGGGATGAACCGAGTGGAGTATCACAGATGGTGCGAAGAGCGTTCCATAGCATTGGCAGCTACCATGTCGAGCGTCTGTTGCCGCACTGCCGGTGGAACGACGCCAAACTGCAATCATTGCAAGTGGCAATTGGGTCAGCGCAATTCAAGGACGAACTCAGCAACGCCGTGTGCGGCGAGAGGGCGTTTTGCCTCTCAATGCTCGACGACATGACGCTAGGTCCCTCGCGACAGGCGAATAAACTGGCGGCGCTCCGGTTCTTTGGAAGTTCGATTGAAGGATACGCCGAACCGTGGCCTGCTGCCTTGCAGAAACAACGTGAGATCAACGCCGAAATCACTCGACTGGAAGACGGCAAGGTCTCTTGTATACGGCTCAAGGGGGTGCTGCTGATAATGCCTGCGTTTAGTGGAATCGATGGAGCGCGGGTCACGGCCAGACAGAGATGTGCTATCGCGGGCATTGCGACTCAACGTCACTGGCTCAAGCATGGCCGATTGCCGAATTCGCTCGCAGAGATTGACGCCGAGTTGCTCGGCGATTCATCGGAACCGTCCGTGCAACTCACCGATCCATTTAACGGGCAACCCTTGCGTTACATGATGGAAGAAACGCGAGTCGTGATCTACAGCGTGGGCAGCAACCAACAGGACGACGGTGGCCACTGCGGCTTGAAAACACGGGAACCGCGTGACGTTGGCTTCACACTGAAACGGTGAGGCAGTCATCATGTCGTCTACGTTGACCCGTGCCATTGGGCGTTTGCGTCTTGAAGCGATCCAACCGCATAAATGCGGTCACTACGAACCAATGCCGCTTACTTTGGATCGGTTCAAACCATCAGCCGAGACGCGCTAGCGTCCTGTTCTCGACAGAAGCGGGGAACCGTGGGCTAGCGCCCTGCGGCTGATTCTGATTCAAAGTCTAAACTAAGTGCCATTGGTCACTACGAACCTTCACTGGCGATACGCCAGTGGTACACATTCCGTCCGTCTAATCTGGAAGGATCAGGGGGCTTACGCCCCCCGCTCGCCCTACTTGCCGTAACAAACAACGCGGCCGTCGGTGAGGGTGACGATTAACTGGCCATTGCGATCAATCGCCAGGCCCCAGTTTTCTGCGGGGACGGGTAGTGGCTCGCTCCAGAGGGTTTCGCCGGTTTCGATGTCGAGTGCCAGTAGCACCGGCTTGGGGGCGGCTTCGGCATTTTCCCCCTGCAAACTGCCGGCGACGACGACCGCGTTTTTGGTGAGGACGACGGCCGAGGTTTCGATGAATCGCGAGTCTTTCCAGATGAGTTTCGGTTTGCCATCTTCGCCGCCGGTCAGTTCGACGCGCATCATGGCGCTTTCGGTTCCCTGAATCAGCACGTCGCCCGCCGATGCCTCGACGAGATACTTGGCGTAATACCGCGACGGAATGTACGCCCGCGGCGAATACAACATGCGATCGACGACGCGGACTTTGCCGTCGGCCAGAAACAGTTCGCTGCCGCGCGGCCCCTTCTGCCATTCGTCGTCGAGTACGTTCAGACACTTGCCGTCGCCGCTATCGTAGATCCCCGGCGAGACGACATTTCCGCCGGCCATGTACAGTTTGCCCTCGTTGAGCAGCATGTGTCCCTGCACGCTGATGCCGGCGACTTCGTCGCCTTCCATCAAATGGCCCGACGTATTGTTCTGCCATTTGATGCGGCCGGTGACGGCATCGAGCGCGTAAACGTGGGTGCCGTCGTGGCTGACGATTCCGGCCGCCGCGTACAGAGTTCCGTCTTCGATGAGTACTCCGCTGTTGACCGGCCACGTGGAAACGAGGCCACCGTACACGGGAATCTTTCGTTCGACCGGAGCGGCCCGGAACCGCCACAACTGCCGCCCGGTGGCCGCCTCGAAAGCGTAAATCCAGCCGTCACCCGAGCCAACATACAGCCGGTTATTCCAGATCGCCGGTGGATAACGAACCGGTCCGCCGGTGTATGCCGTCCAAGCCGGCTTGCCGTCTTCGGTGTGAAACGCCCGAACGATTCCATCAGAGCCGGCCACGAATGCCAGTCCGCTGGCGGTCACCGGCGCGGTGGGCCGAATCGTTTGCGGCGGCGCAAACCGCCAAAGGCGAGAAATCTCCGACGGCACGCTGACGTCGGTGTTGGCTGTTCGCTTGTTGTTCTTACGATAAGTCGGCCAATCGTTCGCGGTAACTTTGATGGCGGCAACCTTTTCAACATCGGCCACATTCGTCTCTAACCGTGTCTCGTTTGTGGCGGACTGCTCATAGTCGAAAGCGGCCGGCGAGGGTGCAAGGCTGATGATCCCGACCAGTGAATGATTGCAGTCGCACATCCACGGCCCCCAGAAGAGTTGCCCGTTCGAGGCGATGACACCGTCCTGACACGCCGGCCGCATCGCGGGTAAACGGTACGGGTGATCGTCATAGACATTCAGCCGCATTGTGCCGCCGTGCCGATAACCGCGTGTAAAAATACTGTCAGCCGTGCCGGTCGCCCGCGTGCAGTTGCCGCGCATGCAGTCCAGTTCGGAAAGGATCTTGCCGCTGACCAAATCGATCTTCTTGCTCATGCTCTCGCGGCCCATCGCATACAGGGCGTCGTCGCGAATGATCAACTGGTAGTTGCCGTCTTCCATGTTCCACAACAGGCGGCCGTTTTCGGTCGAAGCGGCCACCAATTGCTTGCGTTGCGGCCCGGCAAAGTAGAGCGCCTTCTCGCCCACCTTCATATAAACCTGGCTGGAATATCCCCGCCGCGGATTCTGTGCGAAGTGATGATCGCCGATGGCTGCAAGCAGCTCGGGCGACGTGGTTCGCCAGATATCCTCGCCGGTCGTCACATCGATGCAGGCAAGAAACTTCTGATGACAGTAAGTGTAAATGCGGCCGTTTTTCATCGCTGTTGCGCGGCTGTCGAGTTGCTCTTTTTCGCTGCGCGACCAGAGGACTTTCTTTGTCTTCGGGTCGATGGCCAGCAGCGTGTGGCCGAACCCCCAGGGGTAACTCTTCAGGGCGTACTCTTTGCCCAGCCCGCTCCAGGGCCAACCCGATTTCTTTCGTGTGCCGCGCAGTACCTCGGCCAACATCTCCTGCTCGCCAACCAGCGCGTACAGCACGCCGTCACTCATCGTGATCCACTTCCAACTGGGGCCGCCCTGTTTTGGCGAGATCTTGATTTCGTCACGCACCTTGCCGGTGGCCGCATCGATGAGTTGGCAGGAATCATCACCGGCCAGATACAAAGTCTCGGGTGTGGCGATCATGCCGTTGCGGTGAATCATCCAGCCCGGCTGCAAATTGCGCTGCCACAATTGCGTGCCGTTGTAACTGTTGACGGCGACAAGCTGGCCCAGCATGGCCCATTCGCGTTTTTTGAACGAGATGTGCCCAAAGGCTTTGAACATTCGCCCGCCGGAGGTGACGGTCACTTCGGGCATCGGGCCGTAATAAGGTGTCGCCAGAAACTTGGTCAGGAATGGTGCGCGGGCGATTTTGTCTTGCGATTGCGGGTTATTGTCCGGCCCGTGATACGGATGGCTCCATTCCCCTTCTCCGGCGGGAACCGGTTTCACGGTCACGGTTGCGCCGGAAATGACCCTGCCTCGTGGTTGCACGACGCGCAATAATTCTTTTTGTGATACGCCTTTGCCTTTGAGTGCGCTCGTTCCCACGACGATGGCATCGGCAAGATTGTCGGCCAGATGAATCCGCGAATAATTGCCCTGTTCGACGAACACTCTCGTGCCGAGCAATCCGTCGGCAGCGAGTGATTTACGAACTGCCGCAACATCGGCTGCATCGGGCGATTGCACAAACAGCGTCAATTCGCTGCTGCGGGCAAGATCGCGCGCCGTTTCTCCCATTTGTGGGCCGACCAGTGTGACCAGTCCACGCTTTACGCCGATCTGTTTTAGCAGCGCCGCGGTCGATGCCTCATCGGCTTGGGCCGTTGTGACCGAAAGCATCCCCACAGACAACAGCGGCAAAGCGAAAGCAAGGGATCGACATTGAATAAAACGGTGCATGATGAGGCTTCCTGTGACGAGGCGAGATCGGTGCCGCACGGTTTCCATCGCCAAACAGTGCGGACGGACACAGACTTGCGTCTGTTGATGCGTCCTACAGAAGCTTACCCGTTTCGCGCTGTCGATGCCACAATATGCAGACAGAGTGACAATCCTCAGACGAGATGCAACGCATCGCAGCTAGGTTGCGATTGCCGATTCGCTGTCGCTGCGCATCTCGAAGAGAAACCGCGACGGGAGTGAAGGGCGGGATTTTCCAAATTTCTTGCGTGAGGCGGCGCGGCACAATGTCAAATGGTCTTTCGCGCGGGTGATGCCGACGTAAGCCAGGCGTCGTTCCTCGGCGATTTGGGAATCGTCGCCGTCAATCGAACGGCGATGCGGTAACAGGTTCTCTTCCATCCCCACCATATAAACGCGGGGAAACTCCAGCCCTTTGGCGCTGTGCAGCGTCATCAGTTTGAGGGCGTTTTGTTCCAGTTCCTTTTCCTGATCGCTCTCTTCGTCACGTCCTTCGAGTGCCGCATCTTCCAGGTAGCCGGCCAGCGAAGGATGATCGCTGCGCTTGACGTATTCGTTGATCGATTCGATGAACTGGTCGAGCATTTCCGATCGCATGATTTGCTGCTGCGGATCTTTGTACTGCTTTTGAATCTCCCCCTCGTAGTCGATTTCGTCCATGAGCTGGTGGGCGATGCGGGCCATGTCGTGTGGCGCTCGTTGAAATTGCTCGCGGTACCGATTCAACAACTGCTGAAACTTCCCGAGTGCCGCTCCCGCCTTCGCGGAGATCTCTTTTTGCGCGATGGCCACTGGTATCACGTCCCACATGCCGGCACGCTGCCGCACCGAACGTTCCAGCAGTTTTTCGACCGTCGAATTGCCGATACCTCGAGCCGGCGTGTTGATGATTCTCAGCAGCGAGACTTCATCCTTTGGCTGTGCGATGGCCTTCAGGTAGGCGAGCATGTCGCGAATTTCGCGGCGGTCAAAAAACGACTGACCGCCCATCAAGATGTAGTTCAGTTTGGATCGACGCAATTCGGTCTCAAACAGCCGAGGCTGCTCGTTGGTGCGAAACAGAATCGCGATGTCGCCGATGGAGACTTCCAACTCGTTGACGAGGTATTTGATCTCGCGGACGACGTTTTCCGCTTCGGAAACCTCATCGGGAAATTCGGCAAAGCGGACTGCTTCGCCGGAGGTCTTGTGCGGAATCAGTTTTTTGTCGTGGCGACCGCGATTGTGCCGCACCAACCGGTTTGCCAGGTCGAGAATCTCGGCCGTGCAGCGGTAGTTGTCTTCCAACCGCACAACTTTTGCACCAGGGAAGTGCGATTGAAATCCCAGAATGTGTTCGACCTCGGCCCCCCGCCAGCCGTAAATCGATTGATCGTCGTCGCCCACAACGCACAGGTTGTCGTGCTCGCGAACCAACGATTCAATAATTTGAAACTGGGACGTGTTGGTATCCTGATATTCATCGACCAGCACGTGATCGAACCGCTGTTGTTGCCGGCTGAGTACGTCGGGAAACTCGCAAAACAATTGGTTGGTCAACAACAGCAAATCGTCGAAATCGACGGCGGCCGATGTCTTGAGCGCAATCTGATACTTGCGAAAGGCGACGGCTGACAGAAAATCGAGATCGTTCTCGGTGTGCGCGGTCGCCGTATCGGGTGTCACCCCGGCCGACTTCCAACGGCTGATTCGGTTGACCAAATCACCGGGACGCATCGTCTTATCGCCGACGCGGATGTCGCGGAGTGCCGTCCTTGCAATCGATTCCTGATCTCGCCGGTCGCAAATGGAAAACGTCAGTGGATAGCCCAGCGCTGTGATTTCCTGGCGCAAAATGCGTACGCAAAGCGAGTGAAACGTCGAGACCCACGGCTTCTGCGCGCGGCGACCGCCACCTAATTGAGCGGCAATCCGCCCCTGCATTTCGCGGGCCGCCTTGTTGGTGAAGGTGACGCAGAGAATCCGATCGGCGGCGATGCCGCTACGAATCAATTCGGCAGTGCGGGCAGTGATGACCCGGGTTTTTCCCGTGCCGGCACCGGCCAATACCAATAGGGGCCCTGAAAGAGTCGTGACAGCGTCACGCTGGGGGGGATTGAGTTCGCTGTGTCGGTCCATCGGTGCGGCTGTGTTTTCCGTGGCGTCGCTGTTCATAGCGAACGGTCAGTCTTCGAAATACGCGTCGGCATCTTCGTAATCGTCGTCATCAGCCTCGGCTTCGGCTTCTGAAACCTTGTCGGCCTTGTTCGCCTTACGGCCTTTGCTGCTCTTTTTCGCTTTGCCAGGTTTACTGGTTCCGGTCGCCTTTTCGGCTTTGCTCGCCTTGGTTTTCTTGACCGGTTTCCTGGTCCGTTTGGGTTTGTCTACTTTTTTGGGCGCAACCGGTGGTGCTTCTTCGAGGAGTTCCGCCTCTTCGTACTCGTCGTCATCCGGGTCTTCAAATAGGGCGGCCTCTTCGAAACCATCATCTTCGTCGTCTTCGTCTTCCTGCACCCAGTATTTGACTTTTGAATTCTGTTTGGCGACCGGTTCGATGATCTCCGGCTCGAGTTCTTCCTCGCCGTTCAAACGCGCAAGAGCTTTGCGAAATTGAACGAGCATGCGGGTAATGGTTGCCCAACGGTCTTTGGGATTTCGCTCCAAGCCACGCATGATCGTTTCGGCCACCTGCTCGTCGATGTCATCGACCAACTCCCGAATGTCGGCGGGCGGAGTGTTGATGTGTTGCATCACCGTTTCGAGGGTCTCGGCAGCATCCCACGGCAGGCGTTTGGTGAACATCTCAAAACAGGTGGTCGCATACGCGAAAACATCGATTCGCTGGTCGGTCTTCTGCCGTTTGATCAACTCGGGTGCCATGTAGTTTGGCGTCCCGGTGCGGTTGCCCGGTTTCTGAAAGTCGGCCGTATTCGGAACGACCAGCCCGAAATCGATCAGCTTGATCTGATTCTCACGATCGACCAGCACGTTGCGGGGACAAAGGTCGCGGTGGATCCAATTCTCTTTGTGAAAATACTCCAACGCCGATCCAAGTTGAATGATTAACTGAAGCCGGTTCTCCCGCATCACCTCGTTCTGCATGTCGATCAGGTAACCCAGCCCGACTCCTTCGACAAACTCCATCACGAGAAACTGCTCGTCTTTAACGGAAACGCCGTGTTCGAAGGTTTGGACGATGTGCGGATGCTTGAGCGTCACCGCGACCGTCCCCTCGTTCGGCCGGTCCAGACCGACGAAACGCTGTTCGAGCCGTATCGTCTTTGCGACGTCAAGCACTTTCAGCGCAACGATCTTGCCCGTCATTGTGTCGCGGGCGCGCCAAACTCGCGACATACTGCCCTGCCCCACGCGCGCAACCAGATCGAACCGGCGGGTCAAATCGACCTTGGCCTCGGCTGGTTTTCTATTGAACAGATCCTTCAGAAAGCTCATGCGCGTTCAGTTGTCTGCCGTCAAAATTCGGGGAATGCAGTCGCCGGACGCCTCTGTTCACACTTCGCGTCCGACACTGCGGGTCATTATACAGAGTCGGTCGCTCGACAACCACAGTTTTGACGCCCCGCTCCTCGTTCCCGCGACAGACTACGCTGACTATTCGGACGACGCTACCATAACAGCAAATCGATTAGGCCGACTCCACACGAGACAGACAATTGAACGGTGTTCTCTGATGGCACGTTATTACAAATACAAATCTTCCGCCGACCTTGTCGCCGACGCGGAGCAGTTGGGGCATTCCCTCGAATTGTCTGACGACTTTGCGCCCCTGTTTCAGCCGCTAAAAATCGGCAATCGTGACGTGGGAAATCGGCTGGCGATTCAACCGATGGAAGGTTGCGACGGAACAACCGACGGGCATCCCGATGAATTGACCTACCGCCGCTACCGGCGGTTTGGAGCGGGCGGGGCGAAACTCATCTGGGGAGAAGCGACCGCCATCGCCGAGACGGCACGCATGAACCCCCGCCAACTCTGGATCAACCAGAACACCGCCTCGTCCATCCAGCGCATGATCGCCGACTGCCGCACGGCACATCGCAAACAGGTTGGCGATGACTGCGACTTACTGTTCGGGCTGCAGTTGACTCACTCAGGCCGTTTCAGTTACCGCCGACCGATGTTGGCCACGCACGATCCAATTCTCGACCCACTCACCCTCGACAAATCGACCGGCAAGATAGTTGATGCCGATTTCCCGCTGCTGACCGATGACGATTTGAAACGAATTGAAGACGAATACCTCGTCGCGGCAAAACTCGCCCGCGATATCGGCTGCGATTTCGTCGATGTCAAACAGTGTCACCGCTATCTGCTCTCGGAATTGTTGGCGGCCACCAATCGGCCGGGCGAATACGGTGGCACTTTCGAAAACCGCACGCGGCTGGTGAGAAACATCGTCAGCCGCATACGCAGTGAGTTGCCCGATCTGCTCATTGCCACCCGCATGAATGCCTACGACGGCATTCCCTATCGCGGCGAAGGGGAAGATTTCGTCGGCGTCCCCTGTCCCCACGAGTTGCCGTTGGTGACCGCCTTCGGCACCAACCCGCAGAATCACCTCGAATTCGATCCGACTGAACCGGTGGAATTGGCAAAACGTCTGCGCGAATGGGGTGTTGGTCTGATCAACGTCTCGGCGGGCAATCCGTATGCGAATCCACACGTGGTGCGGCCGGCGGAATTCCCGCCCGTCGATGGCTATCACGCGCCGGAACATCCGCTGCTGGGGGTGCTCCGGCAGTTCCACATCGCGCGGGAGATTCAAGCCGCCGTTCCCGATGTTCCGGTGATTGGCAGCGCGTACAGTTGGCTGCAGGATTTCGCCATGCATGCAGCAGCGGCACACGTTTCCAGCGGAGCGGTTGCCATCGTCGGCATGGGCCGAGCCACGCTGTCGCATCCGGAGTTTGCACGCACGTTGCAAACCGAAGGAAAGCTCAACCGCAAACAGGTCTGCCGCACGTTCTCCTACTGCACGAATCTCATGCGTAGCAAAGACCACCCGCTGGGCCAATACGCCACCGGCTGCCCCCCCTTCGACAAAGAAGTCTACGGCCCATTATGGGATGAAGCGAAGGGAGATTGAAACAACACAAGGGCGGCCGACACACAAAAAACGTCCCTCACCCCAACCCTCTCCCATTTGAGAGGGTGTCATCAAAAAAGCATCGCTAGCAGTTAAAAGGTTGACCGACCATTCGTCCTTGTGACCTGACCCATGCCTCTGCATCGCTCGCCCCATCAAACGGGCCGGCGACGTGTTCGTTGTCGTTGAAGACTGGCTGGGTTCGGATGGAGTAAAAACACTTCTGCCCGTCGTTTTTCGGGTCGGGTCGTGTCACAAGATGAACGTACATGGGTCTCTTTTCATCCTTTGCTTTAGTGTTTGGGTTTCAATGGACTGTAACGAACGGCTTCAACAACAGGATCACCAGCTCCACCGAAACACGGACAGTTTCCGATGCCGGGATTCTGAGAACACCGCTTTTTTAACGGCCGTCTGACAGTGATGCCGCCTGTGACGGTTGTGATGGCATAGGGTGGGCCAGATCATCGGCCAGGCGAACAATGAGGGGGAATACCCCGCCGAACGAATCCTCGACCCAAACGACTTCGTCGCAACGGTGTAACGTTTTCTGGGCATCGACGCCGAAATAACGATCCTCGGCCACCGGCGCCCCATGCCGCTGCCGCCGTCGAGCGACTTGATTCATGAGTTGAGTAGTAGTGCGTCGTCGGTCAATCCTTCAAACGTCCGTAGCAGCATGAAAAAACGCCCGATCCGTTTGTCACGGATCGGGCGTTCTGGAGTTCAGTTGGTCTCTTCTACTCTTGGAAATTTGGCCACAATTCTCCAGATGAAACTCCAAGCGCTTCAGCGATTTTCTTAACAGTACGTTTTTGCGGACGTGATTTTCGCGCGAGCATCATCGACACTGCTGGCTGACCAATACCAAGCGCATCGGCAAGATCAGTTTGCGACAACCCTTTTGCTTTCATCGCGGCATCAACGCGATCAACAAACTCCGCCTCTTCTGCGTCCATCTCTTCGAGAACGGAACGAATATTTGGATCCTCCGCTGCGGATTCCTCTAGCTCAGCAACATCCGCTCCAAGTGCGCCATTGTGAGTTGACGGAAACAGGGCCTCGTGAACTGTAGCAAGCGCCATTTCCTTTTCGCTCGCCTGGGAGTCAGAGGCGGTTAGGATATCGAGCATGCCAAGAATTGCTTCCTGCACCGAGTCATTGCATTCAAGGAACGCGCGGTTCAACTGCGCGAAAATCATAATATTCGATTGGTGGAGATCATTCTGTAGATTATTCATTTCGATCGACATGCTTGGGTGTCCTCCCAATTGGACTAAACGCATGGCAGTCGAGACCTCCGTTGCCTTCGGTTTCACCGTGCATCATGCGTGGTACTCATAAAAACGTTGTTGTACTAAAAGTCGCTGGGCCTTAAAAATCTGAATCTCGTTCGCCGTAAAGTCGTTCCGTTTCTTCTGCATTACGGCGAGAATCCAAATCATTGGGAGCGGTTCGCGAACTTTTCGATCACCTACGAAAAAGATCACTCGTAAGTTGTCATTGCCCGCTGTTGTCATTGCCCGCTATTGTGTCGTCGATCCGCAACTCCCCCACATGCGCACCTCGAAGAGCACGAATCCACGACCAGTTGAGGTCGAGTAGTTGTCCTTGACCATCCTGTGGGTGATTCTCCGGCCAGTACCGGAGTTTTAAGATGTGCCGACGGATTTCCATCCCTTCTTTGACCCGGTCAACCAATCCACGAATTTGGTCCAACGCTGGTCGGAACATCCGAACCCTAAATTGGCCGGTGAGGCCCTGACCGTCCATGAATGCCCCTTATAGTATCACTCTTATCGCCCCTCAACATTAAAGTATCACACAAAATGATGCCAAAACAACCAAATTATCACAATTTCAACAAAATAGTGATGCTTTTCCACAAGAGAGAGTTCGCCTCAACTGCATAAAATGAGTTTGTTGCGCGGAAAAAAGCAGCCATGATTTCCAACAACGAGCGGCTGGCTGTAGGCAATCTTGTACAGCGCCGCTAGGGAATTACCAGGCAACTGGAATCAGCAGACGAAAGTCCCCTTCGGGTGCCGTACATAAAGTGGAACTACTCGGCTTCCGGTTCGTCGTAATCTTCAATCTCCTCTGCCTGCGGCTTCGCCTTTTTCTTTTGTGTTTTCGTTCCAGCGGCCGTTTGCAGGTGGGTGACGAGTTCGGCGGGGATTATGAGGCGATTGACGATTTCGGTTTCGTCCTCCTGTTCGTCGCCATCGTTGTCCAGTGTGACGACGACGTGCTTGATCGTCATGAAGTTGGATTCATCGCATTTGGGGCAGGTGTGCAGGGTGACGCGAAGGCAGTCTTTCGCATTGTGTTCGCCGGTATGCAGTTCGTCGAGGCGTTCGTAGCGTTCGTCTTCCAGGTCGCTGCGGAGATCCTCGTAGCCGGTGTTTTCCAGTTGCAGCAGGTTTTCCGCGTCGTCGGCCCAGACGTTGCATGGCTCACAGAAGGCCGACTCGTTGCCGCCGGCAATGACAACGGTGGCGAGGAAGATGATCGCCGCTTCGATGGCCCAAAGGGAATAAAGGCCCCAGCCGGTCGGAGTTCCGCCAAACATGCCCCACAAGCCGTTGTCGGCAATCCACTGAATGAGTTCGTACATCCGCATCGGGTCGAACGAAAGTTCCGGCTCCAGAATCCCCAGCTGACGGCACATATCCGCGTCGCCCTTTTGGGCGGCCCACAGGTAAAACGCCCAGCAGAGATACAGCGATAGCAACCCCATCACAACGCCGACGAGCCGCGCGTACAGCGGATTTCGCACCTTGCCCAACGTGCCGCCCACGTTGACCGCGATTCCGACACCCAAGCCGAACAGCCCCGTCGCGACGACGGAAACGTAGACGAACGGATTCCAATAAACGACAAAGGCATAGATAAACGACAGCACGGTCGCAGCGACGATGCCGCAGCCCAGCATGAACACCGTGCCAAATAACGGGACGGCTCCGGAATCGCGGTAGTATCGTTCGCCGAGGTTTTCCACGTGAGTCTCTCCTTCAGTACGGCCGGGGTGTTCCTCGATAATAGAACCGTTCGACGTTCGGTTTTCAAGGACTTGTATTGAGATTCGCAGAGCGCGCAATTCCTCTGGTTGGCCGATCACCCCGGCGATACAATCGGCTGCTGGAAACTGCTGAAGCAAAGTTGGGCCGGTTTGGATTTCACCAGAACAGTCGTGTTACGGAACGAACGATGTCGAGCGACTCCTCAAATGACGTCAGCATTTTTGTCGGCATTCTTGCCGGTGTGGCGGTGATGCTGGTGGTTGGAGTTATCGGCCTTGTTGGTGCCGGTCTCTTTATGTTTCGCGCGTCGGCCCGGGCGATCCCGGTCCCAACGGCGGCGGCGTCCGGAACAACACCGACCGTTGTCGTCACCGACACGATGGAGACACCGAACGCGGTAACGGAAACACCGGCCGATGAGCCGGTTGTTGCACCGGTCCCAATGACGATCAACAGGGACGAACCGGTGATCGCGCCGGTTCCGGTAACGGCCGATTGAGCGGTCTCGCCAAGTCCCGCCGGACGCAGACGGCGGGCTTGGGGTGCGGTGGAGACTGCGTTAGCGGTCGTCGTTGAACGATTGGGGACGACTCAAACCGTCGTTCAGCAATAGGCCGTCGATGGCGACGATGCTGTGCCACAGACTTTCGAGCGACTCGACGTACTCAACCTGCGCGGCTGCGAGCGATTGCTGCACGGTAAACAGTTGCGTGAAGCCCATTTCGCCGGCGTCGAAAAGTGTGACACTCATTTTGCGAGCTTTCTTCGCGGCCGGCAGAATGACCCTGTGATAGCGCAGCGCACGGGTCCGGTTTGTCGAATACCGCTGAAAGGCATCGGCCAGCGAGCGCTGTAACCAAAGTTCGACTCGCTCGGTCTCGCGGGTCGCGGCAATCCATTCCGCCTCGGCAGCGGCAATGTTGCCGCGGTTGCGATTGCGGATTGGCAACGGAAATCCAATCTGCAAATTGGCAATCTGTGTCCGCGTTGCGTAGTCGTATTGTGAACCGGCCTGCACCGTTATATTGGGAATCGGTTTCGCCTGCGCCCGTGCCAACCCGGTCCGTGCGCGATCGGCACCGAGTCGTGCGCGGCTCAATTGCGGGCTGAGTTCCAGCAACTTCGCCAGTGAATCATCCCAAGTCAGGTCTGGCACATCGCTTGTCAAACTGCCGTCGAGTTCCGTGGATTGCAAACCGCGGTCCCCAACTACGGCCTGCAACCGCGACCAGGCGGCCGTGTAGCGATTCTCGGCTCGAATCAACAGCAACTGAGACCGTTGGATTTCCACATCGATCTGTATCAGATCCACTTCGGTGCCGACCCCCAGTTTGCGACGGTCTTCGACAATCGTCTTTGCGTTTTTCACCAAGGTGACAAGTTCGCGGCTGCGATCGCGCATTTGCGCGGCGGCGAGGACCGAGTAATACTCCCGGCGCACCGAGTTGGCGACGCGGTATTCCTGCGCGCTGAGGACCTGTTCCGACTGCAACTGACGAAAGGTGGCCTCATCGCGCGCCAGCCGTAGTTTTCCGCCGGTGATCAGTTGTTGCGAAACGAAGAAACCCTGTTGTCCCGCCTTGCCACCCTGCCCAATTTCGTTTCCGGTGTAGCCGATGGTCGGGTTGGGATAGCGGCCGGCCTGTTGGCGTTTGCCGTCAGCGCGCAGGATTTCCGCCCGTGCCTGTTCCAACGTGGGATTGTACTGCTGGGCCAACTGCTGCAGGTCATCTAATGTCAGCGAAGTTGGAACCGTCGGCTGTTCGATCGCAATGCTTTCACTGGCGGGCTGTGGCACGAGAATGGGCGGTTGCGCTGCCAGTGGAGTGACGAGGAAGAGCGTCCCAACCGCTATCAGAATTGAGCGGAAGTCCCATCGACGGTTGCCAGTGGCACGCAATTCGTCAATCGGAGTTCGTGCAGAATTATTCGAAAGCGCGTCCATGCGCTTCATCTCCCGGTGGGTTCTCTTGATCATCGTTTTGCGGTAACTGCTGTTGAGACGCTTGCTTGCGCTGCGGGCTGGTTGGGTACGAGGTGACGTGAATTCTACGGCATCCCCTCTTTCATCGACCGGTATCTTCGGCAAAACCAGATGATTCGACATGGCCCGCAAAGTTTGACATTTGCACGGATGGGTTGATTGCAGCTTGCGGCCGCAGTTGTTCACTGCCAGTGGTTGCCACCAGCCGGGCGGCAGTTTTTTCGGAAAAGAACCAAAACAAGCCCGGTCGCACCAGGAACTCACACATGGTCGATGTCACCAGCCCGCCGAGGATCACCGTCGCCACCGGAAACAGAATTTCCTTCCCCGGCAAATGACCGCCGACAACCAATGGCACCAGTCCGATGCCCGTTGTTAATGCGGTCATTAGCACCGGTGCCAAACGTTCCAGATTGCCCTGCAGAATCATTTCTTTCGTAAAGCCTTTTTCCGGATACAGGTGCAGGTAATGCGATACCAGCAGAATGCCGTTGCGGGCTGCGATGCCGCCCAGCGAGATGAATCCCACCATGCTCGCCACCGACAGAGTTTGGTCGGTGAGGATGAGCGCGGCGACACCACCCACAAATGCAGCCGGCAACGCAATGAGAATTTGCGCCACCACGCCGACCGATGGAAACACCGAATACAAAACGAGGAACACGCCAATCAATGCGATGACACTCAACAGCAGAATCCGCTCCGTCGCTTCTTGCTGCGCTTCGAACTGGCCGCCATACACCACGAAATACCCTTCCGGCAATGTGACTTGATCGCCGATGGTCTGTTTGATTTCAGTTACGGCACTGCCGACGTCTCGGTCGAGTGTGTTCACGCGAATCACAATCCGGCGGCGGGCATCTTCGCGGTTGATGGTGTTCGGCCCGCCCCCTTCATACACGTGGGCAACCGCCGAGAGCGGAATTCGCCCGCCGCTATCGGGAAGTTCGACGGGCATCCGGTGCAGATTGACATAGTCGGTACGGTAAGGTTCATCGAGCCGAATCAGCAGGTCGAATGTTCGTTCCCCTTCCAATACGGTCGAAACGGTCCGGCCGTTCAGCGCGGTCTCGATGAACTCGTTGACATACTCGGCCGACATGCCGTAAAAGGCCAACCGGTCGCGCTGCAGTTCAATTCGCAGTTGCGGAATGTTCTGCTGCTGTTCGACGAACGGCTCGGCGATGCCGGGAATTCCTTCGATGGCCGACTTGATATCATCAGCCTTACGCCGCAGCACGTTCAGGTCGTCGCCGTACAGTTTGATGGCGATCTCCGCCTGCACGCCCGAGAGCATGTGGCTGATGAGATGCGCAATCGGCTGTTCCACCTCGTGCTGAATTCCTGGCACTTGTTTCAGTTCGAAGTGCAGCGCGGCGATGAGTTCTTCTCGCGAGACGTTGCTATTGGGGTTGAGTTTCAGAATGTACTCGGTGACGTTGACCCCCATCACGTGCTCGTCTAACTCGGCGCGGCCGGTACGGCCGGTGAAATCGAGAATCGTATCAACCGGGTTCTCCTTCGTTTTCAGTTTTTCGTTCAGCCCCTTCAGTCGCCCATCGACGATTTTGCGAATTCGCAGCGAAGTGGCCAACGATGTTCCCGGCGGCAGGTACACATTGACCTGCGCCGCCCCTTCATCGAACGACGGCAGAAAGTCCTTGCCCATCGCGATCACCACCACCACACTGATCGCCACGGAACCGGCAACGCCGGCCATGATGACGGTCAAACCCGGCCCGTTCATGCTGAGTCGAATCAGCGGGGTCGCCGCCCATTTCAGCAACCGCACGAACGCACCTTCCGCTTGATGCACGGTCGCCTTGGCTCGCGGCAACAAGTAGAACGAGAGGACCGGCGTCACCGTCAGTGAAACGACGGTTGAAGCCAGAATCGAAACGATGTAGGCGATGCCCAACGGCGTAAACATTCGGCCCGGCATTCCCGCCAACGCGAACAGCGGCGAAAACACGAGGATAACCAACACGGTGCTAATGATAATCGCACCGCGAACTTCCTGGCTCGCCTCATACACGACTCGTAATGCCGAGCGTGGATTCTCGCTGCGGGCGTTGTCTCGCAGCCGCCGGAAGATGTTCTCGACATCGACAATCGCATCGTCCACCAATTCGCCCAGTGCCACCGCGATGCCCCCCAACGTCATCACGTTGATCGACATATCGAACCAGCGGAAAATGAGCGCCGTCGTCAGCACGGAAAGCGGTATCGCGGTCAGGGTGATAAACGTCGTCCGGAAGTTCAACAGGAACAGGAACAGAATCACCACCACCAACAGCGCCCCCATCCACAGCGCTTCGACGACGTTATCGACCGAGTAATCGATGAACTCCCGTTGCTCGTAGGTTGGCTTGAGGACGACATCGGCGGGCAGACTCCCGCGCAACTCGTCGAGCGCTTTGCGGATTTCCTCCGTCAATTCCCGTGTGTCGGCTCCCGGTTGTTTCTGGATGTTGAGAACAACCGCATCCTTTCCGTTGATGCTCGAATCGCCCCGTTTGATTTGTGCCCCTTCCGTCACTCGCGCAAGTTGGCCTAGCAATATTGTGCGGTTGTCGGTCCGCTTGACGACAATCTCTTCGATTTCGTCGATGTTCTCGATTCGCCCCAGACCGCGGACGAGCAGTTCCTTCGAGCTTTTTTCGAGGTAGCCTCCGGTGACGTTGAGGTTGGCCTTTCCCAACGCCGTTTCAATTTCATGCAGCGACACCTCGTAACTGTGCAACGCGTGTGGATCGACGAGTACCTGGAACTGTTTACGGCCGCCCCCCATGGTGATGACCTGCGAGACGCCGCGAATGGTCAGCAACCTTTTGCGGACAACCCAGTCGGCCTGCGTGCGAACTTCCAACGGCCCGGTGCTGCCATCTTTGCTCCACATACCGACAATCATGATTTGCCCCAACAGCGACGACGTCGGCGCCATTTGCGGATGAATGCCTGTGGGCAATCGCTCGGTGGCAACTGAAATCCGCTCCTGCACGATTTGGCGAGCCGTGTAAACGTCGGCATTCCAATCGAATTCGACATAAATGACCGACAAGCCAATGTCGGACGCTGTCCGCACGGCAATTACGCCGTTGGCCCCATTGAGTGCCGTCTCCAGCGGAATCGTGACGAGCGTTTCCACTTCCTCCGGCGCATAACCGGGACACTCCGTAATCAACACAACTCGCGGTCGCGTCAAATCGGGCAGCACGTCAATCGGCAACGATTGCGTTTCGATGGCACCATAGATCATCACCGCCATTGCAGCGACGATAATCAACAGCCGGTGATTCAATGCGAAACGGATAACGGCGTTGAGCATGAGATGTCGCGTTTCGAGTTAGTGGAAAAAGTCGAGAACTGAGAGTCAAGATTTCAATGCGAATGCCCGTGATGTCCGCCGCCACCGCCTTTGCCGCTCGTTAACGCCAACTGCAGTTGGTAGGCATTGTTGAATGCGATGATGTCGCCCAGATGAACTTCCTCGTCTCTGGCAATCACAACGATCTGCGTATCCTGATACAGAATGCGAACGGGTACCTGCTCAAACTCATCGACGAAGGACTTTCCATCGGTGGCACGCATACGGGCAATACGGCGAAATATGAAAGCGTCCGGACCTTCCTGAACAACCGCCTTCAAAGGCAGTGTCAACGGTCTTTTCTGATCTTCTGGATTGGCGAACAACTTAACGAAATCGCCCTTATCAACTTCGCCGTCAATTTCGATCACAGCGTTTCCTGCATCTCGATGTAGGATGTCAACGGGCACCTGCTTAAACTCGTCAAAGAAGAAATTTCCCTGGGGGCTACGTTTGTGCGCAGTGCGGAGATATACGAAAGCAGTAGAACCCTCCTGCCCGATCGCCGTCAGAGGCAACTTCCACCGACCTTTCTGATCTCCCAATTTCAACTCAACGACATCTTCCCACTTCTTGGCGGGAATGACGATGTGCACACGTTGTCCCGGCTTGTACTTCCACGTGCGATATAATTTGCTTTGCTCGTGGCGCGGCTCCCGCAGAGCTTCGTTCTCCAGCCGCATGTAAAAGCGAAACGTCTGCGAATCGGGATCGACATGGTTGTCGAGATAGAGAATCTGTGCCTCCTTGGGTTTGCTTTCGTACCCCAGCGTTCCGAACTCCAGTGTGGCGGGCTGGCGGCTTTTTCGCAGTCTGTCAATTACCTCAATTTCGTTCTCGAACGCCTGCCCCTCAACGTACAACACCGTGTGGTAGGCAAGATGGCAGAGCGAATCGCCGGGCCGAACCGACTTGCCCGGAAAGACGTCGAGCGTCTCCAGGGTGAATTGCATGTCTTCGTGTGCCAACGCGTCGCCCGGGCTGTCGACAGGGACGTCCGGCTTCGATTGCCTCGCTGTGCCTCCCGACAATGGTTCGTCGGCAAACTCTTGCGGCACGAAGACGGTGAACTGGCGAATGAGTTTTTTCTCTCGAATGATCTGCTTGACTTGTGCCGGAAGCAGGCCGCGCACCAGCAACTCTTGCGCACGAACGGCGCGCTGCCCGTCGAGCCGCTTTCTTTCGTAGCCCAGTTCCAGCTTGCGTTTGCCAGCAAGGCCGCTGCTGGCGAGCGGCCCGATCCGTTTCAACTCCGCTTCGATCGTTTCCAATTGCTTTAGCAGATCGAGCAGGCCGGCCTGTGCCGAAGCCAATGCTTCGCCCGTCAATTGCAAGTCGAACAACGGATCGCCCGGCTTGACCGTTTGCCCCGGCAGCGCATGCACTTTCCTGATGATGCCGTGAACCGTCGTTGGCACGGAATGATCGCTGTGGCCCGGCTTCTCGCGAATCACACCGGGAACTCGCAATGTGTGGTAATAGTCGTCCGACAGCATGGCCCGGCCCGTTTCCAACCCAAGGTTGTGGCGTGCCTGTGCGGTCAATTCAACGTGTTTGCCGCCCCCGCCGTGCGCGTCGTCTGCCGTGTCAGTCGTTGCCTCAGCGGCGTTTGCGTTACTCATCGCCGCCGGCAGCAAGTGCAGCAGGTCCCTTTGGTTGAGAACGACACCGGCGGCGACACCGATGACGCCAACAACAATTGCCGGCAACACGAGACTAACGACAGCTTTCAATTTGGCAGCAGCCATGACAAACCTCCGAAGACTCTCGAAACGGATGGGCAGCAAGAGGAACAAAATGTCGTTGACCAACTGAGGTGCAACGCACCGCAGCGACTGAAAGCGACACAGTCATCGAGTGGCGGCCCGCTGGACGCGGTTCGTAGTGACCCGACTGAATGGGTTTCCTGTAGAGTACCCCACAGGAATGGGATCACGACAAGCCGGCAAAACAGGCAGAAGTCTGCCCTGAAAAGCGGGCGCAAGCAGAGAGGTGTTAAATCAAGAACACCTGCAAATTGGCGCGCAGAGGCAGCGCCCGAGCATCGTCCGCGTCGGCAAGATGAGCCGCCGCGCTGCGATTTGTGCCGCTGTTCAGCAACTGCGACGGATGGCAACTGATCGCCATCAACGTCATCGATTGCAGCGCCGCACGGCAATCCGCCGCGAGATCCAATTCGACTTCCGACTCGCCTAACGCGCCGTAATCCATCGACGCCATGTGCCGACTGTGGTCGGAATCGTCGTGCGGCAGCGAGGAGTGCTCGCAGCCGTGAAGCTGGCATGGCAACACAAGCTGGAATTCGCAAGCGGAATGCTGTTCTGAAGCCTGATTCGGCACCTCGTGATCGTGGTCATCAACGCCATCGGCTGTTTCTGCGTGAACGGCAAGCATCGGCAGCGGAGCGTGCCAAATCGACACGAGCAAACAGAGCCGAAAAGCCAACGTGGCCGTCCGCCTGAATATCGATCTCGTTGATGTTTGTCGTTTCTGCATTATCGAACCGTCCACGATTCCCGCTGGATACCACCTCGGTGCATTGTAGGTGCATTGGCTGATTGAGGTCAATCTGCGATTTTGACGGCTTGGGCAACTCGCGTCTTCGACAGCACAGTTATGGCGGTTTTAGGGTAATAGTGACGCACGATGGCCTGTGCTTTTCTTCCAGAGAGGGCCAGGCCACGGGCACCCCACTGGCATAATCCCACACCGTGGCCACTACCGCGACCTTGGAACCGCAGTTCTTTATCGGTCAGTCGCACAGCAAACCGCGAGCTGCGGAGTTTCGACGGGAAGACTTCGCGACGAAGCGTAACCGCGGAAAGTCGATACTTACGCCGTCCATCGCCAACATGAAAATATGCTTGTCTGGTTCCATCTCCTGCGGCAGCAGCCGTGACGGATGCCAATGTTCCGAACGATTTGCCGTTTCGCCGAAAATATTCTTGCAATGACTCGGCCGCGTCGGCACGGTTGATTGTTGTCGTCCAACGATAGAGTTTAGCATCGCGGCAACCGACGCAGCGCACGCTGGAAAGCGCCGCCGCATCGCGAAAGACATCGCTGCCAGCCGTCGTCGTGCCGCCACAGACGGCGGAATAATACGCGGGAATCAATTTGCCGTTCCTTGTGCAAACTTCGCCGGCCGTCGAGAGGACAACGCGGCGACTCGATTTGCTTTCGCCGGCCAGACGTCGTCCGTTGCGATCGCGAAATTGATAGCCGAGATAATTTTGACTCCGCGTGGTGGAGAATAAATCGAAACGCGGATGCCGGTTCGACATCTGGTACAGGGCATACGTTCGCGAAACAATCGCCTGTGCTGCGCGCGCTTCACGAGGAAAGGCAGTCGGCATTTCACTGTCTACCACGCTGGCCAAATAGTGATGCAACGGCAGTACGTTAATGGCGATGAGTTTTCCGCTTTCGAGCCGATGCAGCCGGATGGTGCCGCGATACTGATGATCGTTGATCCAAATCGCTGGCGACTGTGATGGGATGATGTCGAGCGTTATTACGCGAAACTTGCGGCGGCCAATCTGTATCGCGTCAGCGGTTGCGCGGACTTCGGTTTTGGCTAATCGTGTCGTCGCGATGATCTCACGGCGCGATCCGGGCAGACGAATGCGGTACGATTTGTCGATCGCGATCTTCAAAACAGAGACGGCGGTCGGTGTGAGATTGACGCGGATGGGAGAATCGACAAGGCGACGGGTGGCGTTCGTTGTCGGTTGCTGAATTCTTCTCGTGCCGGAACCGGCAGCAATTTGAACCGTCGCCGGTGCTTGAGATGATTGCTTGCCGTCCTCGTTTATCAGCCACCACAATCCACCGACTCCTGCAGTCGCAAAAAGCAACAGGGCGATCACTCGGGCGATCCGGTTATTAGGCAGTTGGGCGGACATCGGCTCAGATCGGCGGAATGAGGGTGACGAGGTGAAAAATCCGGCGGAGCGTATTCGATGTCTGAAAAGGGGGCAATATCAGGATTTCGAGGGACAAGATCGATGCGATGTGTTACATCTCACCTAAGACAATTGACCGAAAACCAGCCCGCCGCGCAAGCACGGGTTTCGACGATCGTTGTCACCAAAAGACCCCGGCACGCTCAGCAGGCCGGTGGCGGCTGTGTTTCCCTATGGTTTGAGGTATACTCGGGGGAGAATGATTCCGGTTGAACTGCTGTCGCCCTCGTGTCGGCGGGTCACCGTCCTGGTATGCCGAATGTTGGGAATGTTCATGCTTCTACGGACTCAGGTTGCGAAGCAGCCACTCCTGTTGGTTGTCGCTGCTCTCGTCGCATTTTTCGGGTTTCAGACGAGAAACGCGCCGGCCGACGACGCGCCACAGTTCACCGCGAAGGAGCGTTCGCACTGGGCGTATGTCCCGGTTGTGCGACCGGCAATTCCGCAGGTCGCTGAGTCCGCGCAAATCCGCACGCCGATCGATGCATTTGTCCTCGCTCGTCTGCAGCGGGAAGGGCTGTCACTTTCGCAGGAAGCAAGCCGTCGCGAGTTGATTCGCCGACTAAAGTTCGATTTGCTCGGGCTGCCGCCGACCGTGGAGGAAATCGAACAATTTCTGGCCGACGATTCGCCCGGCGCATACGAACGGCTGGTCGAACGGTTTCTTGCAAATCCGCATTACGGGGAAACGTGGGGACGGCATTGGCTCGATCTGGTGCGGTTCGCCGAGACCGCCGGCTTCAACGCCGACCCGGCCCGTCCGCTGGCTTACAAGTATCGCGATTACGTCATCCGTTCGTTCAACGGTGACAAACCCTATCAGCAATTTGTCACAGAACAAATTGCCGGCGATGAGGTCGCCCCAGAAAATGTCGATGCCTGGGTTGCCACCGGCTACCTGCGAATGTGGCCCGACGAAAGCAATGCCTCGAACGTGCTGTTGGCAAGACAGGACGCGTTGAACGATCTGACGGGCAACGTCAGTTCGGTGTTTCTGGCATCGTCACTGGGTTGCGCGCAATGTCACGATCACAAATTCGATCCGCTGTTGCAGGATGACTTTTACCAACTGCAGGCGTTTCTTGTCGGCGCGACCTGGACCGACCGCGTTGCCATCGGGACGGCCGAACAACTCGAAACATATCGAAAACAAACGGATGAATGGCTGCGCAAAACGGCCAGCGTTCGCCGCGACCTGCACACAATCGAACAGTCGGCGGAAATCAAAGCATCGTACGTCAAACGGCTGAAGTTTCCGAAAGTCGTACTCGATGCCATCGACGCGGCAGAAGTGCAGCGGTCGGCTTTTCAACGACAACTGGCGTTCTGGTCGGAACGTCAGATTGTGGTGAGCGAAAAACAACTGCTGGCCCAAATAAACGAAGCCGACAAAAAACGCCGCGTTGAGTTGAAGCAGCAATTGGCGAAACTCGTCAAACAAAAACCCAAACCGCCGGCAAGCGCCGCAGTCATGGCGTGTGTGGAATTGCCGACCGGTGTGCCGAAAACCGAACTGCTCGCGGGTGGAGGCTACAATGCCCCGATTGCCGAAGTTGAGCCGGCGGTGTTCACGGTGGTGAACGCCAACCGGAAAATCAACGTGAAGATTTCTCCGCCGCGTCCGGGAACATCGGGACGACGAACCGCGTTGGCAAACTGGATGACCGATCCGGTAAATCCGCTGACCGCACGAGTGATGGTCAACCGCATCTGGCAGGGACACTTCGGTCGCGGCTTGGTGGCCAACGCAAACGATTTCGGCACGCGGACGGCTCCGCCTTCGCATCCGGAACTGCTCGACTGGTTGGCGAGTGAGTTTGTTGCCCGCGACTGGAGCATGAAGTCAATGCATCGGCTCATCGTCTGCTCGGCCGTTTATCGGCAGGCGAATTTCCGGCGGGATCCAACGAGTGCGTCGGTGCGGGCCGAACAGATCGATGTGGGCAATCGTTTGTATTGGCATTTCCCGCGAAGGAGATTATCGGCCGAAGCAATTCGCGATGCGTTGCTGGCTGTTTCAGGCGACCGCAGCGAGGGAATGTACGGCCCCGGCGTGCGGCCCGAGTTGCCGCCGAATTACAGCAGCCGCGAGAAATGGACCGTATCAAAGAACATCGCCGATCGACAGCGGCGGTCGGTCTATATCTATTCGAAACGCAACTTGCCGTTTCCGTTACTCAAAGCATTCGACTTCCCCGACATGCACGAAAGCTGCGCCCGCCGCGCAGAAACGACCGTCGCACCGCAATCGCTGATGCTGCTCAACAGCGAAATGGTGACGGGATATGCGTCGCGATTGGCCGGACGGCTGATGAATGATGTTGGCACCGGTGACTTACCCAAGCTCGTTGACGCAGCATACGAAGCGGCATTCGGCAGAGCGCCGGACAAGGAAGAACGGTTGATTGCGATCGAGTTCATTGGACAACAGCAAACGCTGACTGGCGAGAAATCACCAGAGACAGCAATCGCCGCCGCCTTTGGCGATTTTTGCCATGCGTTGTTGAACTCGAATGAATTCCTGTACGTCGAGTAGAAAACCCAAGCCGATGCCCTGGCATCGGAGGACGGCTGCCAACGGTTGAAATGAGACCAAGTAAGAACAACATGCCCATGAAATTCTCCCAAACAGATTACCCAACCAGCCGCCGCGAATTTCTCACCCGCGCCGGTGGTGGCTTCGGCGCATTGGCCCTGTCCGGCCTGCTGGCCGAAGAGAACCCGCTGGCCGCCGATGCAATGTCTGCGCGCTCGCCCAACTTCGGTGGGGCGAAGAGTGTGATCTTTCTGTTCATGGACGGCGGGCCGAGCCATCTCGACACGTTCGACCGCAAACCGAAAGTGAACGAGTACGCCGGCAAGCCGCTGCCCGATACCATCGAGCGAAAAATCACGCCGATGGGCGTTTCGGAAAACGCACTGTTGGCCACGAAACGCAAATGGAAGCGGTTCGGCGAAAGCGGCTTGGAAATCTCCAACTGGTACTGGAACGTGGGCGAACTGGCCGACGACCTTTGCGTGATTCGTTCGTGTCAAGCAGACGGTTTGAATCACGTGGGCAGCGTCTGCCAAATGAACACGGGCAGCATTCTCGCGGGGCGTCCCAGCATTGGATCGTGGGTCACCTACGGGTTGGGCAGCGAAAACCGCAACCTGCCGGGCTTCGTGGTGCTGCTGGATAATCCCAAAGAGCCGCCGGGCGGTAGCCGCGTGTGGGGAACCGGTTTCATGCCGGCCACCTACCAGGGAACACGATTCCGCAACGGACCCGAGCCGATTCTGCACCTGACGAACCCGAACGGCATTTCCGACGCGCGGCAAAAGAGCAAGCTTGAATTCATCACCCGGCTGAACCGCCGATATGGAGAAACGCGGCCGGGCGAAAGTGAACTGGAAGCGCGAATTGCCTCGTACGAGTTGGCATACCGCATGCAGGCCCACGCACCCGAGGCAGTCGATTTGACCGAAGAGACGCAGGAAACACAGGTGCTGTACGGCATGAACGAAAAGCACACCACGCCGTTCGGTCGCAACTGTTTGCTCGCCCGCCGTCTCGTGGAACGCGGCGTGCGCTTCGTGCAGTTGTATTCCGGTTCAGGCAGTAAGTGGGATGCGCACAGCGGCATCGAACAGAATCACGGACTTCATTGCGGCGAAACCGACAAGCCGATTGCCGGACTGCTGACCGACTTAAAACGCCGTGGCCTGTTGGATGAAACGCTGGTGGTGTGGGGTGGCGAGTTCGGCCGCACACCGATGTCGGAAAAAGGCGACGGCCGCGACCACAACCCCTACGGCTTCACCATGTGGATGGCCGGCGGCGGCGTTCGCGGCGGGCAGATCATCGGCGCGACCGACGATTTCGGCATGCACGCAATCGAAGGCCACGCCCACGTCCACGATCTGCACGCCACCATCCTGCACGCAATGGGCGTCAATCACGAAAAGTTGGTCTACCAGCACCAAGGCCGCCCGGAACGCGCCACGGTCAACGAAGGCGCCGCGATAGAGCAAGTATTCGCGTAGTCAACCATAGCTGCGAGGCAATGTCTCGCACTCGTCGAGTGGCTGCGGCTTCGTGAAGACTTCCGCCCCGGCACCCGACGCAACATGGAGAAAGAATCACGTGCATCAAAGTTTGTACAAGGCATTACTTGCTCTCATTGCCGTGTTGCTGCTTTCCACGTCCATTCACGCGGGCGAATTAGAGCCAATCCGCTACGGACAGCCCAAACTCGCTGTCGATCTCGGAGTCGGTTTGTGGGCGTGGCCGTTGCCGATGGACTTTGACGGGGACGGGGATCACGATCTGGTGGTGGTTTGCCCGGACAAACCGTCGAATGGCACGTACTTTTTCGAGAACGTATCGGGTGACGTGAAGCTGCCGGTGTTCAAACCGGCTAAGAAAATCAGTCGCGGTGCGCAGAACATTCAGGTTTCCTACGTCGATGGCAAACCGCGCGTGCTGGAACCGGGAAGAGAGTTCGCTGAGTTTCGCCGTCGCGGGCTGGATGTCTCCGTCAAATTGCCGTTGGCCGCCAAGATCGGTTTCAAGGGCAAGACCCGTGCCAACCAATGGAAGTACATCGATTTTGACGGCGACGGAAAACTGGACATCGCCGTCGGCATCGGTGACTGGACCGAATACGGTTGGGACGACGCCTACAACAGTCAGGGAAAATGGACCAACGGTCCGCTCCACGGTTACGTTCATATCGCGAAGAACATCGGCACGAACAAGCAGCCGCGTTACGCAACGCCGTACAAACTCACGGCCGGTTCCAAGTCCATCGACGTATTCGGTTGGCCTGCGCCCAACTTCGCCGACTTCGATGCCGACGGCGATCTCGATTTGATGTGTGGCGAGTTCCTCGATGGCTTCACCTACTTTGAGAATGTCGGCTCGCGAACGCGGCCGAAGTATGTATCCGGCCGACGCCTACAGCATGATGGCCGGAAACTGACGATGGACCTGCAGATGATCGTCCCGGTCGCGTTCGACTGGGATAAGGACGGCGATACAGATTTGGTCGTGGGTGACGAAGACGGACGCGTCGCGTTGATCGAACACACGGGACGCATCGAAGAGGGTCTGCCGCAATTCCTGCCGCCCCGTTATTTCCAACAACAGGCCGACACCGTCAAGTTCGGCGCTCTGGCAACGCCCTGCTCAATCGATTGGGACGGCGATGGCGACGAAGACATCCTCAGCGGCAATACGGCCGGGTACATTGCGTTGTTCAAGAATCTGGGCGGATATCCGCCGCGCTGGGCGGCGGAACAGAAACTCAAAGCCGGCGGCAAAACGATCCGAATTCAAGCGGGAAACAACGGATCGATTCAGGGTCCATGCGAGGCAAAGTGGGGTTACACCACGCTGACAGCCGGCGATTGGAATCACGACGGCCTGCCCGATCTGGTGGTGAATTCCATCTGGGGCAAAGTGGTCTGGTACCGCAATGTCGGCACGCGAGAAAAACCCAAGTTAGCTGCCGCCGAACCGATTGAAGTCGCCTGGACCGGCAAGTCACCCAAACCGGCGTGGAACTGGTGGAATCCCGTTGGCAACAATTTCGTCACACAATGGCGGACAACGCCGGTACTCGTCGATTGGAATCGCGATGGCCTGAACGATCTGGTGATGCTCGATCACGAGGGATACCTGGCATTCTTCGAGCGGAAACAAGACGCAGGCAAACTGACATTATCACCCGGCAAACGGATGTTCGTCGATGAAGCGGGGAAACCAATTCGTCTCAATGCCGGTCGCGCAGGAAAAAGCGGGCGGCGAAAACTGGCCGTCGTCGATTGGGACGGCGACGGACGGCTCGACATTCTCGCCAACAGCGCCAACGCCGACTGGTGGCAGAATGTCGGTGATCGCGACGGCAAAGTCGTGCTGAAGAACCGAGGACTGATCAACAAGCGCAACGTAGCCGGCCACACATCCAGCCCAACGGTCGTCGATTGGAACAAAGACGGCGTCCCCGACTTGCTCGTCGGCGCCGAAGACGGCCGGCTGTACTACGCCCAAAACAGCCGCAAACCATGATCGCTCAGACCGCGCATCAATTCAACCACACGCCCACGCCCGCGATGAATCCTTCTAATTGCGTGCCGCCAACGTCGTAGTAGTCGTAGCCGGTGTAGATTTCGAAGCGGTCGAGCACCACACCAACAGTCACGCGGCCGTGGAATAGCGAGGCGTTGCCGAGTCGGCCCCAATCGATGACGGCGGAGACGACCCACGGTTCGGCGGGGAAGAAGTCGGCACCGTAGGTGAAGTTGAAACCGAGGTCGGTGTCGATTTCGTCCGACAGCCAGTTGAATCCCAAGCCGCTGCGAAACTGCACGCGTTCGGACTGCGCGAAGCGGTAGACGATGTTGAAGTCGCCCGTCCAGAGATCGTCGTGTCCCACCAGCAGATCCTGGTACCGATAATCCCAACTCGTATCGATGCCGAACCGCGAACTGTGTTCGAGCAGCAGACTGGAACCGGCGCGGTTCAAATTGTCGAAGTCGTTGGAGTACTCGCCGCGCAGACGGGCGATCCAATCGGATGTGTTTTCTGGAAGCGGTGAGTCGATGACCAGCGACCCGGCGACGTCGTCATAGGGGGCGGCCGGAAACCAGGCCGCCAATTCATAGTCGTCGCCCAACGCAACCGCCGGCACCCAATACGGCGAAGTCACAATTCCCGTCACAACGATAGAACCAATTTCTAGTCCGTCGTCATCGTGGTCGTGGGCATGCTGGTGATCGTGAGACCGTTCTTTCTTCTTCTTCCGCTTGGCGGGCCGATCGTTGTCGTCATCGTTGGATTGTTTGCTGCGGACGTCGTCGCGCAGACTTCGCAAATCGTCGCCTCGCGCATTTCTCGAAGTCGTAACTACGGCAAGCAAGATTGCCGCGATAAGCGCAAGCGTCGGCGATTGATGAAGGCGGGCCATGAGTCACCGGCCGTGAGGGGAGTCAACCGGGCAAGAACGCGGTGAATGACGGCGAACCGCTCCCAACATCACAAGCACTACTGCCAGAGGACGTCAAGTGCTGCAGATGTGGTGTCTGGGTAGAGCTTCTCATGCTGCTCGTCGAAGTTGCGGCAGAAGGCGCGGACGTTGACGTTGTGATCGTCGCGGCCGAACAGCGGTTGGGCCGACAACGATTCCTCGGCCGACATCTTAATCTTACGGAACTTAATATCGTAAATCGTCAGCAGTTTTGCGGTGCGGGTGACGCCATGCTGACAATGAATGAGCATGGGGTAGTTGTTGGGATCGGCCAGAACCTGCAGGTGCTCGTCGATCTTTGGATCGTCGGCGTTGATGGTGAGCGGCATCGGTATCTCAATCAGTCGGGCACCGGCATTGGTGACGGCACTGCGTTGGTCGATCCAGCGCTGTTCGCCCATTTCACCGGGGTTGCAGAGATTGATCACCGCGCGAATCTGGTACTCTTCAATGAGTTCGCTCATCACGTCCGGCTCAACCCAGGCCGACCGATAGACCATGCCGGTTTCGTGAACGGCCAAATGCTTGTAGCGATGGTGATGCCGATAGGCAAAGAGGCCGGCTGCCAGCGAGGCCGCTGCAAGAATACCGAGGAAGATGATCCGGTTGCGACGCTGGAACATCCATGTTCCTCCGCAAAAACAGGTGAATTGGTAGTGGGAAGTGCCGAAAGGTGGGCGATGGGCGGAGATGTTAGGCAAAAGACGCAAACCGGTCAACCAGCGTTTTTTCGTTGAATAGTGGAAGCAGTGTTGAGAAACGGGGTAGGGAACGCCCTCTGTGGCGTTCCGGATCGCACCATCGACGGCGGAACGGGACGGAACCCGATCCCTGCAGCTGCATCGTTGGTCTCGGCACATTCAATCTTCTACGGTCAGCTGCCAGAGGCCGCGGTGGATTGTTTCGCCGGCCTGGCGCTTTTTTCGCTCGAAGCTCGTGCGGTAGTCCGTGTCGTCTGCGGGCTGCAGTTCGGCCGGGGTGGGCAGAGTATGAAATGACGGGTGGCCATCCATCAATGCCGCGATGACCTCGAAGTAGTCTTCAACATCGGTCCACGACGTCACGTGGCCGCCCGGCTTCAGGGCCGTAATCATTTGCTCGACGAGTTCTGCCGTAAACAGCCGGCGACACTTGTGGCGGCGTTTCCACCACGGATCGGGAAAGAACACGTCGAAATCAGCAACCGACGTCGGCTTGATGAACCGATCAAGCGCGACTCTCACGTCGCCGCCGAGAATGCGTCCATTGGGCAAACTTCGTTTTTGCAATCGCCTCGCGCCGTGGCGTCCTTTGCCGAAATCGGTTTCGATGCCGAGATAGTTTCGCTCGGGAAATTCCTGGGCGGCATCGACGACAAACTTGCCCTTGCCGCAGCCGATGTCGATTTCCACCGGGTTTTCGTTGCCGAACAATCGGGACCAATCGATTGGCCCGTCGAGATCGTCCAGCGTGACAAAATAGGGTTTCAAATCGACTAGCGCATTCTGCCGCATTTCGCGCTGTTCTTGCAGGATTTTCGCCCGCTCTTCTGCTGGGGCTGCTTCAGTCAATTTTCTGCTCGCGGTTAATGGGCACGCCGATCATCGTGCCGCTGAAGACCATCTTGTCTTCCACAAATCCCTGGAAGTCGAATTCGGCACGACGGTTGGCGCGGACCCGTGTCATCTGGGCCATCAACACCAAACGACATCCCGGGAAGACTGGTGCGCGAAACCGCACCTTGTCCATCCCGCCGAAACCAAGGTAATCGCCACCCAGCAACTTGAACTTGCGGGCGTAGAAGCCAGCCAGTTGGGCTGCGCATTCACAGAGAATGACACCGGGCATCATGGGAAAGCCGGGCATGTGGCCGGTCGTCCAGAATTCCTTATCGGTCACATCCTTGTAACCAACTGCCCCATTGTTCTCCTCATCGACCATCACGATGGCGGTCAACTGTTCCATTTCGTGCCGTTGCGGATTGACGCGGCGAATTTCCTGCAGGTCGAACTGCGGGTTCTCCAGGTCGAGGTCGCTGAGGTTGTATAATGCGGGCGGAGGCATGTCGCATCGACTCCGTCAGAAGAGGTTCTAGTCAGGCAATACCCAGAATCTGGCCGATCTGGTTCAAATCGGTCATCAACCGGTCCGGTCGGGTTTCAGGATTCTTAATGTCGTCTTTACCAGCCTGCACACTCTCGGCATCGCCTGCGAAAAGTACAGTCTTCATGCCGTGGCGTTTTGCTTCAGCTAAGTCGTCGCCCAATCGGGCGCCAACGTGCAGCACCTCCTGGGGAGAGATGCCCTGCTGCTGAAACTGCTGCAACGCGTGCCGATAAATTGACTTCGAGGGCTTTCGCACACCCAACCGATAGGACAGGGTCATGCCATCCGCCCCAAACAACGTAGACGGCGGTAGTGTACCGACCTGCCTAAACGCTCGCAACATCTGGACAAGCGAAAACGGTTGTGCGTCGGCCAACAGCGCCTGTGCAACGTTGGCAGAATCGATGGCATTCAAAGCACTCACCGCATGTTCGGCCACCTCAACGCCTTGTAACCGCATGTGGAAGAAATAGGCGACCTTCAAACTCAAGTCGTCCAGATCGCCGTACATCGACTCGTCCCAGGTGTATTCGTTTTTCACCAGACGCTCGATCAACGTCCGCCAGACATCCGAGGAATCGACTTCTGGGAAATCGCCCTTGCGCTTCGTTCCTCGCATCTGTTGTTTTTCGAGTACGCCGGTGTACTGAGTCAACATGTATTCCCACGGCGCGCCGGGTTTGCGCGACATGCTGTGCCACATGTTGAACTCTTCAATCGTTTTCTCCAACGCCACCTGCATGCGGAATTGTTGCGGATGATGCTGCAGCAATCGGCCGTCGGCAATCCGCAGCAGCGTGCCGTACAGGCTCCACGTCACCGCTCGAATGCCACGCAACGGCTTCAACGACGGCGTTGCCTTGGGCTGAACCGGCGCAGGGAGTTTCGGCCAGATCAGATTCCGATTGTCGAGCCAATCGGCGTATTCCTGCAGAGTCTGCGGCATGGGATGCGATTCGAGTTGCGTCTATGATGCGAAACGGGCTGTCACCAGATTCTACAACGCAAGCGGAGATTAGAACACTGCCCCGCAGCAATTGCGACAGCACGACGGTAACTCGACCTGCTCTGTGCGATCCGTTCTCCGAACGACGCACTACGAACTACGAACTACGCAGCCGACTTGAGGCGGTTCGGCGTGTCATCGTCAGCAACGTATCGCTCGACCGTCTCGCGCAAGACGCGCATCGCTTCGAGATCGCTGACGGTCGTCGCTTCCAGCAGACTTCGGATGTCGTTATCCATTTGCACTGTCTGCGGCGCTTCGCGGCTGGCGCAGAAAATCTTGTCGTGTACCTTCTTCGTGCCTTCTTCGGCGTAGTAGAATAACTCCTCGCGGAGTTTCTCGCCGGGCCGAATTCCGCTGAATTCAATGTCGATGTCGTCGGGAAAACTCAGCCCCGACAAGCAAATCATGTCCTTCGCCAAATCGACAATTTTGACCGGTTCACCCATTTCGAGAATTAGCACATCGCCCGCAGCGCCGATTGCTCCCGCCTGAAGCACGAGTTGAACGGCTTCGGGAATGATCATGAAGAACCGTTCCATCTCGGGATGGGTCACGGTGATCGGACCGCCGGCTGCAATTTGTTGCCGAAATGTGGGAACGACGCTCCCGGCAGAATTCAACACGTTGCCAAACCGCACCGAAATGTACTGCGTATCGCACTTCCGCGATCCCGACTGCACGTACTTTTCCGAAACCAGCTTCGTCGCACCCATCACGTTCGACGGGCGGACCGCTTTGTCGGTTGAAATGAAAACGAACCGCTCGACGTTGCAGTCGCCGGATAAATCGACGAGAACCTTGGTCCCCAGAATGTTATTCCGAATCGCTTCGACCGGGTTGTCTTCCATCAACGGAACGTGTTTGTATGCCGCCGCGTGAAAGACGAGTTGAGGCTCGCGTGCCTCGAAGATTCGTGACATCGAGGGGCGATTGGCGACATCGGCAATCGCCAGATGCAAAGGCACATCGGGGCAGCGCTGCTCTAATTCCTGTTGAATTGTGAACATGCCGAATTCCGACTGATCCACAACCACCAGCGAGGCGGGTTTGAGGTCGATGATTTGTCGACAGAGTTCCGAACCAATACTGCCCGCCGCACCTGTCACGAGTACGCGCTTGTTTGAGACGTAATCGCGAATTGCCTCGAAATCCAGTTCGGCGGGTTCTCGCCGCAGCAAATCGGAAACCGTCACGTCGCGCACCGAAACCTTGTACCGGCCGTCCACCAGTTCGGGTACGGTGGGAATGATGTGCGTCTTCAATCCGGCCTGCGCACACTGCGAAACCAGTTCGCGCATCACTCCGCCGGGAACTGTACTGGGAACCAGAATGTGCTGAGCTCGCAGCTTCTGCGCTAGACGTAACCAGCCCACATCTGATGTGTAGACCGGAACCCCCGCAATCACCGAACTGCCATTCTCCGGGCTTTCATCCACAAATGCGACGACCTGAAAGTCCCCGCCCGTCGCCTGTAATGTCCGCAGAATGCCGATTCCCTCTTTGTTCGAACGGTAGATCAGCGTCCGCTTTCGCTGTTCACGGCTGAAACTCGGCAGCACTTGCTCTCGCAGCAGCCGAACCGATATCCGTACCATGCCCGCCGACAGAATTGTGAGTACCATGTCGATGAGAATGACCGAACGGGGAATCGCCGCATCGATGAAAAAGAGGAAGTTGGAGACGTACAACAGGGCAGCCGCCACTGCGGATCCCACAAAAACATTGACCACATCGCCCATACTCGCGTAGCGAAATGCGCGACGCCATTCGCCAGTTGTGAAGATGATCGACAGTTTCAGCGCCAGCACGAACGGCAGCGTCGCCGTAAATCGGGCGAAGAATTCGTCCGCAATGCTGAAATCGAACCGCAACGAGTAGGCCGAAAAATAGCACAGCGTATAGATTAGCAGGTATGCCGGGACGGCCACCGCCAAACGGAGTTTCATCTACTCAACTCCACGGTCAGATTGCGCTGCGGGGATGCGGCTGTGTGATGGGAATCGAAAACAATAGATGGTCTGAATAAGACTCGAAGGAACAACAGGCGACTTGTCCGGACTTCCGACCCGATTGGTTACCGTCCGCTACAACGGCTCCCCATCACCGACTTCGGCCGACAATGCAAACCCAAACCGGCGACTGTTATGGGGTTGTGAAGTCTGCGGGAGGCGGGGGTGATAACCGAATCCGAAAGACCTGTCCAGACCGGTTGCGAGGTGCGGCTGCACAGAAAGTGGCCTTGCGTACACATTCGATTCAACTGTCGATCTGAGATCGATGGATGTAAGAAACTCCAAACCGGCCCCCGACAGTTAGCGGCTAATTCTGCCCAGTGTGACATCGAACCACGGCACTGAATGTCACTGGCTTCGTTTTTCGGCTAGAGTAGACTCTACCGAATCCTGTGATTCGCTCGTCTATATCATCCCACCACGTTGTCCTGCTGAGGCTCCAATGAAAAGAACGACATCTTTGACTGCGTTGATTGCCGGATTGTGCTGCCTGCTGAGTGCGACTGTTGCGTCGGCTCAAGTTGACAAGCGACCGCTCCCAATTGGTGTGCGGCCCGCATTTGCGAATATGAAGTGGACCGGCTGGTCGCCCGTTTCCGATTCGGGAAAGGTCACCGATATTCGGCCGATTGTCCTCACCCACGCCGGCGACGGCTCGAATCGTCTGTTTGTGGCAGCCCAGCGCGGCGTCATTCACGTCTTTCCGAATAAAAAAGGCGTGAAGCAGACGAAAATCTTCCTCGACGTGTCAAAACAGGTAGTCTACAAAGACAAGCAGAACGAGGAGGGCCTGCTCGGCTTCGCCTTCCACCCCAAGTACAAAGAGAACGGACATTTCTTCCTCTATTACACGACGACTGACGCACCGCTCACGTCGGTCGTCACGCGATTCACCGTTTCCAAGACCGACCCCAACCGTGCCGATCCCGACTCCGAGTTGGAAATCATGCGCGTCAAACAGCCGTACTGGAACCACAACGGCGGCACGATTGTGTTTGGGCCGGACGGCTACCTCTACATCGCGTTGGGTGACGGTGGTGCCGGCAAAGATCCTCACGGCAACGGACAGAACCTGAAAACACTGCTGGGATCCATTCTGCGGATCGACGTCGATCACCAACACGGCGACCGCAACTATTCAATTCCCAAAGACAACCCGTTCGTCGGCAAGGGCGATGCCGCCCGACCGGAAATTTATGCCTACGGTTTGAGAAACGTCTGGCGGATGGCCTTCGACAACAAGACCGGCACGCTCTGGGCGGGTGAAGTCGGCCAGGACCTGTGGGAAGAAATTGACCTCATCGTCAAGGGCGGAAACTACGGCTGGAACCTCCGCGAAGCCAAGCACAAGTTCCTAAATGGTTCCGGGCCGCGAAAAGATCTCATCGAACCAATCTGGGAATACCATCACGAAGTCGGCAAGTCGATCACCGGCGGCAGCGTTTACCGTGGCAAGAAACTGCCCCAACTCACCGGCCACTACATCTACGCCGACTACGTCAGCAGCAAAATCTGGGCGTTGAAGTACGATGAAGCCAAGAAGAAAGTCGTCGCCAACCGACCCCTGCAAACGGCGGGCAACAAGCTGCCCATCCTCTCATTCGGCGAAGACCAGAACGGCGAAATCTACTTCATGCTGCCAACAACAACCGGTCGCGGACTGTTCACATTTGCCAAACAATCGAAGTAGTTGAGCGGCGGGGCAACGCCCCGCGCTGCGCCGGATCACGATCGCATCCGGCGCAGCATACACAGACAGGTTGAACCACATCGAGCCGTCACCGTAGAATAGGGATCGGGTCGGACGGGTCGCGCCTGTTGTCGAGTCATCAGTTTCACTGACAGGAACAGTCAATGCGCTGGCTGGCGATAATCACTTTGGGAACGCTGCTCCCTGCGTTTGCCACGATGGCGGACGAGCCGGACATCGATCGCAGCCACTGGGCTTTTCAGCGACCGGTTAGTTCGGCGGTTCCCGCATTCGACGCGCCGGTTGATCGGAATTGGATTCGCAATCCCATCGACGCGTATGTCCTCGCGCGGCTCAAGCAGAAGGGACTACGACCGTCGCCCGAGGCGAATCGCCGCACGCTCATTCGCCGGCTGACATTCGATTTGATCGGGTTGCCGCCAACTCCCGATGAAATCGACGATTTCATCAACGACGCCTCGCCGTTAGCGTATGAACGGCTCGTTGATCGACTATTGGCATCGCCCGCCTATGGCCAACGGTGGGGGCAGCATTGGCTCGATGTGGTGCGGTTCGCCGAGACCGAAGGTTTCGAGTACGACCGACATCATGCCAGCGCCTGGCGATTTCGCGACTACGTCGTCGATTCGCTGAACGACGACAAACCGTACGATCAGTTCGTGCAGGAACAGGTCGCCGGCGATGAACTCGCAGCCGACGCAATGTCCAAAGGCGTCACACAGAATGACCTGCGAGATGAGTTGGTCGCGGCCGGCTTTCATCGGCTCGGCCCGGTCCGTCGAAACGCGGGCAACACCGACGTCGCCTTCAGCCGCAACGAAGTGTTGACCGAGCGAACAAACATCATCGGGGCGGCCTTTCTGGGAATCACGGTCGGCTGCGCCCGCTGCCACGACCACATGTTCGATCCGATGCCACAAGCAGACTACTACCGCCTGCAGGCGTTTCTGTCGGCGACGTTTGAAGAAAACATTCCGCTGGCCGACAAACAGGCCCAGGCCGATTGGAAAGCAAAGTCCGACGCCGTCAATGCCGAGATCAAACGCATCAAAGAGGCCAAGGCAAACGCGAGCCTGCAGGAGATGGAAAAACTGCGAGCCGAAATGCTGGACGCCGAATCACGACGACCCGACCCGCTGCCCGAAATATTCACCGTCCGTAACGATTTTGACAAACAGACACCCACCCACCTGCTGACACGTGGTGACGAACGCAAGAAAGGCGAACGGCTCGGCATGCGACCGCCGGCCGTCTTGTTGGTGAAGGCCGTTGCCGATCTTCCGGCCGAAAAACGCAAGCATCCGAAAACAGAACTCGCCCGCTGGCTGATCTCGCCCGAAAACCCGATGACGGCCCGAGTGATGGTCAACCGCATCTGGCAGTATCACTTCGGCCGCGGCCTGGTTGCAACAACGAACGACTTCGGCATCAACGGCGACACGCCCAGCCACCCCCAACTACTCGACTGGCTCGCCCTTAAGTTCGCTGGCCCAACTTCCAAATCGTGGAGCATCAAAACGATGCACCGCCTGATCCTGCAGAGTAGCAGCTACCGCCAATCGTCGGGTGTGAGAAACGCAACCGCGAACGAGATTGACCCCCAAAGTCGTCTGTTGTGGCGTTTCAACCGACGCCGACTGACGGCCGAAGAATTACGCGATGCCATGCTGAGTGTCTCGGGCCGAATGAACGAATCGGCGGGCGGGCCGAGCATCATGATTCCCGTGGCGCCGGAGTTGATCGAGTTGTTGTACAAGCCGACACAATGGCAGGTCACCCCCGATGAGAACCAACACGATCGGCGATCGATCTACCTGTTCGCAAAACGAAACCTGCGACTGCCGTTCATGGAAGTCTTCGACCAACCCGACCTGCAGATTAGCTGCGACCGACGCATTTCAAGCACGCATGCACCACAGGCGCTGGAAATGCTCAACGGCCCAATGTCGAATGAACTAGCCACCGCATTCGCTGCCCGCTTGCAACAGGAAACCGACCCGGACAAGCAGATCGAATTAGCCTTCCGCCTCACGGTCGGCAGAGTCCCCACCGCAAACGAACGCCGACTGTCGCAACAGTTTCTCGAAACATTACCGTTGTCCGAATTTGCGCTGGCGATGTTCAACCTGAACTCATTTTTGTACGTGGACTGAGTGTCGCGAAAACACCTATGAAACATTCTGCAATTCCAACTCTTCCCAACCGCCGCCATTTTCTGCAGGACTCGTGTTGCGGGTTCGGGTCGTTGGCGATGGCCTCGCTGTTGCAGTCTGAACGAGCAGTGGGGGCGAGTGGGAATCCGCTCTCGCCCAAGCCGCGACATTTGCCGGAGTCGCCGGTCAAATCGGTCATCTTTCTGTTCATGGCCGGCGGGCCGAGTCACGTCGATACGTTCGATCCCAAACCGCTGCTCAACAAACTCGACGGCAAACCACGCCCGGAATCCTTCGGCGACGTCAAATACCAATTCGTCCGCAAAGACGCGCGGCTGTTGGGTTCCAAACGAAAATTCACGCCGCGCGGCGAATCGGGTGTGCCGGTTTCTGATCTGTTTGCCAAAACGGGCGAATTCATCGATGACATCGCCGTCATTCGTTCCTGCTACGGTGACAAGGTGGTTCATTCGGCCGCTCAGTACGAGCTGTTCAGCGGGCGGACGTTTCCCGGCTTTCCCAGTCTCGGCTCGTGGGTTGTGTACGGACTGGGCAACGAAAGCGAATCGATGCCCGCCTACGTCGTCATGCCCGATCCGGACGGCGCGCTGGAAGGCGGACAGCCAATGTACGCCAACGGCTTCCTGCCGGCCGTCTATCAACCGGCAATGTTCGGCGGCGGTCCGCAACCGGTTCGCAACTTGGGCCTGCCCGAGGGAATCTCACTCGACGAGCGACGGCAAACAGTCGAACTCATTCGCAGTTTGAACGAAGCCAATCTGACAGCCGGCGACGACGAACTGGCGGCCCGCATCAACGCCTACGAATTGGCGTTCAAAATGCAAACCGATGCCCCCGAAATTTTCGACGTCACCGGAGAAACCAAAGAGACGCTCGACCTGTACGGCGTCGGTGTCGAACCGACCGACGACTATGCCCGTCGTTGTTTGTTGGCACGGCGATTGGTCGAGCAAGGTGTGCGGTTCGTCACAGTGGTTTCCGGCGGTGGACCGGGCAACAAACAATGGGACGCGCACGCCGATGTGGAAGAAAACCACCTGCGATTAGCCGGGGAGGTCGATCAACCAATCGCCGCGTTGCTGAAGGATCTCAAACGCCGCGGCCTGCTCGAAAGCACCCTCATCGTATGGGGCGGCGAGTTCGGTCGTTCCCCCGAAGCACAGGGTGGCAAGGGCCGCGATCACCACAATACCGCCTTTTCCATGTGGCTGGCCGGCGGCGGTGTGAAGGGCGGCCAAGCCATCGGCGCGACTGACGAGATTGGTCTCAAATCGGTCGAGAAACCCTATCACCTCCGCGACGTCCACGCCACGATTTTGCATCTGATCGGCCTCGATCAAGACGAACTAAGCTACCAACACCAGGGCCGCCGAGAACGACTGCCGCTGGTGGAGGGTGAGATAATTGAAGAAGTCGTTTGACACTTCGGCAGCTGCTCGAAATCAAGATCGAATAAGGCCGCGTCATGCTACGGATTCTCGGTCGGTCAAGAAAAACATGTGATGGAATCACACGACGCGACCTGATGCAGGTCGGCGGGCTTTCGCTGTTTGGAAGCATGACGCTGCCGCGATTGTTGCGGGCGGCGGAGAACAGCGCCTCACGGCCCGATGGGACTGCGAAGTCGGTCATCATGTTCAATCTGCTGGGCGGCCCCAGCCACATGGACATGTTCGACTTGAAGCCGGAGGCCCCCGAGGAAATCCGCGGCGAATTCCAGCCGATCGATACATCACTGCCCGGTCTGCAAATCTGCGAACACTTGCCGAAGACTTCGCAGTTGATGCACAAAGCCAGCCTGATTCGCACAGTCACTCACAGCTACAACTCGCACAACCCGCTGGCCATGATGACCGGGTTTGCCGAGGGAAAGAATCAGCAACTCACCGCCGACCGCACCGATCCGCCCGACATCGGCGCGATTTGCCAATACCTCGAAATGGGCTCGCCGGAAATGCCGGGTGCCGTCTGCCTGCCTTGCTATCCTGGCTGGGGCGAAAGCAGCATGTACCCCGGAATTCGCAGGCCAGGACCCTACGGTGGGTTTCTGGGAAGCCAGTACGATCCGCTCTTCAGCATTTGCAAACCAACTTTCCGGCGCAAACCGTCGCGCCGTTATTACGGCACCGTTCGGCCCTACGGCGAACCGTCGATGCCCGCATTGGACGCGTTGCCCGAGATGTCGGCCAATCGCCTCGATCGTCGCCGGTCGCTGTTGACCCAGATCGACGATCAATTCCAAAGCGTCCAATCGTCGCCGTCTATCGAGCGGATGGACAAATTCCAGCAGCGCGCCTTTTCCATGCTCTCTTCCAGCAAAACACGAGATGCGTTTGATCTGTCGCCCGAACCGGCCGAACTCCGCGACCGTTACGGTCGCAACATGTTTGGTTCGAGCATGCTGGTGGCCCGTCGGCTGGTGGAGGCCGGCGTGCCGTTCGTCAGCGTGCATGCCGAAAACTTTCTGCCCAACGGCTCCTTCACCTACGACATGCACGAAAACAACTTCGCCATGTTGAAGGACAACAATCTCCCCGTGCTCGACATGTGTTACTCGGCACTCATCGGCGATCTGGAAGACCGCGGCCTGTTCGACTCGACGCTGGTTGTCGTCATGGGAGAGATGGGCCGCTCGCCCAAAGTGAATCCCAAAGCGGGCCGCGAACATTGGCCGCAATGTGGTTTCAGCCTGCTGACGGGCGGCGGCGTAAAACGAGGAACCGTTTTCGGCCAAACCGACAAACACGCCGGTTACCCAACCAGCCACCCGGTTTCGCCCGGCGATGTGGTGGCGACGATTTACCAACTGCTGGGAATCGACCCCAACATGGCCGTCCCCGACCTCAACAACCGCCCCGTCCGCATCGCCCACGGCGGCGAAGCCATCTGGAATGTGATTGGCTGATGATTCGGGAGTTTGCGCGTCTGAATGCAAGAGGTGCCAGGCTTCGGCCTGACCTGCGACACTAACCGCTGGTGCGATCAGAACAGACTTCATCTTTGGGAGATATCCGATTCAATGTTCAGCGGCACGTTGGCACTGCTCGATCGCTCGCTCCGCGAGAGTGTGATGTGGGCGTGGTCGCATCTGTTCCGTCTTGGTTTTGTCGCTCTGATCTTTTTTTGCCTATCGTCCATTTACGGACTCCAGCGACTTTTCGGTGCTCCCGGACTGGAGTTCTTTCAGTGGGTTGCCGTCCTGAACTTCCTCTTCATCAGTGCGGCAGGGATTGTGCTGTTCACAACAGCCATTGGCGAGGAGAAGGAGGAAGCGGTATTGGAGTTGCTGAAGCTGGCGGGAATCAATCGGCTCAGCCTGCTGCTGGGAAAGTCGACGGGACAACTCGTCAGCGCATTAGTTATCTTGTCGCTGCAACTTCCCTTTACGTTCCTGGCGATAACGCTGGGCGGCGTCACAACGAGGCAGGTTCTGGCGATGTACGTTGCGTTTGCCGCCTATCTGGTGGGCGTGGCAAACGTCGGCCTGTTTTTTTCCGTCGTCTGTCGTCGCGTTGCGACGGCCGGCGTGTTCACAACCGTGTTTCTGGCCGTGACGAATGTGCTCCCATCCATTGTCTTGACCATGCTGCCCGTCGCACCCGGTGGCAGCACGCCTGCGGTCTATCGCGTGCTGGAGACATTGGACGAGACGTCGATCCGCGGCCGGATGGACGTGATTCTCAGCACCGGTTTTGCTGAGTCCCCCTTCAGTCTTCAGGTCGGCAGCCATCTTGCGGCGGGAGTTTTGTTCTTTCTGATTTCATGGGCGATTCTCGAACGAATTATGGGTGATCACAGTCCGCTGACGATGCCATTACAACGCAACAAACGCCCCTCGAAGCGGGTTTGGAAGAACGCTTTGGTCTGGAAGGATTTTCATTTTATTGCTGGCAGCTGGATGTCTCTTGTCGCCAAGAGCTTTCTGTATGCAGCGATTGTGATTGGAATACGGTACGGTCTCGACCCGTTGTTGGGAAACGCAGGCCAGCACGACCAAGTCTCGCTCATAATTGGCGTGATGGCCGCGACGATCGTGATCGAACTCACATTTTACTCGTCACGCGTGTTTCACGAGGAAATTCGCAATCAGACATTTGCCTCGCTACGGTTGCTGCCACTACAAATCGGCGAGGTGGCACGCTGGAAAATCGCCGGCTGCCTATTGGGCTTGCTGCCGGCCCTGAGTGCGTTGTTCATTGGCTGCTCCATCACGCCGCGCGGATGGCCCGTGTTAGGCCCGCTGCTGATCTCCCCCGGTGTCTGGTGTGCCTTGTTGGTCGTGCTCTGTATTCTGCACTTTGCAATGTTGATGTCGCTCACGTTTCGTTGGTGGTGGCTGGGGGCGGCAATGGCAGTCGGCATGATGGCACCCGCCACGCCTATCCTGTGGATGATGGTGACCTCGACCGGAGGGTGGCAGGTTGTCTCGCTCATCCAATGCATACCGCTGGTCTTGTTGATCTACGTGATGCAAAAAGGCATCGGACCATCGCTCGAAAAAGCCGCCGGCAGGTAACGACGGTGGCGAATCAATCTGGAATGAATCTCGATGAAACGAATCACACGACGGTTGCTTCTTGCCAAACCGCACCGGCGGCGTTCGATATGGGGCAGCATTCTCGTCGCGCTCGCGGTAACCATAACTGCACAGCTTCAACAGGTCTCAGCCGAAACACTTCAGTTCCAACCACTCGGTAAGCCGACGGAAAAAAAAGCAGAGAACGCACGAAAAATCAACGAGTTGAAGTTCTTTGAGGGCCGGCTCTACCTCGGCCACGGGGATTGGTTTAAGAATTCCGGCCCGACGGATGTGATCTCCTACGATTTTTCCAAACAGAAATTCGTCAAAGAGCATACCGTCCAGGATGAGGCCATCCACCGCTATCGGCAGTACGGGAATCGCCTGTTTTTACCCGGCACCGATGCCACCGAGAGTTGGGAATTCGGCAACCTCTACGTTCATGAAGCATCGGCCTGGAAGAAACACCGGACGATCCCCCGAGGTCTGCACGTCTTCGACTTTGCGGAATACGACGGCCGCTGGTTCGTCGGCACCGGGAGCTACTTCAACGATACAAGGAAGGGGCCGTGGATCGGTGCGATCTACTCTTCCAAGGATCACGCAAAATCCTGGCAATACGAGTACACCACCGCATCATCGACCGGAACCGCGTCCCGCATCACCGCCCTGATGCCGTTCAAAGGTCGCTTGTTTGCATTCGGATACCGCGACGGCCCAATGCCCAAAGAGACGAATCCCAAGCCGTCCACATCCAAAAAAACTAAACAGTACAACCGCGTCGCAAAATCGGTCGTTTACGACGGTGTCGGCTGGTTTCCCGCCAATCTCATCCCGGCGACTCCGCTTGTGCAGACGATTGAACCGGCCGTCTTTGCCGACCAACTGTTGCTGATCGCTCGCAGTGGCCGTTACGGGAGGAAGTTCAAGAACAAGTGGCTGCTATTCGCCCACGACGGCAAGACCACACGCCAATTGCCGCTCGATTGCGACCGGATAGTAGACACGCTGGTCAAACCCGACCGACTGATCCTGCTGCTAGAGCGCGACGGAAAACATGTGCTCGTGGAATCCACCGATCTGGTCCACTGGAGTACGCACCCCCTCGACCCAAAAATCGAACGCCCGCTGTCAGTCGAGTTCGACGGCAAGTCCTACTACCTGGGCCTGACCGACGGAACGATATTGGCGGCGCCGGTATCG
>JABISG010000003.1 GCA_018699955.1 Planctomycetaceae bacterium | reverse complement strand
TGGCGAAACTGGCGCATCAGTACAACGTGCTGCGTAGCGTGTACCATGCGACGCCGAGTCACGAGGCGGCGATTCATTGGGTCCTGACCGGCTACAATTACCCCGGCGCGAACACGACGACGAAAAATCGAAACGTGAAGCCGTCGATGGGATCGATTGTGGCGAAGTCGGTGGCTGCAAAGCCGGGACTTCCGCCTTACGTCTGCGTGCCGGATAAAGGGCAATTGGGCGACCGGGTCCGTTATTCCTCTTCGCATTTTCTGGGGATGGCCTACGACCCCTTCGAGTCGGGGATGCCTCCAACCAACGCGACCAGCCCATTCCAAATGCCACCGAACCTCAGTCTGTCGAAGAGCGTCGATTTGAGCCGTTTCGATCATCGACTGCAACTGTTGAGTCAGCTCGATCAGTTACCGCGAACACTCGATGCGACCGGCGCGATGGACGGGATGGATGTGTTTAATCGTCGGGCGTTCGAGATGCTTTCGCACAATGCGACTCGCAACGCCTTCGATCTGTCGCAGGAATCGCCCGAGCTGCGGATGAAATACGGGAACAATCGCGTTGGACAGGAAGCAATACTCGCCCGTCGACTGGCAGAGGCGGGTGTTCCATTTACGCTGGTGAACTTTTCGATCAACCAGGATTACGACACACACACCAATAACTTTGCGACGCTCAAGAAAACTCGGCTGCCGCAACTCGATCGGGCGGTCTCGACGTTGCTGGAAGACCTCGAAGAGCGGGGGTTGCTCGAATCGACCGTCGTGGCAATGTTCGGCGAATTCGGACGGACGCCATTGATCAACAAGACCGCGGGCCGCGATCATTGGTCTAACGTCTTTTCGGTCATGTTGACGGGAGGCGGATTGAAACGCGGCCAGGTGATCGGAACGAGCGATTCCAAAGGGGAGAATCCGCACGACCGCCCCGTGCATTTCAACGAAGTCCTCTCGACGATTTACCGACAGTTGGGAGTCCCGACCGATCGCGTTCATTACGATGGATTCGGCCGCCCGGTTCCGGTGTTGTACGAGCATGATGAACCGATCGCCGAGTTGCTCTAACGACTCGGCGTTCATTAGACTGGGGACAGCTTCCGACGAATTGCGCTCTCGTCGGTAGCGCAGGGTGTCCGAAATCCAGTCGACTGTCGTCAGATTTCATCAGCAACCTTACTCCCGATGTCGAGGCTCGAAATGCGACCACTGATTTTCGCCTTAATGTTTCTGACGCCCGGCTTGCTTCACGCGGCAGAATCTCTGATTGATTCGTCGTCTCCATTAGAAACTATCGGCACGGAATTCGGATTGGCCGACGGACCGTCGTGGGATGGCAGCGGCAGCCTCTATGTGCCGGATGTCAAAGGGGGAAAACTCTTTCGCTACTGGCCGAATCAAAAAAAGATGACAGTGGTGTTGAAAGATGCCGGTCGCATCTCGGCGACGTACTTCAATAACGGGCGACTTTATCTCTCCGACAACGGCAACGCGGGCATCGCACGGCTGAACGGAAAAGAGAAGATCGGCATCTTAAGTTTCGATGGCGAGAAACCAAAGAATGCTCCTCGGCCGAACGACCTGGTGGTCGATCATCACGGTGGTATATACGTCACACTCACCCGAGAAGGACAGGTGGCATACATCTCACCCGCCGGTAAGAAGACGCTCGCTGTGAAGCAATGCGTGTCTCCCAACGGAATCGCAATCTCGCCCGATGAGAAGACGTTGTACGTTGCTGCGTATCGGCCCAAGGAAATTTGGGCGTACGACATCGTCGAGCCGGGCAAGACCGCTCGTGGTCGCGTGTTGGCCACAATGGATGACGGACCGGCTTTGGGTGCAGACGGCATGACCGTCGATCGTGCCGGCAACGTGTATTGTGCCGGTGCCACCGATGTGTGGATCTGGTCGCCGTCGGGAAAACTGCTCCACAAGATCGCCTGCCCCACCCGGCCCATTAATTGCGCCTTTGGTGATGGCGATATGCAGTCACTGTACATCACCGGATTTGGCGGACTGTATCGGCAACGAATGAAGATCACGGGACGATCTCCGAACCCACCGACCACGAAAGAATTGGCATCCAAGAACGCGAATCGTCCATCGACGTTGATCCCATCGGAGATTAACGCGTCGCTCGACGTGGAATACGCCCGTTACGGTGATCGACGGCTGTTGATGGACGTCTTCAAACCGACCAAGCCGGCCCCCGCGCTGCGCCGCTGCATCGTCGTCGTTCATGGCGGCGGTTGGCTGAAAGGGGACAAGACGAAGTTTCGCGCCTTGGCTGTGGAACTTGCCAAACGCGGGTACGTGACGGCAGCGATTGAATACCGACTTGGCGGCGAAGCATTATTCCCCGCAGGTATTTACGACTGCAATGCGGCCGTCCGTTATCTGCGGGCCAATGCCAAATCGCTCGGGATCGATCCCGACAACATTGGGGCGGTTGGTGGCTCGGCAGGGGGTCACCTCGTCGGCTTGATGGCGACCGGGCACGATGTTTCTGGCTTACAGGGAGATGGCGGCAATCCCAACGTTTCATCGAAACTGCAGGCGGCGATTGTGATGGCGGGGCCGATGGAAATGATTACCGGCTCGGTCGCCGACCGATCTCGTAATCAGCCGAAAGTTTCAAACAGCAACAAATGGCTGGGGAAGACCATCGACGAAGCTCCCGATCTTTACCGACTGGCGGACGCACATGTGCACATCTCCGAGGGGGATTCGCCAATCCTGTTCATGGTCGGCGAACACGATAAACCAGAGCGAAACGCGCCGTCGCGCAAGAAGTTGAAGTCGCACGGAATCTTCAGCGACGTCAACATTTACAAAGATGGCAAACACGGTTGTTGGAACCGACACCCCTGGTTCAAAGAAATGGCTGGCGACATGGACGCCTTCTTCCGTGAACAATTGCGATAGGTTCGTCGGCCAAACAGACCAGATCACTTGTCGGAGTTGAATTTCAACGAGTAGAGATCGGCGTCCTTCAGAACGAACCGCAGGCGAACGGTCTTCCCGGCTAGTTTGCTGACATCGGCACCGTTTTTCCATTGGACGGTCCGGTTGATTTCGTCGCCAAAAACTTCTTCGTTGTCATCCAATTTGAAGCCGGGTATCGGTTTTCCGTCGGCATCTCGAATCTCGACGCGAACACTTCCGGCGGCCGATGTTGCGAAGTTGATGCCGAGTCGATTGCCTTGGAATCGTAGCGGCCGGGTGATCAATTCGCCGCCCTTCCAGCCCGCGTTGATGGAAACAAAACCGTCGAGCCGTAGCGTGTAACGCCGTATCGCATTGCTGTCGCCGGTCCAGGCTCCTTCTGATGCGTACAACGAAAGTTCGTTCGGTGCACCGGGCAGCGAGGATTCCGTTTCGACGGCATTCGTTGCGATGTAATTGTGGCCGTAGTTCCAGGTCTCGGGGCGTTGCGGGCCGGGCCGCAGAAAGCCCTCATTCCAGCGATCGAAGTGAACGCCGTTTCGCCCGGCCATCAACAGCCCTTCGGTCAACGATGTGCCGTAGCGCAGGTGCGCCGCGGAACGCTGCTCACGGTGTTTCAATTGCGGCAAAGCCCGCATTGAGGGCGACCAGCCGCGCTCGATGTAGCGCGTTGGAAAGCCGATCAGAATATGTGGCGCGCGGAAGTACGGGCCGATTTGATTCGTGTAAAGATGCTCGACCGGAGAGTCGGCATATGTCAGGTCGGCTTCATCACCCCACGCGAGAAAATCTGCCGACGATGCCGTGCGGATCGCCCGATAACCGGCCGGCTTCCACACCTTGCCCGTTGTGATGCCTTTGGTGAAGGTGCGAAAATATGCCCGGTACTTGCCGACAGTGTTGTCCCAGAAGGCGAGATTCTGCGAATCGAACGCGCCTTTGGTAACAACCGGCTCGTCTCGCATCAGCGACCAATGGATTCCGTCGGCCGAGTGGAATGCAAACAACCCGCCTTCCTTCGCCGTTCCGGCTAACGCCTTGAAACGCGATTCCGGCGGGCAGTTCGGATTTGTATCGCGAAACGGGGCAAAATTGTGAACGCCGACTCCCGTCCAGATAATGTTGTTTTGTTTTGAGCCATTGTATTCAAACAGGCCGAGGTCCGGTTTCGCCCAGTGGATGCCGTCGCGACTTTCCGCGTAGCAGTAAACCTGCTTGCCTGTTTTTAGTCGGCCGTTTTCGACACCAAGTGCCGAGCCACGGTGGTACATCCGATAGAGGTCACCGTCGCGAATGATACTATGGTATCCGCTGCCGGCTCCCTCCCACGGCGCGTCGTGAACGATTGCAATCTCACGAGCAACCGGATGATGCAACCGTCGCTGCGCACCGGCAAGTTTGCCGATCAAATGCCCATCGACAAACAGCTCCCGCCGACTGCCAACCTCAATTGGCTCCTCGGCCTGCGTGATTACGGACATCAACAACAGACTGAAAAACAATGCGATTCTCATGGCTGCTTTCCGGAAGAGTATTCGGGCAAACCTTCAAGGTACTCGATCAGCGTGCGTCCATCCAGCATCTCCTTGGCGGTTCTCCGAAGAGAATTCCCTGACAACGTCTGTGGACTCGTCGGTTTCGGTGAATCGTTTTCAGTCTTCGTCTTCAGACGGCTCGAAACCGTCAATGAACTGTCGGAGTGTAGAACGCTCGGCTTCCGTCATGGATTTTGGACCCCAGACGCCATAGCCATCGGTTTCGTCAGGGGCATGTAAGAGCTCATCGACATCATCCGTGCCAAGCGCGAGGACTTGATCTTGAAAAACGGCCATGACCAAACCGTGTTCGGGATCCCAGTCCGGGTCCCAACCAAGTCGCAAAGCCGACATGCCACCAGAAGAGCAACGCGTAATGGAAAATCCGTCGAAGGCAACCAATCTTCCCAACTGTTCGATGGTGGGATCATCCGGGTAGTCCTCGTCGTCAAACCAATCGGGACAGACTTTGCGACACAGACGATAGTATCGCAGCAATGCGTCGCTCACATTTCGGCAAATGCGCTCTTCGTGTTCGCTGAAGTAACGGTACGCGGCAACTTGAGGTTCGATGGGGACGCCGCCGTCGTCCTCCGTCACACGCAGAGTAACTTCATAGACTCCGAATGATTGAAGCGCAGCATGAACAAGTCCGTCCCTACAAACCGGCGAAAGATCCGCCGTGTGATCCCGCCAGTTTTCGACCCATTGCCGTTGATTCTGTTCGAGGTTTGTCAGTGCGCGATCACGATCCGGATACCAGAACGGCTTCATATGAGGAAACTCGCGAAACGTGAGAAGTTCATCGTTCCACTGATCCGGTACCAGATTTCCCAGCACGGGATGCTGTATCGGTGATGGCATGGATTGACTCGATTCCAGCTATGTTTCGTAGATGTCATTCAATTCCGACGATCGGTTTTCCAGCATCTCCATGAAGGCACCGAAGTCGCCGCCGTAGGCAATCAAAGTGGCTCCCCATTCGCGCAGCTCGCGAACGCGTTCCGGCGTGGCTGCCGGACAGCCCCATGCCTTGCCGTGTTTTTTTGCCGCTGCTGCCGTTTGCTGCATTGCCTGATCGACTGTCAGGTCGAGACCGGACGTGCGAATCCGCAGGCCAAGATCACCGGGACCAACGAACATTCCATCGACTCCATCGACGGCCGCGATTTCATCGACATTCTCCACGGCTTCTGGGGTTTCAATCTGCACGACGAGAAACGTCTCGCGATTTGCGGCGTCGGTGTAATCTCCATCTCCCTGCAGATAAAAATCGCTGTCCAAACCAGCGCCGTCAATCCCACGATCGCCGATGGGTGGAAACTTGACCGACTCAACCAGCGCCTTTGCTTTTTCGGCGGTCGAGACGTGGGGAATCATCAGCCCGGTCGCACCGTCTTCCAGGTAACGGTACAGCTGCGTTTTCCCCAACGTCGGTGCCCGCAACATGCAGTCGATATCGGCAAGGTGAAAGTAGGCCAACAATGCCTGGATTTCGCGGTCGGACATCGCCCGGTGTTCGAGATCCAGCCAGATGCAGTCGTACCCGAAGTGGGCTGCATGCCGAACGAACGCCGGAATGAAATGCCCAAGGGCACACATCCGCACCGGCTGCCCGGCACGGAGTTTTTCGAGTGATTTACTTTTACGCAACGGAGTCCCTCTCTGAATGAATTCGTATCATCGTACTAGCCGGCGGAACGCGTCCTGCCGTAATTCACATTGCAATAACTCATCAATGTTGCCGCGATCCAAGCCTTCGGCCATCAGGGCGAACGCTTCGGCGGCTGCCTGCATCGTCTGTTCGACCTCGGCATCGCCCTGTGCGGCGTTGAGGTAGAAGGAAGCATATCCATGACACCCGCGTTTCGCCATCTCCTGGATATACAGCGTGGCCAGTTTCGTCTTCAGCGATTCATCGGCCACATCGAATTGCAGATGCGGGTGGTAATCGACACCGACACTCGAAACCGGCACCCCGGTTGCCGCAGCCGTTTTCTCGATTCCCGATTTCAGCCGTTTCCCCAAGTCGCGGCAATAGGCCGGCACATCGCGTGCGGCGACTTCCTTCAATGTGGTGATTGCCGCCGCCAGGCCGATTGTATCGCTCCAATAGGTGCTCGAAATAAACATGCGGGACGCCGGCTCCATCGCATCACGCCGACCGACAACGGCCCCCATTGGGTATCCGTTGGAAATCGACTTCGCGAAAACCGCCATGTCCGGTGTGACACCGACCACCGGCTGCACACCGCCGGCGCTCGGTCGAAAGCCGGTCGAGACCTCGTCGAAAATCAACAACGCCCCATGCTGTTGAGCGAGGTCCGCAACTCGCTTTAGATATCCTTCTGGCGGTTCGGCACTGCGGAGCGGCTCCATAATCACCGCCGCCACTTCACCACGGTTCGCATCCAGCGTTTCCCCCAACGCGTCGGCGTCGCCGTAAGGAAACGGAATCGCCGTTCCCTCCAAAGCACGCGGCACGCCAATCGGCTCGATGCCGGAGAATAAGTGTTCGTTCAACGACGAATCCGCACCAAGGTTGGCAGCCAGATACCAATCGTGCCAGCCGTGGTATCCGCAGAACAGAATCTTATCGCGTCCGGTTGTCCCCCGAGCAATTCGGACGGCGACCGCACACGCGTCGCCGCCTCCTTTTGCATAACGGACCATTTCCGCACAGGGAATTGTTTCGATTAGCAGTTCGGCCAGTTCGAGTTCGAGTTCGTGATTGATCGACGTCATTACGCCGTTGTGAACTTGCCGCAAGACGGCTTCATCCACCACGGGATCACAGTATCCCAGAATGATCGCGCCGATCCCGCTGACCCAGTCGATGTATTCGTTGCCATCGACATCCCAGAAACGGGCGCCTTTTGCACGCGTAAAAAACGCAGGTGAGACACCGTAGGCGAACCGCGTCGGCCGGCGGCTGATGAGCTGCGTGCCGCCGGGAATCAGTTCTTCGGCCCGCTGGTAGAGTTCCATCGATCGGCTGACGCGCGGCGAGAATGTCGCCCGAGCTTGTGGTGAGGGGTGATTCATGGAAACATTGCCACTTGAATGATGACGATTCGTTTTGAACGACGCGGCTGGTCGGTTATCATCCTGTCAATCGCCGTACCGGGTCAAGAAACAACGACAAGTTTCTCAAAGGAATCCGCATGCCCTCGCGACAGGTCCACCTATCGGGCAATCTGGTTGCCGAAGAAGACGCGAAGATTTCGATCTTCGACAGTGCCGTTCTGCTGGGCGACACGGTGACGGAATCGACACGGACGTTTGCCCACAAGCCGTTCAAGCTAGAGCAACATATCGACCGGCTTTACAAGTCATTGAAAGTGACGCGGATCGACGCCGGCTGTGATGCCGCCGAGATGCTGCGGATCACCACCGAACTCCTGGAAGCGAATCTGCCATTGTACCAGTCGCACGAAGACTGCTGGCTGGTGCATAATATCTCGCGCGGCGTCTCTGTTCCCGGTCCTGACCCGACGGTCCAGCGCTCGTCGGCCACCGTGATGATCTACACGCAGCCGATGGATCTGCGCGGTTGGGCGAAGTACTACGTCGAAGGCTGTCACGCCGTGACACCGATGAGCCGCATTGTGCCGTCGCAATCGCTCGATGCCCGCATCAAAAACCGCAGCCGAATGTCGTACACGCTGGCGGAAATGGAAGTCAAACTCGTCGATTCAGAAGCGCAAAGTGTGATTCTGGACATCGACGGCAACGTGGCCGAAAACAAAGGGGGAAACATCTTCCTCGTTTCCGACGGCGTACTGAAAACTCCCGCGCCGCGAAATTGCCTCGCGGGACTCAGCCGCGAAACCATCCTCGAACTCGCACAGCAACTCGACATTCCATCGCAGGAAACCACGCTGCAACCGTACGACTTTTACACGGCCGACGAGGCTTTCTTCACCAGCACGCCGTATTGCATCATGCCGGCGACGAAGTTCAACGGACTGCCGGTCGGGGACGAAAATGTCGGCCCGGTCACGAAGAAACTGTTGGCCGCATGGAGTGAACTTGTCGGCATCGATATCGCAAAACAAGCTCTGGATCAAATGAAATCATGAATGACGAATCGCTCAAGAGTCGCTTCGACGATGACGGTTTTGTCGTTGTCCGGCAGTTTCTTCCACAAGAGGAACTGCAGCAACTGCAATCCGAACTCGATCGTTACATTCGCGATGTCGTTCCAAATCTCCCCAGCAGCGATGCATTTTACCACGACCACAATCGCCCCGAGACGTTGAAGCAGATGCAACACATGGGCAACGATGCGTTTTTTGAGGAGTACCGTCGGAACCCGCGTTGGGTCCAACTTGCAACGCAGCTTCTCGGTGAAGCAGCGCAGTCGAAAGGGCCGGAGTGGTTCAACAAACCGCCGGGAACCGAGCACCCCACGCCACCGCATCAGGACAACTTCTACTTCTGTTTGCGACCGCCGAGCGTGCTGACGATGTGGCTGGCACTCGATGACGTCGATGCCGAAAACGGTTGCCTGCGGTACGTCGCCGGTTCGCACAAACCCGGCATCCGCCCGCACGGGCCGACGGAAGTGCTTGGGTTTTCACAAGGGATATCGGATTACAGTTCTGATGACCGTGACGCTGAGGTCGCTGTCGCTCTACAGCCTGGAGACGTCGTCGTGCATCTGGGGAACACGGTTCACCGGGCCGACGCGAATGCTTCGCCCGACCGAAATCGCCGCGCGTTTGCCATGGTCTTTGAAGGCGAGAGTTGCCAACGCGACGCCGACGCCTACGCTCGCTACGAAGCTGCTCTTGAACAACAACATGCACGCATGGGATTGGCCGGCGCGTGATCGATGACAGAAGTTCCTCCGCAAGAACGGCTACCCTGATGAGTAAAATGTTGACGCAACCGACTGTCATCGCGGTGTTGCTGATGAGCTGCGTGTTGTTCTGTTTGACCAACAGCGGAGCCGCCGCGGAGTCATCACCCACAGAGAGCACCGCCCAACGGAACACTCCTGCCTCGACCGAATCCAGCGATCCAACCGGTTTAAAACTCGTCGACTGGCTGCTGATCGCTCTCTACGCTGCTTCGACGATCGGCCTGGGCTTCTACTTCAGCCGCAAACAGGAATCGACAAACGAGTATTTCACCGGCGGCGGAAACATGAACCCGATTCTGATCGGTGTCTCATTGTTCGCCACGTTATTGAGTACAATTTCGTATCTCTCCATGCCGGGCGAAGCGGCGGGGAAAGGCCCCGTCAGCATGATTGGCATGTTGGCGCTGCCGTTGGTGTTTCTCGTCGTCGCCTACTGGGTGCTGCCGATTTACATGCGGCAGCGCGTCACCAGCGCTTACGAACTGCTCGAAGAACGGCTCGGTTTGAGTACGCGGCTGCTGGGAGCGAGCATGTTTCTCGCATTACGCCTGGTTTGGATGACGCTGCTCGTCTATCTGGCGGCCAAAGCGATGACGGTCATGATTGGGGCCGACTACTGGATCATCAACTTCGACACGATGTCGTCCGAGTCCTTCCGTTTCAGCAATCCGCCTGCCCCCGGAGAATCTTTTCCCGGCATTTGGGCATGGAACGGCTCGGAACTGCGGCTGGCGAGCGTTCCGGTCATCGTGCTGTTCACCGGAATTGTCGCCATCACCTACACGACGATGGGGGGCCTGCAAGCGGTCGTCGTCACCGATCTGATGCAGACGGTTATCCTGTTCGGCGGGGCGTTGCTGCTGGTTGCGACGATCACGTGGGACTTCGGCGGGTTCGGTTGGTTTCCAACCACCTGGCAAAGCAATTGGGACACACAACCGTTCTTCCCCAGCAATCCCCGCACCCGCGTTAGCGTAGTGGGAACCATTCTGATGACGTTTACGTGGTACATTGCGACCTCGGCGGGAGATCAAACGTCGGTGCAGCGATTCATGGCGACGCGCGATGCGAAAGCCGCCCGCCGCGCGCTGGCGACGCAATTGACGGTCGGAGTCATCGTCGGCCTGACGTTGCAACTCGTAGGCTTTGCGCTGCTGGGTTATTTTCAGGCGCACCCCGGCGACCTTCCCACCAACATCGACATTAAGGACAATGCCGATCAGCTCTTCCCGCGTTACATCGCCTACCATCTGCCGATTGGGGTGGCGGGATTGGTTGTGGCGGCGATGTTCGCCGCGGCCATGTCCAGTATCGATTCGGGCGTGAACTCAATCACCGCGGTGGTGATGACCGACTTCCTTGACCGTTTTGGCTTGAAACCCAAAACTGAGAAGGGACACGTGCGGGCTGCCCGCTGTCTGGCAGTCAGTATCGGTGCCGTCGTCGTTCTCGGCAGCACCTTCATGAAATACATCGAGGGAAACATCACCGCAGTCACCAACAAAACCGTCAACCTGCTGACGACGCCGATCTTCGCGCTATTTTTCTTCGCGCTCTTCGTTCGCCGGGCATCGGCTGTCAGTGTCTGGATTGGCGCGTTCTTCGGGACAATCACGGCTGCGGCTATCGCGTTCTCGGGGCCGCTTGTCTGTCTGCTGTTCACACAATTCGGCATCGACCCGGCAACATTCGGTGTAGAACTGACAACCAAGACTGACCCCGCGACTGGTGAATCGTGGAAGATTGTCAAAGGCGACGATCCCATCAGCTTCCAATTCATCGGACCGGTCGCGCTAGCCGTCAACATTGTCGTCGGCTACATCGCCTGTTGGTTGTTCCCCAAACGAGAGAAGGAATGACTTTGCGAATCGTCGATCAGGGAATCCTTTCGCACGATCCGGCATACGGTGCCTACATGCCGACGATCACGCGGCTTGCCGGCGGTGGGTACGTTGCCTCTCAACACATCGGCTCACAACTTGCTTCCGCCGACAACCGCATCGAAGTACTCACATCCAGCGACGGACAACAGTGGGGATCGATCGCCCGTTTTCCCGGCGAGGACAAAGGGTGGGCATATCGCGGCCCCGAGATTGAAGAACTGTCCGACGGCAAATTGCTGATGACGGCCACGCAGTTTGAAGTCACCGACGCCGCGCTGTTCGATCCCGATTCCGAAGCACTGCAGCGCCCCGAAATGCTGACGTTTGAATCGAACGATGGCGGTCGAAATTGGTCTGCGCCGTGCGTGGTCGCGGTTGACTTGCCGTCGGACAAATACACCTGGAACGGAGCAGGCCGATTGGTTCGGTTTTCCGAGACTCGGTGGATGTATCCGTTTGAAACGTGGAAGCCCGAAGGCTATGACGGTCCGCCGGATCAGAAAGCGGCCGCCGTATTTTCTGCGGATCAGGGAAAAACCTGGGGCGAACTGACCGTCATCGCCGATGACGTCTCAGGCCAAACCTTGTGGTGGGACCAGTTGAATACGCGACTGCCCGACGGCCGTCTCTACACAATACTGTGGACACACAAGTACGGCACGAAAGAAGACCTGATGAATCATTGGGTCATCTCAGATGATGAGGGGCGAACGTGGTCGGCTCCGCAAACCACCAACCTGCCGGGACAGGTCTGTTGCCCCATCGGTTTACCGGACGGGCGTGTTGCGGCCATCTACAATCATCGCGGTGAACCGCCGGGAATCCGTGTTGCAATCAGCGACGACCTCTCGACGTTTGACCGTGAGACTGAACTGGTTGTCTTCGACGCCGGTGCCGAAGCAACGCTGGGAACCACCGACCACGAGAACTTTCTCGCCGAACACATGTTAATCGCCTTCGGCAAACCGCAGGGATTCCTCGATGCCGACGGCACACTGTTAACGTATTTCTGGTGTACATCGCAGGGCGTGACACACACCCGCTGGGTGCGAATCGCGATTGAATAGTGGGGCATGTATTGGATTCATCGGACATCAGCTACACCGAACACGATCAACAAATCTGGGACGAGGAACTTGCTGAGTTTCTGCCGTCGCGGATCTTCGATGCGCACATCCATCTGTTCAACAAAGCGCATCGGTCGGGAGATTCCGGTGGCTGGTCGAATGCCGACCTTTCGACGTTAAACCAGTGGGCCGCGAAGTTGTATCCGGATCGTGAAGTTCACTATCTGGTACTCGGCACGCCGCTGCCGGGTATGGATGTCGCCGCGCACAACGCGTGGGCCACCGAGCAGGTGCAGTCCGATCCGCAGTCGCGGTTCAATCGGCTGGTGACGCCGGACTGCAAACTCGATGACATTCGCCGCGACGTTGAACAGCCCGGCGTGATTGGGCTGAAGCCGTATCGCGTCTATTCGGTCAGCGGCGACATCGCCCAGTGCCGGATTCACGAATTCCTGCCGCACGAACAGTTGGAACTGGCGAACGAATTGGGGTTGTGGGTGACGATGCACCTGTCGCGATTCCACGGGTGTGCCGACGAGGCGAATCTTGCCGACCTGACAGAATTCACAACGCAGCGCTACCCGAACATCAAATGGATTCTCGCCCACTGTGCCCGCAGCTTCACCTACTGGCCGATCCGCGAAGCGATCGATCGACTCCGCGACCTGCCGAACATCTGGTACGACGTCTCCGCCGTCACCGACATCCGCCCGTTGATCACGCTGTTTCAGCGGGAACGGGTCGAACGCATTTTCTACGGTTCCGACGGCGTCGATGCCACCTATTTTCACGGCCAATACGTCGCGCTGGGGCGTTCGTGGCAAGGATTGGACATTTCGAGATTTCCCCTGCAGTTCCCACACTGCGACGGCCGCCCGATTCTGGCGATTTACGAACAACTGTTATCAATGAAGCAAGCCGCCGAACTCGCCGGGTTGTCCCGCGACGACGTCGAAGCAATCTTCTGGCGCAACGCGGCGGCAGCGTTCGACGTGGAGTTTTAGACTACATCTCCGGCCACCCCAGCGTCTCTGTCTTTGAAACGGAGACGACGCTGTCCGGACGGGATTTCCAGCGGTAGAATGCCGGAACGTTATCGTGGAAGTAGAAAAGGTCATTTCTCTTTACGAAGCGACTTAGGCCGGAACAGTTTGGGACAGTCATTAGGGGAGGTCACGACGGTGGATTGGGCGACAATCTTTGAAGAGTCGTCTCCTGAAAGTGGTGCGACGGAACAGGAAATCACGATTCTGACTACGCAAACGCTTGCTGAACTGACGGAGTCTGAAATCGTCGAGGTCGATGAGTGGCGTCGCAAGAATGGTCAGGTGATAGAACATCCTCTCGCTGCACGCAGTTGGAATATTCCAAATCGCCCCTTTCCTCCGAGCTATATCGAGTTCTTGCGTTGGTCAAACGGCGGCGAGTTTGCAAATGGTGAGCGACAGTTTGCCTCGTTCTTTGCCATTGAGGAAATTCGTGACACTGTTCTCGGTTGGGAAATTCCCGAACAAATGAATGGTGCCATTCCAATTGGAATGGATGGCTGTGGTGGGTTCTATCTCTTCGACATGCGCAAGGAGCCGAAAGAAACCGAATATCCAATTGTCATCGCACATTGTGGCAGCCTCGCATGGAACGACGCATGCGTTGTCGCCAACAGCTTTCCAGATCTCTGTATCCATCGCACCGATCAGTGGAATTAACGCGCCGCCGCGCGACGATCCTCAGCCGTTGAGTTCGGCATTCATTTCAATCTACATTCCCGCCCTGTTTGAAGTCCAAATCACCCATGAATTCCCATCGTGTATTAGTCATCGGCGTCGGCTCCATTGGCGAGCGGCATCTTCGTTGTTTTGGGCGGACGGATCGCTGTGACGTTTCGATCTGCGAAATCAACGAACCGTTGCGGCAGACGATTGCCGAGCGTTATGGGATTGGTTCCGCGTTCGGCAATTTGGACGATGCGTTGAATGATCCGCCGGATGCTGCGGTGATCTGCGCGCCGGCTCATTTGCATATTCCGATGGCCACACAACTGGCCGAAGCGGGCGTGCATTTGTTGATTGAGAAACCGCTCAGTACCGGCTTCGAGGGCATCGACCGGTTGTTCTCGCTGGTTCAGGAACAGAACCTCAGCGCAGCGGTTGCCTATGTGGCGCGGATGAACCCGGCGCTGGCTGCGATGCGCGAGGCGATTCAGAGTGGCCGGTTCGACGAGCCGCTGCAAATCGTCGGACTGTCGGGGCAGAACTTTCCCTTCTACCGACCGGCGTATCGTGAAATCTATTACAACAACCGCGCGACCGGTGGCGGTGCGATTCAGGATGCGTTGACCCATATGATGAACTCCGGCCAATGGCTGGTCGGACCGACGACGGAACTGGCCGCCGACGCTGCGCATTTGGCGTTGGAAGGTGTCGATGTGGAAGACACGGTCCACGTCATCGCCCGGCACGGTGCGGTGATGGGAAGTTATGCCCTGAATCAGCATCAGGCCCCCAACGAGACCAGCATCACCGTCGTCTGCAGCAAGGGAACGGCCCGCTGCGAGTTTCACCGCAACCGTTGGTTGTCGGCAACGACAACCGGCGACGATTGGAAAGTCGAACAGGAATTCACAATCGAACGGGACGACGGTTTCGTCGCGCAGGCGAATCGTTTTCTGGACGCCATCGAAGGAAAGTCGGAACCGGCTTGCTCACTCGCCGAAGGTCTGCATACGCTACAAACCAACCTGGCCGTTCTGCAGGCGGCGGACACGCAGACGTGGCAGACAATTACACCCGGAGGAGATCAATAAGAATGACGGGCAACGATGAACAACCAACGATTCAACAACTCTTCGACCTGACCGGGCGAGCGGCAATGGTGACCGGCGCGTCGGGTTATTTGGGGAGCGCGATTGCGGCGGCGTTGGCCGAAGCGGGGGCGACGGTGGTCGTCAGCAGCCGGGACCGTGAGCGTGCCGCAGCGACCGCAGCGAACTTGCCAACGGTGAACGGGACCGCGCACATCGGTGTGCAACTCGATCACAAGGATGAAGACTCGATTCAAACCGGTTTTGCCGAAGCAATCGAGCGCAGCGGCGGACTCGACGTACTCTTCAACAATGGACAGGGTGGTTCTGCCGATGCCTGGAACGATATCACCGCCGAGGGATTTAACGGGCAACTTGCCAACGCTACCGGATATTTTCTGTTGGCACGATTGATGCGCGACCACGCGGTTGAACGCAACCAACCGGCCAGCATTGTGATGATCGGTTCGATGTACGGCGTGGTGGCTTCGTACCCCGATGCCTACGAGGGGTTGGTGCCGGCGAGCAGTGTGGGATACCACGCACTGAAGGGCGGGGTGATTCACATGACCCGGCATCTGGCAGCCTATTGGGCGGCCGACGGCGTGCGGGTGAACTGTCTCAGCCCGGGGCCGTTCCCCTCGGAGAAAGCCAACGCCGACATGGTGGAACGGCTGAAACAGAAAAACCCGATGAAACGGATGGGCCTGCCGTACGAGCTGAAAGGGCCTGCATTGCTGCTGGCCAGCGATGCCGGCAGTTACATCACCGGCCAGAATCTGCTCGTCGATGGCGGTTGGACGGCGTGGTAATTAGAACGCCAACACGCGCTGCGGATTCTTGATCAGAATGGTGCGGATTTCCGCTTCCGACACGTCGAGTTCTTTCAACGCGGCGACCAATTTGGTGGTCACGGTTGTGTAGTCTGGCTCAAGTTGTTTCCAGTCGGCAGCCCGTTTCTCAGAAACGGCGAACTTCGGATAGTAAAACGGCGAGTGGTCGTGGCTGACGAGAATCTGCTTGCCAAATCCGGCACCGATCAGCTGTTTGATCTGTCGAGCCTGGCTTGCCACTGAGTACTCCTTGTGATCGACGCGATCGAACTGCACGAAGCAGCCGAGCCGCGCGATGATGGTGTGATACTCGTTTGCTTCGTCGTTTTCGCGGTCGTCCTGGTGGCCTTGATGTCCGATGATGACTTTCTCGGGCTTTGCACCATGCTTGATGAGCAGTTGTGCTTCTTCCAATCCGCCGCCATTGGTTGTGTGCGTTGTGATTGGGCAGCCGGTTTCCTTGCTGGCGATGGCGGCGGCAATATGGCAGACGCGTTCGCTGGGCCGCAAAAACGTGCTGGTGCCAATCTTGATGATGCCCGCCTTGATGTCGGTAAACTTCTCGCCCCAATTGCCCGACGGGTCTTCCATGCCGTGGGTGATCTCGCGGATAAAGAGGTCGGCCATCTGCCGCGCACCGTTTTTCTGAACCGACATTCGCACGGCCCACGGATGTTGCGGGGCGAGCGCCTCGCACCAGAAGCCGGTTGAGGCGACAATATGTACCTTCGTCCGCTTTGCCAAATCCTTGAGCAATCGCGGATACCGCCCGACGCGAATTGGTGTCGTTTCGACAATCACACCCGGCCCATCCTCTGGCAAGAGTGTTGCATGAAACGCGTCGAGCAACTTTGTGGTGTGCGTGAGTAACTTTTCGCGCACCGCCGCGATGGGCGCCGGCTCGGTTTCGAAGAGTTCCGACCAATCGACGATTGGAGCGTGTTCGTGCATCAACGCCACGCCGAGTTTTTCGGCTGCCACACGTCCCAACACCGTCTGCACGGCCGGGCCATCAGTTTGCTCGTTCGCGGCGGCGCTGTTGGAAAGTGAGTGAAGTCCCGCCCAGCCCGCCATCGCGCCGGCGGTCACATCACGCAAAAAACGACGACGCGGGACACCGTGTGAAGCAAATTGCGGGCGCGACGTAAACATGGGCGAGTCCTCAAGAATTCAGGCGAGTGTGTTTCAATTCCAGTCTCGCACGATTCAAGAGTGATCGCAACCAGTTTCGCCTGATTGTGTTCAACTCACGCAATCACTTCCCGTACCGGCTCGCCGCCGTGGCCAATGTGCACGGGACGGCCGCTGAGATCGTTCACCGTCATCGCTGCATCGATGCCCAGCAGGTGATAGATGGTAGCGGCCATGTCTCCGGCCGAAACCGGCCGGTCGGTGGGGTAGGCTGCTTGTGAATCGGTTGTACCGACCACCGTGCCCCGTTTTGTTCCGCCGCCGAACAGCAGCGAGAATCCACATTGCGGCCAGTGGTCGCGACCGGAATTCTTGTTGATGCGTGGCGTGCGTCCCATTTCGCCCATAATGACGACCAGCGTGCTGTCGAGCAGGTCGCGTTCTTCCAGATCGACAATCAGCGCTTTCGTCAATCGGTCGAGCTGAGGCAGATGCGACTTCAGCATGCCAAACGTATTGCCGTGCAAATCCCAGTGGCTGCCGTTCTTCGCTTCCCAGTTCACGGTAATAAACGTCGAGCCGGCCTCAACCAGCCGTCGCGCTATGAGCACGCTTGACCCCCAGAGATTGCGTCCGTAGCGGTCGCGGACGACATCGGGTTCCTGTGAAATGTCGAACGCGCCGCGCGTTTTGGACGATGTGAGCAGCGAAAACACTTGTTGCTGAAAATGCCCCATGCTGTCGGTTGCCCGCGATGTATCGAATTGCGAAAGTTTCTCGTCGAATTGTGCCAGCAACGAACGACGACGATCGAGCCGGCGTGCCGTCACGTCCGGCAGGGCATCCAACGATGGAAGCACCGGCGCGCCGCTGGCGATCACCGGGTCATAATCGCCCTTCGCTTTGCGGTCGAACTTTGGATCGCAAACGGTAAACAGCGGATCGTAACGGCTGCCGAGATATCCGCCGTAAGGCCCCGCGCGTCGCAACGATTGCGAGTAGCCGGGGAAGGCGGGCATGGTGACGTAGCGCGGAACATCGGTCGGTCCGATGTCGAGATATTGGCAGATCGATCCGATGCTGGGATGATCCGTTCGCTTGGCAAAGTAATTTTCACGATCGCTGCCGCCGTCGAAACCGGTCAGCACGTTGTACGGATTGTGGCTGTTGTATTTGTGCGAATAGGTGCGAATCAGCGAAGCCCGGTCCATCAACTGTGCCGTTTCGGGCAGCAGTTCGCAAATCTGCAGACCGGGCAAGGCGGTGGCGATGGATTGGAATTCGCCGCGAATATTGGCTGGTGCTTCCGGCTTGGGATCGAACATATCCATGTGCGGCGGACCGCCGAACAGATTCAATAGAATGACCGACTTGGCCGACCCGCGCGGTGTCTGTGACCTCGCGGCTTGGAGAAATGTGGGCAACGTCACGCCGCCGAACAGCGACAGGCCGCCGACGCGCATTGCTTCGCGCCGCGTCACACCATCGCATGCGACCGTTTGTCTTCCCAAAACCCGCAGCATCGGCCCGCCTCCACATCGATTGAACGGACAAGAAACCGGTTCTCTCAGAGAGTCCAATTCTCCGACTACCTTCGAGGTAGATTGTAACCGGACTCACGCGATGGAAGGAAGTGAGATGTACATTGGCCCTTGACGGAGCAGGGGCTTAGTCCATCGGTTGTGCGACCTTTGATCGATCGCGGTACCGTTCCAGCTGTTGCTCGTCGAGTTCGACGCCCAAGCCGGGGCCGCGCGGGACTTTGGCCGTCGCCGGTCCCAATAAGAGCGGATCAACCAGCATGTCGGCCTGATGATACAACGGGCCAATCAAGTCGGCGGGGTACGTCTGGTTGTCGAAAACGGGGCAAGCAGCCGCGACGTGAAGCATGGCGGCAGTGCCGATGCCCAGTTCCAGGTTGCTCCCCATGCAACAGACCATTCCCGCGTCGCGAGCCACTTGGCCAATCTCCAGCGTGGCGGCAATCCCGCCGTGTTTGCCGGGGTAGCTGCCCAGAATATCGACCGATGAGTGACGCGCCAGACCTTCCGCATCTGTTAATGTAAAAATGCTTTCGTCTGCCATGACGGGTGTCGGACTGGCGCTTCGCAGTGCGGCCATCGCCAGTGGATCGCCGGGGGGGATCGGTTGTTCGACAAACAGTAGGTCGAACTCATCCAAGTCACTGAGCATTCTTTGCGCGGTGGAAAGGTTCCAGCCACCGTTGGCATCGACGCCAATCGGAATTTGCGGACCGGCCAATTGGCGAACGGCTCGGACACGCTCGATGTCCTGCTCCGGATCGAGGCCGACTTTGACCTTCAAGCATTTGACGCCGTCGTCGAGGAACCGTTTCGCCAGCGCGACCGCCTTGGAAATCTCGAACGCGCCGACGACCATCTTGATGGGGATGTCGTCGCTTGCCGAACCGCCGAGCAATTCGCAAACAGGAACGCCGGCCGCCTTGCCGGCCAAATCCCACAGCGCCATTTCAACGGCGGCTTTCGTGAAGGGATTCCAGCGGATGCAGCCTTCGATCTTCGGCCGCAGAGAATCGATTTGCGTCGGATCTTCGCCAATCAGCAGCGGCGCGATCAGCCCCTCAATGACCGCAACGCAGCCGGGACTGGTCTCGCCACTCCAACGCGGCGCCAGTGTGGCTTCTCCCAGCCCCACGAGTCCCACATCGGTGTGGACGCGGACGATCACGTAAGGCGAAACAACATGTTCGCCGTGCGCCGTCTTCGTGGTCAACTCCGGTTTGAGCGGCACATTAATTGGAATGGTTTCGAGCCGGGTGATTTTCATCGTGTCGCTTGTGATTGTTCGCTGGAATTCGCCTTCACACATACTCAGGCAGGAATTGCTTCCAGTTTTCGTAAATGATGTTGTGAATCATTTCGTCGGGTACCTTGGGGAAGTTGGTGCCCTCGACGACGGTGTTCACTTTATGCTGGCCGGCGATAACCTGGGCGGGGGTTGCCGATGGAAAATCGGACCCGAAGATGAGTTTGTGTTCGACGCCGTATTCGATGGCCGACATGAAGGCCTGGTAATGCCTGAGCGGCCGGTAGTGCAGGGCGGAGATGTTGGAGTACAGGTTGGGATGCTTGCGGATGAAGACCACGCATTCGTCTTCCCACGGATGGCCCATGTGGGCGATGACGATCCGCAAATCGGGACAGGCGACGGCAATGTCTTCCAGTTGAATGGGGTTGGCATACTTCAGCGGCCCCGGCCGAACGAACGTTGTTCCCTGGTGAATGTTCACCGGAATGCCCAGTTTCTCCGCCTGTTTGAACAACGGCAAATATTTGGGATCTTCGGGGTTCCAATTCTGATAAATGGGCGAGCACTTCAGCCCCCGCAGTCCGAGATCGTTCACATAATAGGTGAGCTGATCGACACAATCCTCGTCGTTCGGATCGACCGAACACCAGCCGATGAATCGATCGGAATGCTGTGCGACAAAGTCGGCAACCAGCTGTTGATCCGCATTGATCCCACAGAAAGGAGCTTTGATGCCGAAGACTATCACCTTGTCGGCATCGCTGGTCGCTTCGAGCAATTGCTCGGGTTTTGAGTCGAAGGCGTTTGCTTCCTTGACATCGCTGCCGGCGAAATAGACGTCATCCGAGAGTTTCATCTTCGCCCGTTTCGCCTCCCAGGCAAACTCGACGAACTCATCGGAATAATGATCGGGATACCACATCAAGTTGGTGTGCGTGTCGAACAGCATGGAGAAATCTCTGTCGAACTGGAATGTGTGAATTGG
>JABISG010000066.1 GCA_018699955.1 Planctomycetaceae bacterium | reverse complement strand
TCATCTCAAAGAATCCTTTCCGGGTGTTCAGCCCGGTCAAGATTCTCTCACTCGCTGTGGATCAATTAAAGGGGGGAAGGCCAAGGGCTGCGAGGATGCCTCCCGGGCGGAATGTTCCGGAAAAAGGTGCGCTTGCCCCGGTGATTGATTGTGCCGCCTGATCGTCCAACGTCGTGTTGTTGAAATTGTCGGCTCCACCACCCACTCCGACAAACAATTCCACTCGCGTTCCGGTAGGGGAGATAAGAAACACCTCGAGATCGGCGTCGAAGGTGTGTGTGATGTCGAGCGTCAGATTGACATCGGTGACTGCGCCATTGAGGCCGTTGACTTCGAGTGGCGAAAGGACGGTTGTCAAATCCAGAATATCAACGGGGACATTCGGGGAAGTGAATGTGTCCAACTGTGAGTCGAGGATGCCGTTGCCATTTTCATCCAGGAAGATGGTGACGCCCTCGACGCCCGGTTCACCCGCGTCGCGGACACCGTTGCCGTTGACGTCATCGAATTTTGTACCACTGATCTCGGTCGGTAAAGTGAAGCTGCCGAAATCAACTCCATCGACAAGCTGGCCTGCAGAGATGACGACAGTCTGGACCACAGCGAATGGCACCGTCAAATCCCCATTTTGGAATCCTACACTCCCGCCGGCGAATGCGAAATCTGATGCGTTGTCGCTATCGAAATCCCCGCTTCGCTGGAGTGTACCCACACCAGTATTGATTGCCCCGGGGCCGTTCCAATACTCGTCGAGGGTCACATTCTGCGGAGCCCCCGTATCGACGCTGAAGGAATCAACTTCGGCGGCAGTCCATCCCCAGCCAACCCAATCAACGATCTCGCCGGCATCGTCCACGATCATCGCCCAGCCATTTTGCCCGTTCGCCCAAAACAGGTTGGCGCCGAAGGGGTTGGTTGCGCCGTCGGTGCTGAAGAGAATTTCGCCTGGAGCGAACGTTCCTGAGAGATCGAGAGTTGTCGGGTTGACGATATTGATGTCAGAGAATGAATTGCTCGCGAATACCTGCCAGCCCGTGGTGTCGAGCGCTTCCTGTCCGACATTCTGGAGTTCGAAAAAATCGGGACTATCGAGATTCAATTCAGTGATAAGTAGCCGTCCAGCTTCCACCGGGAACGTCTGCACCGAACCGGGCGGCAGTACCTGGGCGACACGGAATGTTCCTGCAGCCAACTCCGTGAACGCGTAACTCCCCTCGGCATCGGTCACTGTAAACGGTTCGGTCAGAGAAAATTGCTCGGCGAGATCGGTGAGAATCTCTAGCGACCAACTGTTGAGCGTACCCGTGTCAAACGCGGCAGTGTCTGCTATCTCAAGCTGCCAGATACCGTTCGGATCCTCACCATTGAGCGCCGCGAGAGTGCCGCGCGGACGAAACGTCCCCGTAAATGGAGTGGTGCCAGCCTCAATCGGAATTGTCGCCTGATCGTCGAACGTGGTGTTGGTAAAGTTCTCGTCGCCGAAGCCGACGTCGTTAAATAATTCGACTCGCGTACCGGAAGGGGCAATCAAAGTTGCGACGAGATCGTTGTCGAAGGTGTGTGTGATGTCGAGCGTCAGATTGACATCGGTGATTGCTCCACTGAGGCCGCTGACGTTGAGCTGTGAAAAGACCGTTCCCGCATCCTGGATTGGCACAGGTACGTTCGGGGAGTTAAACGTCGATGGCAGCGGGATTCCACCGGGATCAAAAACGCCGTTGCCGTTCAGGTCGATGAACACCGTCTGCCCGGCGAGTCCCTCATCACCGGTATCGCGCAAGCCGTTGGCATTTCGATCGTTGAATCGAGTCCCCTGGATTTCCCCAATGGGCGCCACGTTGCCTACGTCGATCCGCAAAGCGTAATCGCCGGTGTCGCCGTCCACTGTCCCGGCAGCGGTCTGCGGATCGTAAACGGTATTGGGGTTGCCGGAAACGCCGACGAAATACGTACCGCTCGTTGGGATTTCAAAAAGTATGCGAGATGACAGGTCGCCGTTTTGCGGTGCCACGTCGTTGTTGATGGCAAGTTCGTTCCCGTTCTCGTCGAACACTCTCAACACGGTATCGACGCTGCCCGCGGCACGGCCGGGGATGGATGTTTCTGCCGTCAGGAATTGGCCCGCCGTCGCTTCAATCCGATACAGGTCGAAGTCACGATTTGCAAGCGGGCCATCTCCAAGTGTTGCGACAAAGTTGAATGTGCCTCCTGCCGGACCGATTTCCGTTTCGATAGCGGCGTCCTGCGTATCACCGGAGTCAATCGACAGCGTCAACCGATAATCGCCTTCCTCTCCGATGAAGGGTTCAGTTCTATTGTTGAACAGGCCCGTTCCGTCGCTGACAGTGGGATCGTAAAACAACACCGGAAATGCCGTGACGCCGACGTAGTAGGTTCCTTCGTCATCGAATGTGAATTCGAGTTCGGAATACAACGACGGTCCACTGTTGTCGTCGAATGTGACCTGCTTGCCGTCGGAGTCAAATAGTCGCAGAAACGTATTCACATTGTCGTCGCTGCCGACCTGACTCTCGGTGCGAGCGAACAAAGTGTCGCCCGCTTCTGCCTCAAGTCGAAACAGATCGATGTCGGGGAAGGGGGTTCCCGGAATCTGATCGTCATCGACCACGGCGGCGTTGTTAATGTTGATCGACAAATTGTAGTCGCCGGTGTCGCCATCGACGGTGCCATTCAGGTTCTGGGAGTCGTAAACGAAGTTGGGATCGCCGGACACGCCGATGAAATAGGTGCCATCCGTGTCAAACTGAAAGTCGATGCGAGAGAGGTTTTCGTCGCCGCCGCCCTGTCCGACATTGTTGTTGAGGGCGAGTTCATCACCAGTGTCGTCGAATAACCTCAACACGGTGTCGGCAAGGCCCTGGGAACCATCGGGGTTGAATGTCTCGGCCGTGAACTGCTGACCGGCCAACGCGTCAAACCGAAACAGATCGACGTCCTGGGCGCCTGACGGGCCATTCCCAATAGAACCGGCAAAGGCAAAGCTGCCGCCTTCCGGCCCCGCTGCAATCCCCGTCTCTCGCGCCGTTGCCTGGGTGTCCCCCGCGTCGCTGAAGACGTTGATCGATAGATTATAGTCACCGGTGTCGCCATCGACCGTGCCATTGGTGTCTTGCGAGTTGAAAGAGACATTGGGATCGCCCGAAACAGCGATGAAATATGTTCCGTCAGCGACAAATTGAAAGTCGATGCGAGACAGATCGTCGTCGCCGCCACCCGTTCCCACGTTGTTGCTGAAGGCAAGCTCGGCACCGGTGTCGTCGAACAGCCGCAACACGGTGTCGGCAAGGTCCGAGGAACCGTTTGGGTTGAACGTTTCAGCCGTGAGGTCCTGGCCGGCTAATGCTTCGAACTGAAACAGATCGATGTCCTGGGGACCTAACGGGCCATTCCCTATGGCCCCGGAGAAAGCAAAACTGCCACCGTTCGGGTCCGTTTGAATCCCCGTCTGGCGCGCCGTTGTTTGTGTGTCGCCAACGTCGTTGTTGATCGACTCATCGATTGTGAACGTTCCGACCGACGTTCCTAATCCTGTTTCGGCGGCTTGATCAATCCTGTCGCCAACGTCTATTCCGGTCAGACTGGTGAGCAACGTGCGGTCTTCGAGAACCTCTGCCGCCCACCAGTTGGGCGCGGGACGTCCACGTTTTCGGGGCGAGTTCCGCCTGTTCCGTGGTGGCGCCTGCCCGATGCAAAGACGCCTCATGGTAATCAGCCAATCGAAAAGCAACATACGGCATGCATTCCGCAAAAATGATTAAAACTGGCTTCTTAACACCCATCCCATTCGCGAGACAGGCGGGGTGTGGGCCGTTTCCCTACGTTGACACCCCATCGCCTGACCCCCCCATCCTGCGGGAATGGACCTTCGGCGGCGCATCGATATTATCAATATGACGATAATACCGGTTATGTGGACATCTTGCGACCAAATCTTTGGGATTCCGGCGGTCAAAGTCACTTTGGCAACACGTATCACCGCGAGGGGATTTTTACCACAAAATCGCGTATCCCATTTAGCCGCCCCGCTTGCGGGCCGTGTCGATGGCACCTTGCCGCAACACACAGGGCAAGCCCCGCGGCTAGATGGATGTGTGAGTTCGGCGAACGGCGGCAGGCCAACAAGTGACCGTCAGCCCTTGCCGACTATTTGTCGAAGTCGATCGAGGATTGGTTTGATCTGCTCTGCCAGAGCGGTCTGGCCATGTCGAATGGCGATGTTGTAGCTCTCTTCAGCAAGCGAGAGGGCCGCATCAAGCTCGTGCGTCTTAGCCAATACCCGCGCCTGATTGACAAGCGAGATGGCCAAGCCGTCCTTGCTCCCCAGCTCGCGGCAGATTTGCTCTTCTTGTTTGTGCAGCGTCATCGCCCCGTCCAGGTCGCCGCGGGCTTTGAGGATCACCGCCTGGTTGCCGAGGGTTCTTTGCAGTCCGTGCTTGTTCCCCAGCTCGCGGCAGATTTGCTGTTCTTGTTTGTGCAGCGTCATCGCCCCGTCCAAGTCGCCGCGGGCGAAGAGGATATTCGCCTGGTCGCCGAGGGAGCCTGACAGCCCGTGCTTGTTCCCCAGCTCGCGGCAGATTTGCTCTTT
>JABISG010000031.1 GCA_018699955.1 Planctomycetaceae bacterium | reverse complement strand
TGCAGGAAGATGTTGTACGGTTTGTCGTCGTTGAAACTTTTGACGACGTAATCGCGGTACCGCCAGGCGTTGCGATAATAAATGTCGGTCTCGTAGCCGCCACTGTCGGCATAACGGGCGACGTCGAGCCAATGCCGCGCCCACCGTTCGCCGTAATGTTTCGACGCCAGCAGCGTGTCGATCAGCTTCGACCATGCGTCGGGCGAACTGTCGTTGACGAACGCTTCCACCTGCTCCGGTGTCGGCGGCAGCCCCAGCAGATCGAAGTACGCTCGGCGAACCAGCGCCCGGCGGTCGGCCTGTGGCGCCGGTTCCAGATTCGCGGTCTCCAACCGCTGCAGCACAAACTGATCGATCGGGCTGCGAACCCTCGCGGCGTGTTTCAGCGAGTCACGCGCCGGCGGCTCCGGGCGTGTCGGCTTGCGGAAGGCCCAGTGACTCTCCGGCTCTTCCCCGACTGCGGCGGTGGCTGGATAAACAAGGAGAAGCAGAACGAAAAATCGGAACGCGAGCCGCATTGATCGTCTCCTGGCAGGATCAAATGGTATCCGCTTCATCATACCGGGACCCGTGGGTGCATCACACGCCGATCTCCGAAAAGTCCCTGCCGTCGAGCTGCGCCATGTCTATCTGGGCGTGGAGACAGACCTTGGCGTCGGCCTTGATCACCAACCCGAATCTTGCTCGATAACCGCGGCGAGCACGAGGCTCCAGTGAGTGGTTGCGAACTCACCTGTGTCGTTCCAATGAGGATCTGGTTGATGGTCATCAGAAGCCATATCCACAGTGTAAGTCCTCTAGACATTTGAACCAGCAGTTGCAAAAAGACCTGAGGTTGATCGGCCTCGCCGACGGCCGCCCACGCCGGAGTCAACGGATCTCCCCCACTCCGCCAAAACCCATGAGTTCCTCGGTCGCGTGCTACGTTCGTTCTAGGGTTCGCTAAAGCGTGCAGGCTGAAGGCCGTTCAGACAAGATTCGGCCAGTCGAGCGTGATTCCGCAATAACGTATGGCTTTCGCTGGCGCGTACGGAGTCCGCGAACAGGGTGGTTTGGTGACGCAGGCCGGCGACGCTGTCATTCTCCTATGGCACCGTGTACGGTGTAATCAGTGGATGATTTCGTGTACGTTTTATGATTCCAATTGGCACCGTTCTCAGGGCGCACCAAATGCTCGGAGCGACGCCAACAGACTTTCGCCTGCAGGACTTCTGATTTATTTCTCGCCTTTTGTTTTTTCTCCAAGAGGATTTGCTCGATGTCAACATCTCGTCAAACCACGCGACGAAGTTTTCTCCAGGGAATGGCTGTCACAGGGGCTGCCACTGTTTTGTGCCCCTCGGCGAATCGAGCTCTCGGCTACCAGTCACCGAACGACCGCCCGGTCTTTGCGACCATCGGGCTGCGGAACCAGGGCTGGGCTATTACGTCGAAGTCATTCCGTTTTGCTGATTTCGCGGCACTCGCCGACGTCGATTCGAACGTCCTCGGGGCCAACGTGGAAAAGACGAAACAGAAACAGGGCAAGAAGCCGGACGCCTACAAAGACTATCGGAAAGTCCTCGATCGAAAAGATATTGATGCCGTCATGATCGCCACGCCCGACCATTGGCACACGAAGATCGCGATCGAAGCGATGTACGCAGGAAAGGACGTCTACTGTGAAAAACCGTTGACGCTGACGATCGAGGAAGGCAAGTTGATCGAAAAGGTCGTCAAGAAGACCGGCCGCGTCTTCCAGGTCGGCACGATGCAGCGAACGGAATCGGCCCAGCGGTTCCTGCAGGCCGTCGCCATGGTGAAGCATGGACGCATCGGCCGGGTCAAAAAAGTAACGTGCGGCATCAACGGGATGCCGGCCTCACCCGCCATCCCGGTTGCACCTGTTCCCAAAGAACTCGACTGGGAACTCTGGCTGGGACCGGCGCCGAAAGTTGATTACCGAGCTCTCCCCGAAATGCGCAAAGGTTACGGTGGTGGCGTACCGCTCTACAGCAATTGTCACTACGCCTTCCGAAACTGGCACGAGTACTCGGGTGGAAAACTAACTGACTGGGGCGCGCATCATGTCGATATTGCCTGCTGGGCTCTCGGTGCCAGCGACACGGGACCGAGCAAAGTGACACCGCTCGATTATACTCTGGCGGTGAAATACAAGAATGGACACCCCGTGGTTCACGACCAGTACAACGTCGCCACCAAATTTAATGTCAGAGTCGATATGCCCGGCAATGTGGAAATGCTTATCACCAGCGAAGGTGACAACGGTATTCTCTTCGAGGGCACGAAAGGTCGGTTCTTCGTCAACCGAGGCAAGATCGTCGGCAGGCCTGTTTTCGCCCTCGAAGATAATCCGCTGCCGGCCGGAGCCATCGAAAAAGTTTACGGCGGCAAAGTCAGCGAGAATCACACGGCCAACTTCATCGAGGCCATGAATTCCCGCAGGCAACCCATTTCCGACGTCTGGTCGCATAACCGCATGCTTGAGATATGCCACCTTTCCAACATCGCCATGCGTTTGGATCGTGAACTCAAGTGGAATCCAGTCAAGCGAGAGATCATCGGCGACGCCCAGGCAAACTCGTTCCTCGCACGCGAATACCGCAAGGGTTACGAAATCAACATGTAGTCTGCGAGCAGGTCAGGTCGAATTCAAATGTGCCAGAGTTCGGTTGTTTGTTTTGCTGTCCGGCAATCGACGAGTTTCACGAACAGAGTCTGGGCCTGATCGGCGAGAGGCGGTTTCCTGACGGTTCTCGCCGCTGATCAATCGGGGCTTCGTCTGGCCGAATCGGCGCGCAAGCGAAAACGGTAGTTTAATCAAGATTCTAAGAATACGTTCTGCTTGGTGACAATCTCGACATGTTGCGCCGTCCGGGCGCAACATGTCGGCCGTAAAGTGTGGCCGCAGCAAGTTGTAGCTGCCGGATGGTCGCCGGAAGAGGCAGGACTGAAATGCGCATCATCGCCGAGCAACTCGAAGGCTATTGGTCAGCATTGCAGAAGAGTCATCCAGAGACCGCGCTGGGCGGCAGCGACGCTGAGGTGGCTGTTAAGCGGCGCTGCACAACCATTGGCGTAAACACCGTGGATCGGACAGAGTGCCGGGCGGACCACTTGGAGTTCGTTGTTGGGAAGCCGTGTTCGGACTGCGGCGGTAGTGGGCAGTATGTTGGTTTGAATACGGTTGAGGCTTGTGGGACGTGCGCGGGAAGCGGGTGACGACGACGTTGATATCGTCCTACACGCAAACGATAGCACTCCGTTGGTGGAGTACCACCAGCCGTAGTGTGTGGTGGCATTGGCCACAGCGGGGGAGGCAACGCTTCGCCAGAAGGATGCATAGAAAAATCGCACGAGATAAACGCCCACATTCATCTCGTGAACACAGCAAACAGCACCGTTCCCAAAGTCAATTTGGAAACAATCAACCGGTTGATTGTTGAAGACTTTGGACGGGTGCGCCCGCCTGGTCGGTTCGCATGTGCGGGGGAGGAACTTGCGAAGAGGACCGGACAGCACCCAAGGACGCCGTCGCCGCAACACCTGCGGCGGCAAGAGCACGTTCGATCGCGTCCGCTGAAGGTTTCGACTTTTGTCCACTCCAAAACATGCGAGCAAAGCTGGTGGCTACGTTACTCATGGCTGGTCCCTTTCCTCCTTGGGGATCGCGTCGCAATTAGGGGCGAGAGCCAATCTCGGCTCTTGGACAACGGCCCACTGTCACGCTCACGAACTATATAGTTCAGCACCATGGCTGGCAATGCATTCCTGGCTGAAATCCTGTGGATTTGTGCCACTAAGGGAAAACCCGTATGGGTGGCGGTGAGTGACTCTACGGCATATACGTGCGACTTTCAGTCGGCGTCTTCATCGATCACACCGGGAGGTTGAAAGTCGTCCAATTCCGCAATTTGTCGCTGCAATCGTGGCGACATGTGAAAGATGAGTTCGATTTTTCGAACAACGGAACTTATCAGCAATTCTGCCAATTCGGTTTTTTCGATGATTTCGGGAGTGTGGCAGTCCACCTTCAGCACGGCAACCACCTCACGCGGTTGGCCGGGTACATTAAGAAAAATTGGACAAACCACAAGGCTCCCAATCTTGAACTCGTTAATGATCGCTGTGGACCATTTCCAGTCTTTTGCGCGCTCTTCGGCATTCGGTACGAACAGCACCTCTCCTTTGTCAAAAGCCCACCCAGAGAAAGTCTCCTTTTTCGGAATCTGCTCGGGTCGTGGGCCATTCGATCCGATCGGACTGCGCCGCTCCGGGCCATCAACTTTGTCTGGGTAGTAACAAAGAAGCTGTTCCTCACCTTCAGGTTCCTCACCATCTTGTGCGGGAGGTGATAGTGTCTTCAGGCTTGTGAAAACCTGATGGTTGGGCCAAAGGACTTTGTCGAACAGTTCGTGAGCATGACGGGCAACCCGGGAAAACAGCATCACTGCCACGGACTGGTCATTCAGATCCCGAAATTGATCTGTTGAGATCAGCACTGAAATCTCACGATCCATCTTCTGCAGCCAGTCCAAAGCCATTCGCAATTGAATTGGCCGAAAACTCTCCAAGCTGCTGTCGAGAAGGGCATCTGGCTGGTTGTCCGGATCTGTATTTGTGTCGATTGGCGGACCTTCGCCGGAATCCATCTCTCCCGTGAACCAACCCTTGAAAATTCCGAAGCGGATCTTCTTGTATTGTTTTGACTTGATTGCGTATATCAATAAGGCTGTGCCGCAGATGACAACGGCCAGCAAAAGCCAAAACGTCGCACTTGAAGACATCTCCGGCATGTGAACTCCTTCTCTGCCATTGGGTGGAATCGCAACCGCGGATGCCAATTGTTGCACCTAACAACTTGCGGAAGGCAATCGATGACTAGCACAGGTGAGATGGTTTTCACATTAAAACTCGCGAACACCATGAACGCAAGAGTATCGCACAGCAATTGTGAATTCTTAGACTATATTGATCACCAGTCACCAGAAAAGTCACCTTCACTAGAACAGAGCGACTCCACCTATGTGAAGTGCGTTGCGCTTTGGCAGGCGAATCGCGTGAAAGCGCTCAGCGCGGATCGATAGAAGTCGATGTCCACACCTTGAAACGACAACACATTTACGACCAAGGTCGGCGCATCTGAGGCGTACAGAGAGATTACTGGGCGAGGGATTTTCATTACATCCCACCGCCCGGCGTTCGCGCCCGGACAAATTCAACCGGCAGCGCAGTGTGAGTACCGATCGCGACCGACCGTCACATATGAGCTGATTGCTCTTCCGGCACTGCGTTCTCCGCTGGTTCCGACTCCCAACTGAGTACCGCCTCGACAACGTCGGGGTCAGGGCATTCACTGACTCCTGATGCGAACCACCGTGCGAAAGCTATCGCGACAGAGCTAGATTCGCCGCCCTCTGAATCACTACAGAAACGGTCACGGTTTTTCATTGGAATTCGCACCAGTGAGAACGGAGAATCGAAATTGTTGGATCAAAAAAAGGCACAATAATGTGCGTAGCGTCTTTCGCAAGGCCATGGTTTCAAGAGATTGGCCGACAACTGTGACAGCGCATTCTCAGACAAGGCGCGTCGCACGAGCGGCTCTTGGTGTGGATTGAATTTGTTGAGGGGTAGACCCGCTGAATTGAGAGCTGGTTCGGAGATGCCTCGCAAGGCACATCCAGGTATCGCGGGGTGCGGGATGTTCGTAAAAACGGAGTACTAGGTCAAGGCTGAATTTTTCCGACAAAAACAGCGTTTCGGCCGGGGTGGTCTAACCACAGATTACCGTTGACCAAAAATACCGGAAATTCCATCAGTCCCCGACTCGCCCCCAAACTGTAAGAACAACCATCCAAGATCGTCCCACTAATGCAAATCCACGCCCTCATCTTCGACCTGGAATGCCCACCACCAGCATCCAGCAACTCGTCGCATGGATCGACCAGCACGGCAACGGCAAGCACACTCAGCACGCGCATCCGTCCAAGACGCTGCTGGTCGTTGAAGCCGGCCACACCATCATCCACCGTCGCCAACAGTACGTGGTGACTGCGATGAGGCCATACCGGACATCACTGTGCGAGGACGAGACGAGTCATCCACCGTGGAAGCGTGACCGGAGGTGATAAGGATGAGCGGTCTGTCCCAAATCGGGACAGACCCGAATTCTGATCGACGAACTGACTGGGAGATTCCATCTGGGAAATGTCGGCCAACCTGATAGTTCTCGCTACGATCTTGTCATACACTGGACGGAGCATCTGACGCTCGGGATATTTTGGTTAAATAAACGAGAGAAACGACACATGTCATCGATCCTTGTTCATGTTGGTGTGCGGGCAAGTGATTTGCAGCAGACGATTCGGTTTTGGCGAGACGCGCTCGGACTGCACGTCGCTTCAGAGCATGGGCGCTGTTGCGACTTGACCGACGGGTACCACAATTTTCGCGTCTTTCAGCACGAAGGACCGCCCCGTCCGCCACATGTGGGCGGGATGTTGGACTACTTGCACATCGGTGTCCGCGTGCCGGATCTCCACGAGGCGGCAAGCCGTTGTCAAGAACTCGGGTTTCAGATCATTTGGGAAGGCTTGGACGGCAAAACCCGGTATGACCCCGAACGGCCACCGGCGATCGCCTTCAAGGTCGAGGATCCGGATGGAATCGTCGTGGACGTCACAGAGCGTGATGATCAGTGGCCGGGAGTTGAACTGGGCAGAGATTGAAGGCACCGACACTCGGTCGCGCGGTGATGCATTGCCGAAGTCTAGCAAGTCCAGCGGCAAGAGAAAATCGCAAAGACCGTGTCCGGAATCGTCACTGCGGGACAGAAAGCGGAGGGCGAAGAAAAGGGTACCTGTTTCACCCCCATTGCTGTGCGGTCAACTTCATCCGACATCTCCGAAGCGTGCTTTTGGTTACCGGATTCGCGAGACTTCAGATCATTCGGCCTGCATGCTTGCAAAGACAGCTACACGCTTGCCGTGACGCGTTCAACTTCTTTCGGAGTCTCCTCAACGACATGCGTGCTGCGGACGAATCGACTTTTTACATCGAAGAAAATCATGTTGAGCGAGGGGACGATGATCAAGGTGAGAATGGTAGCGAAAAGCAGGCCGAAGGTGAGTGTGACGGCCATCGGAATGAGGAACACGGCCTGAAAACTTTTCTCGAACATTAACGGCGTTAGCCCGGCGACGGTGGTGAGCGTTGTCAGCAGAATCGCCCGCAGCCGCAATCGGGCACCCTGAACGGTCGCTTCGAAGTGGCTCAGGCCATCGGCGACGCGTTTGTTGATGAAATCGACCAGCACCAGCGAGTCGTTCACCAGAATGCCGGTTAATGCCACCATGCCGATGGCACTGAGAATGGTGAACGGCGTGTCGGTCAACCAGTGTCCCATCACGGCCCCCATGAAACCGAACGGAATGGCCGCCATAACGACCAACGGTTGAATGTACGAGCGGAACAGTCCGGCCAGCATCACGAAGATCAACACCAACGCCACCGGCATCGCCGTTCGGAGTCCGCTGAACGCCTTCGACATTTCCTCAAAACTACCCAGAAATTCGATTTGCACGCCGGGGAACTCCTGGCTGATTTCGCTGTCGAAGGTCTTCCGAATCTTGCCAAGAACTTCAGACGTTGCGACCCCTTGCTCCTGATCGATGGCACCGTATACCGTGACGGCCCGTTCCTGCTGACTGCGATGCAGGGTTTGGTAACTGGCGCCTTCGCCCAGTTCGGCCACTTCGCCCAACGGAATCCAACCGCGCCCTTGAACGGTTTGCGCTGTGGGGATTCGCATCGATTCGATGTTGTAAACGCTACGCCGAAACTCTTCCGGGTAGCGAACCATAATCCTGACATCTTCACGATTGCGGGTGATGCGGCGGGCCTCGCGGCCGTAGGTGGCCGAACGAACGTGGCTGCCCAATTGAGATACCGTGATTCCGGTGGGCCGCGCCGATTCGCGCAACCGCAGTTGAATCTCCCGCTTTCCCTCGTCGAAGTCGTCGTCGAGATCGAAGACGCCTTTGAAGCTGCTCAGTTCCGTTTTCAATCGCTCGGCGACGGCAACGTTCTTCTCAAAATCCTTTCCGCTGACGACGATGTGAATGTCCCTGCCGCCCGGACCACCGTTCAGGCCGTCCCAGCCCACGGAATTAACGCCCGGCATGTTTGCAGTCTTCTCCCGAAACAACGCCAATAGTTCCTCACTCGAACGCGAACCGCGATGATCAGTCGATTGCTCGCCGACTTGCTCACGCTGGTCGGCCGGCATCAATTCGATGACGAGTTGTCCGAGGTTTGACTGGTCGGTCGTTCCCGTCGAGCCGGCACCGGCCACATCGTACTGACGGGCAACGTGCATCTGCACATTGGTCACTTCCGGAAAGTTTCTCTTGCCGTTTTCGTCTTCGCCGGTGAGGTAATTGCTGATTTCAAGCAGTCGTGTCTTAGCGTTTTCGGCCGGTGTTCCCACGGGCATTTCCAAAGCGCAGATGAGCGTTTCACTGTCCATTTTCTGGATGAAGACCCATTCGACGATGCCGCCCGCCATCATCCCCGCAGCGATGAACAACGAGGCCACCGCAGCCGCCACGGTGACGTAACGCCAGCGAAGCGTCACCCGCAGAAATCGCTCGTACAGATCGGGGAACATGCCGTGCAAATATTTCGCCCGCAGCCGCCCGAATGCTTCGTACCAGCGGCGTAACCACCACGCCCGTTTTATTGTTGGCGCAGCGGGATCCTTGTGCGGCGGCAAATGCGCCAGGTGTGCCGGCAAAATCAACAGCGCTTCCACCAGCGAAACACTGAGCGCCGCCAGCACGACCAATGGCAACTGGCTCATGAAGTCGCCGATTTGCCCGCGGATAAAGAACATCGGTGCAAAGGCGGCAATCGTTGTTGCGACGGCGATCGTCACCGGCCACATCACTTCTTCGGCACCTTTCACAGCCGCCTTGAACGGCGACATGCCTTCTTCAACGTGACGAAAAATGTTCTCGCCAATCACAATCGCATCGTCAACGATAATCCCCAGCACGATGATCAAACCGAACAGGCTGAGCAGGTTCAGCGACGCCCCCACCATCCACATGACGATAAATGTTCCCAGGAACGAAACCGGCAACCCAACTGCCGACCAGAAGGCGACCCGCCAATTCAGGAACAGGTTCAGCGAGATCACCACGAGTAGCAGTCCGCTCAATCCGTTGCGCATCATCAGGTCGAGCCGGCCTTCGACGAACCGCGCCAAGTCGGTGTGCAGGGCGATTTCAAATTTGTGGTCAAACGGATCGCCTTGACTCGCTTCGTTGTATTTGCTCGGATCGGGACGACCGCCCGCCTTGATGACGGCCCACGAGATTCCCGACACGCCATATGAAAACGGTTGGACGTACCACGGTTCTGCGTCGGCCGCCTCGAAACCGTAAGCGTCGAATGTCTTCCCCTGCTTGCCCAGAACGTAAGCTTTTACCAGCGAGGAAATCTGAATCGCATCCTGAGACGCTGTCTTGTAGACGACCAGATTGAGCGCCGGCTTGCCGTTGAAGTAACTTTCCAGATCGGTATCGACAAAGCCGTCGTGTACCTCGGCCACATCGCGAAGATAGATGTTGTGGCCCTCGCGACGACCACCGACGACGATGTCTTCCAGATCGACGCCGCGGTCTTCTTCTCCGACCGTACGAACCGCAACGGTCGTGCGATCCCCCTTCAAATTGCCGCCCGAAATATTCAGGTTACTCAACCGGATCGCCGTCGCCACTTCGTCAAACGTGATGTCGTACTTCAACAGTCGATCGGGAATGATCTCGACGCTGATTTCGTCATCGCGCATTCCGGAAATCTGCACGTCGCTCACACCGGGCAACAACAGCAGATCGTCGCGGAGATCGCGGGCCGCCCGCTTCAGGTCGGCCTCATCGTCATCGCCGTAGACGGCCACCATGATCACCGGCAGCTTCGGTTCGAGTTTGGTTACCGTGATCTTTTCGAGGTCGTCCGGCAGATCCTGCAGCGCATCGACATCGTTTTTGATCAACTGCATGACCGCGTCGACGTCATCGACTTCGTTCAACAGCGAAATGATCGTCGTGCTGAACCCCTCATTGACGGTGGAGTTGACCTTTTCAACCCCTTCAATGTCGCGGACTGCCTCTTCCACCTTGATCGTGATCGCCTTCTCGATTTCCGGCGGTTGCACACCGGGATAGACGGCGATCACGGCAATTTTATTCGGCCGCGACTCCGGGAACATTTCCCGCACCAGCGTGAACGCAAAGATCCCGCCGGCCAATAGAACCAGCAGCATAACCATGTTCACCAGAACCGTGTTCCGGACGCTGAAACTGGGGATCGACATGCTGACTCGCTGCTGGCAGACTTGTGATAGTTGTTTGGGCCGTCCAAGATGACGCTTGGACGTCTCATTATAGGCACGAGTTAACCTCATCGCACATCAGAACAAGCAGATTCATCACATGGCCGGTTGCGAACAGGGATATTTGTGCGAAGTTTGTGGCGAAGAAGTCGAAAACGTCACCGTTAGCGATCTCTACCTGCGGTATGTCATCGGTGAGGTCGATGCGGCTCAACTCATGTCATCGCCCGAGCGACACCTGCGCTGCAACCCGGTTCACGCACAATTCATTGTCGATCCGGCCTTTGAGCCGGTCCTCGTGGAAGGACCGTTCGATAAACGCACTCTGGATGCGGATGACGTCAGCGAGCGGGAAGACCGAATCACCCGGGGCTGGTGGCGGTTGCAGGAAGTTCGCAGCCTGAACATTCCCATCAGCGATTACCCGTTGGATCTTGAGTGATGTTCGCCGCTGCGTAAACAAGTGGAAAATGGCGAGATGGCGTTGATCTTTACGGTTGTGAGCGTGACACCTCGCTGGCCGCGCATCGACGAGTGTTGCGGCTTGTTGACACTCTCGAAAATCCCCCGTACCATCGGCGTTTCGATCCGCATTGAAGCAATCGAAACACAAACACATTCATCGAGAAACCTGGTTTCTTAAAGAAATCAGGTTTCTGGTCTGGTAGCACAGGTTCTTGAAGGAGCGTTCCCCGATGAGTTCTGGTAACAGCATTGAAAGCGTCCTGCACGAAACCCGCAGCTTTCCCCCGTCAGCCGAATTCTCCGCTCAGGCCAACATCAAAAGCCAGGAAGAATACCAGCAGATGTGGCAGCGGGCCAAAGACGACCCCGCCGGCTTCTGGGGCGACATGGCCGAAAACCTCGACTGGTTCAAGAAATACGACAGCGTCCTCGAAGGCGACATGCCCGAGACGAAATGGTTCAGCGGCGGCAAGTTGAACGCCTCCTACCAGTGTCTCGATCGGCACCTGGACAGTTGGCGGAAGAACAAGGCGGCCATCATCTGGGAAGGCGAACCGGGCGACGTCCGCGTGCTGCGGTATCAGGATCTGTATCGCGAAGTCTGCAAGTTCGCCAACGTGCTGAAATCGCTCGGCGTGGAAACCGGGGACCGCGTCACGCTGTACATGCCGATGATCCCCGAATTGGCCATCGCGATGTTGGCCTGCGCCCGAATCGGTGCGCCGCATTCGATCATTTTCGGCGGGTTCAGTTCCGAAGCGATTGCCGACCGTAATAACGACGCCCAAGCCAAGGTTGTCGTCACCGCCGATGGCGGCTGGAGACGGGGCAAAGTGGTTCCGCTGAAGGCGAACGTCGATGGTAGTCTCGACAAATCGCCGTCGGTTCAAAAAGTGGTCGTCGTTCGCCGCACCGGATGCGACGTCGATATGGTGCCCGACCGCGATTACTGGTGGCACGATTTGGCGGAGAAAGCATCGCCCGATTGCGACCCGGTCGAACTCGACAGCGAGCATCCGCTTTACATCCTTTACACCTCGGGCAGCACGGGAAAACCCAAAGGCGTGCTTCACACAACCGCCGGCTACATGCTCGGCACGACCATGACCAGCAAGTGGGTGTTCGACCTCAAAGAAGACGACACCTACTGGTGCACGGCCGACATCGGCTGGGTCACCGGTCACAGCTACATCGTCTACGGCCCGCTCTCCAACGGTGCGACCACGCTGATGTACGAGGGTGCTCCGAACTGGCCCGATGAAGGCCGCTTCTGGGAGATCGTCGAGAAGTATCAGGTCAACATTTTTTACACCGCGCCGACGGCCATCCGCGCGTTCATCAAATGGGGCGACGACTGGCCCGCCAAATCGGATCTTTCCAGCCTGAGATTACTGGGAACGGTTGGTGAGCCGATCAGCCCCGATGCGTGGATGTGGTATCACAAGACCATCGGGCAGGAGCGCTGTCCCATCGTCGATACCTGGTGGCAAACCGAAACCGGCGGCATCATGCTCAGCCCGTTACCCGGCGTCACCGCAACCAAACCGGGAAGCTGCACAACACCACTGCCGGGCGTGGTCCCTGACATTGTCACCGAAGAGGGTGAAAGTCTGGGCGACAATCAGGGCGGACTACTGGTGATGAAACAGCCGTGGCCGCACATGCTGCGGACACTGTATGGCGATCACGACCGGTTTCTCGATGTGTACTTCAGCAAGATCGACGGCTGTTACTTCGCCGGCGACGGAGCACGTCGCGACGAAGACGGCTGCTACTGGATTATGGGCCGCGTCGATGACGTCATCAACGTCGCCGGCCACCGCTTGAGTACGATGGAAGTGGAAAGCGCTCTCGGCGCGCATTCAGCCGTCGCCGAGGCAGCCGTCGTCGGCTTCCCGCACGAGATTAAAGGGGAAGGCATCTGCTGTTTCGTCACACTGAAGACAGCCGACGGCACCGACGAGTTGAAGAAGGAACTCATCGCCCACGTCCGCACACAAATCGGCGCCATCGCCACCCCCGACCAAATCCGCTTCGCCGCCGCCGTCCCCAAAACCCGCAGCGGAAAGATCATGCGCCGGCTATTACGCGACATCGCCGCCGGCAAAGAATCGGTGGGCGATACAACCACGCTGGAAGATTACAGCGTGCTAGCAAGCTTGCGGGCGGAAGATGGGTGATTGTGTCCAATGCCACGCAAATATGCTGAGTCCTACATTGATCGGCTCTTGATCGGAACCGAGTACGGTGATTTGGTCGATCTTTCACAGTGCCTTTGCAGTTCGCGCCAGTTCATAACATCGTCGCCAGTCTACGGTCTCCCACAACCGGCATTCGTGTTTGTCGAGACGCTTTGCTGGTTCGCCCAGGCCATTCGTTCCGGCGCGTGGACATACTACGAAGCCACCCAACCGTTGCGTCAATCGTCAATGCTGGCGGCGCTCAAAGCCCATGCCCCCAAGGACTTTGCTGGCTGGTATGGACGAGGAATGGCAGGTTGGGAAGACGAGGACACAATGGCTGCTGTCGATCAATGGATCGAGGCGAATGAGTCAGCATCAATTGACTGGTTGCAAGTACATGTCAACACTCATCGACAACTTGTCTTGGAGTTGACAGCCTGACCAATCGCCGACGGGTGGCTGGGGTCGGCCAACGGGAGCCCCCAGACATTGCGTGATCGACTTTTCTTGTTCTATCTCTCTCCTCCGAAACCATCGTTAACGACACGTTGACGGTCTACGTCTTCTCTCGACTTTAAGTTCATTCCCCTCGGCCGTAGAAAAACCTTCCGTTAGACGGCTGAGATGGTAGAATGGCGACATGACAACACTCCGCGAAATCCTGACCGCTGCACAGGCTCTTCCGTCGGCTGACCGCGCACAACTCACTGCGGCACTCTGGAATGACGTCGGACCGAACGATTGGGTTCCACCGGACGACCAGTGGATCGCCGAAGCGGCGGGGTGGCTGGGGTCGACCGACGGGAGCCCCCAGACGATGGGGGATTGACCTTCCCTTTTCCGCCTACAATCGTTTCAGCGAACGATGGTGGTCGGTCGCCTGTGAGAAGCACTCGACTGGGGGCTCCGCTGCACTTTGACCCCAGCCACCCTTCGCGCCCTCTAGTCCTCCCGAATATTGATGCTGGTTTTCGAGCGAATCGTTTCGATGAATTCGTTCATCGATTCCGTTTCGCGAAATTCAATGATCGTCATGTCCGTTTTGTCATCGTCATAGGAAATGTCAGTGAAATTCACAGATGGTTTTTTCCAACCCCATTGCAGCCCCGAAAAGCCAAGAATGATCAGACCACAAAGCCCCAGTCCGGCGGTAAGAATTAAAATGATGAAGGACATCCGCAGTAGATAGCTGCCACGCGTATCACCGGGGTCGATATGCATATTCTCGTATCGAGCCAGCGGTGATTTCTCATTCGACGTGATCGCATCCGGCCCCTTCAGTTTGAGCAGTGGTGAACCGTTCCGAGTGTCCATTTTGTAACGGACGTTGCCCTGAGAAAAATAGCCCGTCCGTACGTAAATATGATCCGTTGACACTTTTTGTGGAGTCGCATCCGCAACGTCTATTGAATACGCGGCATCTCCAGCATCCGTGCTTTCAGGCACAGGAATGTCTAAGGGGCTCCCACAAGACGGGCATTTTATGGTCTTTCCAGCAGATTTATCTTTCGCTCGCAGCTTCTTACTGGCCTACCCCCGATCTTTGTACCACCCTCAGTGAG
>JABISG010000070.1 GCA_018699955.1 Planctomycetaceae bacterium | reverse complement strand
GGGTCAAGAAGGACAGCCGGGTCAAGAAGGACAGCCGGGCCAGCAACCCGGGCAGCCGGGCCAACAAGCTGGACAGCCGCAGACGCCGCTGGGACAGTCGGCACAAAACCTTCAACAGGCGGCCGACGCACTGGCCCAGGCGGCAAAACAATTGCAGCAGCCTGGACAGAATGGGCAGTCGGGCCAGCAGGGTGAACAGGAGTCGCAACAGGCGAGCAAGGATCCCTCGGATGATCCCTCGGAACCGGCAGACGGCGGAGACGGCAAGGGAGCGCAGGCAACGGTTGATTTGACACGCTTGGAAATCGAACTCAAAAACCTGGCAGGTCGCGACTGGGGACGACTGCCCGGTGAATTGCGAACCGAAATTCTGCAGGGAGCCAAAAAGCAATCGAACAGCGATTACGCACGACTCATCAAACTCTACTTCCGCGAAATTGCCAAACCGCAAGCCGGCACGCCTGTCCGTGGAACAAAACCATGACAATCCATATCGCAAACAAATGCGGGGCCGTCATCGTGGCGGTCATGCTGATTACTTCAGTCGTGACATCGCAGTCTTTCGCTGCACCCCGGACGGCGAAAGAAAAGCAGGTCGATGACACCATCGTCAAGGCCTTGCAGTATCTGGCAGATAACCAAGATCCATCTGGGGCGTGGAAAACCGACTCCTACGGTGAATCAACAGCCACGACTTCGCTGTCGGTTATGGCATTTCTGGCGGCGGGCCACGTTCCAAACGAAGGCCCCTACGGCCGCCAGATCGTGAAAGGCATTCGCTGGGTACTCGACCACCAGGAAGCCAACGGCATGCTCGTGCATCGCCGCAGCCACGGCCCCATGTACAGCCACGGCATCAGCACACTCATGTTGGCCGAAGTCGCGGGAATGGTCGATGGCCAATTGGAGAAAGATTGCCAGGCCGGACTCGAGGACGCGATCCGGCTGATTCTGAAGGCCCAACAGGTCAATAAGAATTCTCGCCATGCTGGTGGCTGGAGGTATCAGGCGAACAGTCCCGACAGTGATCTCAGTGTGACCGGTTGGCAACTCTTGGCGTTGCGGGCGGCCAAAGATGTCGGCTGCGATGTCCCTGCCGACGCAATCGAGAAGGCGGTCGATTACGTCAAAGGCTGTGCCGTTCGCGGCAATAACGGGTTTGGCTACCAAAGCGGCAGCGGCCCAACCCCCACGCGCACGGGAACCGGCATCCTCTGCCTGGAAGTTTGCGGGCAACACCACGCTGCCGAGGCCTTGGGGGGCGCGGACTTCCTTCTGCGGCGTCCGCTGAAATACAACGATAACTACTTCTTTTACGGCGTCTACTACTGCACGGTCGGCATGTTTAAGGTGGGCGATAAGTACTGGGACGAAACCAAGAAGCATTTGGTGCAGGTGCTGGTCAGTAATCAGGAGGCTGACGGCAGCTGGCTGGTGCGCGGTCGTAGCGAAAGCCGGATCGGTCGAGTTTACTGCACCAGCATGTCGGTGTTGGCGTTGGCTGTCGAATATCAGTATCTACCAATCTATCAGCGTTGAATTCTGAGTCCGCCGGCGCTTGATTTGCGTTTCCGTTTGGCACAGAATGTCGCTATCATCCACCCAACGATGGGTCCGGGCGACAATCGCGGTTTCTCCCAACCGGCGACGCGGTTTCCCCGGAAAGCCTTCTGCAACGTGTCCGAGATGCCCCAGCCGTTCGTTTTCAACATTCAGGCGGGCAACTCACCAATTCAACGCGAGTCATAATGTCCATTGAAGTTGCTGAAAAGCTCAAACACGAATTGACTGATCGTTTCGTCGTCGTCGCCGACAACGTCGCCGAGTTGCGGCGGTTCGTCGGCCTGACCGGACGAGTCAAAACGGTCAATATGAACTGCCGGGCGTTGGTCGAGTTTGACGCTCCAGAGGACATCAGCTGGTACGATATCGATCCATCGTACCTAACCGTCGTCGAAGCCCCATTGAAGAAGGCTTCCAAGCCGGCGGCAAAAGAGCCGGCGGCAGCAGCCAAGTCGAAGCCGGCTGCCGCGAAATCCAAAGGCACGGCCGGCAAGAAAAAGAGCCCGCTCGAACTGGCACGCGAGCAGGACGCCGCCCGAAAGGCGGCCGCAGGGAATGCGGCTGCGGACACTGCTCCGGCAACAAAGAAGCTCTCGCCCTTGGAGAGAGCACGCATGCAAGACGCGGGAAAGGCGGCTGCCAAGTCAGAAGAGGCGGCCGAGAAACCGGCCAAACCGGCTGCGAACGCAGAAGACAGCGGGAAGAAACTTTCTCCGCTGGAAAGAGCACGACTGCAAGATGCCGGTGGTCAAGCAAAAGAAGCCGAAGTAACTGCACCAGCACCAGCGGCCAGCGAGAAAGTAGACAAACCGGCACCGCCAGCGGGGGGCAAGAAGCTCTCGCCGCTGGAATTGGCACGCATGCAAGACGCAAAAAAGTAGCCTACCGCCCGAAAAGCCGACGGCATGCCGTAAATCGAGTTGGCCGCATTAACCGCAAAACCGTTAACAGCGGTCGGTTGGGGCGCAATCGCCGCTAGAACCGGAACTGAGATTTGCCGCCGCCAAGGCAATATAGTTGCGCAGAGCATTTCCCACGGCCGTTCCTGAGCTATTTTTGCGTACAGAACAGTCCTTCGGTTGAACCAGCGCAGCAAACGGTGACTCACACAACCGGTGTCGCGGATCAGACGAATGGAATCATCAGACTCCATCCATGCGGTGGCAAAACTCGTGAATAACCAATTGACTCCACTCATCCTGGTCGTTGAAAGCCACTGGCTTGTGGGAAAGCTGCGCAGAACAGCCGACCAACGGGTTCTCGACATGCTCGTCGAAACGGCAAGCGATTACCTCAACCTGGAAGATGTCAAGGTATTCTCCTCGTTCGATCGCAAGAACTGCCTGACCACGCTGCCGACGATGGTCGTTCCCAAAGACCGCCTGCATCTCGCGATTATTCCCACCGACCGTTTCGAGGTTCCGAGAAAACAGCGAGTCCACAAGATCGTGAACAAGATTCAGTTGGAAAGCAGTGCGGTCGCGGCCGGATATCTCGTGCAAGGTACCCTTCACCTCAATTGCAACGCGAACAGCGACCAACATGTCTTGTCGGATCTGCTGGGGCGATTCTTTCCCATCACTGCTGCAACCATCTTCGGACCGGGCGGCGATCCCGTCCAGGCTTCGACCGTGTTGGCAAACAAGGACTTCGTTTCGAGCATTTCGTGCGGCGAAGCGGAGCCCAACTCGCCATCCCCCGCCACCACCAATTCGTCCGCCGCATCGCCCCACCGACCGGGTGACTCGATTGCCGGACAATTGCTGGTCGATGCTTTCTAAACCAGAAGTTCTTAGTGAACTTCCAGGTCTACGAACACCGCCCATTCCCGTTTGACCTTGGTCAAATTCAGCAACACGGGTAGAATCGCTTGCTGAATTTTCGCGCGGGCTGTTTGCGGTGCGGGTTGTTCCCAACCTCGTCCAATGCGGAACGCCTAACCATATATCGACACAGCGATGCACAACGGCAACGGCAGTGTCGAAAGTAATCCACCGGCCATTCACCTCTGACGATTGGGACCAACCTACTGTGCGGATTGCCTGGCTCGATTGCTCGATGGGAATCAGTGGCGACATGGCGCTCGGCGCCCTCATCGATGCCGGCGCCAATGCCGACGCCATACGCAAAGGAATCGATTCGCTGGGTTTGCCGGACGTCGGGCTGCGGGTCGAAACCGTAATCAAGGGAGCGTTCCGGGCGATCAAGGTTCACGTCGAGCATCCCCCGCAGCATGCGCACCGTCATCTGGGCGACATCATCAAGCTCATCGATGAAGCGGACGCCATCACACCGCCGCAGAAAGAACTCGCAAAGCGAATCTTTCATGCGGTCGCCGCCGCCGAAGCCAAGGTACACGGTTCAACAATCGACCACGTCCACTTCCACGAAGTCGGCGCGGTCGATTCGATTGTCGATATTGTCGGGACGGCAATCGGCTTCGATCTGCTGGGAATCGAACAACTTGTCTGCAGTCCCATTCCCACCGGTCGCGGACAAATCAAAATTGATCACGGCATTTGCACGGTCCCTGCTCCGGGAACCGCCGAGTTGCTCAAAGGAATCCCTCTGGTCGATGTTCCCATTGAAGCGGAACTGACGACCCCCACCGGTGCAGCCATCGTCAAATCGTTGGTTGATCGTTTCGCACCGCTGCCCGATATGACACTCGATGCCATTGGCTACGGTGCCGGAACACGCGAGTTTCCCAGCCGCGCCAACCTGTTACGACTCTTCGTCGGCCAAGCCGCAGTCCATCCGGAAACCGACCGCGTCTGCCTGCTCGAAACGAACCTGGACGATGTCTCCGGAGAAATCGTCGGCCATACAAAACAGAAACTCCTGGCAGCCGGAGCGCTCGACGTCTATACAACGGCCGTGCAGATGAAAAAAGATCGGCCGGGCATTGTGTTGAGCATTATCTGCTCTCTCGCCGACGCTGATGCGCTGGAAGCGATCGTGTTTTCTGAAACGGCTACGTTCGGCATCCGACGCCATCTGGTCGAACGCTCGAAGCGAACCCGGCAGGAGCATACCGTCGAGACCGCCTGGGGTACGGTGCAAGGGAAACTGGGTTGGCGCGGAGCCGGCCAACCGGTGTTCACACCGGAATTCGATGACTGCGCTCGCATCGCAAACGAACATGGAATCGCCCTGCGCGAAGTCTACCGGTCGGCCGACGCCGCCTACCGAGAGACAATCACGCAAGAAGCGATTTCCCACGATCACGATCACGACCACGACCACGACCACGACCACGACCACGACCACGACCACGACGAAAAATAGAGGACAAAGTAAGAACGAAAAGACTTGTTTTCTTGCTTTTGCCTTTACCTTGGAACAACACCGTCATGCCGAACTCATTCAGTGGACCGCAACTCATCTTGCTGGGGTTGGCGATCGTCGTGATCGGCTTTCTGCTGCGGCGGTCGTTCACGTTGGGGAAAAAGTCTCGCGAGCGTGATCCTGCAGCCGAGGTACGTGCGGAGATGCGTGCGGCCGAGCAAGCGGCCGAGTCGGGAATTCGCAAAATGGAGGTTCGCTTGTACGACTACGGACGCGAAGTTGAAGGCCGTGTGCAGACCACACTGACACTGCTCAACCGCTTGATTCTGGAGGCCGACGAGGAGACCGGTCGCCTGCATGAACTGCTGCTAACGGCGGGCCAGGTCGATGAGACAGCAACTGCCGCCGAAGGAGTCCCTTCTGTCACTGCACCACTGACTGCCGATGAACAACGGATGGTGCGTGATTTAAAAGGGGCCGGCTACACTGTACCCCAAATTTCGCGCCTGTTGCGACGTCCGGTGGACGACGTGACGGCAGTCATATCTGACAGCGATGACTCAGATGAAACCGGCCGCACCGATGCCGCCTGAATCGCAAGCGATTACGCGAAGAGTTCGCCAATCGGCTGATGATCGACGAGCGGCAGAAACGTCTCGTCATCGACGCTCAGCTTGAGGTCGTCGGCGAGTCCCAGCCGATTGTAAATCGTGGCGGTCAATTCGCCGGGAGCCAATGGACGATCGGCCGGCGCAGCACCGTGGGCATCGCTGGCACCAATCACCCTTCCCCCCTGCACTCCCCCGCCGGCAACAATCGCCGACCACACACCAGGCCAATGGTCGCGCCCGCCGAATTCGTTGATTCGAGGCGTGCGTCCGAATTCCCCGGTGGCGATGACCAGCGTGTCATCCAGCATTCCACGCTGCCCCAAATCATCCAACAGGGCCGACATGGCGCGATCAAATTCCGGGCCAAGTTGGTCGCGATAGTCATACAAGTTCGATGAATCGGTAGTTGATCGGCCGTGGCAGTCCCAGGTCTTTTCACTCGCCAACGTGTCGAAGAGGTTGACCGTAACACAGCGGACACCGCATTCGACCAGTTTGCGGGCCTGCAGGCAAAGTCGCCCGCAGCGAGTTTTCCCATACGTCGTCTGTGTTTTTTCGGTCTCTTCGGCGAGGAATCCCCCCGGAACGAACGACTCCATCTCTTCCGAACCGGCAGAGGACTGACGTCGCCCGGTGAGCGGGTCAAAATCACTCTTCAGATATCCGGCATCCTGGCCTCGGTAAGCGCTGACTCCCGTCTCGCCCAATAAACGAGGCAGCACGACATAGGGAGCAATCTCGTTTTGCGGCCCCAGGAAGCGGGCAACGACCGACCCATATGCGGGATGCCGAACATCGCCGCGTGCCAGTCTGCCGGTCTGCAAAAGTTGAAGCCCGGTTTCGTGAATTGGGGCCGCATCGTGATTCAGCGAACGAAGAATCGCAAACTTGTCGGCGCGTGCCGCCAGATCGGGCAGGCATTCGCTGAGTTGCGTTCCCGGAATCGCCGTCGAGATTGCCTGCAGCGGCCCACGAATTCCCTGCGGCGCAGACGGTTTGGGATCAAACGTCTCAAACTGGCTGGGGCCACCTGTCATGAGAATGAAAATGCAACTACGACATCCCGCGGCTGCCTGCTTGCGAGCCTGTGCCGCCTGTTCCGCAACCGAAAGACTAACGACACTCAGGCCGCCAACACGAAGAAAGTCGCGCCGCGATACACCGCTTGGCTGCTGCGAATTGTCTGGCGTTGCCTTCGTCATCCCTGTCACTCCCCGTCCAGTCGAGCCTTCAGATAAATCGTGTCCCTGTTACGATATACTGTAACGATGCGGTGAACACCTGAAAAGGATTCATTGCTTTATCGGGAAAACAACCGAGTTTCGTCAGCACGCAATCGGAAATCGGCTCCTTTTCTCCGCAATTTAGTGCGCCCCGGGCCGGATATCGTCATGCGATTTGTCGTCCATCATTTTGTCAGTGGCGATGCGTTATTCACGGGGACGTCAGCGATACTTCTGGGACTGATTCTTTCGTTGGTTCGAGATTTCAAAGGACGGGGAACGGCGGTCAGAACCCTGACATTAACCGGCATGTTGTTCGTCACCGCGGCAGCGATTCCATTTCCACACTGGCTGTATGTCCTGTGGGGAATGTCGCTCGTCATCTGGCTGGCGTGTGAAACGCGAAAATCGGGAGGATCCAGACGTCTTATGGTCCTGTCGCGCGCTGCGGCAGCAACCATCACCGTCGCCGCCCCGTTGTGGGAAATCGCGTGGCAAGCCGAACAGTCCTTTGATCCGCAGCCGCAGCCGCAGTCGCTGTTATACGTGATCGGCGATTCGATAAGCGCAGAGACCTTCGACAGCGACGAACGGACCTGGCCCGCGCGACTGCGGAAGGATCGTAGTATTAACGTGGCAAACTTGTCGCAAATCGGCGCGACCGCGCGCAGCGCTCTGCGCCAGACGGAACACGTCGAGCAGGGTCATACATTTGTACTGATAGAGATTGGCGGCAACGATATTCTGGGCGAAACAAGTCTGCGCCGCTTCGCCGCCGATCTCGATGCGTTACTCAGTCGGCTGCAGCGACCGGGCCGCCAACTCGTCATGCTGGAACTTCCTCTGCCACCGTTTTATAACGGTTATGGCAGGACTCAAAGACGATTGGCGAAAAAGCACGGCGCGGTGTTGATTCCACGTCGCGAATTCGCCGGAGTGATTTTCGCAGCCAATGCCACCACCGACGGCCTGCATCTTTCAGAGACGGGACAACAGCTGATGGCAGACATGCTCTGGCGGCACATCTCTCCCTCGTTTGAATGATAAGATAACATCGAAGACCGATAACTCGTCTCCCTCGACAGTAAGGCACAAATGATTCTGGACCTCTTCAAACTCAATGGACGCACGGCATTAGTAACCGGTGGTAGCCGCGGGCTGGGACAGGCGATTGCCCGTGGTTTGGCTGAAGCGGGAGCCGACGTGGCCTGCGTTTCGCGTTCGGGGGAAGCCGCAGAAACTGCTCGCCTCGTTGAAGGTGCCGGCCGAAAGTTTCTCGACCTCAAAGTCGATTTGAGCCACCCCGAACAACGCAAAGGTATCGCCGATCAGGTGGTTGATGAGTTCGGCAGCCTCGATATTCTGGTGAACAACGCCGGCACGGGGACGCGGCATCCGCCGGAAGAGTACCCCGAGAACGAATGGCGGGATCTCCTCGAAGTTCATCTGACCGCGTCGTTCGATCTGTCGCAACAGGCAGCCCCCTTCATGTTCAAACGAGGGCGGGGGAAGATCATCAACATCGGTTCGGTGATGTGTTACCAGGGTGGCTGGCAGGTGCCGGCATACACCGCGGCCAAACATGGTCTCGCCGGGCTGACGAAGTCGCTGGCAACGTCGTGGAGCAGTCGGGGCATTAACGTGAACTGCATCGCGCCGGGGTACTTCGCCACCGACCTGACCGACACGCTGAGAAACCATGTGACACGCGGACCGGAAATTCTCAACCGCATTCCCTGCGGTCGTTGGGGTGAACCCGATGACTTAGCCGGTCTGGCAGTTTTCCTGGCATCCGATGCCTCGAATTACATGCATGGCAGCATCATCCCCATCGACGGCGGCTGGCTCGCAAGATAACAAAGCCCACACACCGCGCTGCATGGAACGGAGCAACCAACATGAACACCACACGCCGAGATTTCATCAAGCACAGCGGTTCCCAAGCCGTCGGACTACTGGGAGCAGCCGGACTGCTCAACTCCGCGACTCGCGCCGTCGCTGCAGATGTCCCGTCACCGTTGCCAACAAATAGTGTGATTGCCGACAAGGCGAAGAATGCGCCGTTGTCGATGCTGTTTCACGGCAAGACGGCCAACGAATGCAGTCTCTGGCAGAAGCAGTTCAGTGCGAAGTTGGCTGAATTGCTGGGCGACATTCAGCCGCCGATGAAATGGCGGGCCGAAGAAGAAGGCCGCCGCGATTTCGACGATCACACCCGCTACGACTTGCTGCTGCATGCCGAGGGAGTGCCGACGGTTCCGGTCTATTTGCTATTGCCGAAAAATGCATCGAAGCGCAACAAGGTACCGGGCGTGCTCTGCGTCCACGGTCACGGTGCTCACGGAAATCATCCCATCGTTGGCCGCACCGATCTGGAAGGTGTCGCCGACAGCATCAAGACGGCACATTACGATTACGGCCTGCAATTTGTCCGTCGTGGATACGCGGTCGCTGCGCCTTGCATGACACCGTTCGGCCGCCGACTCGCAAAATCGAGAAGTGGCGGGACCGATCCGTGCGCGGTCGCATTCGTGCGGATGCAAGCACTCGGGCAACTACCAATGGCGGCCAACCTTCGCGACCTGAGTTGGTCGATCGATCTGCTGCAAAGCCGGCCGGAGGTGGCGTCCGGCCGCATCGGCTGTGCCGGTTTGTCGTACGGCGGACGCATGACGATGCTGGCGACGGCCATGGATCGGCGGATTAAAGTCGCCTGCGTCAGCGGCGCACTCAACCTGCTGCAGGAACGCATAATGGGGCGTTACAGTTGCGGGTCACAAATCATTCCGGGCCTGTTGAAGTACGGCGACTATTCCGAAATCGGCTCGCTCATCGCGCCGCGACCGGCCGTGTGGGAAGTCGGTGCCAAAGACGGCTTGATCACCCAAAGCTGGGCCGATCTTTTCAAAGAGCGGTTACGCAGCGCCTATGCAGCCTTTGGCAAGCCGAAGAATTTGCAGTTCGACCATTACGACGGCGGCCACCGCTGGAACGGCGAACTGGCCTATCCGTTGTTTGATGAGGTACTGAAGAATGTTTGAAATGAGATTTCACCTTTATGGCCGCTTGCGGTTTAGCGGACCTTGAAACAACCACACTTGCTACACGACAACCTGAGTCGATCCGTCGCAAACGATTCGGAACGGACTTCAACAACCAATGCGATGAGAATCTCAATCATTATCCCCACGCTCAACGAGGCCGACCGCATCGCCGATGTCGTTGGGAGAGCGCAAGCGCTCGGTGATGACTGCGAGGTCATTGTCGTCGACGGCGGTAGCGACGACGCCACGATGTCGTGCGCTCAAGCGGCCGACATCTGTTTGCAGGTTCCGCAAGGTCGAGCAAGTCAACAAAATGCGGCCGTCCAAACTGCCACGGGCGATGTGCTGCTCTTTCTCCATGCCGACTGCTGGCTTGAAGAGGGCGCGCTGCAGGCCGTCCGTTTGGCCCTGGCCGACGAGTCGATTGTCGGTGGCTGTTTTCGACAGGCCATCGAGGCGGCCGGTATGCGGTTCCGACTGCTGGAATGGGGAAACGCACTGCGTGTCAAGACCTGCAAATGGGCTTATGGCGACCAGGGAATTTTCATACGACGAGATATCTTCGAGAGCCTCGGCGGATTTCCCGATGTGCGGCTGATGGAAGACCTGCTGTTGATGAAACGATTGAAGAAAGTCGGCCGCATTGCGTTGCTCGAACAGCGCATTCACGTCTCAGCCCGCCGTTGGCAACAACGCGGCGTCATTCGCCAAACCCTGCGAAACTGGTCGCTTATTATCCTCGCGCAATGCGGCGTCTCGCCGAACCGCTTGGCAGGATTCTACCCGCACGTGCGTTAATACGCCCGATTAGCCGCGAGATTCAATCACCGGCCGGTTTCGGCCAGACCAATCGACCGGGGGCTGTTGTGCGGATGCTCCACAGCGTGCCGCCCGCGGTGATGTACAGCGTCTTCAAGTCGGCATCACCAAACGCGCAGTTGGTCACTTCGTCGCGCGGGATGTGGACGAAGGTCAGCAACTTGCCCTTCGGCGAGAAGACGTAAACGCCCCCTTTGTACGTGTCGGCAGTTTCATACGGCGGGACCGGTTTGTTCCGACCACCGGCAACGAACAATCGCCCCTTAACGTCCAGCGTCATGCCATCGGGGCCGCGTTCGGTTCCCCAATCGAAGATGAGTTTTCGAGATTTCGCGCTGACCGAACCGTCCTTGTTCAGGTCAAATCGGTACAACTTGTGCGCCCCGCCAACGGTGTTGTTATTGTTGTCCGCAACATACAGATACCGATCATCAGGCGTCACCAGCAAACCATTCGGCCGGTCGGCTTCATGCGTGATGATACGAGTCACACTGCCGTTGGTATCGATGCGGTACACGCCTTCGATCTTGCGGCCTGCCTTATCAACAATTTCCATGTTGGTTCGCGGCCCATATTTGGGATCGGAGAAATAGATGCGGCCTTTGGAATCGACGGCAATATCGTTCGGCTGATTGTAGCGTTTTCCGCGATAACTCTTGGTGAGAACGGTGATCGAACCATCGAGTTCCGTGCGCGAGAACCGGCGAAATTGCGGTTCACAGGCAAGCAATCGACCACGGCGATCGAACAGCAATCCATTCGTGCCGGCCCCTTCGCGAAGAACGCTCAACTTACCGTCCAGCGAATAGCGGTTGATGTTTCCGTCGCCGCTCATCAGCAGGCCCCATTTCGGATGCCACGCCGGTCCCTCCCCTGCTCCGCTTTTCAGCAGCATCTCGGGTTTCGCATTCGCGACGAATGGAGCATCATCGGCCCATGCCAAACCACAGGGAACAACCAGACACAGCAACGCGGCCAACGGCAGTTTCATTCATCCATCCTCACAGTTGAGTCAACAAGGTTGTCATGGCGGACAATATTCTCGCAAGTCTTCGTGATCCACATTCTACCGCAGACGTTCCACTCAATGCGTCGGTTAACCCAGTGAAAACGGCGAAATTGCTGATATTGGCAACATCTTGTTTCGCTCTGGACACCCAGCCGGAATCGTTTACTGTGAAAAGATGACGCCTCGACGATGAAGGCACACACTTCGCAGCGACTGTTCTGGGAAACGTCAGCAACGGCAACCTGCACAACGGAGAACAACAATGAAACGCGCACCGGGAATGTTGCAGGCGATCTGCATTATCGCGATTTCTATGGGAGCGCTTGGATTTTTCAGTGCCGTGGGCGGAATCGCCGGACCGATGGTCGGCGAATCCTTCCAGAACATGACGATGCAAATGGTGCCCACCAACTCACCGCAGGCTCGAAAACAGTTCCAAAAGCAGGTTCAACAGCAAAAACAACTGCAGCACGACATCAATGCAGTAATGAAAAAATGGGCAACCGTCACATATGCGCTCGCCGCAGTTCAATTGGTCCTCGTGGGGTGTCTAATCGTCGGTGGTGTGAAGGCCTTTCGGCTACAGCCATCCGGACACCGCTTGTTGGTGATGGCGTTTCTGATAGCCATCGCCTTCGAACTGATGCAGTTAATACCGACGATTAACATGCAAATGGAAACTGCCGAGATCACGGAACAGTTTATGGCCGACGCCATGAAATCAAGTTCAGCCGGCAAGCCGATGCCCCCCAGTTTTTCACGAATGATGAAATTCTTCATGAAGATCGGCACATTTCTAGGCTTCGCAATTTCAATGGGCTGGGTCCTGATGAAGCTCGGATTCTACGGCTACGGAACCCACTTCCTGCGCAAACCGCGAACCCGTGGCCTGTTCGAACCGGCCACCGAGATTGACTGGGACGATGACGCACCGGACGCTGGAGAACAAACGGTGCCGGAAGACGATCCGGATGATGCCCCCGAAGACGAACCAACCGACTAACGCTGCCGGCGCGTTTGTGCTCCCTTATCGTACGAATCTGGGAGCGCGAAGCTCCTGCTGAGCCGCAGCCGGAATGGCTCTATCCCATGCATTTCCAATGCATTGATCGACGAAGGCGGCGAGACAGTTTGGTACGTTGGTCTTGCTGTTGCACACGCGGCTCGGCGGGAGCCTCGCCCTCCCAAATACACGCCACGACAGCTTGGGAGCGCAGACCACTACGTTGATTGCGGTGGATCATCGTGCCGACTGGAACGCGTGTTGCCGCTGGCCGACCAGTAGGCCAATACACTGCCGACGGCGATCATGATCAACGTGACCGGCGTCAGCTTGTGGATGTGTCTGAGGAAAAAGCCGAGACTTTCATCGGCGTCAAATGGGAAGTGCTTCCATTCGGTAAAGAGTGCCAATCCCGTCGCCAGCACGGCGCTGATTATTCCGTTCACGGTGTTCCGTTCGCCGGCGAGCGTGGCGAAACCAAATCCCAGCGCAGCCCCCGGCAAAATCATCGCGTAAAGGCGATAGTTGAGAATCCAGCCAAAAGCGAAATAGCCAACCGCTCCACCAATCGCCGCCCCAACCAAGCCGCGTGTTATTCCGATGATTTGATTGCTGGATTGCATGGCATCCCTTTCTCGTTCAGCCTTCCGGCACGTCGAGCCATTCGCTGCATTCGGGGCAAGCTTCGATCGTTCCCCGCGCGCTGCCGGGGAATGACACTTGCTCACCGCAGGCGTCGCAGTCGAAGAAGATTATGCCGTTGGCCTCTCGGGCCTCAATCGTTGGCTTCTCGAACTGCCCGAGAACCAGTTTCGCGCGTTCGGCATCGGCCGCGGCAACGAGGACATTGACCTCGCCCGGCGCTTCGGCTTTGAACCCGGCCGTCAAGCCGCCGGTCGCCTTCGCCTCAATCCCCTCTTCCGACAGCATGCCCACAATCGCAGCCGCTTCGACTTCACTGGGAACCGAAATGAGAACGTCGAGGTGGTTTTCAGTCATATTGGTTTCTCCGACCGATGTTCGATTTGTCTGTCAAGAATAGGGCGAGCGCACCGCTTCGTAAAGACTTCGCGTCGCGGCGAACCGAAATTGTGCGCACGAATATTCCGCAAAACCTGCGAACCTTCTCTCGTCTTTGCGTCTCTCTTATTTTCAACCACGCAGCATCGTCACGACGGAGATGACGGCTGCAGAAAGGGGAGGACTCGCAAGAAGGGAGAGAGAATGATGGTGCTCATTTATGGATTCATTCGAGGTGTCGCGTACGCGCTTCGCAAGCTGGCCGAAATGCGGCACAAGCGAGTCCAACGCGTTTACGAACGCCACGAAGAAGACTTCACCCAGCTCGACGGCGACCGCAAGCTGGAAGAAGTCGGCAGCGGACAACCGGTCGGCTACGCTCTGCAGTACAAGCTGCTGAAGAGCTACGAGGCGAAGGAGCAGGCGCGGCAGAAGTGGGTCGCCGCCGCCAACCGCCTGACCAACCGTCAAAGCGCCGAGGCGAAGATCAAGCGATTCAGCGGCCTGAAGCTGCCTTACAGCTTCGGCCTGCTCGACATGGCCGTCGTCATGAAGGCCCTCGACGAGCTAAGCTCGTTCGGCCTGACGGCAGTCATCGCATGGTGCAAGACGGCAATGTTGTAAGTTGGTGAAACCACAGCCCGGCTGCTTAATTGCAGCCGGGCTGTTTTTGTGTGATTGTGCTGACTTTCAGAGCCATTTGTGTGAGAATGTCCAAGCGATTCCTCTCTTTGCGACACATTCTCGACCGGCGTCCTATTTGGCGAATTTCGCGTGCCCTACCCTCCAACAGAACACGTTGCTGAAATCACCAGTTCTAACCCACACACACAAATCCGGTGGTGGGTGATGGCACATTTGCTGGCGGTTGCAATCTGCCTTTGCTTTTCGCTAGCTGATCGCAGTCTACTTGTGAACCACAGTATTTCCCGGTGGTGGTATGACACACTCACAATTCTTCTCTTCCCTGCGCTGCTGGCTTGGGTCGCCTGCCCAGCCGCAGTACTGATCGCCTTCGTCCGCAAACGCCTCACACCTCGTACGGTGGTAGTCGTGTTTATCGCAGAAGTTATTCTGTGTATTGCGCAATTCATCGTACTGCTTCCGTCCATGCAATAACTTCTTCAAAACAAGTCAGGTCAATGAGGAAACGCCTTCGCAAGAAACTACGACTTCGTGAGTTCCGCGAAGATTGCCTGCCGTTGAACTTCAACATGCAAGCAGACCTTTCGGCAGATGAGCGGAACAAAATTCTCGATCGCTTCATCCAAATGATCGAGGACGCAGGTCTGCAATTTGGCGGTGGTGGTCGCGGCACAGAATGGTCGGGCATCGCCGAAACCTGTGGTCGTGGTAGCGTGACCGCGGAACACCGAAGGACCGTATTGGAATGGCTTGAACGACAACCACAGATTCTCAATGCAACTGCGGGACCGCTAATTGATGGGTGGTACGGTTCGCCTTAACCAATTGGCGGTCACCGGATGTGCGGTATTCCGTCAATCGGTCATACTGTCGGCGCTGCACTCCGGCCCCGTGTGAATTCACAAGCGGCGAAATGCGAATTGCGGGGCTATGTTTTTCGCTGGTGAATTGTCTATAATGCATGGACGCGAACATTTCGCTTTCTTCCGTGCCGGATACCTCTGAAACCGCAAGGCCGGGCTGCTGGGGAGTTTTTCCTGGTGGTTTTTCGGAACCCCTTTGATGGGGACGGTTTGTGGGTTTTATGTCGGCTGCTCCCTGTGGTTATCACGGGCGTTATCTGCGAATCGACCTGACCGCGCGTCGGGCCGAAGCGGTGGCGTTGTCGGCCGATGTGCTGCGCCGGTTCATTGGTGGGGCCGGTTTGGGGACTTGGTTGTTGCTGCAGGAGGGGGCCGATCGTGGCGCAAGCGCCCCCGACCAGAAACCCGGTTTTTTGAAAAAACCGGGTTTCTCCGACGCCCTTGCGCCGGAAGCGCCTATCGCGTTCGTGTTCAGTCCGTTGGTGGGGAGCCCGTTGACGACGTCGGCCAAGTTTGCCGTCGTTGCACAGTCGCCGTTGACCGGACGGTTGAACGATTCGCTCTCCTCATCGCATTTCGCGATAGCGGGAAAGAAAACCGGGTACGATGCGATCGTGATTGTGGGGGCGGCCGATTCACCGACCTGTCTGGCGATCGAACCGGACCGCAACACACCGGGCGACGGTGTGCGGCTTGAAGACGCGACCGCCGTGTGGGGCAAGACGATTAGCGAGACAGCGGCCGCGCTGCAAACGGAATTCGGATCGCGATTTCGCACGGCGGTGATTGGTCCGGCCGGCGAGAATCTGGTGCGGTTCGCATCGGTGTCGCACGATGGTCGGCACGCCGGGCGCGGCGGACACGGCGCGGTGATGGGATCGAAGAACCTGAAGGCCGTTGCAGTTTGCGGCGACCGCACGACGAACTTTGCTCATCCCGACGAACTCACACAATTCGCTAAGGAACTCTCGCGGCTATCGATGGGACCGGGAACAGCCAAGTACCGTGAGTTGGGAACCGTCAGTAATCTGTTGACGTTCAACCGACTGGGAACGCTGCCGACGCGGAACTTTCAGCAAAGCACATTCGCCGACGCGAATCGTCTTTCACCCGAAGTGGTCTCGCAAACTCACGCACGAACTCGCGAATCGTGTGCGGCTTGCACCATTGGCTGCGAGCACATCTTTCAGTTGAAGGGTGGCAACAATGCAGCCGATGTCGGCGTGCGGATGGAATACGAAAACCTGTTCGCTTTCGGCCCGTTGTGCGACATTTCTGATCCTGATGCCGTACTGGCCGCTTCGCGACTCTGCGACGAATGGGGCATGGACACCATCAGCGCCGGGGCAACGGTCGCCTTCGCAATGGAGTGTGCCGAACGCGGGTTGATTGACGAACCGCAGTTGCGTTTTGGGGATGGCGAAGCGTTGCTGAGTACGCTGAAACAGATTGGTGCGCGAGTCGGAATTGGCGAATTGCTGTCGCAGGGTACGCGTGCTGCTGCAGCGGAGATTGGCGGCGGCGCGGAAGATTTCGCACCGCACGTCAAGGGTTTGGAGATTCCCGGCTACGAACCACGGGCGCTGCAGGCGATGGCGTTGGGATTTGCCGTCGGCACGCGCGGAGCCGATCACAATCGATCGGGTGCGTATCAGGTGGACTTTTCCGAAGAATTCGACCGCCTGAATGCCGGCCCAGACGTTGTGCCGGCGGCGATTGAAACCGAGAATGAAGCGGCCGCGTTGGATTCGTTGATTCTCTGCAAATTCTTGCGAGGCGTGTTCGACGACCAGATGTCCTCGATGGCTGAAATGCTGTCGCTGGTAACCGGCTGGAATGTGACGACGGCTGAACTCACAGAGACGGCCGCGCGGATTGTTTCGGCCCGCAAGTTGTACAATATACGACAAGGCTGGACGCCGGCCGAAGACACGCTGCCGTCACGATTCTTCAGTGAAGCAATTCCAACCGGCGCAAGCGCGGGGGCAATTCTCAGCATCGAAAAGCTGGATGCGATGATTCGCAGTTACAATCTCGCGCGGGGCTGGAGCGAAGAAGGCTGGTTGCCCGATGAGATGGTTGAGAGCGTTTGCGGCAAGCCGGAATTGACATCGAGGGTGCGTTGAACCGCAAGCGTGATCCTGGACGTTTTTTTAATACTGTTGATTGGGTGATGATGTCTGACATATTTGTACTGATTCCCGGACGGACGAGCCGACAGGGTACGGCTCTGAACGAGGGGAAGTACACCGACACGTACAAAGAAGAGATCACCACGTTGTTGATGAACGCCGAGGATATGCAGCGGCTCGATCTGGAAACCGGCGACCGCGTGCGGATGTGGAACGAACAAGCCGAGGTCGTCGTCACCTGCAAAGCCGACAAAGGTGAATCGCCGCCTGGGGTCCTGTTTATCAGCTACGGCGACATTTCGAGCCAACTGATGGGCGGCGACACCCACGGCAGCGGAATGCCAACAAGCAAGGGACTGGACGTGCAGCTTGCGAAAGCGGAGTAAAGGGCAAAGCCCGCCGGCTGCGTCCGGCGGGAACCCACGGGACGCAGCCCGTGGGCTTTGGATGCGGGAACACGCGAAAACAAATGAGTGAGTAAAACATGAGTATTGCCGAACAACCGCCGACGACCGAGACTCCCGAATTGAAGATTGTCAAAGACGCGACCTGCACGTTTTGCGGGTGCGTATGTGACGACATGGAGTTGACGGTCGAAGACAATCACATCACGAAGGCAAAAAACGCCTGCGTGCTGGGTAAGGCGTGGTTTTTTAATCACCACATTGAAGACCGCCCCGAGGCAACGATTGACGGTCAGCCGGTCACATATGAAGCGGCCTTCGACAAGGCGGCCGAGATTCTGTTCAACTCAAAGAACCCGTTGACTTATGGAATGTCGGACAGTACCAGCGAAGCGCAGCGGGTGGCGGTCGCGATCACCGATTGGATCGGCGGAAATCTCGACACCACAACTTCGGTCTGTCACGGACCGTCGGGCATGGCGTTTCAGGGTGTGGGCGAGGTGACATGTTCGCTGGGTGAAATCAAGAACCGCGCTGACTTTCTCATTTTCTGGGGCGGAAATCCGGCGGAAAGCCATCCCCGGCACTTCACGCGATACAGCTTGATGCCCAAAGGCGAATTCATTCCCAAAGGCCGCAAGGGCCGCACGGCCGTACTTATCGACGTTCGCAAAACGAAAAGCGCGAAGGCGGCCAACGAATTCCTGCAGATCAAGCCACGGTCCGACTTCGAACTGGCATGGGCGATGCGAGCGTTGGCCAAAGGGTTGAAGATCGATCCCAAAATCGAAGAAAAGACCGGCATCTCGCTGGAAACGCTCACCGATTTGATGGACCGAATGAAGAAGGCAAAATTCGGTGTAATCCTGTTTGGCATGGGCCTGACGATGACGCGTGGCAAACACATCAACACCGAAGCGGTCTTATCCCTCGCCCGCGACATGAACCGCCACACCCGCTGGAACGCCAGAGCGTTGCGCGGACACGGTAACGTCAGCGGTGCCGACAACGTGGTGACGTGGTCGACCGGTTACCCGTTCGGTGTGAATTTGGGCCGAGGCTACCCGCGATTCAACCCGGGTGAATTCACATCGTCGGATGTGCTGGCACGTGAGGAAGCCGATGCCGCGCTGATTATTGCGTCCGACCCGATGTCGAACTTCAGCCAGCCGGCCCGCGAGCATCTGGCGAAGATTCCCAGCGTGGTTCTCGACCCCAAACTGAGCGACACCGCCCGAACGGCAACCGTCGCTTTCACCACGGCAACCTACGGCATCAACACGCCGGGAACCGTCTACCGCATGGACGATGTGCCGATCCCACTACGGCCGGCGTTCGAGTCGCCTTACAAAAGCGATTACGAAATCCTGAAGGAAATCGAACGGCGCATCCGTGCGAAGCAGTTGGGGGTATAATTGCTGAGCATTTCCGCCGCTTCATTCCTTCATGCAATCTTTCAAACAGTCTGAATTCGCAGCATATGACTCTCACCTGCATTACCAACGGAATACTTCAAGATCCCGCGAACGACATCGACGGCGAAGTCCGCAATGTCTGGATTGAAGACGGGCGCGTCGTCAATGCGCCGACTGATCCTGGTCGCCGCGCTGACAAGACAATTGATGCCACCGGCATGGTGGTGATGCCGGGCGGGGTCGATATGCACTGTCACATCGCCGGCCCCAAGGTGAACGTTGCTCGCAAGATGATGCCCGACGACAAACGGACCGCCGAACCCGTTCGGCGGACGGCGCTCACGCGGTCAGGAACGACGGGCAGTGTGCCGAGTACATTCGCCACCGGCTATTTGTATGCAGGGCTGGGATACACGACGGCGTTCGATGCCGCCATTCCCCCATTGTTGGCGCGTCACGCGCACGAGGAATTGGAAGATACCCCCATCATCGACAAGGGCTTCTACGTCCTGATGGGCAACAACCATTACCTGATGAAGCAATTGCAAGAGAACGAACCGGAACGGCTGAAGAGTTATGTCGGTTGGCTTCTGAATTCAACGAAGGGATTCACGGCCAAGCTGGTTAACCCAGGCGGTGTCGAGGTCTGGAAGTCGAGCGGCGGGAACGCGACATCGCTGGACTCCACCATCGATCACTTCGACATCACGCCTCGCCAAATCATTAACGGCGTCGCGACCGCCGTCGATGAACTCGGCCTGCCGCATCCCGTTCACATCCACGCGAATAACCTCGGCGTGCCGGGCAACTACAACACCACGCTGGATACGATGAACGCGCTCGAGGGCCATCGCGGACACATCACCCACATTCAGTTTCACAGCTACGGCGGCGACCCGGACGATCAGAGTACCTTCTGCTCGAAGGTTCCCGATCTCGTCGAATACGTCGAGTCGCATCCGAACATCACGGTTGACGTCGGGCAAGTCATGTTCGGCAACACAACGTCGATGACCGGCGACGGGCCGCTCGGCTACTTCCTGCACAAAGTGATGGGGCGCAAATGGTTCAGCGGCGACACCGAAATGGAAACCGGCTGCGGAATCGTCCCCATCACATATAAGAATAAGAGTCTGGTTCACGCCATTCAGTGGGCGATTGGCCTGGAATGGTACCTGCTGATGCAGGACCCGTGGCGGATTGCGATGAGTACCGATCACCCCAACGGCAGTTCGTTTCGGGCGTACCCCGAAATCATTGCGTTGTTGATGAGTCGCGACCGGCGACGAGAAATGTTGGCTCGCGTTCCCGGCGGGCTGAAGGAACGGACGACACTGGCCGACCTCGACCGCGAATACACGCTGAACGAAATTGCGATTATCACGCGAGCCTCACCCGCGCGAATGTTGGGGCTAAAAAATAAGGGGCATCTCGGCATTGGAGCCGATGCCGACGTCACCATTTATCAACCCAACGAAGACTACCAGCGGATGTTCGAGTTGCCCCGCTATGTGATTCGCCGCGGCGAGATTGTTGTGGAAGACGGCGAGATTCGCTCGAATGCCGAAGGCCGTTTGCTACATGTCGCCCCCAAGTACGATGACGGTGCCATCGACAATATTCGCGAGTGGTTCGAAAAGAATTACACAATCCAATTCCGGAATTACCCGGTTGACGAAAACACGTTACATGAACGTGAAGTGATTGGTTCGTAGGGCGGCAATTCGGGCCGCGAAACCGCAAGCGTTTGGCGCGGATGATTAGACTTTCGATTGGGAGTTTCTGTACCGTGAGAAACAACATGCTGAGGAACACCATGCAAACCACCCTGTTGACCTGTGCGTTTCTGATTTCTTCGCAACTTGCCTTCGCTGAGAACTGGCCTGCATTTCGCGGTCCGGCGGGTGATGGCCAATCGGCCGCGACCGGTCTGCCGGCGAAATTCGGCAACGGGGAAAACGTCGCCTGGAAAACGGCCATCCATGGAAAGGGGTGGTCGTCTCCCGTTGTGTGGGGCAAACAGATTTGGATGACCACAGCGACCGAAGACGGCAAGAAGATGTCCGCCGTCGCCGTCGATCTCGACAGCGGCAAGATCATTCACGATGTGGTAGTGTTCGAGAACGCCAAGCCGCGATTCTGCCATCCGACAAACAGCTACGCATCGCCCACGCCGGTGATTGAAGAGGGCCGGATTTACGTGCATTTCGGCAGCTACGGAACGGCCTGCCTCGATACGGCCACCGGCAAAATGCTGTGGTCGCGAAGAGATTTCGAGTGCGACCATTTTCGCGCGCCGGGAGGTTCACCCATCCTGCATCGCGACCTGCTTTTTCTGAACTTTGATGGCGTCGATCAGCAATACGTCGTCGCGTTGAACAAGAAAACGGGGAAAACCGCCTGGAGAAAAAAACGCACCATCGATTACGGCACCGACAACCCTGATCGCAAGAAGGCATACAGTACATCGACGGTGATAGAACACAACGGGCGAACGGCCCTGATCAGTCCTGCTGCGGTTGCCACCATCGCCTATTCGCCGCTGACCGGTGACGAACTTTGGAGAGTTCGTCACGGTGGAATGAATGCCGCACCGCGGCCGCTGTTTGCCAACGGCTTGATTTACCTTGCCGCAGGCGGCGGAAAAACACAATTTGTTGCCGTCCGTCCCGGTGGAAACGGTGACGTCACCGACAGTCACATCGCCTGGAGTTCCGGGGTGGGCATCCCTCGCCGTGGGTCACAGCTGCTCTTGAATAATTCATTGTACATGGTTGCCGATAACGGCGTGGCTTCCTGCCGCGATGCGAAGTCGGGAAAGATTATCTGGCAGCATCGCTTCGGCGGCGACTTCTGGGCGTCGCCCGTCGCAGCCGACGGCAAACTTTACTTCTTCAGTAAACAGGGAAAAGTATTCGTGGTCGCTGCAGCGCGAGAATTCAAACAACTAGCCGAAAACGAATTCGACGCCGGCTTCAATTCCTCGCCGGCGATCGTGGAGAATTCCCTCATCATCCGCAGCTTCACGCATCTTTACCGAATCAAGAAGTAGCGATCGCCAGCGATTGGGAGAAGCGTCATGCAGGACATTGTCATCGGGAACCTCACGTTTCGCATCGAACACCGAACGTTCGGTGGCGATCGGGGACCGGCGATTCGCGTGTTTGGTGAGGTCGAGGGACGCGACGTACAGTTGTTACGATTCGACTGTTTCGAGTCCGATCCCCATTACCATTACGATCCGACGGATAAGAACGTGATGTTCCACCTCGATCGGTTAACGATGGTTGACCCACTGGAATTCAGCCTGTCGCAGATTGCGGGCAACGCAAAGGCGATGATCGAGAAAGCGGGGTTCGCAGGCGTCGCCGCTGACGTTGATCAAGCGGAGCTATCGACGCGCGCCGGTGAAATTCGTCAGTTGGTTCTGGCGGGGTCCTCGTAAAACCCGTCGATTGAACCGTGCGTCGAGGGGCCGCTAAACCGCAAGCGGTGATGGCGAATCTCGCAGGAACTTGTCATGTTACGCCGCGGCGCTGCGGCGTCTTGTGTCGAGTTTCCAAATGAGCGCAATGGCGAGAAACGCGGCAAACACGCGGATCACCGGCAGTTGAATGGTTTCATAGCACCAGCTCGCAAACACTTCGCCAACATTCGCTGGACGCACGGTCGGGACGATTGGCTTAGGCTCCACGTACACAGTTTGCGGACGAATGACCGGCTGGGTCTGCTGTGGGACAATCGTGTCGGCGTTCGCTTCGGTGGCAATGATTTCGTTCGGCAGCAGTTCGCGGCCGGCAAGTTCCGAAGCGATCATGCGAACCATCAAAGCATTGAGCCGTTCGACCGAGTAACTCGGCGTTTGCGGTTTTGCATGTGGATTGCCGACGCCCGAATGATCGGTGAGGAACAGATAGCGGCCCAAAGTGAGAAATGCGGCGGACCGCATCACCCATTGGGCTTCATCGCGGACGCCACTGGCGGCGACCGGAAACAGTTTGACGTTGGAATTGCGAAGTGTTTCAACGGCAGCGATTGTTCGCTCGGAAAACCGAGCGTGCGGCGGGGCATCGCCGACAAGAAACAGCACGCGGGCGGCATCGGTCTTTCGCCAACTCAACTGGCCCGCCTGCTCCAACGCCAGATGCATTGCCTCCGGGTAATCGCCACCACCTGCGGCCGACTGCTTCGACAGTTTACTGCGGAACTCCGACAGCGAACCGGTAAAATCAAACGTGCGGGTGACATATTCGTCCCCTTCATCGCGAAAGAGGATGAGGGCAAACCGCTGCTCGACGTTCGGAAACCGCCGTTTGACTGCCGCGGCGATGTCGTCGATCTCAACTTTCAAATAGTCCAGTTCATCCTTCATACTACCGGTGGTGTCGATGACGAGAGCCAAATCGAGTTGGGTCGGCAGAGTTTGTTGCATCTCGGGGAGCACGACATTCCATTCTGGTTGATCCAGCGAGACTTGTTGCGTGACGGCGTCCGCATCACCGGCAATCTGAACGGTCAGTTGAAAATCAGAACCATCGGCCGAAAGATCGCGAGCAGACAGGAACAGTGCCCTTCCATCACTGGCCGTAGTCGTGGCGAATTCACCTGTAGCGACATTTTCGCCCTGTTCATCGACCGCGACCGGACGAATCGTAATCCGGGCATCGCCGATTCCCTCGCCCTGTTCATTGGCAACACGAATAACAATTCGACGGCCGATCTTCAGATTGGGAAATGAACGGTCCGGATATTGTTGCAGAGTCTTGGAAAGATAGTCGCGATAGGCATCGTATTTCGCATGATCGTCGATACTGCCAGCGGTGAGCGTGCCGGGGCGAAATTGAGCTTCCGGGGTCCATTGCTGTGCTTGCTTCTGGGGTTCCGATTTCGGCTCGTCAGCTGACTTCGGCTCGGAGAATCGGTCTTCCCGATGCACCACCGAAGGCGTCGTCTTTACGGCTGTTGGTGTCATATCGGTACCAAGATCGGCGGCCTCGCGGACGGTGTATTCGGCCGCATCGTCGCCGTCATTCGCTGCCGCTGCACTTTCGGCGGACGAGGTGTCTCCAAGCTGTTGATACGTCGCAGGCGTACTCGCCTCGCCTCCGCATCCAACTATTGCAACTGCCAGAACGATTCCTGTCGTAATCCATATGGCGCAGCGCATACTTTGACTCCTGTTTGTTGCACAAAATGGGGCCGCCATCGAGCAGGCTGATTGCCTGCCGAGCTGAAATGCATGAACTGAATTTGTCTGCGTTATTGAGACTCAGATTGAGAATGCCGCAGATGTCAGCCGCTCGATCCTCTGGGCCGCAGCCCACGGGCTTTGAGTCCTCAAAATAAAACATTCACCACTTTAGACGACGTGCGAACGCGGGAATTCTTAGGTCAACTGTTCTGAAAACTAGAGGTTGCTTCAGTCCAGAGTTCTCGTTCGTACTCCTTGTGATGCGCGAAGGTGCGAAAAAATTCCAGAAATCCTGGAAGTTTGTTTGATTAGTTCGTAGCTGCGAGCCGTTGGCTCTCAGTTATGCCAGTCGCTGCCCTGCCACGTACACCGCTTCCACGCGACCTGGAAAGGTGATTCCCTCGAATGGTGACCAGCCGCATTTTGTCTTCAGATCATCACGCTGTACCAGTTTGGGCCGCTGCATGTTCAGCACTGTCAGCGATGCCGTGTAGCCCGGTTCGATCAGGCCGAATTTTTTCGGCGCGGTGTAAGGATTGACGAAACGCCCGGGGTTGGCCGAACAGACTTCGGCGATCCGTTGGGGTGTGAACTGTTTCTCGGCAATCAGCCAGGTGACGAATGCGCCGTAGGTGTCGAGGTGTGGCTGTCCTGAAATCCCGGCGGCATTTTCTTCCACTGTGTGCGGCGCGTGATCGGTCGCCAGATAATCGAGCGTGCCGTCGCGCAGGCCCGCTAACATGGCTTCGCTGTCACCCGCACGCCGCAGTGGTGGATTCATCTGCATCAGCCCGCGATTCTCCGGCGTGATCTGAGACTCGTCGAAAAACAGATGATGCGGCGTCACTTCACACGTCACGCGTAAGCCTTTCTGCTTGGCGGCGCGAATCAACGGCAACCCCTCTTCGACCGAATAATGACACAGCTTGCCGGTCAGGTCGTACTTTTCGATCATTGCCAGTGCGAACCGCGTTGCAGAGAATTCGCAAGCCGGCGGTCGCTGCTCCTCGTGTGTTGCCTCGTGTTTGTGCGTTTCAAGAAGCACCGGATCTTCACAGTGAAAGCTGACATCGCATCCACGGTAATGCGACAGCGCACTTTCCAATTGTTCGAGCGATGTGAAAAACAAATCGCCGACGCTCGGCCCCATGTAGGCTTTGTAGGGCACCGACTGTGATAGCGGCCGCGTGTCGGGACCGATGCCGGCGTACAGCGTGATTTGAATCGGCACGTTGCGCCGCTGCAGATGTTGTTGTTTGGCCGCGTACGATTCATCGTCGATGGGCGCCGCCGGATTGTTCGGCATGTCGGCCACGTGAACCACTCCTCCCTGCACTGCGGCGGCCGCGGCTGTGCAGAAATCTTCCTTGTATGTTTGCGTTTCACTCACATCGTCGCGGGCGTGAATGTGAATGTCGCCCATGCCGGCGAACACCAGGCAATCGTCGCCGAATTCCACGTCGGGCTGTCCGAGGTCGCAGCCAACATCAGCAATCGTATCGCCGTCGATGCGAATGTGGCCGGAGCGCGTTTGATCGGGAAAGACGAGTTGGCCTGAAATGATCATTTTCGGAATCCCTGAATTCTATTCGTTCCCACGGGACGCAACCGGTGAGCTTTGTGTCGTTGCATTCAATTACCGCCCAGCTTAGGCTGGTATCAGCTTCATGCAAGCGTCCGACGTCGGCGTTTGCAACAATCGCGGATTCTCCTTCGGTGGGACTATCGATGCGCAACTGTTTGCTCGGAATCTTGTCGGTGCTGGCAATTCTTACCGTCACCCAACCATTAACGGCCGGCGAGTCGAATCAAGACGTCTCCCGAGTGGCCCCGCAAGGCGAACTGCCACCCGATGGCCGATTGCAGAAGCAACGCAATTTACGCGACGAATACCATCCCTGGACACCGGCAACATCGAAGCAGGCGTGGGAAGTTCAGGCCGAGCAGATTCGGCGGCGCGTGCTGGTGAGCAACGGTCTCTGGCCGATGCCGCCAAGCCTGCCGCTCAAGCCGGTCATTCACGGCAGGGTTGACCGCGGCACTTACACGATCGAAAAAGTCTACTTTGCCAGCCACCCCGGCCACTACGTGACGGGCAGCTTGTATCGGCCGACGAAGATTGACGGCAAGGCACCGGGCATTCTCTCTCCACACGGCCATTGGCGAAACGGCCGTTTCTACGATGCCGGCGGACAGGCGGCCCAAGGACAAATCAGTCAGCAGGCCGAACAACACATGGCGGGCGCACGCTATCCCCTGCAGGCCCGCATGGTGCAACTGGCAAAGATGGGCTGCATCGTATTTCACTACGACATGGTGGGCCGAGCCGACAGTCAGCAAATCGGCCATTCCGCCGGCTTCACCGACGCCCAAGCCGGTCTGCGTTTGCAGAATTTCATGGGGCTGCAGACTTTCAACTCCATTCGTGCGCTCGACTTTATTTTGTCGTTGCCCGATGTCGATGCAAAGAGGATCGGCGTCACCGGTGCCAGCGGCGGAGGCACGCAGACGTTCATGCTGGGTGCCATCGATCCGCGCCCGACCGTCGCATTCCCGGCCGTCATGGTCTCGACGGCCATGCAGGGTGGGTGTGTCTGCGAAAACGCCGAGTACTTGCGAATCGGCATCAACAACATCGCATTGGCGGCCTTGTTCGCCCCCAAGCCGATGGCACTTAGCGGTGCGAACGACTGGACCGTCAACATCGAAACAAGAGGGTACCCCGAGTTGAAGCAGGTTTATTCGCATTACGGCAAGACCGATCTGGTTTATGCGAAAGCCTACCCGCATTTCGGCCACAACTACAATCAGGTCTCCCGCCAGATGATGTACGAGTGGTTCAATCGCCACCTGAAACTTGGCATCACAGGTCCGATTGAGGAAGAGGACTTCTGGCCTGTTGAGACTCAACGGCTCAGCGTGTTTGACGACAAGCACAAGCTTCCCGACGACGCCAAATCGTCTGCCGAACTTCGCGAATATCTCACGGCGACCTCGCAGAAGCAGTTTCAGGAACTCTTGCCAAAGGACGCTGACGGCCTCGCCGAATATCAACGCGTCGTGGGTAGCGCCGCGCGTGTGATGCTCGACGAGGGAGTCCCGGCGGCGGCTGAAATTGCAACATCTTCGGTTCAGACGTCGGCTCTCGGCGACGTGACGGTGGTCAAGGGATTCGTCACGCGAAAAGGCAGCGGAGACGCCGTGCCGTTCGTCAAGCTTACACCGAAGGCACCGAGCAGAGCCGCCGTGCTGTGGGTTGACGGCAACGGTAAATCGTCCCTGTTTGATAAGGAAGGACAACCGACTGCCGCCGTCCAACAACTGCTCAAAGCGGGCCGCGTCGTCGTGTCAGCCGACGTCCTTGGGACCGGCGAACTTCTCAAGCCTGGCGAAGACGCCAATCGACAACAGGTCAACGACACCTATCAGGGCTACACGTTTGGCTACAACCGCCCGCTGCTATCAAACCGTGTTCGCGACATTTTGACGGTTATCGGCTTGTTGAAAACCGACAAGCAGATGACTGCGATCCAACTGGTCGGCAACGGTGCAGCCGGTCCGTGGACAATGCTGGCTGCAGGCTTGGGGGGCGATGCCATCGACGCGGTCGTCGCTGACGCGAAGGGTTTTGACTTTGGGAAAGTCGAAGCGACTTCCGATCCCATGTTTCTGCCGGGTGCCTTGAAATACGGCGGACTGGCCGGTTTGACGGCATTGGCAGCACCAACGCCGCTAACCGTTGTCGGCACGGAGAAGATCGCCGACAACACCGCGGCGCTCTCGCGGGTTTACGCCGTCGCGAAGGCGAACCTTACGTTGCAGAAGGGTGAACTGACGTCGGAAGCTGTTGTGGAGTTGTTGTTGAAGTAGCACGACAGGAATGCAGATCTTCGACGCTCTGCGTCGCGGTTCCGCTTTCCTCACTCACCGAGCGACAGCAGCAGTCTGGCTACGCGGCGATCTCGCTCATTATCAACGTGCGACAGCCCCATCGCGTTACGTTGAAGCTGCTGAAGATGCGAGATCATTTTGAATTCGTCACGCCCCTCAAGGATGTACCGCGAGATGGTTTCGGCGTACGAGCCATATTCATTCGGGATGTCGGTGAATGGCCGCAGCCCCATCGGATCCCATTCTTCCCAGAGGATCCGACAAACGTCATCGTGAAGAGACACTCCCAGTCACTCCCCAAGTTTGAAGCCACGACGCCGGGGACTCCGACGCTCAACCGTCGACTTGGATTTCTCCATCACGCCGCGATCACCACCCGAGTGACATGTTTGTCTCAATCGCTCGCTGCGCTTCGTGCAGATCGACACCGGTGTCGAGCAGGTACAGCCGAATCGCGTGCAGTTTGTCGCCACCCGCGCGGCTCAGACAATCGCGGGCCACATCGCTTGGCTCACCGACGCCCGAAACGCCCAGCATGCCCTTGGAGATGACCCAGATGTCCTTCGGTCGTTTGGTGACTCGCATGATTTCTTCGTCGGGGTAGTGTTCCCCGGCCAGCGCCACTGCGCCGTCGTGCGAATCCGCCCAGCCAATCATGATGTGTAATTTGGTCTCAATTTCGTACAAAGCCATCAATACATCCTTTCCCTGCCAATGGAGAAACTCGACCCAATGGAGAAATCTGATAAGGCTCTCCAGCCATAAAGAGCCTTCCCCGCGACGTGGTGCGACATCGATCTGGCTGAATTATAGCAATCGTTTCCCAACTCTCCAACAGGCCGAGTCACTGCCTGCGGGATGAATCCGATATTCATTTGAGGAATCTTGCAGTCGCCGTCTCGATTTGCCCCGGCCGATGCTCGCAGAATTGGCCGGACTCATTTAGACTGCACAAAGTTTGCACCTCATTTTTCACTGCGGAACGCGATTATTATGTCAGAAGATATCAACGTTAAGACCGATGCCGATGAGTCGCCGCCGGTCGATCTTCCACCGGTGGAACCGCCCTCGGCCGGTTTCATCATTCAATTGTTTGTCGTTCCCGGACTCATCGTATTAGCGGTCGTCGGCGTTTGGGCGCTGTTCGGGCAACTCGCTTCCAGCGAACAAGACTGGACGAAACTCGTTGCTGAACTGAGCAACAGCAACGAACACCGCCGCTGGCGAGGGGCGTACGGGCTGGCCCAGATGCTGCAGACCGCCCCCGAAGGCGACACCGACACGCCGAAACTCACTCAAAACCCGGTCATCGTTGATGGTTTGACCGAACTCTTTGTGAAAGAACTCGCGAAATCTTCTCCGAGCGACGACGACATTCAGTTTCAGGCTTATCTCGCCCGCACACTGGGACGGCTTGAGTCGCCCGACAAAGTGTTCCCCGTACTCCGCGAAGGGATGCAATCGACGCACGATCGCGAAGTCCGTAAGAATTCGGTTGCCGCGATCGCCGTCATCGCCGGTCGCGCACGCGATCGCAAACAGCCGTTAAAAAATGCCGCGTTGGCGACAGATCTCATCGACGTATCATCCGATGCCGATCCGTTAATGCGGCAAGTTGCGGCCTACACCCTCGGCTTGATCGCCAGTGAACGCGGCAGTCAGCGACTCATTGTTCTGCTGGACGATCCCGATGAGAACACAAAACTCAATGCCGCGATTGCTTTAAGTCGCGATGGCTCGACCGCCGGCCTTTCTGTGTTTGAATCGGTCCTAAGCAGTTCAACCGTACCGCTCGCTTCGACCACCCCAATTAAGTCAAACACCGCCGAAACCAATCCAGCTACCAAGCAACGGGAGATCAACGACCTGCAGTATCAGCGCGACGTTCGCTTGTTGAACACATTGCAGGCGTTGGAACAGATCGCAGCACAGTTGTCGGCGTCTGAAGTCAAGAGAATCGAAGCGTTACTCAAGAAAGTGAGCGACAGCAAGCAGATTGGCAAGCACTTTCGCCAGCACGCCGACATCGTCCGTAAGCGGTTGACCAGGGCGGGCTGAGCGCGTCGGCTTCATGAAATTGTGTCAAAACCCTCCGTTAGCTCACAACACTCCATGTATTTAAGTGCGGAGTTCGCCCACAACCGGGTTTTGACGGAGCATCATGCCACTCTTGGGAATCGCGACGGCCGTCGATCTTCCAGATCGGCAATGCGTGAAACCAACGACTCCAGACGATTCGCCAACTGCTGCTGAGACTCAAACGCCGCTTCCATCAGTTGCGCCTGGACCGCCTCGCGGTCGGCCAGTTGCTCCGTTCGTCGCTTCAATTCGTCCGCCAGTGTGTTTGCTTGCTCCAGCAATCGCACCAACTCTTCATGAGTTTCGCCGATTTCATTCTGCGATTCGACCAAACTCTTCGGCGGTTCTGCCGCAGCGAGATCGACGCGTTCTACAACGGCATCCATCAGGGCGTTCGCCCCCAACTGCCGACGCTGTTCAAATTGCTCGATCTGCCGCTCTTCGTCTTCAATCAGATCGACCAATTCGGCAGCGGAAAGATCCGACACGGCAGGTTGGCGTGCCATGTCATCGCCGATGTCGATCACACCATTGGCCGACGGTGCCTTATTCGACGAACTTTCGGAAACCACCGTTGGGCGATGGGCGAGAAATTCAAACGGCCCGATCCCAATCCGGTCGCCGTCCTGCAACAGCACACTTTCAACAACCAAACCATTCACCTTCAACGGGGGTGTCAGCGTGACGGTTTCCAATAGCGCCTCCACATGGTCGACATGAACAATACTGTGAAGCGGCGGCATATCGGCGCCGCCCAGCCGCAGGTCGCATCCTTCCGCAGCACCAATCAGAAAACGATTCGACTCCACAGGACGAAGCGGAAACCGGGTCTTCCCACTGCATATCTCCAGCACGAGGGGTGCAGAGAAATGTTGGGAAGATCTCGTCTCTCGGCCATCGTGACCGTGTGAGGAAGAAGTGTGAGTACTGCTAATCATAGCACTCCTGCGGTCGGCGTTTCGCTATCGCGAAACGGCGTACATCGTGTTACGCAACCGGAACGCAAAAATCGGGAGTGGATGCGACCGACCCGCTGAGTCGGTTTCAAGATCACCGATTTTCGTTGTCGTCAAACGTTGCAAAAAGATTATTGACTGTCGTACCATTCATTTCGTCACACTCTTTCAACCAGCATGAGCCTATTGGCACCGCTGGGAATGTGAACGATTCTGGAACCGTGCGAAGGCCAGAAAACCAGCAAGGGATATACCGGTCAGGCAGGCTGTTCAGCCGCAGCGTGTCGACGGTTCATTAAGTTGGGGAAGCCGCGAAGACATTGCCAATTGCATGTCGTCGCGCTGGGGGAAACTACGGTAGCAATCCGAGTTTCGAGTGAGAAAACGGCCGTCGCCGTCATCTTCTCGAAATTCGTTTCTCCGCACGGCTGGACCGACTGAAACGGGGACTATAAGATCGGGTTCCGACGAACCTTCCCGACTTTTGAATCAACGACATCACCACAGAGAGACCGCGTGACATACCTCTTTAACACGCCTGAACAGCAACGGCAGATGCTCGATGTGATCGGCGTCGGCTCAATTGACGACTTGTACAGCGACATTCCGCAAGACTTACGGCTCCAGCGTTCGCTGGACCTTTCCCCGCCGCTAACCGAGATTGAGCTGCAGGCTCACCTGTCGGAACTGGCCGGACAGGACGATGGCGCCGGTTCCCGCGTTTGCATGCAGGGTGGCGGTGCATACGATCATTTTGTGCCAGCCGCCGTCGATGAAATCGTTGGACGTGGCGAGTTCTATACTGCTTACACACCCTACCAGGCCGAAGCCAGCCAGGGATCGCTGCAGGCGTTCTTTGAATTCCAAACGCTCATCTGCCGGCTGACCGGAATGGATGTCTCCAACGCCAGTCTGTACGAGGGCGGTACCGCCGTCAGCGAAGCGGTGTTTATGGCAATGCGCGTCACCCGCCGACACGGCAAGGTGGTGGTGTTAGGCTCGGTCCATCCGGAATACCGGCAGATTCTCACGACCTATCTCACACGCTTGAATTGCGAGTTGGTCGAAGTTCCCACCCCCGATGGCACCGCCGATCTCGACCGCGTCGCCGACGCCCTCGACGATCAAACCGCCTGCCTCGTCGTCCAGCATCCCAACTTCTTCGGCCTGCTCGAACAGGCCGAGCAACTGTCCAATCTGGCCCACAAATGCGGCGCACTCTCAATCGTCTCGTTCGATCCGATCAGCCTCGGGCTGTTGAAACGCCCCGGCGATTACGGCGTCGATATCGCCGTCGCCGAAGGCCAGCCGCTTGGCATCCCGCTGCAATACGGCGGCCCACTGCTGGGCATTCTCACCTGCCGCGAGAAGTTCATCCGCAAGATGCCGGGCCGTCTGATTGGGCAAACCACCGACCGCAACGGCAAGACCTGTTATGTTCTCAACCTGCAGGCCCGCGAGCAGCACATTCGCCGCGACAAGGCAACCAGTAACATTTGCACCAACCAGGGCCTGCTCGCCTTACGGGCCACCGTGTATCTGTCGCTGCTTGGCAAAGCGGGCCTACGTGAAGTCTCCGAACTCTGCTGCCGCAAAGCCCACTACGCCGCCGAGCAATTAACCAACATCGACGGCATTGAGTTAATGTTCGACCGCCCGTTCTTTAAGGAATTCACACTACGCTGCCAAGGCGGCACCGAAAACATCCGAAAGAAGGCCGCCGCCGCAGGGTTCGACCTCGGACCGGAGTTGACGAGCTTTGCGAATTTCTCCGGAATGAACGACGCCAACGACGGGCTGCTCGTTGCTGTGACGGAGACACGGACGCGCGATGAGATTGATCGGTTGGTTGACGTGCTGAAGAAATAAAGAAATCGTCGCCACGAACTCGTTCCCAAGTTCCCGCTTGCCCTTCTTGAATTTGCAAAGGGGCATAAACAGCGAAGCTCTGCTTCGCACGAATCACAAGTCACTCTCCGAACATTGACTCAACTATGCGAAACAAGTTAGCCACCCAACCCCTGTTTAAGCTCTCCGTCCCCGGGCGACGCGGCGCGGTGTTTCCCGACAGTGACGTGCCGCAGCGGCCGTTGGATGAACTGCTGCCGGCCGAACAGCTCGCGACGAGTCCACCGGAGTTGCCGGAGTTGACTGAGCCGGACGTGATTCGGCATTTCGTTAATCTTTCGACACTGAACATGTCGGTCGATGCGAATTTCTATCCGCTGGGAAGTTGTACGATGAAGTACAACCCCAAGCGGCACGAACGACTGGCCGGGTTGACCGGCCTGGTCGATTTGCACCCCTACCAGAGTGAAGACCGCTCGCAGGGCATGCTGCAGTTGCTGTTTGAAATGCAGCAGATGCTGGCGGAAATCGCCGGGCTGCCTGCCGTTTCACTGCAACCGGCCGCCGGTGCGCAGGGTGAATTCACTGCGTTGTTGGTGGCAGCCGCCTACTTTCGCGAACGTGGAGAAGAACGCACGCAGGTGCTGTTTCCCAGCAGCGCACATGGCACCAACCCCGCCAGCGCCGCACTCGCCGGCTTCGAATGTGTGCAAATGGACAAATCGAAGAACGGTCTGGTCGATCTCGATGCGCTGGCCTCGCATCTCAGCGAAAAAACCGCCGTCTTCATGATCACCAACCCCAACACGCTGGGGCTGTTTGAACCGGACATCGCAAAGATTTCGCAAATGCTGCACGACGTCGGCGGACTGGTTTACGTCGATGGAGCCAACATGAACGCCATTCTTGGCGTGACCCGGCCGGGTGATTTCGGTGGCGACATGATGCACTACAACGTCCACAAAACCTTCACCGGCCCCCACGGTGCCGGCGGACCGGGAGCCGGCCCGATTGCCGTCCGCGATTTTCTCGCCGACTATCTCCCCGGCCCCGTCGTCACCAAGCGAGCGGGGGGTGTAAACCCCCCGGTGGATAGCGGTGAAGACGAGACATATCATCTCACGACACCAACGAAATCGATCGGCCGCATGCGCACATTCTTTGGCAATGTCGGCATCCTGGTTCGCGGTTACTGTTACCTGAAGACCCTTGGAGCACAGGGGCTGCGCGATGTGTCGGACAATGCCGTCCTGAACGCCAACTACCTGATGGCCAAAGTGGCCGACATCCTGCCGACCGAGCAGGGCAAACTCTGCATGCACGAGTTCGTCGCGACGGCTCGCATTCTGAAGCAGGAACGGGGCATCTCGGCGATGGACATCGCCAAGCGGCTGTTGGATTTCGGATTCCATGCTCCGACGGTTTACTTCCCACTCGTGGTGGCCGAAGCAATGATGATCGAACCGACCGAGACCGAATCGAAGGAAACGCTCGATCATTTCGCCGAAACTTTGCATCGAATCGTCGAGGAAGATTCCGAGTTTCTCCACCTCGCTCCGCACGAAGCACCCGTCAGTCGCCCCGATGAAGTCACCGCCGCCCGCAAGCCGGTCGTGAAGTGGATGTCACAGAAGTAGCCAGTTATCGCTTGCGGTTTAGCGGACGCCAACCATGCCCCCAGCCGCGCGTGTCATCATCGACGCCCAACCACGTCTCGGCCCGGCGAACATGGCTATCGACGAGGTTCTACTCGAATCGGCGCTCGACCGTGGAATTCACACGCTTCGTTTTTACCAGTGGTCGCAGCCAACACTGTCACTCGGCTATTTCCAGAAGCCGGACGACCCCAACATTCCTGCATCGCTGCGAAAGTTGCCGATGGTTCGGCGTCTCTCCGGGGGAGGTGCGATCGTCCATCACTGCGAATGGACCTACTCGTGCGCCGTGCCGGCGGCATCTCCGTTGGCTCGCGTACCAAGCGAACTGTACACACAGATGCACAACGCGATCGTCAAGGTGTTGCGCCGACGCGGTATCGATGCTGCACTTCGCAGTGACACCAAATTCTCCGACGATGCGAATCAGCAAAGCGACAGCGCCTTTCTCTGCTTCACACGCGGCGACCCGAACGACGTGATGCTGGGCGGCCACAAGATTCTCGGCAGCGCCCAGCGCCGTCGCCGGGGGGCGATTCTCCAGCACGGCAGTCTGATGTGGCGAGCATCGGAGTACGCGCCGGAATTGCCGGGGATCTGCAATCTTGCGACTGCCCCAACCGACATGGAGCAATTTCGCTCCGAATTGGCCGAGGGCATGGGAAAGTTACTGGGGAATGACTTGTACGACACGTCGTTGACTGAAGAGGAAATCGACCGCGCAGGTGAACTCGAACACAAACGGTATCGCCCCGCGGATCGCGGCTGACTGCGATGCGTTGCATCTCAGCTATTGGGACGTGATCCGAATTCCGTCCCGTTCCACAACAAACGTCAATCCCGCCTGCTCGACGACTTCCGTTAATATCGCACCGACGGTCGTCTCTTCGAGTTTCTTGACCGTGATTTGTTTTTCCAATTGATCGGCGGCTGCGCCCAATTGTTCTTGGTCGATGCGAATCGGCGCGCCCACCATCTCTTCGACTTCCCGCAACACAACGCGAAACGGTGCCGCTTGCCGATGTTCGTATGCGAGGATTTTCTGCGAAAGTAACGCCGCCACATCGATCACTCGCGGCGGCACCGGGGCAACCACCGCCGGTTCTGCTAATGCCACATGTTCCCCGTTCGGCGGTGGAATCGGTTTGACCGGGTTCACCTTCGCCACAGGATCGCCAGGACGATTCGGCTGCGTGACCGGCCGTGGATCGCCCGGTTCTCCGGGAACCTTCACGTCGAGCGGAAAGCCGTCGGCCATTGCCGCCATCCGCCTCATCAAACGTGGATCCGTTTTCGACGAGAGAAACCGCACGCTGCCATCGGCCATCAGCACCGACATCCCCTCGTTTTCACCCGTGCTGAATCCGTCGGGACCGTTGATATACGGTTCGCGCGACAACGGCCGCATGGTCGCCCTTCCGCTGCCGGCCCAACCTCCAATGTCCCGCGACACGCCGGCCAACATCATCGTGTTGGCCTGTCCGTCTTTGATGTCTGCCAATCGCGTACGGCGATTGACACCAAAAACCCCAGCCCGTGGGTGTCCGACAGGCAACGTCGCCGCATCCTCGCCGACACCGGCAATGCCAACGAAATGCGTCGCGGGATATCGGTCGGGTCCGGTTAACTGCGGTACAGCGGGGTTCAGGAATTCTGAGAATCTCCGGCGAGCAAACCGATCGTTGAGCGGGTCGCGCCACGCTTGGTCCCACTGCGGCTGCGAACCGGCCTTGGCGTCCATGTCGGCCACCAATTCCGCCAACCAACTCAGTCGTTGACTCTCCGTCAGCCCGTCCGCCACTGAAGCCGAAGCGGGAAATCGTCCGTGTTCACCGACGAACGTCATCATCGATCGCCCCAGTTGCTCCAACCTCGTTTGAAGGTCATCGCCCTTTTCATTTCGAGGCTGCGTCACACTGTCCGGTACATCGTTTCGGCCGGCATTGCCTTTGACGACAGCCGAAGTTTCCGGTGCATTGCTCGCGTTCGGCTCGCCGTTGGAACCTTCCATGCCGAACGGCCAAGCGAGCGCCAACAGCAGAACAGCCGACACCGCCGCAACGCTCCAGGCGATGCCGGTCGCCGACGTCAACGCCCCAGCCCACTGCTGCATCCGACTCGGTTGAGACACGGAGTGACCAACCGTAATCGGCATCTTTTTCGTACCCGTCGCCTGTCCGTTCTCCGCTTTTTCAACTAGCCCGGCAGCGGATTTCACCAGCCGCAATTCGCGCGGACCATCGGCCAGAACCTGAATTCGCTCGCCGCAATCGGGGCAATCGACCTGCTGCCCCACGTGCTTACGATCGCGAATTCGCAGCACGACCAAGCAGTGCGGACATTGCAGCCGGTTTGGTTGCATCGGCAGTTCCACTCCGTCGAAAGAAACGGCCCGTCACTTATCGGTGGGACGAAGAATCTTCACGGTGGACGACTCCTTCACCCCCCTCACTTCGAGGAATTTCAGTGTCATCACGGTCGCAACTTTCTTTCCTTCATCGACAACGACACACATCCCCTCGTCTTTGTACCCGCCGATAATTGCGTAAATCGCGTCGATCGCCGGAACCTCTCCCAACTGTTGGTTCTGCGCCATGTTCTGGGTCATGCCCTTATCCTTCAACGCATCGCCATCGAGGTCGAACGTGACGTGCGACTCTTCGCCAATGTAAGCAAACGCCTCGTGCAACGGTGTGCGGCGAAAATCGATTTCGATCTTGGCTTTCAAGCGATCGGCCAACAGATCCGGCAGTTTCGGCTTGCTCAAATCGGGAGCCGCCTTCGTGAAGTCGGTCCGCAGCGACTCTGCGAACGTCAGCGACAACCCCACCGCCAGGTTCGGTGCGGCCCTCTCGGGAAGAACGGTCGTTAACTGCACGTATCGATCGCCGATGCCTCCGGTTGTTGCCGCCGAATACCCCATCACCATCGCCGGAAATCGCCCGATGATCTTCCGAAACCCGAGCCGTTCCGGTTCCATTTTGCTCACCGCGGCCAACACCTCGTGCGGCAACTCATCCAACCGGCGATCGAACTCCTTGTACACGCGGCGGGGAGAACTGACTCCGCCCCCACCATTGCGTAACAGCATTTCCGAATGAAACTGTTCGTCCCCCAAATGCAGACTCCACGCCACCGTCGAAACGTCTTCGCCGAACCAGTCGATGAACAGATTCAAGAAAGGCAGCGCTTCTTCGGGAACCAGCACATCCCGGTAATTCCGCAGATCGGCTGGCTCGAACAGAATCGTGAAATGCCGGTCGCGATCGGTGTGGCGGATCAATTCCTCGACGTCGGTGTCGGTAACCAACGGAAACTTCATCGCATTGATCATCTGGTCTGCCGAGTCGCGTGGGCCGACAGCGAATGTCTTGGTGTCGATCAAAATGAAGGCATGTTCGTCATTCTTATAGACGGGACGGCCGTGGCTGTCGTCGCGCTCTGCCCCAAAGCCAAGAATCAAATCCGACTTCTTCTGCTCTTCCTTCAAATGAACGACGGCGGCAATCTTTGGCGCAGTGGTCCGTCCTTCCGGTATCAGGCAAATCATTGCCTCTTCAATCTCGGCCGGCTCAAATCGGCAGATCTCCTTTAATGTGTCTTCCATCCAAGTGTTGAGTTTCCCGCCGAGGCACGCGCGAAACTCCTCACCCGCCGACGCGTTCTCCCACAATGCCGCCGGATGGACGTTGATAATAATCCGCGACCCCGAGGGAACGTACAACAGTTTGATCGGATCGCCCTTGGTAGGACTCGCCTTTTGGGCGGTGACCAACTGCTCTTTGAGGTCTTGCTTCTCTGCCTGATATTCTCGGTTGACCGTCGGCGGGGGTTTCTCATCCGATGATTGGCCACCCATTTGCACAGCGACCACCACCAGCGTCACCGCCAAAGCCGTCACCACTCCCACCGCTATTCCAATCTTCTTTCCTTTGGATCCCTTGCGGCGCATCCGATGCAACTGAGAGATGCCGCCCTCCGTCGATGAACGGATGTCGAAATCGGCCGACGGTTTGGCGGGCGGTTGTGCGGCCGTTTGTGCAACAGTCGGCAACGGCTCGAACTGCGCGGCGGCGGGTTCGTCTGGTATCCAGCGGGCCGACGTCCCCACGGCCGGCTGCGACGATGCCTCCGCGACAACGGGCGTCGAATCAACCAGTTCCATCTGCACTTCGTCTTCAGCCGCTGCCGGAGGCTGAAGCACAAATTTGTGTGCACACTTCGGACATTTCCCCCGCGTTCCCAATCGGGCCCGATCACGCAGCCGCAGCACGCGGCCACATTCTGGACAGGGAATCTGCAATGGGTCCATCGGCTCGTCCATTTCTGGAAAAATTGCTGACTGACTGAAAACCCGGTGGCCCAACCGCTGCACTCTGGCAAAACCCAACGGTAATGAATGAATTCACGTCCACACCCATTTTACGGCCTGTCCCCCCGGTTTGCCAAGCCGTTTCCCGCCGCACCTATCGGATTGAACCACCCAGACGCGGAAACACAGAGATTCTATCGGTAAATCGGAGCGTTTTCCTTCAACACAGAGAGGAAGAGACTGCCGCAAACCAGCGTCATTGCCCCTTCACTTCTCCGTGCCTCAGTGTCTCCGTGGTTAACAATTCTTTCGAGATTCACAGCCCGAGCGGGTCTTCATCGGCGAATGGATGCAGGGCGCGAATGTCCTTCTTTGGTAACGCATCGAGCAACGATTTGGCCATGCGGAAGTCGTGGCCGGTTGTGATTTTGATGTTCATCGGCGAACCTTCGACGACTGTGATTTGATGCCCCAACTGTTCGACGAGCCGCGCTTCATCTGTTGCCTCCATGTCGCCCCGCTTTGCAAAAGCTTCGAGCAGCAACTCACGGCGGAACACCTGCGGCGTTTGTGCCTGCCAAAGTTCATCGCGGGGAACCGTCTCCACAATCGTTTTGTCCTGCGCGACACGTTTGAGCGTACTGGTGACCGGAACGGCCGGGATGACCGCGCCGCTGCGCTCGGCTTCCGCAAAGATTGCGTCAATCCATTCCGTCACCAACAACGGTCGCGCCGCATCGTGAACGGCGACGAAATCGACATCATCCCGCACCTTCGCCAGCGCGTTCTGCACCGTGTCGGCACGCTCGGCTCCGCCGGCCACAATTTCGATTTCGGAGAACGCCAGATTGGGACGGAACTTTTCCTTGAACCACTCCATGTCTTCCGGCGAAACGGCGATCAGCGTTTGCACGACATCGTCGCGGTTGATAAACAACTCCGCCGCCCGTAGCCAGACGGCCCGGCCTTTCAAATCGACAAACGGCTTCTTCCGCTTGTTCTGTTGAAACCGCGTACTCCGTCCCGCTGCCGCGAGAATGACTGCAAACGATGCCATTCATCTACTCCTAATCCACTCATGAAACGCCCTGCTCCGTTACCTGGATGATAACGATCCCGCCCATCGCTGTTGAGCCTGGCGAAAAACAACACATACCAGCCAGAGTCGCGGTGATGCGATTCGACAACGTCTGTTGTCCCAACGCAACATCACACCTGCGCCAAACCGCGACGAACACATGCCCTTGCACCGTGTAACTTCCATACGGTTCGTGCGTTGCGCCGTCGCTCGTTGCCGACGACAGAATTCCGGCACTGGATTTGTTTCATCAACGCGCAGGTGCAGCGCCGATCGTGGGTGCGGCCCATCCTGATCTCTGTGGATTTTATGGCATGCGAAAACCACTCGTCGCGTTGTTCAGTTGTGATACACGAATGATCTGCGAGCTTCCCGCGGAGGGAAAAGGCAGTTTTCGATTCGCCGTCTGCGAGGGCATCGATGAAGTCGAAGAGTTCTTCGACTTCAATCGCGCTGCCGCATTCATCGCCGACTTCCGCGAAGCAGCATTCGGTCAGCACGAAGAAGCCTTCTGGCTCGGCAGCATGAGCCGGCGATTCGACGACATGAAAATCGTCGTCGTCACCTCCGCCGAGATGCCCGCATCACTCCGCCGTCGCGAAAACATCGCCCAAATCCGCTGCGATGATGACCGCACTCCCACCACCGAACTGCTTGCCCGCCTCATCGCCACTGCGATTTGACGGCGACCGCTGCGAATGCACTGATCGAACTGCAGCGCACGCGATCAAAACATCTCATCTGATTCCCAAACACTAAATCACTCGGCGCTCTTTTCGACTTTAATGGTCACACCCGTCGTCGAATCCCAGGCAGTGTACGTTAGCCCGGACGTTTCAAACTTCTGAAATCGTGGGTCGAGTGGAATCGGCTTTCCTTCCGCCGGTGTGATGCGGACACGATTTGTCCCCGGCGGCACTCCCATCGGGCCGAAGGCACCATCTGCTTTCACACTTAGCCCGGAAGATGGGGTCATGTTCGATGTTTCGATGTGGATCGTCGCCCCCTCCAATTCTTTTGCCGGTGTGCCATCTTGCCACACCAGATTCCCAGCCACGGAAATATTGCCTTCGCCCGGCACATTATTGCCGCACCCCACGATGCCATTTGAGACTGCCAAGACCATCGCACTGAGAGTGATTCCACCGCGAATCTTTCGCACGCAACTCATAGTTTTCATCCTATTTATTCTTCGGGGATCTGCTGAAACCGTCCTGTCAAAAAGCATTGTCGGACCTAGCTAGCTTTGCCTCATCACTCAGCCTCGTTCAGCCAATTGCTTTTCGAGTTGCGTAATTCGTTTCGCTTGATGGCGTAAAGCGAGGGCGACGAAACAGCCCAGCAAGCCGATAAGAAAGAGTATCTCGCCGTTCGTAGAGAGCTTGGTGATCGGATCCACAATCGGACCCGAACCGAACTGTTCAAGCACGACACAGACCACGGAGAGCGGAAGGAGAACCAACGCGAAGATAAAGATGTTTCGTAACATTGAACGCCTCGAATTATGTCAAGACAGTGGGAAGTTGACTGCAATGCTGAACATCGGGCGAGGTGTCCCGCCCAATGTAACGGCGAACCGGCATAAGTCCAGGGATTTCTTTCGAAACCCGGCACAAGTCAGTGTAGAGAGAACGCTGTCGGACCGCCCGACAAAACCAGCCGGATTACTCCGGCGGCTCGCCGTTAAAACAACTCGCGGATTGGTTCACCGGCGTGGCCGAAGAGGACGGGGCGGTTGCTGGGGGTGTAGAGGGGGTTGTCGAGGTCGATGCCCAGCGATTCGTAGATTGTCGAGGCGTACTCTTCGGGCGTGTGCGGTTTGTCGGCGACGTAGCCGCCGTCCTTGTCGCTGCGACCGATAATCTGCCCGCCGCGAACTCCCGCGCCGGCGAAGGCGATGGAGTAGGCGCTGGTCCAATGGTCGCGCCCCTGGTACTTGTTGATCCGCGGAGTGCGGCCGAACTCGGAGATGAAACAGACCAACGTGTCGGCCAGCAACCCGCGATCGTCCATGTCTTCAATCAGGGCGGCGAACGCCTGATCGGTGCTGCCCATCATTTCCCACGTGCCGATGCCTCGGCGTCCGCGACCGGCACCGCTGGCGCCGGGCAGATTGCAGGTTCCCTTGGAATAGATGAAGTCGTGATGGTCCCAGTTCATGTTGCCGCCGCCGGGAAACTCCTTCGTCCTGGGCCAACGCACATCAACTGTCACAAATCGCACGCCCGCTTCAATCAACTTGCGGCCGACGAGATAACAGGCACCACGATGACCGGGGCCGTAATTCTTGCGGGTCGATACCGACTCGCTGCCCAAATCGAACGCGCGGGAGACCTTGGCTGATGTCAGCGTATCGATGGCCTGATCGTAGAACTTCTGCATGCCGCCGACGCTGCGATTCGATCCGAGGAAACCGGATTCCAAATTCGACAGCAACTGCCGACGTCCGTCGAGACGCGAGTCGGCGTTTTCTTTGCGGGGCAACAGATCGGCCACTTGCCAGTCGGCTGCGGAAACATCTTTGCCGCCGGTTTTGAAGACCTTCAAAGCGGCCGGCAGAAATCCGGTTCGCGATTCCTTCGCCTGCTCGCTGTTGCCGGGAACCATGATGTAGGGCGGCAGATAGGAGCATTCGCTGTTTTGAATGCGGGCGACAATCGAGCCAATGTCGGGCATTTCCAGCGGGCCGCGCGGATGGCTGCCCGAGAGCATGTACTGCGTTCCCTGCGGATGCCCGTTCGCGCCCGATTTGGGGTGAAACATTGACCGCACGACCGCCAACTTGTCGGCCACGCGGCCGGTCTTCGACAGCAGTTCGGTAAATTGAATTCCGGGAACGTTGGTGTTGACCGGTTTGAACGGGCTGCGGTGTTCGGCCACCACGTCGGGTTTGGGGTCCCACGTATCAACGTGCGACATCGCCCCCTGTTCGAGCACGACCAAAACATTCTTCGCCCGCGGCTGTCTCTTTCCACTTGCTGCCGCCGCTTCAACGGCCAACATGTCCGACAGCGAATACCCCAGCACCCCGGTCATCCCCGCCTGCACCATCGCCCGCCGTGAGACCGACGAAGATTGCAACCGACCGCTGTTGAGAAAATGTTGAGTCATTGAGTGAGCCAAATGCTGGAATGCGGCTGGTGGTGTGGTGTACCGGAGGCGGGATGCTGCAGGACTGGCCTTGAGTATAGCCGATCCGGCTGGCCGATCACAATTGACGTTTGGTATGGGGGCAGCGCTGTTCATAGCGTGGAAGTCGCGGAGTCTCGCAGGACACGATAACATGAAATCACACGCACGGTTACTCCGGCGGCTGAATAAAACACAACCAGACGGTGGTTCACGACACCGGTTCACAACAACGTAACGAGGGACACCATGATTGACAGACGCGCGTTTTTGGCAACGGTTGGTAGTGGGTTGGCTGCGAGTCCTTTTCTGACGGCGGCGGAACCGACGCGGCGAAAGCGTCTGGCGATTGTGACCACCGAGTGGCGATTCCATTCGCATGCGTGGCATATGGGCGAACGGTTTCTCGTCGGCTATCCCATCAAAGGCCAATGGCATCAGCCGCCGTTGGATGTTGTTGCCGCCTATGTCGATCAAACACCGGAAAACGATTTGAGCCGCAGCCGCTCGAAGGAATTCGGTTTTCCGATTTATCCGAGCATTGCCGAGGCGCTGCGGTGTGGTGGCGACAAATTGGCCGTCGATGCCGTGCTGGTCATCGGCGAACATGGCGACTATCCGCGTAACGACATCGGGCAGAAGGAGTATCCGCGGTACCGGTTCTTCAAGGATGTCGTCAAGGTCTTCAAGGAAGACGGCAAAAGCGTGCCGATGTTCAACGACAAGCACCTCTCGTGGAAATGGTCGTGGGCGAAGGAAATGGTCGACACGGCCCGCGAGATGAACTTCCCCTATCTGGCCGGCTCGTCGTTGCCGGTCACATGGCGAATGCCGTCGGTCGAGATGCCGCACGGTGCCGAAGTCGATGAAGTGATGTGCCTGGCAATGGGTGGTGTTGATAGTTACGACTTCCACGCGTTGGAGGTTATCCAATGCATGGCCGAACGTCGCAAGGGCGGCGAGACCGGCGTCGCCTGGGTGGAAGGTTTACAAGGCGATGACGTTTGGAAAGCGATGAAGAAGGGATCGTGGAAAGACGGCGGTTGGGACCCGCAACTGTTCGAGTCGTGCCTGACCCGCAGCCAGACTTTGAGTCAACCCACCAACTTCAGCCATCGGCATCCGACGCCGCAGAAAATTCAGGAATGGGTGAAAGAGCCGACCGTCTATCGCTTCCAATACAACGACGGGCTCAAAGGCACGATGCTGTTGATGAACGGCCTGGTGAAAGACTTCACCTTCGCCGCCCAATTGCGGGGCGAAAAGAAACCGCTTTCGACACTGTTCTACCTGCCGCCCACGCCGAACGTCACCTACTCGGCCGAGTTGATGTCGAAAGCGGAAGAAACATTCGTCACCGGCAAAGCCCCCTACCCCGTCGAACGCACCCTGCTAACCGGCGGCATCCTCGAAGCCGGCATGCAATCGCTGGCAAGCGGGAAACGCACCGAGACGCCGTATATGAACGTGCGGTATGAAGTGGGACGGAAATCGTTGTTTGCGCGGAAGTAGAGTGATTGACGTTCGGCGGGTGCCACGGGTGGCTCGTCCACCCGTGCCGATACGACGACGTCGCACATAGCAATTGGACATCGACTACAGGCAGCAATCGAGATCAACGTTCGCACTGGCGGACAAGCCGCACAGTGGCACCCGGCGATGCTCACTCTCTTCATCCTCTTCTACAGACACCACTCCTCGATGCCAGACGAACATTCACGATTTCGCGTTTCCGCCAACTTCGCGCTAACTCTTGGAATCGGATTCAGCTTGGCGATCGTCGGGCTGATTTGGTTTGCCAGCGGAAGGCTTGATGCCTTTGAACTTCGCCCCGATCGAGACGTTGCGTTCTGGTACCCCTGGGTCACCAACACTCCAACGCTTTGGACACGCATTTCGGTGTGGACGTTGTATGCGGCTCACCAGCTGACCGTCTGGGGGTTGATCTACTACGCGCAGTCACGAAACACGAAGTACAACGACTCACTGAGCCCAGTCAATGTGTGGGCATTATTGGCGAATGCCGTATTCATCGTTCTGCATTTCGTCCAGACTCACATCTTCTACGACGGATTGGCGCTGGATGTGTCGGAGCAAAGTTCCCAGTGGTCGGTGATTCTGTTGCTGGTGATCGTGCTGTTGATGGAAAACCAACGGCGCGGGCTGTTCTTCGGGTACAAAGTTCAAGGCAGCGTGATGACCGAGTCGGCCCGGGCGTTGCGCAAATATCATGGCTACTATCTCGCGTGGGCGACGATCTATACCTTTTGGTATCACCCCATGGTCGCCACGCCCGGACACCTGCTTGGCTTCCTCTACATGTTCCTGCTGCTGTTGCAAGGGAGCCTGTTTTTCACACGAATGCACGTCAACAAATGGTGGATGGTCACACAGGAAATCCTCGTTTTGATTCACGGGACCCTGGTTGCCCTCAGCAACGCGCCCAATTTATGGCAGATGTTCTGCTTTGGCTTCGCGGGGCTTTTCATCGTAACGCAAATGCACGGGCTTGGATTGTCGCGCCCGGTCCGCTGGGGATTTTTGGCCGCCTACGTGATTGCGGTTGCTGTGGCTTTCTCGCGTGTCGGTATAAGCAAGGTGCATCAGATCACCTGGATTCCGATCACCGAGTACCTTGCCGTGTTTGCTCTTGCACTTCTGGTTTGGGGGTCGATGAAGGTTTTCAGCCGAACGAAGGCCCGGCCTACTCACTAGTTCGTGGACACGGGGCGTGGCCAAACGGGATTTGGAACGTCGCCTTTCGCCCCCGTTTGTCTCCTCGAATTTACACGGATTGGGCGCAGGCGGGAGTTTGTCCGTGGGTTTGCTCGCCGACGGCGTCTTCCCACGTGTCGTCATCGTGAATACTCGCCAAAGCTTCCTGCATGTTGCGGTGCGGCAGACGCACTTTGAAGAGGCTACCTTCACCGGGCGAACTCTTCACCGAAATCGAACCGCCATGCTGCTTCACAAGCAAATGCACAATTCCCAGCCCAAGACCTGTCCCCAGCTGAGCGTCGCTTTCCGTCGTCTGGAAGTACGGATCGAAAATATGTTCCGCTTGCTCAGACGTCATTCCTCTTCCCGCGTCGCGAACGCTAATGGTAACGTCACTGTCATGAGATTCGACGGTCACCTTCACTAATTTGCCGTCGGGGCTATGTTTGATCGCGTTCGAGAGAAGATTCAATACGATTTGCCGGAGCTGTAGTGGGTCGGCCACGAAATTATTGATACTCGGATCTATCTGCGTCTCTATTTTGATATCTCGCATTCGCCCTTGAGGTTTAACCATCTCCACAGCACCTTCGATATTCTCCGGCAAGTCCATGTGCTGAGGGGTGAAAGAAATGCTACCCTCTTTCGCTTTGCCGTAGTCCAGCAGGTTATCCACAAGCTTATTGAGATGGTCGCTGGACTCGCGAACAAGGCCGAGAACTGTTTTCTCAATCTCATCGATCTTCCCTTCCATAGTCGATTCCAAGGTTTCGACACAGGCGGCGACCGATGCGATCGGCGTCCGCAGTTCGTGGGCCATACAACTTAATGCGGCCGATCGGGCCGAAATGACTTTCTGTTCAATTTCTCGGCGCACCTGCATCTGGCGGATTTCAGAATTGATCTTGAATGCTTCGCGCGCCAGTAGCCCAAAAAGTATCAGCAGCACGCACCAGGTTGTGATGTCAACCCACACATTCACGTGTAGACTCGGCGCGACCACGCTTGGGCCGAAATAATTTCGAGCCAGGTTCATGCCAAACGCAACGGTGAGGACAAACACGACCATCGTCAGCCTGCGACGTTTCAGCAGGATGTAAGCTGCTGACCAAAGCATGATGTAATACGCCGTCATCAAGATGCGACTTTGCGTCGCAAATGTATGCACCGCTGCAATGAATGCAATCGTCACGACCGTGAGACAGACTTCTTCGAAATTGCGGTTTCGCAAGAGTCCCCGTTTGTTCTCTGTCTGCGTTTTGCTCTGCATGACGGACGAGCCTTTCCACAAGATGGCGTTTTCACACCCATATCATCGAGTCAAGATATCCCCAGCACGGGAACTATTTCCTGCAGGAATGCAGGTTTCTCGCTGACTGGCGTCGATCATCGCCCTGTTGGTGGATCGACTGGGCGAAAAAGCGCTTGGTAAAAAACGCTGCGCCTGTTGCGACAAATCAACGGTTTCATTCCAGAATCTAGGCCACTGACTGGACCAGGCAACTTTTCTATGCCTGAATCGTGTCAGGAGCCGGTATTTCCTCAGAAAGAAAAGGATGCTGGCAAGAACCGCTATCCCGCAAATCGTGATTATCCTTGATCAGCTTGGAATCTCGCAGCATCGTGTGCCAGAAATGATGAACTTAGGGATTATATGACGTGTCATGAAATTGTCGGTTTTGGCTGCTATAGCATCCAGGGAGTGAATACTTGGCGGACATAGCCCTCGCCCTGCTTCAATCACTCTGCTCCGGATGAGTATTTTTCTTCCTTTGACTACCGCTCTATGAATGATAGGTTTGCGAGAATTTTTCTCCAGTCCGTATAACGGTACGTCGAATAGAATTTGGAACACAGAATTCGGAACACAGTAAAATGGTTAGTATACAGCGTCCTCGCCTATTAATTATAGAAGACAATGTGCCATTTCGGACGATTCTCAGAGTGATGCTTGACAGCAAATTCCTCATTTCGACAGCCGAAAACGGTAGCGTGGGATACCGACGGGCAAAGGAATTCTGCCCGGAGATCGTACTCGTCGATCGTGATATGCCGGTCCTGAACGGCATAGGCTTCCTTCGAAAGCTGCGAAAAAATCCCGAATTGTCTCACGTCCCAGCCATCATGCTCACCAGCGCTTCCTCAGAGGAAGCAGTTCTCTCATCAGTCGATGCAGGTGCCAACGACTATCTTCTCAAAACCGAAATGAACAAGAAGATCCTGCTCAGGAAGATTAGACGAGCGCTGAAAAACTCCCGAGTTGAAGTTTGACACCCGTCCACACGCACATGTCGGCGCGTTGGAGATGTCATCAGGAGAAGAAGACGCGGCGCCAATCGATGCGCGCGGTGCCAGTGCTATTTGTTCTTCCCGTGCTTTTCAGTGGCTGGATCAGCACTCGGCAAGGAACTCTGGAACACGTCATCAATCGAAACAGCGAACGCTCTGGCGATTCGGAATGCCAGTTTCAGCGAGGGAGAATATCGATTCGCTTCAATCGTGATGATCGTCTGCCGTGTGACGCCAACCTGCTCTGCTAACTGTTGCTGCGTCATCCGATCGTTCTCAAATCGCAGTTGCTTCACACGATTCGTTAGCTCTTCACCGGCCATGGAGAGAACCCGTTTTTTCCTGAATGAAGCCACTGAGAACCAGCACAACCTGAAAGATGATGGCCCCGCCGACGAGAACCAGCGGCAAAACATTCACCGAGACAACCCCGTTGGTTCCAACCTTCCAGCACGCAACGGCACAAGCTGAAACGAAGAACAGCCAGGTGACAGCGTGCGCAATTTGGGCCGAGTTGCTGAGAATGAGAAGATCGCGCTCGTCGCGAAAGGCTTCCTTCTTTCGCCCGACCTTGCGAAGAATTGTTGGCAGACTCCAAAGAAAGCAGGTTGCCGCCAACCAGATTGCAATCAGGAATAACGACTTCGCGCCGATACCATTTGCGTAAATCGAGACTGCGACAACGAACCCCATCACCGCCGGAAATGTCAGGCCGAACAACAGGCCGAACAGTTCTTCATGGGATTTCTTCATGGCATGTCTTTCCAATCCTGATTGCGACTTCACCGATGACCGCCGGACCGCAATGTAATATATTTCTTACATCACGTCAAGCAATTCCAGCATCAGATTTTGTCTGTTTCTCGCACGATTCAGGGCGACGCAACACCCCGTTGATCAAACATACGATTTTTCCGTGATCCGTCCGCCATCCCCCGGCGTTGCATCCGCTTGTCTCAGCAACCCCAACAAACAGCCTGCAGTCACCGGGAGCGTGGCCGTTCTATGTCCAACAACCGCGATGGATTATCGCTTGGCTGCGGGCTGACAATGCTCGGAGCGGTCTTCGTTCCCATGTTTCTTCTGAGCGTTGGTGGGGGAATCTGGGGTTGGTTTCAGATTGTGGAGCAAGACCGGGTTCTCGGAATGGGAACCGGCACCGAAGCGACAATCATCCACTCGGAGGTGGTTTGGCATCCTGGCAGAGCGGACGTTCCAGCCACTTATGAACCGGTGATCCGGTTTTCTTACGCAGTTGACGGTACGACGTACGAATCGTCTACCGTTGTTCCCGGCCGAGTTGATGGAACGCATGGCTGGGCGGAAGAACTTGTCCGCAAGCACCCAGCCGACCGGATCGCGACGGCTTACTACGATCCCGCCGATCCCTCAGCCGCGTTTCTGATTAGACAATATATTCACGATCCGTATCTGTTCATGGCTTTCAGCGGGCTGTTCGCCGCGTTTGCGATCATCCTGCCGGCATCCTTTCTTTGGCCCTGGCCACGAATCCGCACAAGCATGGCGCTGCTGGGATTGATCGCGCTGGAATTGCCGGTCGCCGTCTCGTCAATGCACTACATCAATCACGTCAATCCACAACACCCACAGGCAAATCTGTGGCTTTGCGCCGGGATTGGTCTCGGCGTCTTCCCTCTGTTGTTGGCCGTCCGGTGGTGGTGGCTCGATCCGAAAAAGATCAAAGCGAAACAGGAAAGAACGCGGCAGGCGGATGAGACATGATTCGTGTCGTCGCCAGAACTGCCCGATGCAATGTAGGTCGGAAGTCTTGGCAAGTCAGCAGTCCGCAACTTTCGACAAACTACTAAATCGCCTGCAACACCTGGAAATAACCGACACAAATCAATATCCCGATGACGCCGCCGAACCACATCAGAATGTACTCCTGCAATTCGGAAAAGCGGGTAACGATGTAATACAGCGAGTAGAAGGGAACGAAAAACCACATCACCCCGCACATGATGTCTTCCTGGAATGCTGCGATCATGCACCGCAGACTGCCGGCGAAACTGAGTGCCGCACAAACGATGATAATGCCGCCGGCCGTGATCGCGCCAACGGCTGGGACAAGCAGCCCGAGCAGTAGTCCCAACACCGCGACTCCCAGGAATACCAGGCCGGCGATCTTCATCGGTGCAGAAGTCCCGCCACCCTTCCTCTTCTTTTTTCCCTTTTTCTTAGATCGCCCCCCGGTCTTTGGGGAATTGCGCGACCGCCGAGGTGGTTCGTCGAAATCATCGTCGTAGTCGTCCCCATAGTCGTCGCCGAAATCATCGTCGGCAAACGTGTCTTCGTCCCAGGGATCGGCTTCCGGTTTAGCTTTCGGCTTCTTGCGTTTTGGAGGCGTACTGACGAGGCGTTTCTTCTTCTTCGGCCCGGCGGGAATCTGTATCGACGCACCGCATTTGCACTTGGCTCGTTTGCCGGCCATCTCGGGTTTGACTTTGTAAGTCTTCGCGCACTCGTCGCATTCAATGGAAATCATGTGGCTGGCTTCATTCCCGCGAAGACGGTTGAGATGGGCTGACTTTCGACACGGTCCGATTGTAGTCCAATCGACACTTTGGATGCCATTCTGCGTACGCATCGGCTCACGACCGATCGCACAAATTCAATCACGTCACACCAACTGCGAGATGGGTTGGCCGTCGTACAGAATGGGAATTGGTCGGCCGGAAAAGTTCACCAGACCGCGTGTGACATCGATGCCCAGATGACGGTAAATGGTTGCCATCAAATCCTGCGGCGTGACGGGGTCGTGCAGTGGATGCTCGGCTTTGGAGTTTGTGCTACCGACGACCTGTCCCATTCTCAAACCACCGCCGGCAATCAACGCGCTGAACGCGTTGGGCCAATGGTCGCGACCAAGCCAGGGGCCGCCTTTCTTCCCCGGGAATGTTGCCCGGCGGGTCAGTCGCGGCGTGCGGCCGAACTCGCCGCATGCGACAACCAGAACCTTGCGGTCGAGACCGCGCTCGTGCAGATCCTCGATGAGTGCCGTGATCGCTTGATCGTACTGCGGGAACCGTTCGAGATTGGCATGCACGAGGTGAAACGGCCCGGCGTGATCGTCCCAACTGAAGTATTCACTTTTGTTGGACGGTGCCGTCGCATCGACATTGATCACGGCAGAACCGGCTTCTGCCAGCCGACGCGCCAGCAAACAATTCTGCCCCCATCGATGACGGCCATACCGATCGCGAAGCGTGTCGTCTTCCTTGCTGAGATCGAACGCGTCGGCGACTTTGTTACTGGTCAGCATGTTGAAAGCGGCTTGGCGAAAATCCTCCGTGCCGCCCATCGAACCAGCGAGATCGAGATCGCGACGATACCGGTCGAACTGAGTGACAAGCGACTTTCGGTCGTCCAATCGTCTCTCATCAATGCCCGCTGCCAACGTCAGATTCTTCGGCGCAAATCCCTTCACCGACGGATCCCCGGAGTCGAACGCCTTGTAACTGAGTCCCAGATAATTCGGCGCGGTCATAAACGGCGCTCTGTGCACTCCGATGTATTGTGGGAGACCATCAGAACGCGGCCCGCGGACGTAACTGGCAATCATGCCAAAGTCGGGATGGCTCGACTTGTTTGTCGATGTGGGATCGGGAGCCTGCGGTTCTTTCCCGGTCAACACGGTGATGCTGCCATCGTTGTGAGCCGACATGCCGTGATGCAGCGTGCGGACGATCGAAAACCGGTCGGCAATTTTCGCCTGCAGCGGAAAGTGTTCGACCAGATCCATTCCCGGGACTTTGGACGAAATTGGATTGAACGGCCCACGATATTCGCTGGGCGCGTCCGGCTTCATGTCGTACGTTTCCAGTTGGCTCGGCCCGCCCCACATCCAGAACAGAATGACCGACGTCTCGGGATCGCTCACGCCGGCCGCCGCCCGGTAGGCAAGCAGGTCCGAAAGCGTCATGCCGCCCAGCGCGAGCGTACCCACCCGCATAAATTCGCGTCGCGGCATTGGGCCTGGGCAAATCGTGCGATTCATCGAGTACCCGTATTGATCTTGAGTTCAGCCGGAATTCCCAAGGGACCACTCTCGGATCGATGGGGAGAACACGCACAACTTCGATGTCACTCCAGCCGATGCTTCCCAGTTGGATTCACCCTGAAGATGATCCAGGCTCACAACGGCAGGCATTGTAACATTGCGCCTACTTGGTCTCTAGCGCACTTCGGCTGTGCTGACACGACCGCAGAGGAAAATGTTGGGCATTGCGCTGTCACACGAATTGGAACATCGCAGGTAATAGAGCGGTCACGGTGACGCGGCTGGATTGATTCCAGACTCACACAATCAGGCGGAAGAAATCTTGCGCGACGGAGATGCCGTCGATTGCCGTTGCACCATCTTTGGTCAACACGTTACAACGCGGCGCGAATGTTGCGCGCCGTTTTTCATCCTGCAACGCAAAGGAGTACGTTCATGCGATTTTGTTTCAGTGGAGCGTTGGTGATGGCAGCCATTCTGGCATTGTCGTCCGCATCGTTTGCCCAGGGTTCAGCGGGTAACGTCAAGGAAGCACAAGCCGCGTTAGAGAAGGCCAAAGAACGAGTAAAACAGGCCGAGGCCGCACTCAAGAAGGCCCACGGCACTGCCAAGGAAAGCGAATCGCGACCTGGGTATTCTCGGAGCCGACGTCCAGGCAGCAGTGAATCGCGACGTGGGCCTCAACGACGTGGGCCTCATGGCGGACCTCCAAACAAAGAGGAATTCAAGAAACGGATGGAAATGTTCCAAAAGGCGATGAAGGAACGCATGGAACAACGAGGGTCACAAGGCCGACGCCCGAGCAGTGAAGAAATGAAGAAACGGATGGAAGCGTTCCAGAAGGCGATGAAGGATCGCATGGAACATCACAAAGCCGCCCGATCGAAAGAGGGTGCGGGAAGCAAGGGCAAAGGACCGGGTGGCCGTGGTTCTCGATTCGGTCGCAGCCCGCACGGTCGCCCCGGATTCGGTCCCGGCGGTCCGGGACGTCCCGGATTTGGTTCAAGACGCCCAGGTTCCAAACCGGGGCCACCATCGTTCAAAGGTCGCCCCGGCCCGGGACCGCACAAACGCCCCACAAAGGATGCCGGCCCCAAGAAAGGCCCCTCGATCGAAGCGAGACTCGACAAACTGGCAAAGGAAATCGAAGCGATCCGCAGAGAGTTGAAGAAATAGAATTCGACTTTGGTTTCTCCCCACAACAACAACTCGGCCCTGCGCGACCTCGGTCGCGCAGGGCCGTTGCTTTGCGCGGCGGCGAATTCTTTCCTCTTTGTGCAAGAGCAGCGGCAACATTCGAAATCGATTCAATTATGATTACAATGACAACTCACCTGAATCGATATAAGAAACTCAAAGCGAGAGACTCAACCGTGATGAAACTGACTCGAATCGCCTGCATGGTGATTGCGATTACCCTGCTGATTAGCGCCGCCACCAATGCCGACGACGACGAGACCGTGCGGGTCTTCATCTTCGCCGGGCAGTCGAACATGGTGGGATCCGACTCCAAGGTGAAAGACATCAAACGCTTTCTGCCGTTTGCGGGACTGGAGAGTGCCCAAACCGGCGTGAAGTTCTCTTACTCCATCGGCCGCCAGCGAAAGATGACATCAAATGGCTGGGTCGATCTGCAACCGGTCAATAACGTGGTCGGCCCGGAGTTGAGTTTTGCCCGCAAGGTTTCCCGGAACATCGACGCGCCGGTTGCCATCATCAAATGCGCAGCTGGCGGCACGCATTTAGGGGGCGACTGGAATCCCGATGAACCAATCGGTTTCAAAATGTATCCGCTGGCAATGGAATTGATCAGGTCGTCGCTCGCAGACCTCGACAGGCAGAAGATTCCGTACCGCATCGAAGGGGTCATGTGGCATCAGGGCGAAAACGACATGTTCAAGCCGGAATACATGGCGAACTACGGCAAGAACCTGGAGAACTTCCTGGCCAAATGGCGGCGTGATCTGAAGGCCCCCAAATTGAAGTTCTACATTGGCGAACTTTGCACCAAGACCATTTGGGGCATGGACCTGCGTCCGCGAATGTATGCCATCAGCAAGGGCCAGAAAGCCGTCACCAGGGCCGACCCGCTGGCAGAGTACATTCCCACATCCCATGTCGGTGTCGAGATCGGCCGCGGAGTCGGCCTGCATTACCACTACGGCACACTGGGGCAACTCGAACATGGCGTGAACTATGCTGATGCCTACCTGCGAACCATCGGCAAGAGCAAGCAAATCGCGCGACCGCTGAAGAAATGGCCGTACAAGAAAGGCAGCAAGATCAAGCTGTTTGTCCTCGCGGGCCACCGCAACATGGAAGGCGAGCGGGCATTCACGCAAGAACTGAAGTCGCTCGACAGCGGACTGCTCACCGACAACCAATCGATTGCGTACAAATACAGCATCGGCGGTGGCTACAAGACATCCGTCGACTGGGAACCGCTCGGTCCTGCCGGCTACTACGACACCTTCGGTCCGGAACTCAGTTTCGGTCGCACGCTGCAAAACAAACTGCCCGGCAACATCGCCATTGCCAAGTTCACCCACAGCGGTTCGCAAATGAACGATTGGACCCCGGAAGGCAGCATGGCCAAGACCCGCCACATCTATCCCCGGTTCATTTCATTCGTAAAGAAATCAATCGCGGAACTTGAGCACAAAGGTCACGAAGTGGAACTGGCGGGCGTGTTTTATCATGTCGGCGAGAACGACATGTCGATGCCCTCATACAGAAAAGTCGCGGCCCAGCGATTGAGTTCCACGGTCGCGCAAAGCCGCAAGGACCTGGACTTGCCCGCGCTCAAATGGTACGTCAGTCAGCAACCGCCGACCGATGACAAACGCGTTAACTCCATCGACGTGACCAGCGAACTGGAAAAGGTTGCCGCCGCCGACGGCGATCTCATTCACATCAAAGCCTTCGATCTTCCCCAGCAAGAAAAGAAGCTCGTCATCGACACCGCCGGCATCGTTCGCCTGGGCGAAGTGATCGCGGAACGGTTTCTCAAGGAGCTGTAGGCTGACACCGGTTGTCCACCAGTTCGATTACAGGACGGGCAGATCGAAACCGGTCTCAATCCGCGCTGGGCGGTTTGCTGGTGGCGAAGCTGTGTCCGCAGTCGCAAGTTGATTTGCGGACGTGTACCTGAATCCGACATTTCGGGCAGAGTTTGTGCCACGGCTTGACGGCATCGGGCGACGTGACCTTCGGCTTCGTTTTGCTTTTCGCAGCGCGGCTTTCCTTCAACTTCAGCTTGGCGATTCGCACTTCATCCGCTCGCTGTTGCGAACACTGTGGATGAATGCCTTCGCGCGAGTAGCTGACGGTACCGCAAACGGGACACACCGCCCGCTTTTTTTCCCCCCCACTGGATAGAGGGTCGGGCCGTTTGTTGCCGCTCATCAATTTATTCCCGAAGACGCCGTTACGCGGCGCGCGTCAAGCAGCAAGAAGGATCGACTCAGACGGAGCGCAGGCACAACATGCAAATGCGTTCAGAGTCAGGGCGAAGATTTTGATGGTCAGCGTGCGAAAAACGAATTTTGGCAGACCGAATCAAATATCCCCAGTGAGCATGATGCCGAGCGCGGTCGTAAACCGCAAGAGCAAACGCGATTTCGTCGGGCCGCCGGGTATGGGGCGGGAGCGGAAAGTCGTGTGCATCCTGCATTTGCCGCCCCTGTTTGAGGTCAAAATAGGGATCAGCGTTCCAAAACAGGCCGATGGAAGAAACCCCTGCAAATGGCCAGAAATGGGGGGCGGAACTGTCAGAAACGCTCTGTGACTACGGCCCGATGTAGCAATTCGGCAATGACTTTTCGAGCATATTCACGCCGTCGTCGGTGACCAGAGTATTATCAACATACACTGCATCAAGACTGGTCATACCACTGAGATGCTTCAGTCCGTCGTCAGTAATTGTCGTATCGTTCAAGTACAAGTCTTCGAGACTTGTCAGACCACGGAGATGCTTCAGACCGTCGTCGCTGACCTGTGTGCCATTGAGCGACAATTCCTCAAGATTCGTCAGACCAACGAGATGCTTCAGCCCGTTGCCAGCGATACCTGTCTCGTCAAGAAATAACTGATAAAGATCCGTCAGACCACTGAGATGCAGCAGGCCGTCGTCAGTGATACCTGTGCTGACGAGCGACAGTATCCAAAGATCGGTCAGACCACTGAGATGCTTCAGGCCGTCGTCGGTGATTGCGGTGTCGGTGAGCGACAACACGCCAAGATTGGTCATACCACTGAGATCCTTCAGGCCGTCGTCGGTGATTTTCGTATTATTCAAGTCCAACAGTTGAAGATTCTTCAGGCCTTTAAGGTGCTTCAGTCCATCATTGCTGATTTCCGTATCGTGCAATTCCAAGTATTGGAGATTCGTCAATTTACTGAGATGCTTCAATCCGTCGTCAGTGATTTCCGAATTGTTCAACTTCAACTCATCAAGATTCGCCAATTTACCGAGATGCTTCAATCCGTCGCCAGTAATGTCCGTGTCGTTCAAGTACAAACCTTGGAGATTTGTCAGGCCGCTGAGATGCTCTAACCCATCATCGCTGATTCGTGTGCGGTCGAGTACCAACCACCGAAAATTTGTCAGGCTACTGAGATTTCTCAATCCATCATCAGTGATGCTCGTATCATGCAGATTGACCTGAACGACACGCTCGAACGAGAATCCCAGCTTCTGCAACCACTGCGGACCAACATCTTGTCTTCTGACGCTCCCACCCACTCGCTCGATTTCCTGAATCGCCCTGTGCCGCTTGTACGCAGGCCACGCCACCAGCCATCCAACGAAAGCAAACAGAACCACCACGCCAAGAGCGATTTTCCAGCGTCGTCGGGTTGGTTTGGGATCAGACATGTTAGCAACGCTTTGTGACCATCACCGGACGTAACAATTCGGGAGAACATCCCAGAGCCTCTTCACGCCGTGACCGGTGACTTGTGTGTTGATGATTGTCAGTCTCTTGAGGCCGGGCATACCGCTGAGATGCTTCAGTCCTTCATCGCTGACATCCGTACCGCCGAGTGACAAGTGTTGAAGGCTGGTCAGGCTATTGAGACACTTAAGCCCATCGTCGCTGACATGCGTGCCGTCGAGGTACAAGTATTGAAGACTTGTCAGACCGCTGAGATGCTCTAGCCCATCATCGCTGATCGTTGTGCCGTTGAGCGTTAGCCCTTCAAGATTCTTCAGATCAACGAGATGCTTCAGCCCGTCGCTGGTAATTCGTGTATTGTGCAAGTAGATGTATTCGAGATTCTTCAACCTGCTGAGGTGCGCCAACCCAGCATCGCTGACATGCGTATCATCGAGCGACAACACCTGAAGGTGAAACAGACTGCTAAGGTGCTGCAGTCCGTCATCACTAACATTCGTGCCGCCGAGCGTTAACTCTTGAAGATTCGTCAGATGACTGAGATGTCGCAACCCGTCATCGGTGATTCCTGCATCTTCGAGATGGACCTCAGTGATACGATCAAACTCCAAGTACCACTGCCTCAACCGTTGCGTCCCATCTGTTTCCCTCTCAACTGTCCCACCCACCCGCTCAATTTCCTCAACAGCCCTGTGCTGCTGATACGCAGGCCACGCAACCAGCCATCCCACGGCAGCAAACAGCACCACCACACCAAGAGCGATTTTCCAACGGGTGCGTGATGGTTTGGGATTGGTCACTGGTCAGTGCCTTTGGTGCGGTGAACCTTCCATCATCGTAATGGGGAGTCGATGTTTTGAGAATCCCTTCTGGACATGGGTCTTGTGTTATAAGTGTCCAAATCAAAGCCCGAGTCCAAATCAGCGGGCATTCGACATCAATTTGCCGTAAAATCAGGCGATCTTGAGCCGCCAATCCCAGGTGACGCGGACATTCGTGGCGATTTGCGATTGCATTAAGTTGCGGGTGTGACTAAACTTACTCTGGTTCTGAGCGAAGCGGCTTGTTGTTAAGCTGCCGGTTTCAGACCAAATACGAGAAGCGGCACGGTTGTAAAGTGTGCTGCTTTCGGGCAAGTCGATGCTGTTTTGCTCTCATGAGGAAGGCAATTCACCGCTTCGCGACTCGGCCTTTCGCCGATTGCCCCGCTGCCAACCACCGGTTGTGTTGACCGCTCTGGAAAGCTGCCCGCGTCCTTCCGGACGCACCGAACTGATTGATCGTCTCGTGGGTCGTTGGTTCTCGGTTAAACAGCGTTTCCGTTTTTGTCGGTCCCGCCCGCGTAATTTCCAACAAACAACCCATCGGCCGTACATTCTCGGCCGGGGAATGCACTCACCATTTCGAGTGCCACCTGCAGCGTCCCTGAATTGGCGACCGTTCCGGTCGAAGGGGCGAAGCTTGAACGAACCTCAGAAGGAAGTCCATTGAAGAGTTTTGACGAACTGAATTTGATTGATCCGCTGCGTCGCGCGATCGCTGACGAGAAGTACGAAGTGCCGACGGAAATCCAGGCGCAGACGATTCCCGACGTGATCAAAGGCCGCGATATTCTCGGCTGTGCACAAACCGGAACCGGTAAAACGGCTGCCTTTGCGTTGCCGATTTTGAATCGCCTTGGTGCGCAAAACCGAAAGTCGATCCCCAATTCGCCACGCGTTTTGGTGTTGGCTCCGACGCGGGAACTGGCAATCCAAATCGGCGAAAGTTTCGCCACCTATGGACGCCATCTTCGCATCAAACACGCCTTGGTGTTCGGCGGCGTGAGTCAGGTGAATCAGGTCCGCGTATTGAATCGCGGCGCACACGTTTTGGTTGCCACGCCCGGCCGCTTGCTCGATTTGATGAATCAGGGACATATCTCACTCGACCGGCTTGAAGTCTTCGTCCTCGACGAAGCCGACCGCATGCTCGACATGGGATTTCTGCCCGACCTGAAACGAATTATCTCCAAGCTGCCGGAGAAACGGCAGTCGCTGTTCTTCTCGGCAACCGTGCCGCCGAAGATCGCACAGCTCGCGAAGAGTCTTCTTCGCGATCCCGTGAGCGTTGACGTGACGCCGGAAACCACCAGTGTCGAACGGATTGAGCAGCGGGTGCTGTTCGTCGAGCAGACCAAGAAGAAGGCGCTACTCGAACAACTGGTGCGATCCGAAGGGGTTGGCCCAACCCTCGTCTTCACCAAGACAAAACGCGGTGCCAACCATGTGACCGAACGACTCACCCGCAACGGAATTAAGGCGGCCGCCATTCATGGCAACAAGTCGCAATCGGCCCGGCAGCGCGCCCTTGAGGCATTCCGAACGAATCGCGTGCAAGTGTTGGTGGCGACCGACGTGGCCGCACGGGGCATCGACGTTGACGGAATCACGCACGTGATCAACTACGAATTGCCGTTGGAACCGGAAAGCTATGTGCATCGCATCGGCCGCACCGGTCGTGCCGGAGCCAGCGGGATTGCACTTTCGTTCTGCAGTGCCGGCGAACGCAATCTTTTGCAGGACATCGAACGTCTGATCGGCCAAAAGGTCGAAGTGGATGCCGACCACCCAGCATCGGCGGTGGCCGGCGAAAAAGTGCCGACTCGTCCGCAGCGACGCGGACAGCGCCCCCGTCGTCCGGGTTGGTCGCGTGAAACGTCTGCGTCATCCGGTCAAGGCGCAAAACAAAAACGCCGCCGACCAAAACGCAAGCCGCAGGGTGCCAAGCCATCCAAAGTGGCGGCGGGATCGAGATCGTAAGAGTTTAACTGTCACAGAAGATCGACTTTGACCTGATCAATCACCCCTATTTAACAAGGGAAGGAAAATAGAGATGGCCAAGAATCAAAACACGTTTGCGAAGCAACAACGAGAGATGGAAAAGAAGCGGAAGGCCGAGCAGAAACGCCTTCGCAAAGCTCAAAAGAAGGCCGCCGGCGAAGAAGGCGAGACAGACACCGACACCGAACGCACGCTGACTGCCGACGAAGAAAACGCGGCACTGTGGGAATAACTACGGCGTCTTGATGGATAGTGATTTAAAAAAGAAGCCGACGAGAAATCGTCGGCTTCTTTTTTTGTATGCTATTGAGAAATTGACTCCAGACGCGCCGGAAGCTTTTTACGCAGCCCTTTGGGGCGCGCGTTTTGCTTACGCCCGGTGCACAACCGGGGTTGCCATTGGCATCGCCAGGGCGAATAATGGCTATATGAACATTCGAGGCCGAGTACGGAACGGTGTGATCGAATTGGAAGACGGACTGTCGTTACCCGACGGTACCGAGGTCCTCGTCTCATCGGTGGTTTCCCACGCCACTAAGTCGGGCAGAGAGATTCACCGGGTCACTCTACCGCTGGTACCGTCCAAACGCCCCGGCAGCGTCGAATTGACCGCCGAACGCATCGCGGAACTTCTGGATGAAGCAGATGTTTCTGCCTGACGTTAATCTCTGGCTGGCGCTTGCCTGCAGCATCTTGTCGTAGAATGTGAGGATATAAAGGCAGGCCCATTGAGAATCTACTGGTCAATTCGATCAATCCCAGAATTGAAAAACTTGCCGCGCCGTGAGCGTCGGAGGCTTTGGCGCGAGGTAGTGCGCGACATTGGTCGGGATTGGTGGGCCCAGCATTCGCTTGCAATGCTTCCAATGTGCCTTGGTTACCTGCCAATCAAACTTTTCCTGCCTCACAGGTTTCATTTTTGGGTCATGTTGTGCATCTGTGCGATCAGCATCTCAATCATGACAATCATCTACCATTTTCAACTCAAATCATCCCGTCCAATTCTGCGAAAGCTGCTCAGACTCGACGATGGCGGACGCAGTGACGACGAATTATCGCCGATGAGCAATTGAAGGACGAGCGCATCGTTCTACCTTCCCTTGGCAGCGTGTAGACACACGGGATCGCGCGCTAACCTGCTTCCACCACCCCCGGTCGTTGCTTCCAACAACCCGTTGCCTCCTCAAACGCCTTCGCGATTTGCAGGACGCCGAAGTCGTCCTGGTGTCGGCCGACGATTTGCAGGCCGACGGGTAAGCCATCCTCGGTGAAGCCGCAGGGGACGCTGATTGCCGGTAGGCCGGTTGATGTGATGTAGTAGCAGGACTTCATCCAGTCGATGTACGTTTCCATTTTCTGGCCGTCAATTTCTTCGATGTACGGCTGATTGATGTCGAACGGCGGCACCTGTGTGACTGGGAAGACCATGAACTCGTACCGCTGCATGTGAATTCGCGTGCGATGATAGAGGGCCGTCCGTTTCATCTCGGCAGAAGAAAGTTGCGGCCCGGTTAGTTTTGCTCCCTCTGCGGCGTTCCAGTGAATTGTTTCTTTGATCTGCTCCCCGTGAGTCTTCAACAACTCGCGGAACTTCAATTCAAACCGCCACGCCCGCCAGACTTTGAAGGTCTCGTCGGCATCGCTGAAGTCCGGCTCGCCATCTTCCACCGCACAGCCCAGCGACTCGAACACGCCGCGTTGTTTTTCCATCACGGCGGCAACGCGTGGGTCGATTGGCAGATTCCCGAAGTCGGGACTCCAGGAAATCCGCACGCCGGCAAAGACGCGATCAAGCGGCTCACGAAACCGCTCACCCGGTTCGGAGAGCGAGATCGGGGATCGAGCATCCGGTCCGGCCATCGCGCTCAGCAGCAGCGCGGTGTCGGCCACGGTGCGGGCCATCGGGCCTTGAACGGAAATCGGAAACCAACCGGTATCGTTCGGCCACATGGGGACACGGCCCGGTGAGGTGCGTAACCCAACCACGTTGCAGAACGCTGCCGGATTGCGCAGCGATCCGCCCGTGTCGCTGCCGTCGGCAATCGGCAACATTCCACAAGCCAACGCCACTGCCGCCCCGCCGCTGCTGCCGCCGCAGGTCTTCGTGGTGTCATAAGGATTACAGGTCGCGCCGAAGACTGGGTTAAACGTCTGGCTGCCCGCTCCGAATTCCGGCGTGTTCGTTTTGCCGATGCTAATCGCACCGGCGGCCCGCATGCGTTCGATGATCAACGCATCCTCATCGGGAACGTGATCCTTATAAATCGGCGAACCGTATGTGGTGCGAATCCCCTTCGTTGGCACCAGATCCTTGTGAGCGACCGGCAACCCATGCAGCGGGCCGATCGCATCGCCACGCGCTAGCGCTTCGTCGGCGGCCTTGGCATCTTCCATCGCCCGCTCGGGCAACAGTGTGACAATGGCATTGACCTGCGGGTTTACACGCTCGATTTGATCGAGATGGGCCTGCATCACTTCCTGGCAGGAAATCTCCTTCGCCCGAATTTGTGCCGCCAGTTCGCAAGCCGTCGAAAAACAAATGTCGGTCATTGATGCTGTTCCTCAAAATGTTGTGCTGCCCGTGAAAACCACAGGTTGACGGAGTCGCTTCGATTAGACAAGGAACAGGCGGTGGCATCTGCAAGTGGAAGGAATCAAACCCTTGCTTGCGCTGCGGGCTGGTGTTGTTGGTGATGAGCGCTGGCCAACCCAACCCGTGTCGGGTATCGTTACTCTACTGCCGATTTCAAGCCGCAAAAGGAGAGACGTTAAGATGATCGATCTCAAGAACATTTTGTTGCCGACGGATTTCAGTGAGACGTCGCTTACTGCCACGCGTTATGCGATTGAACTGGCCAAACGGTTTTCCGCGACGCTGCACCTGTTGCACGTCATCGAAGATCCCGGCGTCTACATTGCGGCTTTCGACAGTTTCCCGCTGCCGTCGCCGGTCGAGTTTGAGACGTACGCGGAAGAGCGGCTCGAAAACTGGGTTCTGCCCGATGATGCCGCCGGTTTGGACATTCAACGTCGCTGGGTGCACGGCGTTCCGTTCACACAAATCATTCGCGATTCAAGAGAGAATGACATCGACCTGATTGTCCTCGGCACACACGGCCGAAGTGTCATCTCGCAGTTGCTGCTCGGCAGCGTCGCCGAAAAGGTCGTCCGCAAAGCGCCATGCTCAGTCCTCACCGTTCGCCCGGAGGGGCATCAGTTCGTTCACCCGTGACGGAGTGAGAGGGAGAGATAAGGAGCGGGGGAGTTGGGGAGACTCCAACTTCGGAATTTCCTCCCCCTCTCCTTATACCCCTTCCTCCTTATCTTCGAGCCAATCACCTAGAACCACTCCATGCCACCATCTGCTGCCAACTCCAATAACAGCTGGCTGCCGACGATCGGTAAGGTCGGCGGCTGTCTGTTGTTTTTTCTGGTCTGGTTCTATCCCGCGCCGGCCGATCTTCCTCCGGCGGCTCAGCGGTTGGCAGCGGTTACCGCCTTGATGGCCGTGCTGTGGTTGACGCAGGCGATTCCCATTGCCGCCACCAGTTTGGTGCCGTTAGCATTGTTTCCGTTGCTCGGCATTCAGAGCGCCGCCGATGTCAGCAAGTCGTACATCAGCAAGAGCATCTTTCTGTTTCTCGGCGGTTTCATTATCGCGTTGGGAATCGAAAAATGGGGGCTGCATCGCCGTATGGCTTTGCATGTTGTGCGGCTGCTGGGAACCAGCCTGAAGCGGATCGTGCTCGGATTCATGCTTGCCACGGCGTTTCTGTCGATGTGGATCAGCAACACCGCTTCCACCTTGCTGATGCTGCCGATCGCGCTGGCGATGATCTCATCGCTGCGCGACCTCAGCCCGGCGTCTGATTTAACGGCAAGCACCACCAATGGGCCGGCGAGTGATGTCATGCCGCGACTGACGCTGGCGCTGCTGCTGGGTATTGCCTACGCGGCCAGTATTGGCGGATTGACCACGCTGGTTGGAACGCCGACCAACGTTGCGTTTGTCGGCATCTGGGAGAACGGATTCCCCTCTGCTCCGGAAATGTCGGCCGGGCGCTGGATGGTCGCCATCGCGCCGCTGGGAATTGTCTTTCTGTTATGCACGTGGGCCGTGCTGGTGTGGCGGCTGCCTCGATTTCCCGGGGGGCAAATGCTCGACCGGAGTTTCTTCGGCGATAAGCTGCGACAACTTGGACGGCCGAGTTTTGCCGAATGTTTGATGCTGGTTGTGTTTGCTTCGACGGCGTTGTTGTGGATCTTTCGAAAGCCCTTGCAATTCGGGGCGTTCACATTTCCCTACAGTTGGGGAGTCCCGCTGCAATCGGGTTTGGTTCACCTGGGTGTCGAAAGAGAACTGGCGGGGAAATACGTCGATGACTCCACGGTGGCGATGACGATGGCGTTGTTGATGTTCTTCCTGCCGGCCGCGCGCGACGAGAAACATCGACCGCAATACCTGATGGACTGGGAGACCGCCGTGAGGCTGCCTTGGGGCATTCTGCTGCTGATTGGCGGCGGCTTCGCGCTGGCCGGCGCGTTCACTGGCAGTGGTCTCTCGGAGTGGATTGGCGTCCGTTTTGCTGAAGGTGTCGAGGGCTGGCCGCTGTGGTTGTTGATCGCCGCCGTCTGCCTGCTGTTGACGTTTCTCACCGAATTGACATCGAACGTTGCCACCGTCAGCACCTTGATCCCGATTCTGGCCAGCGTCAGTCCAAAGCTGGGAATCGATCCGCGGCTGATTCTGATTCCCGCCACAATCTCGGCCAGCTGCGCGTTCATGCTGCCGATTGCCACGCCACCCAATGCCATCGTTTTCGGTTCCGGACGAGTTCGCATGGGCGACATGGCGCGGTATGGCATCGCGCTGAATTTGCTTGGCGTGCTGCTGATAACGGCAGCCACTTACCTCTTTATCATCCCACAATTCGGCATCAGTCTCGACGGCCTGCCCGACTGGGCGGAACCCACGATACCGAAATAGCGGCATTCCGAGTTCTTCGGCCAGAATATTTGAACACGGAATGGCGAATTCACTGCGGGCGGCCGATATCTGTAGGGAACGCCCACGATGCGTTCGGGCCGAAAAGTGTGGGACCGCCGCCTTTCGCCGTTCCACTCGCCGTGAGTGCCCAAAACGCGGTTAGAAATTCTGCAGATTTGCGTCAATTCCCCGGAACCGAACCGACGCACGATCCGTCAAACAGTCGTTGCAGAAAAATCCTTCCCCAGAGACCCGCCTGCGAACCTTACCCACCGTGGCGTGTCATTCCACCGTGCAGCTGACGCACGAAGTCCGTTAGACACGGAATTGAAAGCATGAACAAACCACACATTACAACAAATGAAGCAGCGGCCAGCGCAAACTACCGCTCACAACGAGATTCCGACCCCGTGCAACTTACGCTCGATGAGTTGGAGCGATCCGGTCGCGACCTGCGCAACGTCACTCTCGATGAGTTCAAGACGTTGCTGACGCGGACCGTAAGAGAGCGCGCCGCGCGCGAGGAACACCTCGTCAGTTGCTGAAACGGCAACGACCGCAGTGGGGTGGTTTGTAGTGACCCGATTTATCGGGTTCGGTTGCTTCAAAAAGCCATCAAACCGCATGAATGCGGTCACTACGCACCCTCACCCCACCTGAGATGTGTCTCTTAGCTTCGCGCATGCTGATTGACAACACGTGCACGCACGGATACATTCCACTTCCGGCGAATAGTCTTTGGAATCTGGACTACCCCGATATCGAGGCAGGGCCACTCGCCAAGAGGCCGTTCTGTGCGCGTCATTGAATTCCTACGCTCGTATGGTGCTCTATACGCAGTAGCCCTGCTGTTGGGAATTTACTGTGGAGTCTACGGGGCGACTCAATCAATAGTTGCTCCGCTTGTCCAGTTCGTATTTTCGTTTGGGACTGCGACATTTCTCGCCTTGTGGGTTTGCCGGGATGCGCGTTCTCGACGATCAACTCCGTGCTTTGACCTTGGCACATTCGTATTTTTCACGTGGTACATCACCGTTCCAAGCTATCTGGTTGCAACTCGCGGCTGGCGTGGCTTTCTCATCGCCTTCACGGCAGGAATGACAATTCTTATGGTGACAATCACCTCCGCAGTTGTACTGTTCGCGCTGGAAAGCATTTTCCTGTGAGACCGATCGACCGAATGTTCCCGCCTCAATCGACGCATGGCATCCAATCCGAATCGGCATCACCCGGCACTTGGGAAGTTTGAGTCTCGTCGTCGCCCGACTGATCTTGCTGCGAACTCACCGATTGCGGTACAACGTGTCTCTCCTCGGCGCAACCGGACTGCGCCGAACGGATTCCGACGTTTCGGACCCCATGCGGCAGGGACGCCATGCGATTTTCGTTCGTTCGATCTGGATTGGTACGTGCCGGTCGGCTTGTCGGCTCACAACTGGGAACGGCCTTCCTGTTTGGCGCGATTGGCGGCTGTTTTATCGTTAGCTGGTGCCATCAGTTAACAGCCCTGCTTGGCCTGTCGCTGACAACAACGACGGCAGTCGCACTGTCGCTGACGCTCGGAATCCAATTCGCGTGGAGACGACCGCGTCCACAAATTTCCGGCGGAGAAGCGCCACTGGGTGCATTCGCACTCTTGTGTCTGGTACCGGCTGCATGGAGCGTTGGATTTGTGTGGCTGATGCAGGCAGCGAACGAATTAATCGGGCAGTTCTCGGTGGAAACACTGGCCGCTCCCGGTCCGCGATTGTTGCTGTCATTCGCAATCGCATTTGTTGCGCTGGCATTGCCCGTTTATGCAATCACTCGGTTGCCAATTCAACTGGTTAACCTTTGGCCTTGCCGGCCTGACGGCTCGAAATCGGGTGAGCGACTGCCGGTCGTTTATTTTCCGTTTCTAGTGGGGATAGCGGCAGGAATTCTCGGCGATGTGCTGCTGTTGGCGCCGTTTTTCGGGCTGCAGGCAGTTTCCTACGTCGCAATTGCTTGTACCGCCGGACTGTTTGCGCTGGCGTGGAGAAACTCGTCGGTTGCGACTGAAGTCGAAGAAACGCCAACGCCCACACTCCAACCGCAACGACGGCGGCATTCGATCGCCTCGCATGCCGACTCACTTTGGACCGCGAGTATCGTCGTGTTTCTTGGTGGCCTCGCAGCGATTGCAACGCGAATGACACACCAACTGATGCCGACAGTCGGCTTTCTTGTTTGGACAAAATGGGCCGCATTACTCTTCACTGCCGCCCTGGGAATGCTCTGGACGGCCCGTCACCTACGAACATCCCCAGCGCAGAAACCGGGTTTCTCAAACGTAACCAGCTCACAGACGACCTTGCGGTGTGGAGCCGCCCTGTTGGCGGCCGGCTGGTGCGGTTTGATCCCGCTTCTCTTTTCCTGGTACGTTGGAGGGATGTTGCTGCTGAACTCCTACGTCTCGTCGGTCTGGCTCCAGATTGTGTTGCGGTGTTTGATTGTGTGCAGCATGCTCGCTCCATTCGGATTTGCCTGGGGAATGCTGGCAGTTGCGCCACAGCGCCAAGCGGAAAACGAAACGGCCGGAAGCTTTCCGCAGCTCCTGCTGTTCAGTTTTGTCGCTGGAATGCTGGCCGTGCGCTGGTTGTTGTTACCGCAATGGCCGTTGGAGAACTTGCTGCCGTTTGTCTCAATTGCACTCGCAGGATTGGCATTGTTCCGCTGGTTGGCAACGCGTGAAATTCCAAGCGGTCGGCTCGCGCGGGCAAGCATTGCCTCGCTGCTTTGTCTGGCAGCGCTGTCTCCGTTTGTCCGCCAACAGTACAACCCAGCCGAGTCGGCGCGGCTGCTGTTTTCGACGCACGTCTTTCTCGCAAAACGAAGCGGCCTGCAGGGGCAACTGCTGCCATACATCGATGAAGGGCGTCTGGTCGCCCGGCAAGAAGGCGAACACGGAACGTACACTCTCTGGAGCATGCGCGGCACTCAGTTGCAGCTGCGCGAGAGCGGAATTCCCAAAGCGATTGTCAGCAATAACACGCGTATCTGCCCGCAGTTTTCGGCCGACGTGATGCAGGCTGCGTTGCCGCTGGTGTTGCACGACAATCCGCAAAGGACGCTGCTACTGGGATTACAAGGTGGAGTCACACTCGATACATGCTTTCATTTTCCGTTGCAGCAACTGACGTGTGTAGAAAGTGATCCGGCCTTGATTCGGCTGGTGAAAGAGAATGTGCTGGCGGCAGAGAAACGCGATCTGTTTGAAGACGGCCGCGTGAGAATGTTGCCCATCGACCCGACATTGGCGCTCGCCGCTGCCGACGAACAGTACGATGTGATCATCTCGTCGCCCGATCAGCCGGCGCTTGCCAAATCGACGCCCTATTACACGTTGGAGTTCTACCGCAATGCCGCCAACCAACTGGCGGATGACGGCATATTCTGCCAGCGGTTTCAATACGTCGATTTCGGCCCCGGGCCGTTGCGTGCCGTCACCGCAACCCTGCAAAAAGCGTTTCAGACGGTGACAGCCATAGAGACCGCTTCCGGCGAATTGGCGCTAGTGGCCACCAACTCGCCGAAGGGGCTGATGCGTGAAGGCTTGATGGCGCGACTCGAAGCGGACCACGTCCGTAATGTTCTGGGACAATTGGGCTGGGACTGGGTTGTGCCGCTAAATCTCTCGGCTTACCACCCGACGACCCTGACGAAATTTGTCGCCGAAACCGACGCCGCTTCCAACACCGCAGCCAACGGCCATCTGGCACACCGGTTGCCGTTGGAAGTGATGCGGTGGGGAGCCAAGTGGGAGGAAATCCGCGACGTGCTGGCGAGCCGCACCGGCAGTCTTCTGAAGTGGAACACCAGGGACGATGCCAGTGATGCGCTGCTGCGACTGGAAGAGATTTCCGGCCAGCGCAATCTCATCATTCGCTATCCCGACGAGAAATGGGCTTATCGAAAAACGCTACGCAAACGAATGAAAACGAAATCTCGTTCGATCATCATGCCAGTCAAAGGGGGCGATCCCAAGCGTACTTTGCATCCCGATGACAAACGGCGGAAGGAATATTTTTCGGCATTGGGAACGGCGGTAAAAACCCCGAACGCCACCAACATTCAACACATTGCTGAGTTTTCTCAACCGTACGATCCATTGGTGAGCTTCTTTCTTCACGACGAAATTGTGAGATTGTACGATCGCACCGAAAATCCCGATCCACAGGCCGAACTGGAACACCGATTGTATCTGGTGTACTACTCCGATCCGCGCGACCGTTCGGTTCGCAACATTGTGGCGGCACTGAACTTGTTGGTCGATCATCCGCAGGCCGTTCCCAATGCGATGGCGCGGCGCGACCATTTGGATTCGCTGCTGCAAATGCTCAAGTCGCGCTGGCATGGACGAGGCGCAGGAACCCCAATTTCCAAAAACGTCGCCCTGAACGATGTCGCCGAAAGCGTGTCGGCGACGGCGGCGGCATTCGCGGCGATGGAGAAACTCTACACCGACAATAACCTTGATGCTGCGGATTGGAATTCACGCAAACGCGTCCTCGAACGATCGCTGCTGCGACCGTTGCGAACCTATCGCACCCAACTACTAGCACAGCAGCCAAAGCCAGGACCCAAGCCAGCCACCGGCAACCAGTCCAACGCGAATTAGAAATCGCAGGGTGCATCACTCAGTGGCACCCGAGCCGAAACGAGCTTCCCTGTCGTCACCGCATACGTTACGCTGTATGTAATAAACATCGGTTGATGCGACGTAGGGGAGGGCAAAGGCGCATTGCTCGGCAAACCACAGAAATCTCGTAGACGGTTTCTCCGCTCGACGTTGTCGGCCGGCGGCGCGGGGCTGTTGTTGGGTGACGTCCTGCGCCTGCAGGCAGCCTCAGACGCCGAAGACTCACAAAGCAACGGCAGAACAACCTCGACACCCGACACAGCCGTGATCCAGATCTGGCTTGGGGGCGGGCCGAGCCAGTTTGAGACGTTCGATCCCAAGCCTGCCGCGTCGGCTGAAATCCGTGGCCCCTATTCCGCTATCGACACGAAACTGCCCGGCGTGCAGTTCTGTGAGAAGTTGCCAATGGTCGCACAAGCTGCCGATCGCGCCGCCATCATTCGTACGGTCTCCCACACCACCAACGGACACTTCGTCGGCTGTCACTGGTGTTCGACCGGTTATCCCGGTTTGACCGGACGCACGACACATCCATCAACCGGCTCGATCACTTCGAGATTTCGCGGTTCCGCGCAGCCGGGTCTGCCGCCCTATGTGTTGCTGTCGGAAGAGCAGACGCGCAACCCGGTCATCGGCACGGTGATGGGGGCGAGCTATCTGGGCGCGGGACAAGGGCCGTTCACCATCCTGCAAAATCCGTTTCAAAACCGTTTTCAGCCGATCCCAGTCCAAGCCGCAACGTCAAACCTGAAGCTGGCCGACGATGTGACTCTGGACCGCGTGAGCGACCGCCGTTCGCTGTTAGCCGAACTCGATCGTTTTGCGCGAAATGCCGATGCGACGCGAACGATGGCTGGAATCGACCGCTTCAATCGGAATGCGCTCGACATGGTGACCAGCGGTGCCGCGCGGCGGGCATTCGATCTCAACCAGGAGACGACGGCCACGCAAGACAAATACGGCCGACACCGTTGGGGACAAATGGGACTGCTCGCCCGACGGCTCGTCGAAGCGGGCGTGACGTTCGTCACCATGAGTACCGCCCCCGATTCGCTCTGCTGGGACTGGCATCTCAACATTGTGAATGATGATCGTCCCGCCGACGGCTCGAACGGCCCGTCGCGAGGAATGGATATTTCCGGTCCGCCGCTCGACCAGATGCTCGCCGCGTTAATTTCCGACCTGTACGAGCGCGGCCTCGACAAAAAAGTTCTGTTGATTGTATGGGGTGAATTCGGACGCACGCCCCGCGTCAACAAAACCGGCGGCCGCGATCACTGGGGATCACTGATGAGCATTCTGCTTTCCGGCGGCGGATTGAATGTCGGGCAGGTCATCGGCACCTCGACCAAAACCGGCGATGTCCCCTCCAACCGGCCCGTCAGCCCGACCGACGTGTTGGCGACCATGTACCGGCATCTGGGCATCGACACGACACAACATACCGTAACCAATGCCGGCCGCCCCATCCCCATCCTGCCGGACGGCAAACCGATCCACGAGTTGATTTGAGACCGCCGCAATCGTTTCAGACAGCAGACCAGTATGGACAGTTCACAAAACAATCGAATCATTCCATCACCGGGTGCCACTGGCGTGTCGCCAGTGCGATGCGGAAAGCACT